>NZ_JHYO01000085.1 GCF_000688235.1 Terasakiella pusilla DSM 6293 | reverse complement strand
CCGATGTGGGTGCGCAAAGAACCGCGCAAAGTCGCAGAAGAACGCGCCATGCATTATCTGGAACGGGTCAAGATCCCGGAACAGGCCAACAAATATCCGGGTCAACTGTCCGGTGGTCAGCAACAACGTGTGGCCATCGCGCGGTCCTTGTGTATGGAACCGAAGATCATGCTGTTTGACGAACCGACCTCAGCCCTTGATCCGGAAATGATCAAGGAAGTGCTGGACACGATGGTGCAACTGGCGGAAGAAGGCATGACCATGCTGTGCGTGACCCACGAGATGGGCTTTGCCAAAACCGTGGCGGACCGCGTGATCTTTATGGCTGACGGTCAAATCGTCGAAGAAAACGAACCTCACGAATTCTTCAACAACCCGCAAGAACACAGAACCCAAGAGTTCCTGAGCCAGATCATCGGGCATTAAGTCGATTAGGGTTGCAGGGGCAAGAAAATGCTTGCCCCTGCAACCTGTAATTTCCATATCGAGAAGTGGGAGGGAATAATCCTACAATTTTCTTGAGGTCGAGAGATGTACTGGACGATCCGTAAGATCATGGCGCTGATTGGCGTCTTTAGTACGGCTGTAATGATTGCGACGCTGATTTGGTTAAGCAGCGCGTATGAAAAATTTTCCATTCGTAATTTTAATGAAACTTCCGGTGAGATTGCCTCTTTTTTGGTGCGGCAAACCATCACCGAACAATATTTTGAAGAATTATTTCCCATCGCGGATAAATGGTCCCGTGACCGTGTCCTTGTTCAAGGCGCACGTGAAAATGATGTCAAAAAGGTCATTATCGGTGCGGATGCGATTTTTGTCTCCCAAGAGGTCGTCAATAAAATCGTTTTCTTGGAAGGGGTGCAGGTCTTTGATAAGGATTTAAATTGGACTCGCTGCACTAAAGTGGAGGATACTTTACTCTTTCATGCAACCTTCATTTCAAACTGATCTGCTTCCGAAAAACTGGACCGTTTCAAGTGAGAAAATTCTCGTTTAGATTTTTAATCTAAAGAGGAGAATTTGAGATGAAGCGTTCAAAG
>NZ_JHYO01000084.1 GCF_000688235.1 Terasakiella pusilla DSM 6293 | reverse complement strand
TTGAGACGGTGGACTTTGAAGAAATACGGGTCCGTAACGCTGATCGACGTGACACGTTTACCTTTGAAGAATGGCGTTTAATTTACGATTATTTGCTTGTGTATATGATTTTCCTAATTGGCTTTTCTTTAGAAAAATCAATATATGTTCTTTGGTTTTCAACATGTGTGGGCAAATTGTCAAACATACCATCAAATGCTTTAGGTAAGTTATCTAATGACGTTATAGAGCGGGACCTGTTGATTAGGTCCGCTCTTGTTTGAAAACCTGCACTTTTCTTCACTTTATTCATTGTTCTAAAAAACTGATAATTTCATCATCAGTTATTCCGTTCTTGCAAAACTTTGTTATTCGTCTTGCTGTGGATGAACCATTTTGACTATAGGCTTTAGAAGTTCTTTGATTGCAGACTTCGATACTTTTCTTTTTTCCATCAATGTCTTGGAGCCAAATTTGTTTATTTTTCTCCAATTGATACTTCCAGTGTAATATAGAACCATCTATGTCAGCAAGTGCATTTACAATTTCAATGGCTGAGCCATACCGTTTACTGGGTGTAGGTCTTATGCACTTATTTATTGTGCTTTGTAGTTTTTTAGGGATGTGTAATGGGTATGCTTTTCTGTCTGGAAACTTTCCATTAATGACATCATTGCCAAATTTATTTCGATCAAACTGGCTTCCACTTATATATTGAGAAAATTGTGCATCAAAAAATTCATCCCCAACGCACATCCTGTACATAGTGAGACCAACCTGATAAATGTCGAAACGGTTATCATATGCATATGTTTGATTACCAAAAACTTCTGGCGGCAATTGCTTTAAATATAATCGAGGTTGTTGAGCGATGCCGTTGGCGTCCATTGGCTTTGATAAACCAAAATCAGCAAGTAAAGCTTCATTTCTATCCGAAATAAGGACATTATCTGGTTTAATATCAAAATGAATTAAATTTTTTGAATGGACGTTTGGCGTAGCCCCCAAAAAGTGATCCACACGAAATGTTAGTTTTTCTGGCTTATTCAAATCCATGGATAAGGAGAAAAGACATGGGAAAACTGA
>NZ_JHYO01000083.1 GCF_000688235.1 Terasakiella pusilla DSM 6293 | reverse complement strand
AGCCATATCAACGTGTTCAGCGGGGTGCCGTCATGATCAGATTTTCACGTTCATTACAAATCATCGCCGTCGTCATAATTGTAAATGACATGGAGGCCCGTCATGCGTGAAGGTAAAGCGAAGGTTCTGACTGGTGAGGAATTTGCCCGACTGATGCGTGTGGTGGCCGTCGAGATGTATCCTGAACGGAATGCCGCGATCATGCATCTGTCATTCGGATTGGGCTTAAGGGTCGGTGAGATTGCATCTTTGAGAATTACCGACGTCATGGCCGATGATGGTAATTTGCGGGATCACTTTCAGATTAAGAAGTGTAATTCAAAAACGAAACAGAACCGGGAAGTATTCTTGTCCAATACCAAGGTGCGGAAGTCGCTGGCAGCGTATTTGGATCATCGTCGTGATATTGATGGTATTGCGTTTAACGTGAATGCTCCGTTGTTTAAAACTCAAAAGGGAATGGCATTCACGGGGAATTCGTTGCAACAGGTGATGAAGCGATTATTCCGCAAAGCCGGATTGCCTGAGCAGGTGAGCAGTCATTCCGGTCGTCGTGGTTTTGCAACGAAGTTGATCTCGTCAGGTGTTGATATTAAATCGGTGTCCGTGTTGATGGGACATAGCAATATTAGCCAAACGGCGTCATACGCTGAGACCAACCCGGTGATGCTACAGCAGGTGGCCGCACAAGTTCTTTGAGAGAGGGACTGGTTTAATGATTAACGGTCATCTGCGTAGCCGCAGAGACCGATACCTCAGCAATCCCGTTGTTCGCGTTGCTCACAGCGGCTATTGCCTGCGGTATACCTCTATTTGGCAAAAAGCCCCCCTAAGTGGACCTCCTAATATAATATAAGTAGTTGGTTCATTTAGAGGGGCTTTTAACCAACCAACGTATACATGATAGCGAAGCGACAATTCCTCTCAAAAAAACGGAACGAAGTGAACTGACACGAGGGTGTTGGTTGGTGACGCTTGTCGTCGCCGACAAACCCGATGTGGCGGCACTCGGCGACCAGCCGACGTGCCTTCAACATTAGGAAGTAACATCGTGATACCTTTGACGCCGACCATTGCTGGTGTTCATTGGTAAATTCATGATCGCAACATTTACCGATCTGATTCCAACATCAATATTGCTAAGGGGATAATTCACGGAAACCGTTACCGGGTGAACGACGATACCCCCTCGAAAGTCCCTCCTGCCCTACCAAACCTCTTTTATTTAGTGGTTTCAATAGCTTACAACCTCCTGAACCATAACGGTTCTGGGGTTGTTTTGCTATGT
>NZ_JHYO01000082.1 GCF_000688235.1 Terasakiella pusilla DSM 6293 | reverse complement strand
TCAGTTTTCCCATGTCTTTTCTCCTTATCCATGGATTTGAATAAGCCAGAAAAACTAACATTTCGTGTGGATCACTTTTTGGGGGCTACGCCACATTTTCTTTAAGGATGGATTTTTTGTTCTTCGATTGCCCTTCATCTGAGATGTAGACCATCTCGGACAAATCAAATCTATTTGGCCAAATATTTAGTGACCGCAATGCCGGTGTCCCGCCATTTTTCACATAATATGAAGCTGGCTTAATTACGATACCCACATTGATTCGGTCTGTTAACTCTGTTGCTGGAACGTGTCGTACATCAGCATGCTCAGTAATACGAGCCTCAAGATATGCATCTTTGTATATTTCAAGTTCTAGGACCGCTTTAAGGAATGATTGATGTGTCTGATCTATAGACCACAATAGTTCGGAAATACGTTTCTGTTCATCAATAGGCGGTAAGCGAAATTGATAATTGTGTAATGCCTTCCAGCTAGTACGAGGGGATAATGAACCTGCTGATGTCCCCAACGCATGGTCAAAGAATGCATCGCTTTGGCATATGAAAGGTATGAGTTCTGATAGGAGAGTTTCTGGATCTTTGGTTTCAAAGGTCAGAATGTCACTTGAGCAGATACCTTCAAATTCAGCATAAGCGACCTTACGTTGGTATGCACGGCGCTTACCAAACAATGTTTGGCCGGGAACGAATTTTCGGGTGAAGGATGTTTCTGTAGCATCTGTGTTCCAGCGGCGAATATGAAGGTTTTCTGGATCAATATGCTCCAATCCAACCACACGCTCAATACCGGCCCCAACCGGATCACGCTCCGTCAAGTTCGCATTCTTCACCACATCGCCAAACTTCACGACCGGCCAGTCTTTTTTATTCTTTGTTATGTTCATTAATCTGGATCTTTGGTTTGAATATCTTTTATGTTGAATGTGACTACATGCAAGCCATTAGCGTCGCGTGGTGGTTCGTCATAATGTTTTGGTGGGACTAGGTTTTCCCCATCATCAATGTCAGAAATAAAGTTTGTAACGCCTTGACCTCGCATTTCTGCAACTTCAATACCTGCCTTGGACGCAGCCTTTTTGATTTTAGATATTCCTGTACTTTTAATGGCAGTATTTTGGAGGATATCTTCCATAACCTTATCCCAATTGCGGTTACCAGCGGGAGGAGGGGCAACAAACTGCCTGCCAGCATCACCAAATATAAAATCAGATAGCTCATCAACGAAATCTGTTCCAGAATGACGTGATGTTTGAATAGCCCCTAGTTTCCTAGACGCCTTGTTCTCTCACTTTCTGCTGTCGTTCGAAGTCATTCGGTGACAGCATTTTGTTCCTAGCATGTTTGC
>NZ_JHYO01000081.1 GCF_000688235.1 Terasakiella pusilla DSM 6293 | reverse complement strand
ATGACATAGTAAAGTATCCTCCACTTTAGTGCAGCAGGTCCAGAAATTGTTTGCTGAAAAAAGAAGATCAAGATAAAAGACTGAAACTCGATTTCAAAAATGCATTTGAGTTGGATTGAATGATGACGCGTACTTTACAGAACATAGCTCTAGTAATAGCCTCAATAGCCTTTGTCTTTTTTGCTTTTGAAATATTTTTTCGTTTTTTGCCCGTTAATTCAGGGCTTGCTCTTCAGCCTGTAAGTAAAAGTCAGCCTTACCTTAAGGCAAGCTCAAACTTCAATTATGTATACTCTAAGGGAAGCGCCATGCAAATTCCCAATAAGGGCCGAGTTAATGCTCAGGGTTTTGTTCATGATGAAGATTATATTTTTTCACCAGATAAGCCCTTACTCGCCGTGTTTGGAGATTCTTATGTCGAAGCCTTAATGGTGCCTTTCAAGGAGACTATTACCGGAATCTTACATGAAAATTTGGCAAGTAAGGGAAGCGCATATTCTTTTGCCTTTTCAGGGGCACCACTAAGCCAATACTTAATGTGGGCTGAATATGCGAAAAATACCTATAAGCCAAGTGCTGCAATTTTTGTTATTATAAGTAATGATTTTGACGAAAGCTTGCTAAAGTATAAATCCATGCCGGGTTTTCATTATCTTAGAGAAATAAATGGCACCCTATCTCTTGAAAGGGTTGATTATAGTGTTAGCTCATTTAAACGTTTGGCTCGAAAGTCTGCTTTGTTGCGATATTTGTTCTTAAATTTGCAGATTGAAAACATACCCAGTTTCATTTCAAATTTTTTTACATTTAGAACAAGTGAAAAAAAATTTGAAAATAATATGCCGGTAGTAGCGCCATTGAAGAAAATTGAGGATTCGCGTCGGGCTATTAACTTCTTCTTAGAAAAGGTAAACTTTTATACGGGCTTACCTAACGATAAAATTTTATTTGTTGTCGATGGGTTACGTAGTCAGATTTATGCAGGCAAAGAAGATACTTCTTCTTATGCTGCACAGATGTTTGATTTTTTCATTCGAGAAGCACAGGAAATGGGATTTTCTGTGGTGAATATGCAACAAGTTTTCCAAGATGACTATAAAATCAATCAAAAACGTTTTGAATTTGACGTTGATTACCATTGGAATAGTTATGGGCATGAAAAAGCTGCGGGTGCTGTTATAAAACATCCAATGTTTCAAGCATTATATGACCCTGCTCCCTAGGCTCAGGACTCATTGATTGAGATAGAAGATGAAAGCAGCGGCGATACAGATTGTTGAGAAGTATGTGTGAGCACAGCGGTCATAGCGAGTTGCGACACGTCGCCAATCCTTGAGTTTGCCAAACATATTTTCGACTTTATGACGCTGTGGACCCGTTCCCTAAAAGTGGAGAGCACTTTCTCCGTTTAGGCGACCTTCATTTCGAATTGCATTGGACTGATATTTCCTAAATATGAATGTCG
>NZ_JHYO01000080.1 GCF_000688235.1 Terasakiella pusilla DSM 6293 | reverse complement strand
CAGCGGATTACGGTGAAGCATTACGTCGGGTAAGAACGGTGTCATATGACATTGCAATGATGTTTGATGATGTTCGTCGTAATGGTGATGGGGTCTCGATAAAACTGGCACACAAAACTGTGACACAAGTCCCGTTTTCTACCACAAAATCATCACCAGATTCGTCAGCAAATATTTCGAACCCGTTTCGAAATATCGAGATTGATGATCTGATTGCAAACATCACCAATCGGGTTCTTGTAGGCATGGGCCACAAAGCACCCAATGGGCCTGTTGTGACCCTTGAAGAATTATTCAAGCGATACATGGATGATCCGATGAAAAAGCGATCAAACAAATCCATCATTGAATATAATGCTGTTTATGGCGTTTTAAGCAGTGTCATCGGTAAGAACACACCCATTGTTCAAATTGATCGCACTGTGTGCAGACAGACACTTGAAGTTCTCCGATATTTGCCACCGCATGCTCAAAGACGATTTCCCGGTAAATCATGGCGAAAAATATCCGAAATCGCGAAGAAGCGTGGCTTAGAAACATTATCACCATCGACCATCAATAAATATCTTCTGAACTTATCAGCACTGTTGAACTGGGCAGTGAAAGAAGATTTGTTGACCCGTAATCCCGCTCGCGGTCTTCAATTGGAAGAAGATGTGAAGGCAAAAGACAAACGATTGCCATTCAGCGATACTCAACTGCTTAAAATATTTTCAAACCCGGTGTTCACCAAGCAGGCATACAAATCTTGGCCCAGCCGCTTCTGGATACCCATCATCGCCCTTTATTCTGGTATGCGTCTGAATGAGATTTGCCAGATGAACGCCGAAGACATTCTTGAACTTGATGGTGTATTATGCTTCCACATAACCGACAAAGCCATTCATGGTCCTAATGATAAAAACGTAAAGACTGCCGCGTCAGAGCGTGTAGTGCCGGTTCACAAGCGTATTCTTGACCAAAACTTCATCGAATACCACTCTACGCTGCCAAAAGCTGGCAAACTATTCCCCGACCTTCCAAAGATTGAAGGAGCCTATTTGTCGCATGCGTTCAGCAAATATTTTCCGCAGTTTCTAACACGCTGCAATGCCCGTGAAGAACGCACTTCGTTTCACAGTTTTAGACATAATTTCAGGGACGCAATGCGTAACGCAGGAATTCAGCATGATGTAGCCTTGGCCCTTGGTGGCTGGACTGGCAACCGTGGTGTAGAAGCCAGCTATGGTCGCGGCTACTCCGTATCGGTGCTATCGAATGCACTGAACATGATCTGCTACTCAGACCTTGAAGGTTGCAATAAGACGATCTTCGGCATTAAAGAAAGCGATGCCAGCTATTGATGAAGAAGTTCCAGCGTTGCAGGCTACGCCTCCAACGACGGACCCCATCACCATTACGACGAACATCATCAAACATCATTGCAATGTCATATGACACCGTTCTTACCCGACGTAATGCTTCACCGTAATCCGCTG
>NZ_JHYO01000079.1 GCF_000688235.1 Terasakiella pusilla DSM 6293 | reverse complement strand
TTGAGACGGTGGACTTTGAAGAAATACGGGTCCGTAACGCTGATCGACGTGACACGTTTACCTTTGAAGAATGGCGTTTAATTTACGATTATTTGGAGAATGATTGGATTGATCGAAACAACGACAATGATGCCAACATTCTCAAGAAAATCATCAGAGATTTTTGCATTATCAAAGTAAATACCTTCATGCGATTTGGGGAACTGCGGCAACTCAAATGGGAGAATATTCGGACATTCACACAAGATGAATACCCGGATGAAATCTTCGTTGAAATCAACATCCCTAGTGAAATCGCCAAAAATAGAAAATCCAGAACAGTCATGGCACGCGGAGGCCAGCACTTCACAAGATTGAAACAGGCTTCGAATTTCACCGGTAATAAAGACTTCATTTTCACGGATCGTCGCACGGGTAAAATTATTTCGAAGAAAAAGTTCTACACGCTTTGGGATGAAATCCTGAACGGTGCAGGAATATCCCGTGAAGGCCGGAAGTTGTCATTTTATTCGCTACGGCACTTCGGCATCACCGCCAGACTATATGCTGGCGTATCCATGGAAGACCTGTCGCGACTGGCGGGGACTTCATATGCATTCATCGAAAACCACTATTCCCATGTGGACGGTAAACGCCTGATGAAGCAGATCATGAAGGACTTTACATTGGACAAAGACGGGTTCGTTCATCGGTAATAATTTGCAGAATTGGAAAGTGCAAATACCCCTTGCAATATAACTTTTTCTATTTATTGTGCCAAAGGCAGAACAAACTGAAAGATTGCATTGAAAATGAGAATTCTTGGTATTCGTGTTGAACCTAAAAAAACAACCTTCGTCATCTTAGAAATAGATGGCGATTCGTGTTCAATCATGAACTGTGAACAAATCAAAGTTCCCGCTGCTCTAGATTTCCCTGAAAAACTCAAATATATCAGAAATTGCGTTTTAGATATATTACGAGAATATGACGCCGAATGTGCTGGGATTAGAATTGCTGAAAGCTCTTCACAAAACCTTGATGTCACCCGCCTTCACATTGAAGGTGTCATTCAAGAAGCATTTTCAAGCAGCACTGTAAAAAAATATTTCACTGGCCGAAAGGGGTCCATTGCTGCCCGGTTGGGTATGGATAGTAAAAAACTTGAGAAAATATTCAAGGGCGAGGAGACCTTCTCAGAAATAGAGAAGTTTGAGGTTTTATCAAATCGAAATTCTAGAGAAGCAGCATTGGTTGCAATGGGAGCATTTAAATCATGATGCCATACCAAAAAGCACAGGTGTCATTTAAGAAAATTAAAGAAATCGGTCAAGAAGGCCAAAATTCTAAAGTGTATCTAGCACATGATGAATATTTAGATGCTGAATTAGTAATAAAAGAGGTTGATAAAAGCCCTTCTTTTTCAGCAAGTCAATATTTTGAAGAAGCACGTGTTTTATACAAAAGCACTCATCCAAATGTTGTTCAAATTAGGCCGTAAACTCATAAAATTCCTTCCTGTATCAGCTTGAATATGATTCAACCTTCCAAAAGATTTGGAGGGAATTATGAGCCGCCGCCGT
>NZ_JHYO01000078.1 GCF_000688235.1 Terasakiella pusilla DSM 6293 | reverse complement strand
AGACCACCACCTCGACGTTCCCCTCCGTTCATGGTGGTTTGAGCATGAGGGTGAATATCTGATCACGTTGAGATATTCGTCGCAAACAGTGGCTATACAGGGTCATAAGAGCATCGTCGCCGGGCGTTCGTTAACCGACGTCGAGGAAGTGTTAACAACCGTGTTAACAGCACTGGATGATAATGACGCCGATGTTGTTAACGCTGTTAACAATGCGTATGAGCGTACCCGGTGGAAGAAGACCAAAGGTGCATCATGAACCTTTGCCCGGCGATTAACGTTCATTCAGGGCCTGTTCATAAAACTACCCCACCGTCAATTGTCCTGAACTGCCCGAAAACAGCCATTTCATCCATGGTGAATTTCATGGTCCGTAAATCATGTGTTTTATGGAGGGAACCGGCATGACAACAAGAGCCGTCATTTACACCCGTGTGTCCACTGCCAAGCAAACCACCGACAATCAAATGATGGAACTTCAACGTACCGCCGAGCGTCTGGGGTGGACGCTCACCAACGTCTATGAAGATCATGGCATCAGCGGTGGCAAAGGCCGCAGTGAACGCCCGGCATTTGATGAATTACACAAAGCAGTGGCCCGTGGTGATGTTGATGTCATCATGGCATGGTCAGTGGATCGTCTGGGTCGCAGCCTCCAAGACCTCGTGATGTTCTTAAATGAAGTTCATGAAGCCGGTGTCGATGTCTTCATTCACCAACAAGGGATCAATACCGCAACGTCACCGTCATCCAGAATGATGTTTCAGCTTTTGGGTGTCTTTGCAGAATTCGAGCGTGGTATTATCCGCAATAGAATTGCCGCCGGTCTTGAACGAGCAAAAGCCAAAGGACAGAAGTTGGGCAGACCGGGATTGAGTGATTACAAAATCAACCGTATCCGCAAGCAATTAGCCGCCGGACATAGCGTGCGTGCCGTCGCCGATATGGTCCACGTCAGCACCGGAAGTGTCTCCAAGGTCAAGAAACAGATGTTGGCGATGGCGAAGTAACACGATGTTACCTTCGGTCAGAATTATGTAAATCTGATGGACATAACATTACGGTATCGGTTTGAATATGTCCGCCAAGAGGACATATTGGTACCATTCACGGTCACCAGCAAGCTGGGACCGACACCTTGGCAATATCGCTGCTCGCGTTGCTCACTGCGATAACTGCCGTCGGTGTGAAGTCATATCCGAAAAAGCCCCGCTAAATGAACCCGCTAATATAATATAGTTAGAGGTGTCATTTACGGGGGCTTTTTAATCAGACCTCCATGTGCATGACAGCGAAGCGACAATCCCTCTCTATAGCGAACTGACATAAGGTTTTGGCGGCAGATGCCAGCATCAACGCCATAAACCGACATGTCGGCACTCGGCACCGCCGAGGTGCCTAAAACCATCCCGGTGGTAACATCGTGTTACTTACGCAGCTTCAAAATAGCAACTATAGCGGATAGCAAAAGGTGAACCGTTAACGTTAACCATTCACGTTTCCGCCGGATCATAAATTTACCAAACCCATTCCAACACCAATATTGCCGTGGCCTAAGCGGGTTCATTTAATCAAAGAATGTCCCCGCTAGGCTCCACCATTA
>NZ_JHYO01000077.1 GCF_000688235.1 Terasakiella pusilla DSM 6293 | reverse complement strand
AAGAAACCCACATAGAGGTCCCGCTCCGCCCATGGTGGTTTGAGCATGAGGGTGAGTATCTCATCAATTTGAAATACTCGTCGCAAACAGTATCGATAAAGTCACATCCGACGATCCGTGCCGGTATTTCGTTAACCGACGTCGAAGCGGTGTTAACAACGGTGTTAACAGCGATTGAAGAAAACGACCCCGACATTGTTAACGCTGTTAACGTCGCCTATGAACGAACACGGTGGAAGAAGAAATCCACATCGTGATGATGTCCTATCACGATTGGGCATCAATGTTCATAAAACATCTTCGTCACCGTCTTTTCATAATTCGCACAAAATCAGTTATTTGAGACCGTTTCGTTCACCGTGAATTTCACCGTCCGTAAACCAGTTGTTATATGGAGGATCACCATGACTAAAAGAGCCGCCATCTACGCCCGTGTGTCCACGAGTAAGCAAACCACCGACAACCAGATGATCGAACTTCAAGATACTGCAAAGCGTCTGGGCTGGACTGTGAGCGACGTCTACGAAGATCACGGTATATCTGGCGGTAAAGGCCGTGGAGATCGTCCTGCATTCGATAAATTACACAAAGCAGTGGCCCGTGGTGAAGTTGACATCATCATGGCATGGTCGGTGGACAGATTGGGCCGCAGCCTTCAAGACCTCGTGATGTTCTTAAACGAAGTCCATGATGCCGGTGTCGATATCTTTATTCATCAACAGGGGATCAATACCGCGACGTCACCGTCATCCAGAATGATGTTCCAGCTTCTGGGTGTCTTTGCGGAATTCGAGCGTGGCATCATCCGAAGTCGAATTAACGCCGGTTTGGACCGGGCCAGAACCGAAGGGAAGAAGCTGGGTAGACCGGGGTTATCTGATTACAAGATTAACCGTATCCGCAAGCAATTAGTCGCTGGGCATAGTGTGCGGGCCGTCGCCGATATGGTCAACGTCAGCACCGGAAGTGTTTCCAAGGTCAAGAAACAGATGCTGGCGTCAACGGCGATGTAACATCAATGCGGATTATGTAAATCTGATGGACATAACATTACGATGTCCGTTTGAATTTGTCCGCCAAGAGGACATTCTTACAATTTGTAAGATCATACCCGGTCATCAGCAAGCTGAGACCGACACCTTGGCAATATCGCTGCTCGCGTTGCTCACTGCGATAACTGCCGTCGGTGTGAAGTCATATCCGAAAAAGCCCCGCTAAGTGGACCTGCTAATATAATATAGTTAGAGATGTCATTTACGGGGGCTTTTTCATCAAGACCCCACACGCATGACAGCGAAGCGACAATTCCTCTCTACCGGACATAAGGTAGATGCCAGCATCAACGCCATAAACCGCCATGTCGGCACTCGGCATCGCCGATGTGCCTGAAACCATCCCGGTGGTAACAGCGTGTTACCTACGCAGCTTCAAAATAGCAACTGTAGCCAATAGCAAAAGGTGAAGCATTCACGTTTTCACCGGATCATAAATTTACCAACTTCATTCCAATATCGATATTGCCGGGATAAAAACGAACCGTTGGAATGGTTCTATGTTCCCGCTAGGCTCCACCATTACAGAGACCACACAGGCGGTTACGTCGTGTGGTCTTTTCATTTTTATACCCATGATGATCTTGTCTGTAGATCGT
>NZ_JHYO01000076.1 GCF_000688235.1 Terasakiella pusilla DSM 6293 | reverse complement strand
TTATGATAAGAACCCTGAGAATTTCCTCGCTGCTGTTAAACTGGCATCAGTTCGCATTTGGATAAAAAATTTATGAGTCTAGGGCCTAATTTGAATGAGTGAAACCAATTTTCTTTAGCAATTTGGGGTAGCCGCCTACACAGGACGGTATAGAAAAACTCATGTTGTTGTAAGTAACAATTTCACCGGTTTCGATTTCAAAGAGGTTACCTCCAGCAGCTTTCAAAACGGCATGGGCAGCAGCGATATCCCAGTGTGAGAAGACTTCACGGTCAGCTATTGGTTCATTTTTGTCAGGTCTGTTGTGCCAAACGATTTCGGCATCAGCACAGGAAACTCTGCATAATTCCTCACCCCCTACGGCTGGAATAGCCTTATAAGAATGACCGTTAATATCATGTGGACGCTTATGAACCTTCCAGGGAACAGCGGCGCGCAACTCTGTTCCCTTTACTTCCGTTAAGGCTGAAAGTTCAACCGGCTTTTCTTGTTTAATCTGGCTGTATGCCTTTCCATCATCACCTGTGTAGTAACATTTTTCTTGAGCGGGAAAATAGCAAACACCTAATTCTGGGTGGCCTGACTCTACAAGAGCAATATGAATTCCAAAGCCAGCAGTATTTCCAAATTTTGGCCCATTTAAATATGTTGCAGTTCCATCCAACGGATCAACAACCCATCGCATTGGGCTCTCAAGTGCATTTTCATTTTGAGCAAGGCTCGCCTCTTCTGAAATAACCGGTATGTCAGGTGTTAAGTCGTTCAATGCATTTATAATGAATGTACTGGCCTGTTGATCCACGACTGTTACTGGTGAACCATCGCCCTTGGTTTCACGCATAACGTTTCCCCAATTCGGCATCAAAATATTGTTTCCTGCATTCTTTGCTATGTTGATGACCGCTTGAATTTGAATATCCATGACGCTTTCCATCCAAGTTATTGAAAGTGATAATGTTTGCTGTTTTTAAGCTGTCGTTATATATGCCCACGCATTTCAACGGTGCTTTCTGTTAAGCTCTTCCGTACATAGAAACCATTTGGCACAGCTTCCTGTACGAGTGGTACATGCGAAATCAATCCAACAGCACGATTTTGACTAACCAGCGTATTTAAAACATTGAGAACTTGATCCAGAGTTCCAGCTCCATTCTCTGTATCTAAGCTGCCAAATCCTTCATCAATGAAAATAGTGTCCAACCGGACTTTCCCGCTGTTGCTTTCGACGATATCGGCCAAGCCAAGAGCAAGTGCAAGAGCGGCAATGAAGGTCTCGCCACCAGACAGTGTCGAAGTTGGACGTGTTTTTCCTGTATAAGTATCGAAGACTTGGATCCCCAAACCTCTGCGCCCTCGTCCTGCACCTTCAAGGTCGCGTTCAAGGTGGTATCGGTTGGTTGTCATTGGGCCGAGCCTCAGGTTGCCCGCGCTATTGCGACAGTTCGCGGCGCAAAGCGACGCTACCGAGCAGCGAAGCAGCGCGCGCTAAATCTGGCTGTTGGGGTGACATATTTTAATTGGCAAAACGCGACCAAGCTCGTGTTGGACCCGTTCCCTAAAATTGGAGACACCTTCTGTTAAACTGAGATTTACAGGAGGAATAAATGAGTCTCAAAAAATCTGATGAATTTAAACGTGAAGCTGTCCAGCTTGCTTTAACAAG
>NZ_JHYO01000075.1 GCF_000688235.1 Terasakiella pusilla DSM 6293 | reverse complement strand
ACGGCGGCGGCTCATAATTCCCTCCAAATCTTTTGGAAGGTTGAATCATATTCAAGCTGATACAGGAAGGAATTTTATGAGTTTACGGCCTAATTACTTTAACCTTCCCTAAGAAAGGCTGCAGATGAACCTCGAGCAAAAAAAAGACCGTATAAGAATGACGCCTAAAGCCTTAAAGGCTTTTATAAAGTTAATGAATGTTTGGAAGGTAGAAACAGTAGATCGACAAAGGCTTATTGGTGATGTACCAAATTTTGATTTTGAGAACTATATCCAAGAAGCTGACACCCCCATCGAACCTTTACCCAAAGAACAAATAGAGTTGATTTTCTCATTACTAAACATTGCAAAGTATTTAAGAACTCTATTCTCAAAACCAGTTGCTGATGATTGGATAAACAGACTCAATTGTGGCCCTTTATTAGTTGGGAAAACCGCTTTGGAATATATGTGTGAAAATGGACCAACAGGTATCAGGGAAATCCAACGAGAATTAGCAGCAAGAATATATGGGTAATTTTGTAAGGTTTTAAGAGATGCTGAAATACACTTTACCAGAAACAAGAAATTCTGATGAATTAGGCTGGTTCTATATATTAAACTCACCTTCCTGGGACTATTTTATCTATGGTCGATCAAATAATCGCAATATTGAAGATCGTAAAAGTAAATATTTCTATGAAAAATGCTACCCTTTAGATGCCCGCTTCGAGATCATCTGGCATGTTAATAATCATGTTTCTTTTGAAAAAGCATTTAAGGCACTTACTATCCAGAAAGGTTTCCAAAAATGGCCAAACAATCCAGATAAGGAACAAATCTGTAAACGAAAAGTCAGTACTGAAGATTTATACGCTCTGCTAATTGAAACGATATCTCAGGTTCCACAAAGCACATTAATTGGAACACCTGATAAACTAGATGATCACTTTTCTAAAATATCTTTTGACGAGATTCTTGATATTGGATTTGAAAGAACCACTCGCAAGATAATGGATAGTCATCGGCTAAACCTTGCTCAAAGGCCCATAAAAAAACATCCGTTTCTGGAGTATTTAATTAATGAGGCTAAAGCCCTAAACATGTTCTGCAGTGTCGGATGGATACATGAATGGACGGACGCAATTGACCTTTGCACTTTAATACAAGATCGCAGACTAAATAACGAATTTGAGACTGAGAAAAAGAAATTTACAATAAGTCGATTACAAACAGCATACAGAGAACGGAGAAACAGAAAAAATGCTTTCGACGTAATATTTCCAAAAAGAAAAAACTCATATTTAAATGAACTAGAAATCGCGATATCAGACCTCGAACACGAAATCCAATGCAATTGTATTTTACATAAAAAAGAATGGTCCCCCCCTTCTTTACGAGGAAGAAAAGCTTTTGATCATCTTCTGAAAGAGTTCACTAGTAAATGAAAAAGAGCCAGTATGACCAAGCTTCATGGTGCTTAGGAATTGGGTAAGACGTAAGATGACCGATTATTTCTACTCACTGATGGTCATTCTTAATCAGGTGCCTTTTCGATTGGGGCACGGCTTGGGCCCAGAATGGGCACAATAGATAGTTCTGAGAAAAACACATAAAATAAAAAGCCTGTAACTCATTATAGTTACAGGCTTTCACGGTCTTAGGGGCCAGATTTACCGTACTCGCTCGCTGCGCTTGCTGCGTCGTTGCCTTTGGCCGAACTGTTGCAATCTGCGCCTTTCGGCACATCTTGCGCAGTTTAAATATGGTACCCAGACAGCCAACAAA
>NZ_JHYO01000074.1 GCF_000688235.1 Terasakiella pusilla DSM 6293 | reverse complement strand
TCAGTTTTCCCATGTCTTTTCTCCTTATCCATGGATTTGAATAAGCCAGAAAAACTAACATTTCGTGTGGATCACTTTTTGGGGGCTACGCCAAATGTATTTCACACAAAGGACAACCAGATCAGGTTTTCTCTTTACAATATCTTCCAAGTCATCTTTGTTGCGTGCTTCACGAAAACTTACATCAGTATAATGTCGCTGTAGAATGTCGGTGATTGTTCGACAGGTTTTTAATGACCCGAAACCCGTTTCCTTCATAGCTCTGTTATCTGTCGAGACAATTTCAATGCGTTTGTTTATTTTTCTAATTGCATGGTTGGTTTTCATTAATTGATCATTTCATAGAATGAATAAGTGGAAAGGAACTTCCAAAATTCATTGTCGTCCCTCATGAATGGAATTTAATAAATTATGGGCGTAAGCAAGTATTGAGGGATTTGACATAGGAGGCATCGCACTCCCAATCGTTACCTGAATAGTCCAGATGGGCATTTGCAGGAAGTATGACAGGATTACATTTCTCTTGGTTCGCCTTGAAACCCCGCTGGCATTTCCAACCGACCTTGTAGCCACTGTCGTCAAGATAGGCGTTTTCAGGGACTTTTATTTTGATGCACTTATTATTATTTGCTTGGAAACCACGTAAACATTCCCAACCCTTTTCATATGTATTTGGAGACAGAAAAGCATTTTTAGGGATGTTAATTTTTAGGCACTTCTCACTTTGCACTCTATGCCCCCGCTCACATTCCCATTCATAGCCAGAATCATTCAAGAAGGCATTCTTGGGAATTTTTATTGCAATACATCTTTTATTGTCTCGTTTATATCCACGTAGACAATCCCAACCTTCACCAAAAGATCGCCCAGTTAAAAAACCATGTTTAGGAGTTTGAATTTCTTGGCACTTATTTATTGATTTTATATAGCCTTTATCGCACTCCCAACCGGAGCCGTATGTCTCGGCATGAGCGTTCATTGGGATCGTTTCAGCAATTGATGGGTTAGGCCAATTCAAGATAAGAGCGAAAACTATAATTGTTAAGTTCAGCAATAATCTCGATTGAGAATGATTGTTCATTTTTTGCTTTCATGTTTTCGTTCTGCTCGTTCCATTTTGTATTGGGTGATGATGTTTTTTAATTGGTCGGCTAGTCCATAAATACTCAATTCATTGTCGATCATAGTTCAGCCTTTAAATTGGTAATCAATGTGCAAGTCTTCCAGAATATTATCATTGGCCAGTCGGTCATTTTGTAGGGCTTCTTTAAGTTCTTTTGCAGTGACGGTTAATGCACGCGTGAGTGATCTGATCTTATTTTTGCTGTGCAAGTGAATAACTGTCAAAACTCTCTTATATGCAACGAAGCTCAGTCCTTCGATCAGTTCCTCATCTGTATCGACCTTATAAGAACCAGCCGGTTGAATTTCAGCTAAAGTGCCAATTTTAAAGGGATGCTTGAAAATGACGGATTTAGAGCTTGTACGAATAGTCATAGCGGCCTCCTATCAAGGTGGCGTTACGTTACTGTGATATACAAGAAAGAAAGTGACTCTTTGTTTATAGAGTCTAATAAATTTTGTATAATACGATTGTCAGATAAAAAAATATACAATTAATACCTTTATCTGCGTGAATATCGTATGAGCCATTTTAATACATTCCGAATAAAATAGATATTTTATTATTATTTCATACAATTGTGATTGGATGAATATTTGTTTTTATATGTTTTTTAAAGTTTTAGGCCGTAAACTCATAAAATTCCTTCCTGTATCAGCTTGAATATGATTCAACCTTCCAAAAGATTTGGAGGGAATTATGAGCCGCCGCCGT
>NZ_JHYO01000073.1 GCF_000688235.1 Terasakiella pusilla DSM 6293 | reverse complement strand
GTGATTTTTGCATAACTTCCAGACTTTCTGTGCGAGGAGAATCTGAAAGTATGAAACACTTCATGGCTTTATCCTAATTTGTCGGGCACTGTGCTTTAAGGTATTGATTCAAGATGCATAAAACTACTCATTCAGTGATGTTTCACCACTTTCATGATGATAAACACTTGCCTGCTCAAGGCAGTTTAAGTTCCTCTGATTTCATCCAAATGATTGACTGGTTAAACAAGCACTACTCAATTTTGAGTGCCAGTCAATACAAGGAGAAATTTGAGAATGGCACCCTAATAAGTACTGATATTTGCCTATCTTTTGATGACGCATTGAAATGCCAATACGACATTGCTGTTCCAGTAATGGAGAGATTAGGCATTCAAGCATTCTTCTTCGTTTACAGCAGTGCTTTCGGTCAAAACCCCGACCCATTAGAAATCTATAGGTATTTTAGAACTGCTTGCTATGCTGATATTGATAAGTTTTACGAACATTTTTTTCATTCAGTTGAACAAATAGATGCAGCAGAATTTTCACGGCATCATGCCAAATACTCGGAACTAAATTACCTAGCAGCATTTCCTTTTTATACCGAAAACGATAAATGGTTCCGATATCTCCGAGACCAGTATCTAGTTGGAAATCAATACGATGAACTCATGAATCAGTTGATGATTCAAAGTGATTTTGATGCGAATACCGCAAAGAAAGACCTATGGATGTCAGAAGAAGACTTGGTTACCACCGAGTCTAAAGGTCATCTGATTGGTTTGCACTCATACTCACACCCAACCCAAATGAGCAAATTAAGTAAAGCAGAGCAAGAATTGGAATATCAAAACAACTATGACCACCTTACAAATTTAATTGGCAAACCTATCAAAGTCATGTCACACCCATGTGGTGACTACAACAAAACCACTCTAGAAATCCTTAAGAGTATGAAAATAGATATCGGATTTAGGTCTAGTATGTCGGTGAAAGAAGTTCGTTCCCCTCTTGAGATTCCTAGAGAAGACCATGCCAATGTCTTCAAGGGGATGTGTCTATGAAAGTCACTATTTTCAGCAGTAACCAACCACGACACCTAAATCTCGCAAAAGAGTTTTCAAAAATTTGCGATTCAGTCTTTCTGGTTAGTGAAGTAAATACCGTGTTTCCGGGTCGAGTTAACGACTTCTTCAAAAAGTCGGAAATAATGCAGACCTACTTTCAAAATGTAATTCAATCAGAAAAAAACATATTTGGTGACATCAGTTTCTTGCCACACAATGTTAGAACCCTCTCCATTAAATCAGGGGACTTAAATAAACTGGATAGAAATCAACTATCTGATGCACTTCAATCCGATGTTTATGTTGTCTTTGGTGCTAGTTACATCAAGGGGTGGTTAGTTGATTTTCTTGTGGAACATCGTGCAATAAACATTCACATGGGTCTCTCTCCTTATTACAGAGGGTCCTCATGCAACTTTTGGGCACTCTACGACAATAATCCCAGTTATGTCGGAGCAACCATACATCTGTTGAGTAAAGGATTGGATAGTGGGAATATGCTTTTCCACTGTGTCCCTAAACTTCATCCAGAAGACACCCCATTTGACTTTACTATGCGTTCAGTATTGGTAGCACAGCAAGGTTTGGTCTCTGGGGTTGACTCCGAATTAATATTCTCTGCCCCCCCGGTAAAACAGGATAAATTACAAGAAGTGCGATATACAAAGAATCAAGACTTTACAGATGATGTTGCAAAAGAATTCTTGGATAGAAATATTCAATTGAATCCAGATTCATTTTCATACCCGAAGCTATTGAACCCTATTTTTGGTTAATTTTACTAAATGTTGAGGTGTCTCTATTGCATCTATAGATTGGAAATGTTGGGCAGTTTTTAGGGGGAGCACAGTGCCCGACAAATTAGGATAAAGCCATGAAGTGTTTCATACTTTCAGATTCTCCTCGCACAGAAAGTCTGGAAGTTATGCAAAAATCAC
>NZ_JHYO01000072.1 GCF_000688235.1 Terasakiella pusilla DSM 6293 | reverse complement strand
ACGGCGGCGGCTCATAATTCCCTCCAAATCTTTTGGAAGGTTGAATCATATTCAAGCTGATACAGGAAGGAATTTTATGAGTTTACGGCCTAAAAAACTTGAAGAAGAAATGGGTGCGGAACTCTTTGACCGCAATGCCCACAAGCCCCAGCTGAATACCCGCGGCCTCGCCCTTTTGGATGAAGCAAAAAAAATCGTGGCCCACTATGACAGCCTGAAAGGCATCATTCATCAGGATGAAACCTTTAGTGGCCCCCTGATCATCGGCTCTATCAACACCGTGCAGGTCAACCCGCTGCCGAGCATTATTCGGGAAATTCAGGACAACCACCCTTTTTTACAGATCAGCATCAAAAGCGGCATGTCTGCCGAACTGGCCCTCGCCGTTGATCTTGGCCAATTAGATTTTGCCATCACCACCGAGCCACAGTCGGTGATGCCCGCCAGCATCAACTGGCTCACCTGCTATCAGGAACCTTTTTATGTGGTCGCGCCAAAAAACTTTGAAGAAGAAACCACCCACGGCCTTTTAAGCAACCACCCCTATGTCTGCTTTGATCGCCAAGCCTGGGCCGGCCGCATGGTGGAACGCCGATTGCGTCAAGATGGCATTGCCCCCAATGAAACGATGGAACTTGAGCGCATGGCAGAAGCGGCCTTGGGGGTCGCCATTGTCGCCTTACCGGAAAGCCGTCGGGCCGAAGTGGCCAAAACCATGAAAGTGGTCCCCTTCAGTGATCCGCCATTCTATCGCAATCTCTGCATCCTCTATAAAAATGATAGCCGCTGGCACACTGTCATTCGCACCTTCCATGAAGCGCTGCAAAAACATAACTTAAATTTAACTTAAGCTATTCGTTAGTTTTATAAACTTTTATTTATATTGCAGTTCTCCTATGACTTAAGAACTCCATCGCTACGAGGTTCTTATGTCTATAGCTATCAATGCACTTGCCCCCATTCTTTTTCTCATTGCCATCGGCTGCCTGTTGAAAAAGACCAATTTCTTTGAGGCCGCCTTATGGCCTGCCTTAGAAAAACTCAGCTACTATGTCCTCATGCCGATTTTGCTGATCCATGTGCTGTCCAGTAAACAAATTGATCATATGCCATGGCAGGAAATTGCATTGGCGGTGAACATTCCGGTCCTCAGTGTCGCCGCACTTTTCTGGCTCAGTAAAAGCTTTTTCCCAAGCGTAAGTGCCGAAAGCTTTACCTCCATCTTCCAAGGCGGTGTGCGGTTCAATACCTTTGTAGGCCTGTCCCTTTGCCCAAGGCTTGTTCGGGGCGGGAGGCGTGGTGATCGGGGCAGTCGGCTCTGGCTTTATGATCGTTCTCATCAACCTTTTGTGCATCACGACTTTTTCCCTGAGTTTAAAGACACAGAGCGGGATTTTAAAAACACTTGGCCTTCAGATTATCAAAAATCCCCTCATTATGGGCTGTCTTATGGGGCTGTCGTTAAACATGCTGCACATCCCAGTCCCCACAGCACTTGCCACGTCCTTTGATATGCTCAGTCGCGCAAGTCTGCCGATTGCCCTCATCACCGTCGGGGCAGCCTTACAATTTTCAAGCTTATTAAAAAACCGCAGTGTGTCTGCTTTGGTCGGGATCGTTCAGTTTGTCCTCAAGCCATTCCTTGCCGGGGTATGTTGCTACGCCTTCGGATTAAATGGTGTCACAGCCGCAACCTTGATCCTGTTTTTGGCGACACCAACCGCGCCGTCTTCTTACATCCTATCGCGTCAATTGGGCGGGGATCACGAAATGATGGCAACCTTGATCACACAACAAACGCTTTTTGCCTTTTTATCCATCCCGCTTACCATCTGGGTCGTCGGACTGGTCATTCCCCTCCCATAAAAAAACGCCCCTTCTAAAAAGATAGGGGCGTCAGATCTCTGACAAACCCCGTCAATTTTGGCGGGGTTTGTTATTTTCTATAAGGTTGTGTTTTTTTGTTCTGTTGGACATTTCTTTAAGCAGGT
>NZ_JHYO01000071.1 GCF_000688235.1 Terasakiella pusilla DSM 6293 | reverse complement strand
TAATAAAACACTCAGATAGATACGTTCTGACTGATCCTTGGTATAACAAACCAGCCTTTGGTAGTTGGCTACCTTCACTTGCACCATATATTCATCCGAGCTACTTGGCAGCACTTGGAGACAAGCTAACGATACTTGTTTCGCACGGACATGATGATCATTTTGATGACAAGTTATTCGAAATATTCGACAAAAAAACAAAGTTCATTACGGCTAATTTTAAGTCACCATCTGTTGTAAATAGACTAAATAAAATCGGATTTGAAAATATCGTAACAGTAGGTGAGGAAGAGCAAACTATAGATGGCCTTGATTACTCAAGCTACATTGTACCAGACCTTTCACATGATGACGCAACTTATTTAATACGCTCTGAAAGAGGTGCGGTTATTCATGCAAATGACAACTGGCATGAATTCACAGAGCCGCATCTCAATATGATGAGGACTCGGTTAAGTAGTTATTCAAAATCTTCAATACTACTCTTTTCGCAGACAAACTCAGCTAGTGGGTTTCCTTTGAACTACAGAAACTTCACAGCTGATGAAAAGCAGAAAATTCTGAAGGAAAAGGTAGCAAAGATGGTTGCAGGTGGCTTACAAAATGCTGTTTCTCTCGGAATTGATAGAATGTTCTCATACGCGGGATTTGCTACGGCTTATGTAAAAGATAAAAGTTACGAAAATGAAGGCTTATTTCCCACCTCAGAGTACTTAACTCAATTGCTTCATGAGCAAGAAATAAGCTACCCCGTTGTAATTCCCAGTTTATATCCAGGTGATTCTGTTAACCTTCCTTCTGGTGAGATTGAGAAAGCGTTTGTCACGGGATACCAGGACTCTGACATAAAAGAAGTTACCGACAAATTTTATGACGTTTACAAGGTAAAAGATAACTGTATTAGCTATCGTAATCTTGAATTAGGAACTGAAAATTTCGAAAGTTGGCTGAATTATTTTCTTACTGAATTCGATAGCTTTGTAAGAAGTAGAGTACAAGGCCCAGATAGTCACTACACAAAATTAATTGGAAAAAAGCTTAGCTTGCAGTGTGAGCTAGAAAGTGGCGATTCTATATGTAAAACAATTCAATTCGGAGACGGTTTGGTTGCATGGGATCCTAGAGCTAATAAAGTTTGTTACGTTGGTGCGGCTACACTATATTCGATCCTGAAAGGCGAGGCGCTATTTGAAGATTTGTATACAGGCTATAATGCTGAATGGGAAAGATTTCCTGAAAACGAATATAATCGAGACATCGTAATGTTGATTGTCATGTTTTCATATGTGTACAGAAACCGATTGTCTTCAGAAGCAAAAGCACGTTTTTTTTCCGCTAGTGAGTGAGTGGTTTTGATCTGTTTGCGAAAAACTGGACCGTTTTAAGTGAGAAAATTCTCGTTTAGATTTTAATCTGAAGAGGAGAATTTGAGATGAAACGCTCAAAGTTCAATGAAAGTCAGATTGCTTTTATTTTGCGTCAGGCTAAAGAGGGGATTTCAGTCGATGAGTCTGTAGGAAAGCTGTGTTCCCCTTCAGCACCAATGAGACGAAATATATCGTTTGAACAAAGGAGGATTTAGGTCTTATGGTAATGACTGTAAGGAATGAAGATGAGAGCTAATCCAACACCAAAGAAACCGCCTCGAAGATCGTCAAGGACATTCTACGCAAGACCCGCAAACGACATTCTTCTAAAGAGAAAATCCGTATTGTTCTGGAAAGTTTGCGTGGAGAGAGTTCTATTGCGGAATGGCAAGCCCCTAGGCCGTAGACTCATAAACTTCTCATCCAAATTCGAACGGATGCGAGTTTAACGGCCGCGAGGAAATTCTCAGGGTTCTTATCATAACGTGTCGCAATCCCCCTGAATTGCTTGAGTTGTAGTAGTCGCGACTAGAGATGGTCCCCAAAAACTGGACAGGGTGTTAAGGTGGGATAGCCGCTTTTTGAACTTGCCCCAATCTTTGGACCATCGGGTGTAAGAAAATTCCGTTGTTT
>NZ_JHYO01000070.1 GCF_000688235.1 Terasakiella pusilla DSM 6293 | reverse complement strand
AGCCACTTGCTTGCGAGTCAAACCACTGGTGAGGGCAAGCTGGATGGTTTCCGATTTAAACGCATCTGATCTTTTGAGATTCATAAGTTCCTCATATTGAGCTCAGTCTAACAGAAAGTACTCTCCACTTTATAGGGACGGGACCAGTCGACTATATCACTTTTTAAAAAGCTCGTTATAGAGGACCTCTGATGCTACAGCATGACCTTTTTCACTCCAGTGACCGTCACAAGGCAAAAAGAGGTCAGGTATTTTTTTTGTATGACTCAGCATGCCTTCAGTAAGGTCAATGTAATGAAAACCATTAGTTTTTGCAAATTGCTTCATTTTCAGAACCATCGGACTGGGTTCAGATTGTAGCCGCTTGAAATCTGAAAGCCTTGGAATTGTAAAAAAGTAAACTGGCTTGCCATTTGCTGTTTTCTTGATTTCGTTCAAATAAAAAAACGTGGCTTCCAGCTGCTCTTTTGTATAGTCAAAATACCCTGAATATGTGCCCGCGGTTATGCTAGACCCTCTAGTGTAATAACGTAATTCACGATAAACGCCATAAGACCAAGTAAGCCGTTGCATTTTGTTTTTAAACGAAATACCACGCTTTTGATCTTCGCCGCGATAATCTTCAAACGTTAGTTCATGTTCCGGTCTTTTTACGTTGTAAAAGTGGGAAAAACCTCTCTCCCCATTCTGTTTTTTCCAATACGGGCGATATCTTTTTTTGAAACCGCTCTCATTGGCTTTTTGCCAATATGCAGGGTCATTATCTGTGAAATCGTTATCCGGTAAAATTGAAACCAAAACCCGCTCATGGTTAAACTGTGATGCGAGTTCTTTATACAATATACTATACTGGAGAGGGCCAAAATCTCCAGAGGTCCCGAAATTTAAGAATGAATGATTTGTCAATTTTTCTAACTTATCCGTAAAGCGTTTTGATGCCTCTACGCCAAAACCTTCTACGAATGAATCCCCTAAAACGACAACTCTGGCGCCGCCTGATTTTAAGTTTCTTTCCTTATCCCTCGCACCATAGCTATTTGCAATCAGTTCAACACCGAAGCATTTTAACTCTTTGTATCCTCGCCCATTGGCTTTGTGCCAAGCCCCCCAAGGATTGAACTCTGTCATCCATTGTTGTTCTGTATCGTTTGCATTTGAAACATAAGATGGCTTGTAATTGGATATTGAAAGCCCCAGTTTAAAATAAAGATATGAAGCTCCTTCAATAAGAAGAAAGAGGACAATGAGATTTAAAAAAATGACTTTTACGATTTTCATAATCAATCCAACTCAAATGCATTTGTGTAATCAATTTTCAGTTTTTCTTCCTGGTCTTCTTTTTTCAGAAAGCAATTTCTCACGACAAGGTTATCAAGCTCAGTTCCCATGAAGCAACGAAAAATGTCTTCCCTTGCATTGGCTATTGGCTCCCCGGGAACGTTGAAACTGGTGTGTACAGATGCAGAGGGAAAGAGTCATCCTCTTTCACATCAATGATACTATCTATGGCTAGGTCTTTATATTGGGGTTCCGCATAAGGGGCGAGCCCCACAGCCTTATATTCGCAGGAATGACCTCTAAGACAAGCATAACAGGCAGATACCGCATGGCTTTGATGATGTTCACCTAACAGTAGGGTGTTCATCCAATCAAAAACAGGAACGTATTTTTTAAACTCTTTGCGTAAAAAGTCTTTCTGGAACAATTTCTCTTTGGGCCATCTCGGAATAGCTGTCTTGAAAGAAAGAAACCCACTTTGGGCTAAGGAAAGATACGTTTCCCGCAAGCGTTCAAATTTTAAAAGCGCCTTATCATGAAATTCTACTGAAACGACACACGCCTTCGAGGGGGAATTTGGATCATGTTTTTTGCGGGTAAAGCGTTCTTCCTGTGGAGCGGCAAAAATAACACGATCTTGGATAAGGGCCGCCATAATATCATGATAGAATGCAGAAATGTCGGGAATACGCATTACAATTCCTTGGAGCAAAATATAGATGAATGGAGCGACAGCAGAACTTTGTGCCAAAACAAGTAGTTTTCCCAAATGATACTAATACAATAATGATCGGCAAGAGCTAGGATTTCTAGTGTTTTCTCATACCTATCCGAATTTCAATCAGGAAAGACATCTGGTCCCGTCCCTATAAAGTGGAGAGTAATTTCTGTTAGACTGAGCTCCACAGGAGGAACTTATGAATCTCAAAAAATCAGATGCGTTTAAATCGGAAGCCATCCAGCTAGAGATGGTCCCCAAAAACTGGACAGGGTGTTAAGGTGGGATAGCCGCTTTTTGAACTTGCCCCAATCTTTGGACCATCGGATGTAAGAAAATTCCCTTGAGG
>NZ_JHYO01000069.1 GCF_000688235.1 Terasakiella pusilla DSM 6293 | reverse complement strand
AAACTCAAGCAATTCAGAGGCATTGCCACACGTTATGATAAGAACCCTGAGAATTTCCTCGCTGCTGTTAAACTGGCATCAGTTCGCATTTGGATGAAAAATTTATGAGTCTAGGGCCTAAAATCAGAGACTCAAAAAATCGGAGGGTACAAAGCTTATTCCACCGAAGAGAAAACCCAATGATATCTGGATATAAGCCAGACTCGGTATCAACTTGCCTTGTGAGAGATGATTTACGTATACTCCCTCCCTCATTTCTCACAAAGGTTGAAGATGGAACACAGTACGCTCATTCATTTTATTTTTGGCGACTTACTTCAAGCCGAACTCAAAAGTCGGCATTTTGTTCCGCATTTTCATGAAGAATATTCCATAGGCTGGATTCATGATGGCTATTGCAACATGGAATGTGACGGTACTCTCACCAAAATCGTGCCTGGACAGTTAATTTTACTCAACCCCTATCAGGTTCATTCCGCACGTACATCTTCTTTTTTAAGTTACGAAATGCGGTACGTAAAACAAGCGTTTGTCCGCGACTTTTTAGGCGAGCTCAAGGCCTTTTCCCACAAAGTGGTCACCGCGCCAGAAGTCATTCAAGCATTGGAAAAGGGAAAGGACGATACAGCCATCTATCAGGCTGTTTTTTCTCAATACGCGCACGCCCCCCTTCAGATCAGCCTTGAAAAAAACCGACTTTTGCAAAAAGCCTGTCACTTTATTGAAGGGCAATGGGAACCCCCCCTCTCTCTGCATGACCTTTCCAATTTTCTAGGCCTTAGCCCGACCTATTGTTCGCGTTGGTTCAAAAAAAACATCGGCATTCCTCCGCGAACCTATCACCGTCTTTTTCGTCTCGCCAAAGCCAAAGACATGATCAGAAAAGGCATCTCTTTAAGCGATGCAGCCTTCGCCTGTGGCTTCAGTGATCAAAGCCACATGACGAAAGAACTGTCGACTTTTTTTGGCGTGACCCCTGCCAATCTATTTAGAAAACAAGACAGAACGCAGCAGTAAGGTCGCATTGCGGGGACTTTCACCAATACGTCTTGCCGCATATGCCCACCAGTCTTGACCAAAGGGTAAATAGAGCCGCAAGCGATAACCGCGTTTAATTAACCCCTCCTGCACATCAGGTCGAACCCCATACAACATTTCAAACTCAAATTGATCTTTTTCCCAGCCATTTTGTTTGGAAAGCTCAAGAATAGGCTCGATTTTCGCAGGATCATGCGTTGCAAACACGGGGTAAAAACCGATATTTCTTGCCGATGTCTTTAACATTTTTCGCGCATGCTCTATGTAGGCATCTGTAATTCTGGCCTGACCTTGCAGCGCTTTTTCAGGTCCAGCAGCGAACGCTCCTCTTACCAAGCGGATCATGGCATTGGGTTGGATCTCTCTTTCCAGATCGTCATCTGTACGGTGCAAATAAGCTTGAAGGGTGAGTGCAACAGGCAGCCCTTTTCGTGAAAGATCCCTATAAACGGATATCGTCGGCTCATTCAGAGAGGCGTCTTCCATATCAAACATCAACCGGGATGTTTTACTGTTGGCATACTCTTTAAGTTTTTCAGCAAGATACTCTGCGTTCTTTTGAAAGAGATCAAAGCTCTGCATATAGCCGATTTGTGTCGGATCAACCGAAACATGCACATCCAGTCCAGCCTCAGCGAGTTTTTGTATGGCATCGCACTTGGCCTGCACCGTTTTAAAGATGAGCTCTTCATCCTCAACATACTCACCCAAATAAAAGGCCGACACATCTACCTTTGTGTCATTGAGCTTTTTTGCGACCGTGATCGCCTGATCCAAATTTTCGCCACCAACAAAGCGTTTGGCGATAGAACTTGCAGAACGACTATTCTGCATCAACTGTTCAATTTTTTTATTTCGCGCGGCAGAAATCAGTACGGATTGCCAAATATTCATATGCAATACTCCAAATGCAAATTAGCATTTTAAAGCATCACGCCCCGTCCCCTGTATTGTACGATATTGCACTTTCGTCTCAGCTCAAGCAGGCTCGCCTAAGGGCACTTAAACAATATCCTGATCTCAGAGAGGTGGTCCCCAAAACCTGGACAGGGTGCTAAGGTGGGATAGCCGCTTTTGAAAAGGACGATCTCATGGCAAAACGCCGTAATCATTCCGCCGATTTCAAAGCCAAGGTTGCATTGGAAGCTTTACGCGAAGAACTGACGCTTCCCGAATTGGCCAAGAAATACGATGTTCATCCCAACCAGATCAGCACATGGAAAAAGAAAGCTTTGGAAAATATGGCCGATATTTTTTCTGGCAAGCAGGAAAAGCAAAAAGACAACCATGAAGCCGAAATCAAGGAGCTTCACGCTAAGATCGGCGAATTGACGGTGGAAGTGGATTTTTTAGATCGGGCCTTCAAACACTCTCTCGGGAGCGGAGGAAGGCGATGATTGTTCCGCTTGAAAAGCTCTCGCTGACCCGCCAGTGCCAATTGCTCAAAATCCCGAGTTCGACCTATTACGCTGTCCGCAGTTCCCGCGACAAGTGCTGCAAGGGGGAGAATTCTTATAATCTCAGGCTCATGC
>NZ_JHYO01000067.1 GCF_000688235.1 Terasakiella pusilla DSM 6293 | reverse complement strand
ACTTCTACCGTCAATTCGCCGATCTTGGCGTGAAGCTCCTTGATTTCGGCTTCGTGGTTGTCTTTTTACTTTTCCTGCTTGCCAGAAAAAATATCAGCCATATTTTCCAGAGCTTTCTTCTTCCATGTACTGATCTGGTTGGGATGCACATCGTATTTCTTGGACAATTCAGGGAGCGTCAGCTCTTCTCGCAAAGCCTCCAAAGCAACCTTGGCTTTGAAGTCAGCTGAATGATTACCGCGTTTTGCCATCGGATAGTCCTTTTCAAAAGCGGCTATCCCACCTTAGCACCCTGTCCAGTCTTTGGGGACCATCTCTCTCCTTGAGTGCTTAATTAGGGCTGAAATTCTTTGCAATGCTCTCCAAATGCTTTTTGGTCAGTAGCTTTGCATACTGTTGATGCCACCGAATATAAGCCCTAAGCTGTAATGAATTATCATTCACAGCACCCATCGAACGCTCCAATAGCCAGGGTTTGGCTGGTCCATTGAAATGAAAGACTTTTATGTTTTCTAAGACTGTAGGGTCTGCTGCATTAATTGAATTTTGGTGGGTCAGCAAATAATTATACACAGCAGGGATAATTGTCTGCTGTCCTGCAAAAAATAAATTCAAAATCCGTTGGTCGGTATGCAATATCGTCTCATCTTCCCAATACGCATGAGTTGTCATATCCACCAGAGACTGAAAAATCGTCCGAGTGATAAGAGACTCATCAATCAGCATGAACCCCGCATTGAAGGTATTGGAGATCTCTTCACTTGGTACTTTTGGCGCGCAGGGGCTAAACGACCGTTTGTTTCGATTTTTCCCTTGGTAGTAGACACCATCGCCACAACAGAGCAATGGACGCTCAGACTTAAACAAGGGCTCTACAGTCCCTACAAACAACATGTCACTATCACAAAAGAGGACTTTCTCGTATCCTCTCAAATTAAAGGATTCAAGAGAGAAAAAACGTGCTGCTTTACCGATAAGTGATGAATTAACGCTCTCTAAATCACGAACATTCCCCCGCAGTTCAGAGCTGACGTCAACAAGCTTGACGCGTTTAAAACCACTTAATATATCGATTTCCTGCTGTTCCAGTTCCTGAATATCGGCAATGACTATAATATCACCATCAAACCAAACGTTATGTTCCAAAAAAGAATCTATCAACACAGCCGTGCCCATTATAAAGGACTTTGTTGTTACAGTTGCCAAACAATAGTTTTTTGAAACACTGGAATTCATAGCTCTGAACTTTCTGTCAATGATTCGAATAAGTTACCATTCACGAACGTCACCAGTTGTTCATTCAAATTCCAGTCATGTGGGTATGAAAGTTTAACCAATTTAATCGTCTGAGAAAGCGCACTCATGTGCTGAAAATGCTGTCTGTCCATTTCCATCCCGCGCGTTATTTTGAGACGGAAACTTGCATGGCTCAGGTATGTGATACGTTCAATTCCATTAATTTCCTCGCAATGCAGCTCACTTTTGTTCCATGGAGAAAGAATGCAAAGAGTATGAAGAGGTGATGGTTCAGCACAAAACTGATCTTCAATCGACAAAGCATATTTATTCAGATTTGGTCGTAGCTTTTGGGTCTTACGAGCCTCCAGTTCCACTTTCTCTATTGCTGAGTGCCATAGATGGATAAAGGGAAAAGACGGAAATACTCGCGCTCCTGTCCTCTCTTGAATCTCGATTGTTGCAATATTGTCGGTCAAAATTCTTGCACCTGACTTCAACAACAAACCCGATAAAGTTGACTTACCGCACCCTGCCCCCCCGCTGAATGCGACGATACGCCCATTTCTTTCGAGTGCCGCGGCATGTAACACAAGCTTATTTCTCTGTGTTAACAATACGCCAAGGCATGAGTTCAAAAGGAATATATTTAACGTCTCAATGTCTTGCTCGCCGAGTATTTCAACCATAATCTCGGTTCCGTTTAAAACAGAGAAGCGCGCTATATTTTCAAGATGAAAGAAAACATGATGAGGTGCGGCCAGACAATATGGCCCTTTAAATTTGACATTTTTTTCGGCTGGCGGGAGTGCTTGTCCCAGTTTCACATAAACATCAGGCACCTTTGACGAAACAGGAAACATAGCCATTTCCCATGGAAATAAAATGGTAATTCCGCAAATCAGATAATGATGACTGTCCATTTTAACGATCAAAATCCCAGTTAAACAAGAGTGCCATCTTTTGCTAAATACCCATGTTTAATCATTTCTTCAGCATGACAATTAACTATTCTATTCACCGTATGTGGTTCAAGTGTCTTTCGCCAGCTATTGATTTCTCCTTGGCGAAAAAACTGGCTCCCTTTATAGGGGCGATCCTTAAACCCTGATTGGCTTTCTCTTTTTTGCAAATTTGCAAAATCACATTTGGCCAGTGATGACTTAACCTCTTGCTCTCCATATGGAAGTTCTAAAAACTGCACAATGTCTAAAAAAACATGTGCCGGTTTCATTTTCATATCTTCATACCTGACAACCTTGGTCGGTATGTCTTGATTAGAGCCCCAACTTTTAACGTGGTGTGACGTGCCCCACTTTGGTGGTCCAACCGCTATGTTAGTTTCTGGCTATTATTGTCGTCCTGATGTGGCGACTGGAGCGTAGCGTAAGTCAGA
>NZ_JHYO01000066.1 GCF_000688235.1 Terasakiella pusilla DSM 6293 | reverse complement strand
TCAGTTTTCCCATGTCTTTTCTCCTTATCCATGGATTTGAATAAGCCAGAAAAACTAACATTTCGTGTGGATCACTTTTTGGGGGCTACGCCATTTATCGGCACCGAAGATGCCTATCAGCACATTATAAACCGATTGATACGCCATCACCGTCTTGCGTGAACGATTACGAGCAGGATCATCCATATAACGATGGTAGAGGTCGTCAACGTGATGGATGGCTTCTTAGGTGTCGATACGGATAAAACATCCTGAACGACCGTTTCAATCAACGTTCTGAGACCGTCTTGGTCAAATGATGGTGGAGCTTTGATTTGGAGTTCTACTGTATCACTTCCCTGTATCAGTCTGGACCCGTCAAAATCGTCCATAGATGCTTTTCTTATCGCCGATTTTCTGATCGTTTTTGACCAGAATCGACCAAGTGTTACAGGCATACTCCGCCGGAGTGTTGTCATGGGTAAGATTATCGGTCTGGAAAAGCGTGGTGATGTATGGCGGTATCGACGATGGGTACCAACTGACGTTCGTCATATCATCGGTAAAGACGAACTCGTCAAATCTTTATATACCAAGGACTATAGGACCGCTGTAGAACGCTACAAAACCGTCAGCATTAAGATTGAAGCCATGTTTGACGATGCCCGTCAGCGACGCTTAAACGGACGATCTGAGTGGTCAAAACTGTTACAGGAAAGTGTTACAAGACCGTCTAGTTTTAAAGTTCCACCACACATCGGCGATGACGGTCTTCGAGCATTGATAAAAACGGTTGTAGAAGAGGTTCTGGAAAAGCAGTCACCCCACATTGGATGACCTGTACCATCGTTATATGGATGATCCGGCACGGTCTCGTTCAAAGAAGACGGTGATGACATACATCTCAGTTTATAATGTCCTGATGGAGATATTTGGTAAAGATCGGTTGATCTCGGATATTTCACGAGATGATTGCCGACAATTCATGGATGTCGTTCGGCATTTACCTGCCAATGCCAAGAAACGGTTTCCACGGAAAAGTCTGGTAGAAATATCAACCATCGCCCGTGAGAAAAAGATGACATCTATGGCACCACTCACGATTAACAAATATGTGAACAAACTGTCGGCAATGCTCAATTGGGCAGCTGAGGAAGAATTGCTTTATTCCCATTCCATTTCGCTGAATACCTGTTGAGCATTCCGTTTGGCTAATGCCTCGAATTGTTCCAAATGGCTAAATTGGGATTGATCAACATTAACCGAACCAATCATGTCGCCACCGTTTTCAAGGTGTTCGCCAATTTTCTCTCGAAGATTTGTGAGGTAGTTATAGGTTTGCTGCGTAGCGGCTTCTAATGTTGTCACATGTCCGTGCCCCGGCACGATTACTTTTGGTTTTAAGGCAGCAAGTTGCTCAAAAACACTAATCCAGCTTTTGGCATTTGATTGCGAACCAACACCTAAAATGCGTTCGACATAGATAATGTCACCAGAAAAGATGATTTCTTTTTCAGGCATAAAGACAAGGCTATCGCCCGGTGTATGGGCTTGACCGAAATGAAGAACTTTAATGATCTCTCCGCCAATTTTTAATTCAAATTCTGAATCGAAGGTCTGGTCTGCATATGAGGGGGTGGTTCCTTTCAAGCTTTCACCAAGGAAGCGTTCTAATGCGATCAGTTGATCATTTTCTCGATTTTTATGATCTTCCACTGCCGCAGAGGAGGCGATGATTTTTGCCCCTTTAGATTTCCAGTATCCGTTCCCCAACCATCGATGATCCTGTCCACCTGAGTTGATAACGTATTTGACGGGCTGCTTCGTGACCTTTTGGATTTCTTCGTCGATTTGACGTGCTCCGTTCCAACTACCGCCCGGATCAACAAGAACAACACCTTCATCGGTAATAATCACGCCAAATGTTGCGTTATTGGCGAGATTGTTGGCAGAGCGTTGCTCCTTTGGGCCAACCAAAGCATAGATGTTGTCAGTGATTTTTTGTGGTTCAAGGGCATATCCCGTTGTTGCCGATAACAGCAGGCCGCAAAAAAGAAGAAAAGATTTCATGTTACATTTCCGTATAACTTAAAAAGTATATATCCGGTCAAGTGCATATGCGATTGACAGAATATTCGTTTTAATATATATAAGTAAAATGAAACATGCAATCGAAACCTTTTCTGCCTTATCAGACCCTATACGCCTGAGGTGCTTGTCACTTTTGGCTGTCGAAGGGGAAGTTTGTATTTGTGAGTTCGTTTATACCTTGGAAGAAGCACAGCCTAAAATTTCTCGGCACATGAAGTCATTAAAAGGTGCAGGTCTGGTGCAATCTCGCAAAGAGGCCCAATGGATGCATTTTCGGATTTCAGAGCACATGTCTTCATGGCAGGAACAGGCTGTTGGTGCAGCTATCGTGGCGATGGTTGATTCCGAACAAGGCAAGAACGATGCAAAGCGTTTGAAGGCGATGAAAAATCGTCCGCCACGTTGAAAGGTGGTTTAAATGTTCGAATTTTTTACATGGCTTGCCGACGTACTGACCTATGACATTATGGGTATTGAACGAGCGACCAAATTGGCTGATGCCGTTCACTTCTTTATTGAAGATACCAGTAAAATCTTTTTCCTTCTAACTGGACCTGTACGGAAAAAGTGGAGTGCGTCTCGCTCACTTAGCCAGCCCGTCTTTCAAACTTGATGGGGCTGAGGCCATTCAGATATGAATGGCGTCTCTTTGCATTATCATCGTCCCGGCTTGCTGGGGAAAATCCATTTATATATTTGAACAATTCCTTTTTGGCATGATCGCGTGTCTGAAAGGCAAATTTCCAGACCATTTCCGCTGCTCCTCTCCCATAATTGATGCCATTGAGGAGTTAGTGAATTAGGCATGGCATGTAACGGCCGTTCTGTCCATCGTGTTCTGGGGTACCCCAG
>NZ_JHYO01000065.1 GCF_000688235.1 Terasakiella pusilla DSM 6293 | reverse complement strand
TGGACGTTCCTGTAAGCGTTTAAGATAATCCTGTAATTGAGGTTTGTAATATTCAGAAAAACCGATCACTTCACCAAAATGCAAGGCATAACCAACGGCAATGTCTGCAATGGTAAAACGGCCATCACACAGATACTGATGTGTCTCCATATGGGCGTTCAGCATTCGCAATCGAGCGAGAAACCATTTCGCATAATCGGTTACGACCTGCGGCTGACGTCGTTCGACAGTCTCTAAACATGAATATCGGAAGACCAGTGCTTGCGGGAAAGTGAACGTCGCATCACTTTGAAAAAGCCAATTCAGGTATTGAGCATATTCGGGATGGTCCGCTTTTAAACCCAAGTCATACCGATTGTATTTTTCTACCAGATACAAACAGATGGCTGACGATTCAGTCATTTGGGTATCGCCATCTATAAAATATGGAACCGTTCCCATCGGATTTTTTTCAAGGTATTCTGGCTGGAAAACCCTCGGTGGAAAGGGCAATGTTTCAACATCATACTCTACGCCCAATTCTTCCATAGCCCATAGGGGGCGTAAAGAACGGGTATTGTAGCAATGCCAAAGTTTCATCTATCCTCTCCACTTGGAATTTTTCAATTACAGTATTTGCAATGCTCTTCATCGGCAAGAAAACAACATTAAGGCAATGTAAATGTTTCCAATACCCAAACGATGAAATTGGAAGTGATCTATGATCAGGAATGCCGTGGCCGTTTGAAAAAATCCAATGACGAAATGAACGCACCACCCGTAATCAGGTTGCAAGCAAGGGTCTGTTACCAATTCACATCGGCTTAAGTCATCGGAGCTTTGGCGTAATTGATCGCCAGAATGTATGACTGATGGTGATTGTTCCCGGCCTCAATTAACTTTTGGGAGTTCGTAAACAGAAAGTAGGAGCAAAAGGTAAAAACCAGCAGGGATGCCGCAAGTATGAAGACCGATACTTTTCGCAAGAATTTTAAATGGAATATTTCGTTTCCAGTTTTGTTCAGCATGTTTTCGGCTCGCACCTTATGATTGAAAATACTCATTTGATATTTGTTCTTATTTTATTGATTTCAATAACCAATTGCTATCAGGTGATATTATAATTTTCGCCAATGAAAGCAACTGCCAGCGTTAATAGATATTACAGCAAAATTAGATACCTAGGTATTTTAACGTATATTTATTTCAGGCGTATCTGATGTAGTATACATTTAATTTTGAATTGATTTAGGGTTTTAGATAATGGGCGATAATTACAATTCTGACGGCATTCTAATAATTGAAAAAGCTCTTCAATTACTTTCAGAAGGGAAGTATCAGAATATTGATTTATGTGCTCATCCGCTTGAGAATTCTTTTAAACACTTTACAAAAAAATTGGAAGCGGCTGCCCTTAATCGGCTAAAAGGGGTCGTTGATATATCCGTGATGTGTGGCGAGGCAATGATTTCCATTGCTGCCGTTACCAAGGATATTCAAGATATTGACCATCGTGCTCAATCTATTTCTGCGGCCACCGAAGAAATGGTCGCCTCCGTCAATGAAATTGCACGAGCCAGTGAATCGGCTGCTTCCGAAGCACATCAAGTTGCGTCATCGGCAAAAACTGGGATGGAAGCGGCCGAAAAAGCAGTTTCAGCAATGGAAAAAATCACCTTATCTGTTAATGAGGCAACCGATAAAGTGTATACTCTTTCAGAAGCGTCGGAACATATTGGTGAAATTGTTCAGAAAATTGAAGCAATCGCCAGCCAAACAAACCTTCTTGCCTTAAACGCAACTATTGAAGCTGCTCGTGCTGGGAATGCCGGCAAAGGATTTGCAGTGGTGGCTGGGGAAGTCAAGAACCTTGCCACCCAAACCTCAAAAGCCACAGAAGATATTAGAAATCGAATTGAGTTCCTTCAATCTGAAATGGAAGCCATTGTGCATTCGATGAAAGATGGTGTGCATTCCGTAAATGATGGCCGAGAAATCATCAATGCAACAGGAGATGAAATGCGTGTCATTGTCACACAAGTAGACAATGTAAACGCTAAAATGCAGGATATATCCAGTATTTTGTCTCAACAACAGGAAGCCTCTGCGGAAGTTAGTCGAAGCGTATCTGAAATTGCTGATTTAGCGAATCATAATGCACAGGAAATTGGCAAAATCTCAGACAATATGGATGCCGCTTCAACAAGCATTCAAAGCCAAGTTGAGCGGGTAGGTAGTCGGGATATTCGGTTTAAAGTTATCGAAATGGCAAAATCTGACCATGTTGTCTTCAAAAAACGAATTATGGATACGATTATTGGGCGTTCTGATTTAACGGCCCCGGATGTTCCTGATTGCCATGGCTGTCGTCTTGGAAAATGGTATTACGATGTAAAAGAGCCAGAAATTCTCCACAGTAAACATTACAAAGAGTTGGAAGGTCCTCATGACCGTGTCCACACTCATGGAAAGAAGGCTCTTGACCTATTTCATAATAATGATTTTGAAGGTTGTATGTCTGAACTGGGGAAAATGACAATTGCTTCGGAGGAGGTTATCTCCCTTTTAGATATACTCGGGGCAGAACTTAGAGAGAATGCTGGATTGAATTTATAGATGATCTACAGCATTGCTCATTGGACATTTGCGACAACATCTATCATTTGACCGAGACTATGGGGAATTAGGTCATGGAAAAGGAAGTAATTCAAAATTTACTTATTGAAGGGTTACAAAACCACTGCTCTATATGCCTGAAAAACAACAAAATATCTACGCTCGTCGGGTGCCAAGAGACGTGCGGCGATGTGAAAATAGTATTAGAACAATTGCGTCAATTATCTATCAATACAGAATTGAGTGACATAATAAGAAACATTATGAACTCATAATGCTATCATTGAATTATCATCTCCAACATCATACCGAACCTTCCCCAGTTCCTCCGCCACAACGTCCATTGAATATCCACGCCCATAGAATGCTTGTGATGCCCGTGAATTAGACCTGTCGG
>NZ_JHYO01000064.1 GCF_000688235.1 Terasakiella pusilla DSM 6293 | reverse complement strand
CTTAAGACGAAGTACCATCAGCGCAACATGTTTTCACGGCCGAGTTCGGGATGGGATCGGGTGTTTGCCACGTGCCATAACCACCAGGCCATCTAAAATGAGTAAGATTATCTTCGTGTATTATACTTAGGATGTTGAGTTTAGCATAGTGCGTAGGTATTTAACGCTACGCATGATGGCCAAACAATCAAGCCTATCGAATGATTAGTACCAGTTAGCTTCATGTGTTACCACACTTCCACACCTGGCCTATCAACGTGGTAGTCTTCCACGATTCTCAGGGATACCTAGTTTCCAGGTGGGTTTCCCGCTTAGATGCTTTCAGCGGTTATCCCTTCCGTACTTAGCTACCCAGCGATGCTCCTGGCGGAACAACTGGTACACCAGAGGTACGTTCACCCCGGTCCTCTCGTACTAGGGGCAAATCCTGTCAAGTATCCTCCACCTACGGCAGATAGGGACCGAACTGTCTCACGACGTTCTAAACCCAGCTCACGTACCACTTTAATTGGCGAACAGCCAAACCCTTGGGACCTGCTCCAGCCCCAGGATGTGATGAGCCGACATCGAGGTGCCAAACACTACCGTCGATGTGAACTCTTGGGTAGTATCAGCCTGTTATCCCCGGCGTACCTTTTATCCGTTGAGCGATGGCCCTTCCACGAGGAGCCACCGGATCACTATGACCGACTTTCGTCTCTGTTCGTCTTGTCAGACTCACAGTCAGGCAAGCTTATGCCATTGCACTCTAAAAGCTGATTTCCGACCAGCCTGAGCTTACCATCGTGCGCCTCCGTTACCATTTGGGAGGCGACCGCCCCAGTCAAACTACCCACCACGCAGGGTCCCGGATCCGGTTTCACGGACCGCGGTTAGACATCAATGAATAAAAAGGTGGTATTTCAAGGTTGGCTCCACGACAACTGGCGTCATCGCTTCAAAGCCTCCCACCTATCCTACATATTTATTCACTAATGCCACTGCGAAGCTATAGTAAAGGTGCACGGGGTCTTTCCGTCTAACCGCAGGAACTCCGCATCTTCACGGAGAGTTCAATTTCGCTGAGTTGGTGTTGGAGACAGCGGGGAAGTCGTTACGCCATTCGTGCAGGTCGGAACTTACCCGACAAGGAATTTCGCTACCTTAGGACCGTTATAGTTACGGCCGCCGTTTACCGGGGCTTCAATTCAGTGCTTGCACACCTCCTTTTAACCTTCCGGCACCGGGCAGGCGTCAGACCCTATACGTCGTCTTGCGACTTCGCAGAGCCCTGTGTTTTTAGTAAACAGTCGCCACCCCATATTCTGTGCCACCCGCATGTGCTTGCGCACATACAGGTCACCCTTATCCCGAAGTTACGGGTGTATTTTGCCGAGTTCCTTCAACACCATTCTCTCAAGCGCCTTGGTATTCTCTACCTGCCCACCTGTGTCGGTTTGGGGTACGGTCTATACAGAGGAGTTATTTCCTGGAACACCTTGGCCGCCCGAACAATCCAATAAGCTCGAACGGATACCAGTATTCGTCACTACCTCTAGGTTCAGGAATATTAACCTAATTCCCATCAACTACGACTTTCGTCCTCGTCTTAGGGGCCGACTCACCCTGCGCGGATTAGCCTTGCGCAGGAACCCTTGGGCTTTCGGCGACAGTGTTTCTCACACTGTTTGTCGCTACTCATGTCAGCATTCTCACATCTGATACCTCCAGCAATGCTCACGCATCACCTTCGCAGGCTTACAGATCGCTCCGCTACCACTTGCACTAAAAGTGCAAATCCACAGCTTCGGTACACGGCTTGAGCCCCGGTACATCTTCGGCGCAGGACGGCTTAATTAGACCAGTGAGCTGTTACGCTTTCTTTAAAGGGTGGCTGCTTCTAAGCCAACCTCCTGGTTGTTTTGGCCTTCCCACATCCTTTCCCACTTAGCACGTGATTTAGGGACCTTAGCTGGTGGTCTGGGCTGTTTCCCTTTCCACTACGGACCTTAGCACCCGCAGTGTGTCTGCTAGATAGTACTCATTGGTATTCGGAGTTTGGTTCGAGTTGGTAAGACTCGCGTCCCCCGTCCCGATCCAGTGCTCTACCCCCAATGGTATTCATCTAACGCTCTACCTAAATAGATTTCGCGGAGAACCAGCTATCTCCAGGTTTGATTGGCCTTTCACCCCTTGGCACAAGTCATCCCCCGGCTTTTCAACGACGGTGGGTTCGGTCCTCCAGTGCGTGTTACCGCACCTTCAACCTGCTCATGCCAAGATCACCTGGTTTCGGGTCTAATCCATCGAACTCAGTCGCCCTATTCAGACTCGCTTTCGCTGCGCTTACGCCTATCGGCTTAGGCTTGCTCGATAAATTAACTCGCTGACCCATTATACAAAAGGTACGCCGTCACAGCTCAAGGCTGCTCCGACTGCTTGTAGGCATCCGGTTTCAGGTTCTCTTTCACTCCCCTTATCGGGGTGCTTTTCACCTTTCCCTCACGGTACTGGTTCACTATCGGTCGTATAGGAGTATTTAGCCTTGGAGGGTGGTCCCCCCATGTTCAGACAGAATTTCACGTGTTCCGCCTTACTCAAGGATTTAAGGAATTTCTACGACTACAGGGCTATCACCTACTATGGCTGCACTTTCCAGAGCATTCGTCTTCTTAACCTAAAATCACTGGGCTGCTCCCCGTTCGCTCGCCGCTACTTAGGGAATCTCGGTTGATTTGTTTTCCTAAAGCTACTTAGATGTTTCAGTTCGCTTCGTTCGCCTCCTTAACCTATGTATTCAGTTAAGGATAATCCTAAAGGATTGGGTTCCCCCATTCAGAAATCATCGGATCAAAGCCTACTCACGGCTCCCCGATGCTTATCGCAGTGTGTCACGTCTTTCATCGCCTCTATACGCCAAGGCATTCACCAGATGCCCTTTTCATACTTGAGAGTTTGATCACATCATGCGCAGCGTTAAATACCTAGGTATTTAACGTTTGTTTGTTAATCGTTCAAACGCCACTTGCAAGAC
>NZ_JHYO01000063.1 GCF_000688235.1 Terasakiella pusilla DSM 6293 | reverse complement strand
GTCTGTAAATCTACGCTTCATAAGTGTTCTCCATTGTTCAAAATAATGAAAACACTAACTACCTACTGGATCAACATTCGGGGAGAGGAGCAAACTCAATGGAGATCGATCAAATTACAAATTCACTATGATTGACGGCGAAGCTCGTCGTTATGGGACATGTGACTTTGAGGTGGATTTTAAAGGGAAGTTGGCAGAGCCCATGCCATCGGTACGCGGTGACATTGCTCGTATCTATTTTTATATGCGCGACCAATACGGCATTCGTTTATCGAAACAGCAAACCCGATTGTTGGAAGCGTGGGCGAAATCTGATCCCGTTGACGAAGTTGAACGTCATCGGGATCAGCGTATCATTGAGATTCAGGGGAATGGAAATCCGTATGTGAAATAGGCCTTTGCGATCTCTATTTGATTCAGTCCATATTTAATCTGACATATGAGAATTACGGAAAATAAAAATTTTCATGCTAACATGAAGGTGTCTACATCATGTACGGAATTCATTATGCTTTCCTTCTTAACTCCATGAGCGGCAGCTAATTCTGCACTTATATGCAAAGCCTTTAAATTATTTTCAATATTAAAGGCAGCCTCTGTAAGGGACCCTAACTTATCAAACTCTGTGGTAATTTCTTGAACTAAAATTTTATATTTTTCGTCCAATTGATTTAGATACACTTCAAGGTCTTCCCTAATCTTTTTTGTCGTAATCATATTATTTGAGCCAAGGGATTTAGCTATAAGAGTACCAGCAAGAGAACCAATGACTGAGCCAAGTACTGGAATGGGAATGGCTGCTTGCCCAGCGACTGTCGCAAATCCGACTATTGCTGTCTCTGAACAAACAATATAGCTAAGCTCGATAAATTCTTCTTGGTTAATCTCACCTTTCTCAAGGTCTGAGGCCAATGATCCAATACCTTTAACTGCACTTACCATAGCTGCTGCAAATGGAGCAGATAACTGAGCATAGTTTGTTAGTGTATAAATTGCAGCACCAGATGTAGCACCAATTGCTCCACCTTTTGACGTTTCAACGCCAACTTCCTTCCAATCATCTAGAGAAAAATCACCAGCATAAAACTTCTTACCCTCTTTATACTTTTTATATAACCCTGTCGTTAGAGAAACAGTAGCTCCTACAGCTGCAGCAATCGCTGTTGCTTGGAGCCCTTCATGTAAATTTGCCTGATGGTCTTCGGATATTTGTTCTTTGATTTCCTGATTTTGTTCTGAAAGTGTTTCTTCATGGCCATCAAGTGTTTTATGAATAACGCCTTGTTGAACCTCGTTATAATCTGATTGTCCCGGTCGCACTACTTCATTGAAAGGTAATCCACTCTGAGTTTCTATTTCTGTGATTTTTTTCTTAATTGCTTCTATTGTTGAGAGCTTTAAGCCTTCAACATCTTTACCATCGATGATTTTCTGAATAATTTCATATTCATTTTTGGGTATATGGTAAAAAGATCCGTCACGTCCAAAACTGCTGTATTTTTCCATATGCTCAATTACTGCACTTAGATTATTATTAGTGCCGTTTAAGAACTTGGATTGGACCTGAATGCCATCGATAATGTAATCCTCTGGTGCAGTTCTGCCTACACCTTCGAATGTAGCACGAAATTCATCACCATTTAATGCTGAACGAGCGTTTCGTATTCCAACTTCGACTTGTTCAGCTATTTCACCGTGCTTGGTTTTGTCACTACCCAGAATGTTTTCTGGTGAACCAACGAATTCACGGACTTTATCAATCTGGTCAATCGCACTTTTAAAATGGTTATCTTGTATTTGCTGTTGCAACAATTCATCAGTAATTCGAATTTGATTTATGTTATTTATAAAAGCACCTGAAACTTGATCTGCTGTATGTTGGTTTTTCATTTTTAAGCGACCTTCTTATTGATTAGTTCAGACAGGGAGTTAATGTGATTTATCAAAGCTCCAATTTTTTGTTTGTCTGCTAATGTAAATTGGTCATAGTTTGAAGGAGCTTCTTGTTGCAAATCACTTAAAAGGTTTAATACACCTATCGAATGTTGTTTTGTTAGCTGTATCAGTTTACTTAGTTCTAATTTAGATGCTTCAAGTGTTTTGTTAGCTAATTCAATCTCTTTTGTTTTTTCATTAGCTTCTTGAGCAATTTTCTTATTTTTAGATGAAAAATAGAGTCCGCTACCAAGAATAGATACAGCCCCAATGCCAATTCCTATTGGCCCTGCAAGAGCCAAGAAAGCTGTTCCACCTGCCATGCCTGCACCTCCCGCACTTAATGCACCTCCCCCTAACCAAGCGAGTGCTGCATTTGTGGCTGCTGCTCCACCCAGTGTGGATATTGCGGTACCCGTGGAAGCCGTTCCAAAAGTTGTCGCAACAGCCATAGCGGCAGATGGCATTAAAGCCGCGGTACCCACCCCTGCTGCTGTACCAGCTATCGCACTCCCGCCAGCTTTAAAGTTTGTATCAACCGCTAAAGCACTAAACTCTTTAATTAGATTGTTAAAGATTGCAAATTCAGCTTTGTAAAATGAGAAACTTTTTTCAAACTCTTTTGGAGAATTTGCTAGTTGATTGATGTAACCTTCCACGTTCTTAATTACTTTTGCTCCATCATTCTCGCGAAGGCTATGTAATAAAACTGCTGCATGTTGAACTTCGCTTACATTTGCATCATAAATTTCAACTGTTTTTTCTAAATTCGAGATAGATTCTTTTTTTACAGTTCTATTAAACATTCAATTTCTCCATTATTTTTTAGTGGTAAGCATCAGGTATAATACTCAGTCAAATCTTCTACGTCCTCGCCCCATGTATATAGGTGCCAGTCCATTTCTTTTCTGCCGCTGGCTTTGAAGCGTACAATCAGGCTTCCATCCTCTGTTTCTTCAAAAGATTGAGTGGGATGAAAGATAAATTCCATGGCATCCGCCGTAACTCTAGGTGAGAACTTCCAGACGACATCATATTGATGCTCTTCCTGAAAAACACCAAAGGATCGTTCAGCATAGGATTGAAGTGAAAAGTTCTTATCTCGCTCAAATACAATTTCTTTGCTTACTACTGGCGTAGCCCCCAAAAAGTGATCCACACGAAATGTTAGTTTTTCTGGCTTATTCAAATCCATGGATAAGGAGAAAAGACATGGGAAAACTG
>NZ_JHYO01000062.1 GCF_000688235.1 Terasakiella pusilla DSM 6293 | reverse complement strand
TAGCCACTGTTTGCGACGAATATCTCAACGTGATCAGATATTCACCCTCATGCTCAAACCACCATGAACGGAGGGGAACGTCGAGGTGGTGGTCTACGCCGTCGGTATAGCGGCGGCGTTTGACGGTATATGTCTTTCCGGATTGAGCCGCACGACAGGCATCAATCTGCTGTTGCAGGGCGTTTCTAAACACATCGAGTGGATTTTTCCGGGGGATATGAATGCTGGGTTTGGTCAGATCGGTAAATTGAAGATCAATCATGATAGCAACCTCGTTTGTTCATTTGATGCTATCAAGCAAGCTGAATATGTCAAATTTGGTGCATAAGTGCATTTGCATGAAATGCTTGAGTGTCGTTCATTTTTGAGTCCAGATATGGCGTACAAGACTGTAAGACACGCCAAAAGTATTTTGGTGATCTGAGGTAGCTACTGTGCTGTTTTTGCGATTTTCACACCGAATCCGCTGTTTTCAAGATCGAATGCTCTTTTGAAATCAACCACTTCATTTGCTTATTAAGCCATACTGTTTGTACGTCAGATGCATAGGTGCGAGCAAGTTGAAAGCATTTTACAATTCCACGAATGAGACCAATATCGTTGCTCTTGAGTAGCGGAAATGCCCGGTTGCGGATGTTGGTGGTCATGAAGGCGATCTGTTGCGGTGTCTGTTCGGTCTTTTCCAATGATGACTTGAGTATATATAGCCATTGTTTGGTGGCTGTCAGTTCGCGATCATCATCTGTCCGCACCCGGTGATGTGCCGGGTTGATGCAGCCTTTATGACCACACGTATTTTTCAAACGATCCGATGCGTCCAGTTCCACCTGATGATGCTGCTGGTAGAAATATTTTTTAGCACTCCGGCGTTTGCCGTTACGGGTGATGACGGCTTCACCGGACTTCATTTGACCAAGCCAGTGCCAGCAATCATTGCCATCGGTGAAGTATAGTTGTTTTGCTTTACGGGCCATAGGCGACCTCTTCATATTGATATTGTCTGAATCGCCTTATATGATGGGTGCTGCTGATTCGTCATTTTATAAATGAATAAAATTAACGGGGGTATCGTATATACCTTTTAGAGTCAGATACCTCAGAAATGATATTTAAAAATGACTACCCCGAATAAGAGGGGGAAATATATGGTATCAAAGATACCATAATTACCTCCATCTCCTCCGAAGTAGATATCTCTTCTTTAAAACACCACTTCCGAGTCATCCTTCTGAACCACTTCGTTTGTCCGCCATTCGCTGATGCTCATCGGCGTGCAAACTTAATCTTCGGATTGCTCACGCGGGTCATGGATTGAAGTGAAACTCACGGGCTTAAGGGTTATAGGCACGTCAGCTTTCGCTGACTGCCGTCATGTCGTGGTCATGGTGAGGTTCGCTGTCGCTCACCAACACCATGCTCACTCATGACAGAGATTTGGGATGAAGGAGGTGTTGACGTCAAGGGGCAGGAAATTCAATCCGGTGAAGATTGAAATCGGCGGCGACCGCAAAAATCGCAACCGATAAATCAGAACAGAACATCGAATGTCGTCAACCGGGCTTGGGTCGCCATCAGCACTTCCATGACTTGATTGGCATTGAAAAGCCAGAGTGTCAAAATGACGCTGCCTCGGTTTCTTGTCGCTTCATTGACATAATACTGTAAATCATCAAAACCGTAGGTTCTTCCGACACTGACTTTGCCACCATAATCGTGCAGGTATTGAATAAGCACGCTGACACCCGGATGGTCAATTTCAATGCCAATCTCAACGGCATATCCAGCAATATCATTTTTGCTTGCCGGATTAAAAGGTTGAAGTGAACTCATGCTCCACCTGCCAGACATTTTTGTAATTCATCCAGATTAATGGAGATAATGTTTCTCTCATCCACAGTGGTTGTAACGCCCCAGATACTGGCATTAACCCCATTGGCGATGAAGCTTGCACTATCGAATGTTTCAATGAGGGAGATGCTTGTATCGTAAAGCTCGTGTGGAAGCACAATACGGCCCGTGACCGTTATAAAGGTGATGTCGTCTGGCGTTTCAGTTTTAAGCGTTTGGATCAGGACACTATGTCCTTGTAATTCAATTTTGTCGCAAAGCCATTTTTTCGGTGTGTAGCCTAGCGGAAAATTGCCGCTGATCTGAACTGGTACAATGGATATTTTGCTCATCACAACACCTCATCTATTTTCATGATGTAATGGTAAAGCCACGCCTTTAGGTCAGCATCGGCTGTTTCTTCCCAGCACCTGCTCATAAACGATTGCAGCGTGCGATATGCGTCACCTGAGGGCTGTTTCCCATTGTAGCGGAGGGTCGGCACGTAACCGCGAGAACGCCCCATACAGTGGCTATAATCGGCATAATCATGGATGAAGTAGTTTGCCCTCAAGAATTCGTACACCTGCTCAAAAAGCGGCAAATTTTGTGATTTTATCAGCATAGATAAATTTCCTGTGAAATTGAAACTCACAGCTATTTATCAACGAGCAACATGACGGATGTTCATCATGCATAAATAGAGGATAACAACACAACAAAGAGACCGACTATGCGATTTGATGACTTCAATACCGATACCGAAACTTCCCGCCAGAAACCATTTTGCTGGACGATCACTGTTCAGGCAAAAGCCATGAGCCGCTTATCTCCATTTCATCTGGACAAGGTAACCGTCTCATTCCCGATCCTGAATGCCGCCATCGCCAACTTGAGGAACCTGACGCTTCAAGGTACCGATGACTGCGGTCAGTTGATCTGTTTTACAATCGATGTTGCTCTATTTGCCGATAATGAAGGTCAGGCAATGAAGTTGGTACAGGACCCGACATTGGTTGATATCGTGCATGAGGATGGGCAACTCAACTTGATCGAACCGGAAGTGACCATCGGTGGGGAAAGTGTGCTGCCGGAAGCCTAGTAAAGATTGTGTATTATTGACGTATATATGTATTCGTGAGATACATAGTCATGATCAAGACATTTTCTGACAAACGGGCCTTGGCGATTTTTGCCCGTAAACGAATTAAAGGTGTCTCTGTTGAATTACAACGTAAGACACTTCAAAAGCTCCGGCTGCTAAACAAAGTCAATGATGTTGAAGAACTTCGCATCCCGCCGGGTAATCGACTGGAACGTCTGAGCGGTGATCGTAACGGGCAATATTCAATCCGTGTAAACCAGCAATGGCGAATTTGCTTTCACTGGATTGATGGTCACGCCGAGAATGTCGAACTGGTAGATTACCATTAAGGAAGGTTATGATGGGACAAACAGAAACATATAAAGTTGAAGACATCAACGATATTGACCTGTCTGATATTGTTGATGATGATACGCTTGATCCGGTTCATCCCGGTGAAATTCTCAAGGAAGAATTTCTCGATCCAATGGAGATTACACCTTATCGATTAGCAAAAGCCATTCATGTGCCGCCAAACCGGATTAACATGATCATCAATGGCAAACGCAACATCACTATGGATACGGCTGTCCGCTTAGCTAAGTTCTTCGGCACATCATCTGATTTGTGGATTGGACTACAGAACCACTATGATGAAGATATGCTGGATATTGATCTGGATGAAATTGTTCCATTTGAGCAAAGCACGTCAAATACAGGCCGCCACTGAGTAAGACCACCACCTCGACGTTCCCCTCCGTTCATGGTGGTTTGAGCATGAGGGTGAATATCTGATCACGTTGAGATATTCGTCGCAAACAGTGGCTA
>NZ_JHYO01000061.1 GCF_000688235.1 Terasakiella pusilla DSM 6293 | reverse complement strand
CTGACTTACGCTACGCTCCAGTCGCCACATCAGGACGACAATAATAGCCAGAAACTAACATAGCGGTTGGACCACCAAAGTGGGGCACGTCAAATGATATTGTTGTAATTAGAACGGGTCGCCCCGGTGATGCTGCTGTTATAACAGCGAATGAATCCGGCTTTAACGCAATCGATTTAATTGTTGCGACCCCATCTTCAAGTATTTCATCGTATTTTATGTGCCATTTCATCAATTCGAGTATTGCGAAAAGACAAACTAGGAAAGGCATTGCTGGAACAGCGCAAACGCACTTTAATGTTGGAGAATTCAAAAAACTGAAAATTCCTTTGTTAACAATAGCTGAGCAGAATGAGATCGTTAATCAAATCGAAAAGATAACAACTAAAAAAGAAAAAATAAGAATACACGCCAAGAATATCGAAACAATGAAAGCCAAATACCTTAACAACATTTGGGGGGCGTAAATGTTTAATGAGGAAAACACTGTCGAGCAGATGGTTTTGGACACCCTGAGTGACGGATCGTTCCTTTGGAAGTTTGTTCATGCTGACGATCTTCCTCGTCAACATAGTGAAGTATTCGTCGAACAGCATGTTCGTGAGACGCTAATCCGATTGAACCCGGAAATTGCAGAGGACCATGAACGAGCAGATGAAGTGATTTACAAGCTCCGCACATTGCCCATGTCAGTTCGTGGTGAAGGTCTTGTTCGTAGCAATGAGTTATTCACCGAATGGCTGCGTGGTGAGAAAACCATGCCCTTTGGTGAAAATGGTGAACATACGCCGGTGCGGTTGATTAATTTTGGCGACCTAACCAAGAACGACTATATCATCACAAGCCAATGGGTTTACCCCACCGTCGAAGGTGGTAAACGATTTGATATTGTCCTGCTCATCAATGGCTTCCCTCTGGTCATTGGTGAGGCCAAGACACCGGTACGCCCAGCAGTTACATGGGTAGACGGTGCCAGCGATATTCACGATGCCTACGAGCAAACCGTCCCACAGATGTTTGTACCAAACGTCTTTTCATTTTCGACCGAGGGTAAATGTTATCGCTATGGCAGCATCCGCATGCCGGTTGATATGTGGGGGCCTTGGCATGAAGAAGACAACAAACAGGAAGGGACATTACTGGATGTAAAGCGCACCGTACGTTCCATGTTACGCCCAGAGATTATCCTCGACATCCTTCAAAACTTCACACTGACAGCAACAGACAAGAAACACCGCCGCATCAAGATCATTTGTCGTTACCAACAATATGAAGCGGCCAATAAGATTGTGAATCGTGTTCTTGCCGGACAACCGAAAAAGGGCCTGATCTGGCACTTCCAAGGCTCTGGTAAATCGCTCCTAATGGTGTTTGCTGCACAGAAGCTGCGAATGCACCATGACCTTGAGAACCCCACGGTGATGATTGTCGTGGATCGTATCGACCTTGATGCTCAAATCACCGCGACTTTCAATGCCGCCGATATTCCTAACATGATTGGGGCGGGTAAACGTAGTGAGCTACAAACACTTCTGGAAGCCGATACCCGTAAAATCATTATCACAACGATTCACAAATTCGGTGAAGCTGATGGTCAGTTGAATGACCGCTCCAACATCATTTTGCTGGTGGATGAAGCGCACCGTACCCAAGAAGGCGATTTGGGTCGCCAGATGCGTAATGCACTGCCCAACGCATTCTTCTTTGGCCTGACCGGTACGCCGATCAACAAACGGGATCGTAATACGTTCTGGGCCTTCGGTGCAGAAGAAGATGAAAGTGGTTATATGAGCCGCTATTCATTCCAAGATTCTATCCGAGACAAAGCCACACTGCCGCTCCATTTCGAAGCAGTGGATGTAAAGCTCCGAATTGACCGAGCGGCCATTGACGAGGCCTATGCCGCCATTACCGGCAACCTCAGTGAACAAGATCGCGATGATCTGGCCAAGCGTGCTGCAAAAATGGCTGTACTAGTAAAGGCACCGGACCGTGTTCAAAGCATCTGCGAACATATTGTCCGCCATTTCCAAGACAAAGTAGCACCAAATGGATTTAAGGCACAGGTGGTGACCTTCGACCGTGAATGCTGTGTACTCTATAAGAAGGTACTTGACACCCTGATGGGACCCGAAGCGAGCGCCATCGTCATGCACACGCAAGGCGGTAAGACAGACGAATTTGCTGAATATAAACTCAGTAAGGATGACGAAGAAAAGCTACTGGATCGGTTCCGTGATCCGTCCGATCCGTTAAAGTTCATCATTGTGACATCCAAACTGCTGACTGGTTTCGACGCTCCAATTTTGCAGGTGATGTATCTTGACAAGCCGATGAAGGACCACAACCTTCTCCAAGCCATCTGCCGTACAAACAGAAAATATCCCGGTAAGGAACATGGCCTGATCGTGGATTATCTTGGTATCTTTGACGATGTTGCCGGTGCACTGGATTTTGATGAAAAGGCTGTGCAAAAGGTTGTTACCAACCTTGAAGAACTCAAAGGCGAGATAGAACGTCTGATGGGGCTATGCTTAAGCCATTTCCCCGGTGTTGATCGTACCGTCGGTGGCTATGAGGGTCTGATTGCTGCACAAGACTGCTTGCCGAATAATGATGCTCGTGACGCTTTCGCAGCTGATTATTCGGTACTATCCCGGCTTTGGGAGGCGTTGTCACCTGATCCTGTACTGAAACCCTTCTATACCGACTATAAATGGCTCACACAGGTCTATGAATCGGTCAAACCACCAAGCGGTAACGGAAAACTGTTATGGCACGCACTGGGGGCTAAAACGATCAATTTGGTCCACGACAACATCCATGTTGATACCATCCGAGACGACATCGAAACGCTGGTAATGGATGCCGATGTTCTGGAAGGCCTATTGTCGGACAAAGACCCTGAGAAGAAAACGAAGGAAGTTGAAATCAAACTTGTTGCCCGTTTAAGAAAACACATGGGCAATCCAAAGTTCGTTGCCCTCGGTGAACGGTTGGAGAAGATTAAAGAACGCCATGAACAAGGCCTCCTGCACTCCATCGATTTCTTGAAAGAACTCCTCGATCTTGCTCGCGAAGTTGTCCGTGCAGAACAAGACGTCAATACCGAAGAAGAAAAGGACCGGGCGAAAGCTGCGCTTACGGATTTATTCAGTGAAACAAAGACCGGTGAAACGCCCGTGGTCGTCGAACGCATCGTAAACGATATTGACGAAATCGTCAGGCTAGTTCGATTTGATGGCTGGCAATCCACAAAGGCCGGTGAACGCGAGGTACAAAAAGCTCTGCGGCAAGTTATCTACGTCAAATACAAGATCAAAGATCAAGATCTATTTGATCGGGGGTACGGTTATATCAAGCAATACTATTAACACCGTACATAAAAGAAAAACGGGGCCTAAGCCCCGTTTACCAACTAGTCAGTGTAATCCACTACGACCATTTACAAGGACATTGTTAGGCATGGCCGTTTTCTGTGCTTTCAGATTATCCAGCCAGTCTTTTGCTGCTTTCTCATCCCCTTGGAACTCCGTCAAAAAGCCATCGCTCACTAAATTGCAATGAAACATCATTGCCCAATCATCTGTTTTTACTCGGCAGGTAATCCAATCAGGATCCCAAATAGGTTCACTTAGCAATACATCGTCTTTTTGCCAGTCTAGTTGATAATCCATTCCTTCTACACTAGCAGTTTTCGAAAGGTGGGATGACCTCTTAATGACGTGCCCCACTTTGGTGGTCCAACCGCTATGTTAGTTTCTGGCTATTATTGTCGTCCTGATGTGGCGACTGGAGCGTAGCGTAAGTCAGA
>NZ_JHYO01000060.1 GCF_000688235.1 Terasakiella pusilla DSM 6293 | reverse complement strand
GCCGCCATATTGGTTGCGCCAACGATAATAGGTCTGTTCAGTCACACCGATTTTGCGAGCTGCGATAGCAATCGTATTGCCTTGGGCAATGATAACCTCGGCTTCTCGAAGCTTCGTGATGATCTGCTCAGGCGTTGGTCGTTTCAGTTTTCCCATGTCTTTTCTCCTTATCCATGGATTTGAATAAGCCAGAAAAACTAACATTTCGTGTGGATCACTTTTTGGGGGCTACGCCATTAACAACATCTTCCGGGTCTGTTGCAGCTTGCAACACCAATTGCGCCAAACAAGTACACCTCCACGGAATACCTAGCAACTTACCAAAAATGTGAAAATGCAATGACGTGAATTGTTGATGTAACACACTAGAATTAGCATCAGATTGAAGTTCAACAAACTTTTTCATTGTAGCCTCCAATCACGTATTAGCAAACCGGAATGCCACCGCATCCCAATCATTCTTGAAGTAGCCGATTAACTGCTGCCTGTCTGGCTGATACTCAATTTGCTCAATATCCTTGAACACGAGCATGTAATCTTCAGCCGAATAAACAGAAAGCCCTTCACTACACTGAATAAATGAATCTGTTGGCTCATCGTCGTAAGAGTAGATCAAATCTGGTCCGCTACTTTCGTGGAAAGTCGCATTTTCGATCATATTTTCCACAGCCCGTGATAACTTAACCTTACCTACTATAAGAGGTGTAGACAAAACCGACCAATCTGTTGCGGCTTCCATCATTTGACTAATTCGGCGGTGTTTGATTGCGTTTTTCACACGTTCAAAATCGCAATAAATTGCGTGAGTATCTTCATCAACATATTCATAGTCCTGATAGAATGAAGTTCCTTTCTCTAAAGCGTCTTCAACCCATTTATTGGCCGCTTCCTGATCTCCATCAACCGTACACCTTAATTCGCCGGTCCAGTAATCTTCATCAAATTGCAACTGCCATGTTTCACCCTTTGCGCTTACCCCCACAGTATCTGATAACCCGTCTACATGACATTCGAGCCATGTTGGCACCCAGCCATTGACCGCAACACCTTCCCGTTCTGAGAAAACACGATACAGCACCCCTTTTCGGGATACATCCCATTCAATGTCCTTGTTTGAAACATAAGGCGCGGCAGACGTGTAATAAAAGCGTGTACCCTGTGCAAAAACTGCCAATAAAAAGCGGTCGAAAAACAACTTTTCATCACTGATAAATTGGTTGCCGTCTTTGAGATAATTTTTCATAGTTCGTTCTCGTCGTTAGTTTTAGAGAACATGCCTTATATGCACGCAAAACAGTCTTGGCGACATGTTTTTTTCAACAAATATTCAAGAAGTAATTGTCTATCGAACGGCCCTACTAGCGAAGTTCAGCAACCATTCGCCGAAGCAAAAACAAGTATCTAAAAAACGATTCACCAGTACCGGCACCTGAGCACTTCACCGTTATTGGTAACATATGGCTATACCGTAAAATAATACTGGCCTGTTACGCCAAAAATGTAACATATAAGTTATTATTGATTAATGTTACATAATCTGATATAAACTTTAGACCCTAATGTGACAGGAGAACCATTTGGCAGAAATAGCCTATATCAGAGTGTCATCGACCGACCAGAACAGTGCACGCCAACTAGCTGGTACAAAAATCCAATTCGATAAAACATTTGAAGATAAGTGTACCGGCAGCACCCAAAACCGACCCGCGTTACAGCAGATGCTTGAATACTCGCGGGAAGGCGACACAATTCATGTCCATTCCATTGATCGCCTTGCACGAAACCTTGCTGACCTCATGCAACTTATTCAAAACTTGAACTCCAAATCGGTAACACTTCATTTCCATTCTGAGAACCTTGTTTTCGATGGTGAAAGCAACCCCTTTCAGGAATTGCAGATGCAAATTATCGGAGCAGTGGTCCAATTTGAACGGACGCTCATAAAAGAGCGTCAGCGTGAGGGCATTGAAAAAGCCAAAACAAAAGGTGTTTATCGCGGAAGGCAGAAGTCGATTGACCGTAGCAAAGTTGCTGAACTGAAAGCGAATGGAATGGGACCATCAGCGATTGCAGCCGAATTGAATATCAGCCGCATGTCAGTACACAGAATACTAAAAAGCGCCGGTTAAACGCCTCCTACAACACTTATCTCAGGATCAATCAGGGTTAGTTCTGCGTCTTCATGCCCTAGAGACAGGACCGTTGGGTTCAGTACAAAATCCATCGATTCAGTTTGATTTGCAGCGAACAAAGCAACATCAACCAGAAAAGAAATGAGCTGGCCGCAATCGCCCGTACCTTGAAGCTGGATTTGTCTCACGTTAGCTGTGATGGCGTTCAGTATTGGAAATGAAACTGACAGTTCCTCAAGGTGAAATGGTGTTATCCGAGACATGGTTTTTGCTTGTACAGATATGCTCCAGAAAAACAGCTTTTGATATGCTGATTTTGCTTCTTCAATTTGAAATTCGTTATAACGCATCGAGATTATCCTTGTAGTGAATTATCAACTATTTATGCGCCATGAACATCAACAATGTTGATCGGGATAAATAGCTGTGGATTTCAACTACACAGGAGATTTATCCATGTTGATAAAATCGCAAAGCCTGCCGCTATATGAACAGGTCTACGAATTTCTAAGAGCAAATTATTTCATCCATGATTACGCTGATTATAGCCACTCTATGGGACGTTCTCGCGGTTACGTGCCGACCCTCCGCTACAATGGGAAACAGCCCTCAGATGACGCATATCGCACGCTGCAATCGTTTATGAGCAAGTGCTGGGAAGAAACACCAGATGCAGACCTCAAGGCGTGGCTGTACCATTACATCATGAAAATCGATGAGGTGCTGTAATGACCAAAATATCCATTATACCGGTTCATCTTTGCGGTAATTTCCCACTAGGCTACACACCTAAAAAAAGGCTTTGCGACAAAATTGAAATAGAAGGGCATAGTGTCCTGATCCAAACACTTGAAACTGAGACGCCAGACGACATCACCTTTATAAAGGTCACGGGCCGTATTGTACTTCCACACGAGCTTTATGATATAAGCATCCCCCTCATTGAAACATTCGATAGTGCAAACTTCATCGCCAATGGTGTTAAAGCCAAAATCTGGGGCGTTAACATCCGTGTCGATGCGAGTAACATTTTCACCATTAATCTGGATGAACTGCAAAACTGTCTGGTAGGTGGAGCATGAGTTCACTTCAACCATTTGTCCCAGCAACAAAATCGAACATTGCCTATTATCCGATTAAAATCGATATAGAAATTGACCATCCGGGCGTTACCGTGCTTATTCACAATTTGCTAGAAATCAATGGCAAAGTCAGCGTAGGAAATGCCTATAGCTTTGATGAGTTACAATATTTCGTCAATGAAGCAATCCGCAGCCGTGGTCAGGTCATTCTGACGCTCTGGTTATTCAATACGCATCAAGTCATGGAAGTGTTGAAAAATACTCATGCCCGTTTGATTGGGTTTGATGTGCAGTTCTGATTCCGGAGTCATCGCCGATTTTAATTTTCGCCGGATTGAATTTCCTGATCTCTTGACGTCAAACCTCCTTCAACCCAAATGCCTGTCATGAGTGAGCATGATGAGCGTCAGCGAATGGCGAGCAAACGACGTGGTTCAGGAGGATGGCTCGGAAGTGGTTTTTGAAAGAAGAGATGTCTATCACGGATGAGATGGAGGTAGTTATGGTATCAAAGATACCATATATTTCCCCCTCTTATTTGGGGTAGTCCTTTTTAAATATCAATTCTGAGGTATCTGACTCTAAAAAGTATATACGATACCCCGTTAATTTTAGCTCATTTATAAAATGACGAATCAACAGCACTCATCATATAAGGCGATTCAGAGAAGAACAACTTGAAGAGGTCGCCTATGGCCCGTAAAGCAACACAACTCTATTTCACCGATGGCAATGAGTGCTGGCATTGGTTGGGCCAGATGAAGAGCGGTGAAGCCGTCATCACCCGGAACGGCAAACGTCAGAGTGCCAAGAAGTTTTTCTACCAGCAACATCATCAGGTAGAACTGGACGCATCGGATCGCTTGAAAAACACCTGTGGGCATAAAGGTTGTCTCAACCCGGAACATCACCGGGTGCGGACAGATGCTGATCGCGAACTGACAGCCACCAAACAATGGTTATTCATGCTCAAGTCATCATTGGAAAAGAAGGAGCAAACACCACAACAAATCGCTTCCCTGACGACTAACATTCGTAACCGGGCATTTCCGTTGCTACAGACAAACGATGTTGGTCTCATTCGTGGAATTGTGAAATGCTTTCAACTTGCTCGCATATATGCATCTGCTGCACAAACAACGTGGCTTAATGAGCAGATGAGGTGGTTGATTTCAAAAGAGCATACTATTCAAAAAAACGTCCATTCTTATTTTAACAGACACAATTGAAAGATTATGTAAAACAATATGACAGGCGCACCAGCGTACTGGATTCGCCTTAAAATGTGCTTTTCAACTATTGCCTCGAAATTACTTTCCTGTGCTGGAAGCAATATCTGGAATCACCTATCAACTATATGAAGAGACTCTTTATTTTTGATTACACATTGCTTTTCAGTTAGTTACCGATCAGCACCAAATTTGACAACTTCTCTTAGAAGTGTTGCATTTGATGTAAATTCATCCGGTGCTTTCAATGATAGACCTCAACCTAACTAGGCCGTAAACTCATAAAATTCCTTCCTGTATCAGCTTGAATATGATTCAACCTTCCAAAAGATTTGGAGGGAATTATGAGCCGCCGCCGTTTTGAGCTTACAGACTATGAATGGTCGATCATTGAACCGCTTTTGCCTCAAAAAAGCCGAGGCGTTCCACGTGTAGATGACCGCCGTGTTTTGAACGGCATTCTCTGGCGGTTTCGCACAGGGTCTCCTTGGGCAGATGTGCCTGAACGCTACGGTTCATATACGACCTGTTACAATAGGTTTGTTCGTTGGCGAAAGGCTGGTGTTTGGGATCATCTT
>NZ_JHYO01000059.1 GCF_000688235.1 Terasakiella pusilla DSM 6293 | reverse complement strand
GTTCAAATACATCAACAAATTTTACAACCCAAGACGCCGACATTCATATTTGGGAAATATCAACCCTATGAAGTTTAAAATGAAGGCTGCATGACGGAGTTAAAGTATCCTCCACTTTAGTGCAGCGGGTCCAGCCTGATGGTGGGCTCTGATGATTGTGCTGTCTATCATTTGTACTGTATCGGGAACGGCTTTGAAGACCATTTAAGCTCATTTACACGAAAGATAGGATAGTACCTGTGGAGATGCAATTGTGTGACCTCAAAGTTCATTTTTTTCGCACTGCAAGAAACTCACTAGTTCTTAACGGAGCATCAATTGGATGCAGTATATAACCATTTTCCAGATGTTCAGGAAGTAATTCAATTTTAAAGAAATTGAAATCTTCAAGAACGTTAACTTGCAACTGCTCTAAATGATTGGTTTCAATGATGACAAATTGAACCTTTGAAAGCGTCTCTTTTGCGCCTTGAAGAGCTTCTAGTTCATGCCCCTCAATATCAATCTTTATAATATCAAAATCTATATCTTGAAATATTTGATCCAATGGTTTTGATGAAAGTTTGATTTGTTTTCCTTCTGACAAATCATCACCCTCTTGAATAATACGAGAATATCCAGAGTTTGATGTATTCGAACGATCAAGAAATATAACTTCACCGGATTTATTAGAAGCACAAATATTGTACATATTTGTATTTCCGGCTCCACACATAACAAGATTCATTTGAAGGTAAGGAGCAATCGATGGATTGGCTTCTATGCAATGGATTTCATTACAATAGTGAGCGATTTCTCTTGCATGCAGGCCATAGTTAGAGCCGATTTCAAGAATCTTGCTTGATGGGGTGCAGAGATCAATTATAAGTTGCGAAATCCCTCCTTGCCAGCTACCATATTTCTTGAAACATGACGCAATTACATCTCCTTCGTGAGGAATTATAATAGGGCCAATTTTATCCTTAGTTAGGAAATGACCGGGATAGCTAATGTCTTCAATGTAAAATTTAGTTAAAATACGTCTAAAAAATGGATATTTGGCAATTCTTTTCTTCAGTTTCATAGCAAACTCTTTTATATTTTTGCAGTTTTATTAAACAAATTCACATTCTCATATTTGAACAAGGTAAGTACGATTGACGGAAAGGCCTGTAATAAACCTCCCTATCACTCTATTCCATTGATTCCTAAAATTCTTTATAGGTCCATATTAATAAATTTAAAACATCTTAATCTATAGTTTTTTCATTGTGACCTGTTTCGAGAATCCCGGACCATTATGATCTTTTGTTAAGCCGTCTTCATGGTCATTTCCATACAGGCTTGCAGAGGCGTTTTATATCCGATGGCGGAATGCAGCCTCTGTCGATTATAAAATATCTCGATATATTCAAACAAGGCTGCTTTTGCTTCCTTCCTTGTTTTGAAGTGATTTCGCTGGACGCATTCTGTCTTCAGGGAGTTGAAGAAGCTCTCCATCGGTGCGTTATCCCAACAATTTCCCTTGCGGCTCATCGAGGCTTTCATACGGTGCCGCTTGAGGATTTTACGATAATCCTTACAGGCATATTGTACACCACGATCAGAATGATGGATCAACCCTTTCGGCGGTTTTCGGTTCTGGATCGCCATGTTCAAGGCCTTTTCACACAGGGTGCTTTTCAAGTGGTCATCCATGCTTCAGCCGACAATTTCACGGGTTGCCATATCCTTGACGGCGGCTAAATAGAGCCAGCCTTCTTCCGAGTCTATATAAATTATGTCCGCAAGCCAGACCTTGTTTGGTTCAAACACCTCTAATTGGCGATCCAGCAGGTTCGGGGCAATGCGATGGCTGTGATTACTATCCCTTGTTATTGGCCCCAGTTATTGCGTTTTGATTGACGAATATCATGTAAATTCATTAGCTTGCGGATCATGTAGGCTGTGCATTCAATACCTTCCTGCAAGAGCTTGTGAAAGACACGCAAGGGGCCATAGCAGCTTTTGTTTTCTTTAATGACACGACGGATTTCAGCAACGAGATCAAGCTCACGTTTCGCTTTGGCCTGACGGGCACCTTCCGATTTTTGACATGCATGGAACCATGAAGTTGACACCTTAAGAACCCGGCACATGTGGCGAATGGAATAAGCCGTTTTGTGGGCGGAGATAAAAGCATGCTTAGCCATTACTGTTTCCCCGCCCATTGTGCGAAAAAAGAAGATGCTTTGCGCAATATCTCGTTTTCTTCCTCAAGACGCTTGTTCTCCTGACGCAACCGTTTCAACTCCGCAGCTTCTGCCTTTTGACGAGCAACTGCCTCAGCGAAACCGGCAGCTTGTTGTTCAAGTCGCCATGTCTTCAATTGCCCAACAGATATGCCCAGATCGCGGGCAACGGCTGTGGGTTTTGCGCCGTCATCTAAAACTCGGGCAACGGCACAGGCTCTGAATTCCTCAGAATAGGTTTTGCGTTTCGTCATCTTAATTCCTTTCCAGTGATAAAAGTACTTTATCAACTGGTCCGGTATTCTCGAAACAGGTCACAATGTCGTAGAAATGCATCCCGGTTCAGCAGAACATTACCGCAAGATCATTGCCAACCTTCACGATACCCTCTCATAGCTTGAAGACGGGCTTGCCAGAGACGCTGTCTTTGCTGAGTTACGTTCACTTATAGAGAAGATTGTAATCACGCCAACTGGCCCAGAAAAAGGAAGCCCGTGACGATAGACGTTCACGGGGTCCTGGCAGCTTTGTTAGCTGTTAACCACAACACAAGGGGGTGTTGGGCTTTCACGGTCTTAGGGGCCAGATTTACCGTACTCGCTCGCTGCGCTTGCTGCGTCGTTGCCTTTGGCCGAACCGTTGCAATCTGCGCCTTTCAGCGCATCTTGCGCAGCTAAAATATGCCACCCCGACAGCCAGAATCAAAAAAGCCACACTCAAAAGAGTATGGCTTTTTTGATATGGTTGCGGGGGCCAGATTTGAACTGACGACCTTCAGGTTATGAGTTTGAAGTCCAATCTTTATCCCTAAGCCTCAGGAGTGCGTTTAAACATACATTATCTATATAATTCAATGAGCTATAACTTCATGACAAATCCAGTAAACATTCTTAAGTGCTTTTAAGATGAATAAAACATGTTTACCTGATGATGACCCTTTTTATCTCAAAATTCAATCCTATATAAGAAGGCTGGAATATTCAGAATTTATGTTTGCCAGAATCGCAAGGAGACTGAAAGGGTGATAAAGAGAATGTGATTTTTACCCTCTCAATGAGGCTAAGAGGTTCCCATTTAATGTCAATTGGCTACCTTATTCCCACATTTTTTTTGTAACATGTTGTAAATTTTTGAGGATGTCCGTCATCAAAACATTTGAGACCAGAGATCATGATTTTTAAAGGAGGATTGGCCTTTATCTGGGTTTAATCTTAAATGGCTTGATTTTGATAGATCAAGCGTCTTTTAGCGATAGTCTGTTGTTTGATTTTTTCCCTTCTCTTTAAAATAGCCGTAGCCCTGCCAAAGTAGGCATCAGCGGGTGTCACATTGTTCAGGCTTTCGTGATAACGTTCATGGTTGTAATAATCGATGAACTTGCCGATTTGTTGTTCCAGATCGCCAGGCAGGTAATAGTTTTCCAGTAGGATGCGGTTCTTTAGTGTTTGGTGCCATCGTTCAATCTTGCCCTGGGTTTGGGGATGATAAGGTGCGCCTCTGACATGGCTCATGCCCTGATCTTCCAAATAGTCAGCAAGGTCTTCAGCGATATATGAAGCACCATTATCCGACAGAAGCCGAGGTTTATGTTTGACCTTTACCTGATCACAACCGGATGCTTGCAAGGCCAAGCTCAGCGTGTCTTTTACATCACCCGCTTTCATGGTCGTGCAAAGCTTCCAGGCGATAATGTAACGTGAGTAATCGTCTAGAATTGTCGATAAATAATACCAACCCCAGCCAATGATCTTGAAGTAGGTAAAGTCCGTCTGCCACATCTGGTTTGGCGCGTTTGTTTTATCCTTGAACTCATTGGCTGCCTTGATGACCACGTAAGAGGGGCTGGTAATCAGGTCATGGCTTTTGAGCAAACGATAGACCGAACTCTCTGAGACAAAATAGCCCGTTTGGTCGGTGAACTTCACTGCCAGTTCACGGGGTGACAAGGCTGTCTCCTTCAAAGCCAGATCGATGACCCGCTCATGAACTTTTGATGGAATACGGTTCCACACACGGATTGGCGCTGAGGTTCTGTCTTCAAGTTCATCTTCACCTCCAGCTTGATATTTTGCATACCAGCGATAAAAGGTCGCACGGGGAATGCCAAGGCGATCCAAGGTTTGACGAGCGGATAAATGGGATTGCTCAACCAACTTTATGATCTCGCGCTTTTCTGAAGCCGGGTATCTCATTCGTCGTCGCCCCCATCCATTATCATGCTTTTTTTGAGAATACGAATTTCAAGGGCTTGTTCAGCGACCAATTCTTTCAGATCGCTGCTCTCTTGGCGCAAGTCCTTGACTTCATTGGTTGTGGCTGAACGGGCTGTATCCCCAGCTAAGCGTTTTTTGCCAGCCTCCAAGAACTCCTTGGACCAACTGTAATAGAGGCTTTGGGCAATGCATTCTTGGCGACAAAGTTCCGCAATCGAACTCTCACCTCGCAGTCCTTCAAGAACAATGCGGATTTTTTCTTCTGCAGAATGTTGTTTGCGGGTCTTGCGTCGAATGTCCTTGAGGACCTTCGTGGCGGTTTCTTTGGTGTTGGATTTAGCTCTCATCTTCATTCCTTACAGTCATTACGATAAGACCTAAATCCTCCTTTGTTCAAACTATATGTTTGGTCTCATTAGTGCTGAAGGGGAACAATCATGCGGCTACGAACCTCGTAAGCCAGTTACTCGAAAAGGTAATCCGAATAGCCGTGCAACCCGCGTTGAATGGGAGCATGTGATGCCTGCATGGGTATTCGGTCATCAGCGTCAGTGTTGGCAGGAAGGCGGTCGTAAGGCATGTAAGAAGGATCATGGCTTTGCGAAAATGGAAGCCGACCTCCATAATCTTGTCCCGGCTATTGGTGAACTTGCTCCTCTCCCATAATTGATGCCATTGAGGAGTTAGTGAATTAGGCATGGCATGTAACGGCCGTTCTGTCCATCGTGTTCTGGGGTACCCCA
>NZ_JHYO01000058.1 GCF_000688235.1 Terasakiella pusilla DSM 6293 | reverse complement strand
AAGGTCGGTTGCAAAACGCTTTATATTGAGCCGGGGTCACCTTGGGAAAATGGCTATAACGAAAGCTTTAACGGCAAGCTTCGCAATGAACTTTTAAACGGAGAAATATTCTATACCTTGCAGGAGGCAAAGGTTCTGATTGAACGCTGGCGGCAGTTTTACAATGAAGTTCGTCCGCACAGTTCACTGGGCTACAAGCCTCCGGCACCAAAAACACTCTTGCCTCGTCCTGATGTTCTGACTTACGCTACGCTCCAGTCGCCACATCAGGACGACAATAATAGCCAGAAACTAACATAGCGGTTGGACCACCAAAGTGGGGCACGTCAGGTCCTAGCACCTCATCCAATCATTGCTTATAAAATAGAACAACCGGACGGGAGCTACAAAATAATAACATGGAAAGAATTAGAATCCGTTTTAAATGAATAAGCTTTGGCATTCTTTGGTTCTCACTAACATTCATGAGGATTAAAGAAATGACAAATGATGAATTAATAGGACAGCTACCTCACCTTGCAACAATCCTTTGCTCGAACCCCACTTGGTTAGATTGTGCCGTGAATGCCGAAGAAGCGTCTGAAATTACGGGAGTTTCAGTCGATAGTCTTGCGCGATACCGAAGCCGGGGTGGCGGACCAAAATTCTTGCGCCCCCATGTTCATGGATATGAGCTCCGCATCGTTCGGTATTTCCGTCGAGACCTCTATGAATGGCTGCTTACCAATGGGCGTATCTCAAACACTTTTGAGAACCGGTAAACACCTGAAAGTCATTTTATCGACATTCAGGTTCTTTTAAATCGAGTTTATTTTCAATTCCTGCCCTTGCTTATGTCCCCTCATGAATACTCCTGAGGCTTAGGGATAAAGATTGGACTTCAAACTCACTTTTTAGACGTGCTTTGAAAGGAAAAAGCATGACACAAAGAACTATTATTATCAGTATCCGCCTCACCCCTGAAGAAGAGGAAACCTTGCGAAAAGCAGTAAAAGAAGCAAATCTGAAATCACTATCAAGCTACATCCGCAAATCGGCTATTTTGAACGCGAATAACCCGACGCCGCACATTCCCTGCCTCATAAAAGAGCAGACAGATGAAGTAATCATGCACATCAAAATGCTGTTCAGCCTGCTCTACATGAACCCGGCACCGGATAAATATCAAATCCGCAACTTGATCGAGAGAATAGAGCAAAAAATTCGCAGCTGGCTAAAATAGCCAGTTACAAACTCCAGCCGCTTCGTTGAGAAGACTTCACAGGGCCCTGTCTTTCTCTTTGTTTCTGGCGTGCTTGGCGCACCTCATACAACAGATCACTCCATTCGCTTTGCATAACTTCAAAACGTTCTGCGCGATTAGAAATCCCATTCCTGAACATCCGTGATAGGGATACCAGCGTTTTCTCTTTATCTGCTTTCTTTTTAACGGTCCGCCTTAAGATCGGTTGCCAGTTCTGCGGCCATCCATCGAGAGCCCAACCTTTTAAAGCGCTTATGACTTCCTGACCATTTTTAGGTTTATGAGCTCCTTCAACGAGCTTACCTATCACATCCGGACGCGTGGTAAGCACCCAGATACCAAAACGATGCGCTTTTCGCCTGCGTCCTTCGCAATTTGGGTGCTGAATCAACCAAAGCCAATTTTTGTATGCTGTCTCAGGCTCTAAATACACCCGTTTAAATAGATCAGGAACTAGACACTTTTCCTTTTTATCAAAAAGACTCCATTTCTGTTTTTCCGGTTTGGCGGATTGAGCCAAATGTAAAAGAATGGGCCCTTCTACTCGATGTCCCCCTGCTGGAAAAGAAGATCGCAAAGACAGTTTATCTGACAAAACCTTTCTTCTGATATGATGCCGATCTTCACGCCGTGTCGCCACGTAATCCAACCCCACATCCTGTAAGTGCTTTGCAAAACTATCACGCAAAATATCAATCATCTCGCCCGTTCGATCAAAATGCAGACGGTTCCCCCGGTCAGGTTTTGCCTTAATCACAAGGTGAGCATGGGGATGATCTTCCGTATCCTCATGAATTGTCCAGATCACATGAAAATAATGTTGTGCAAAGTTTTCGGCAACAAATCCACGGACCGCAGCTTCCAATTTAATTAACGCCTCCGCGCTCTCCACATCGCCTTCTTTCTGAATCGAACACACCAGATGCCATGCCTGATTATTACGCCAAGTCCCATCTTCTCGCCTATTTTCCCCGTCCGTTCGCAATCCCCAATTTTTGATTACCTCCTTGTCAGTTGGCAGACCAAATTGATCATGCAGTTCTACCCTCTCGGCTTCATCTTCCCGGGATATATATTTGACCAAAGCTCGAACCGAACTTGCTGATTTCTTAGCGGAGACAACTTTGAGGACCGCTTCTCGCTTGCCCTGATCACCGACATAATTTCTATAGTTATTGTAGCGAATACGCGCTGCCCGGCGTGATCGCCCAAAACCACTGGAAGGACGACCAGATTTCGCGAAAAAATGCTTCATCAGGCGTTCTTCTCCCAGATTGACCGAACCGCCTTTTATGCGCCTATATTCTTCATCATCAAAAACCATAAAAGAAGGTTAACAGCAAAAAACAAGAATGTCTGTCATACATTTCGCTTATCCTGCAAAAGAGTTTGAAAATACACAACTCATATAAGCCTTTGTTGTTAAATAACTATTGTATTGACCCTTCATGAACTGGCTGTGTTTTTAGCGCGTTTTCAACAAAATCACCTGTGGCTTTTCTATAAAACACTGTGGTCTTTGTAAAAATGCTTGTGGCTTCTTACAAAACTGTTGTGGCTTTCCCCGAAAAGGCTGTGGCTCTCAATTATTCCTCAAAAACATTTCCCGAAAGGTAGACCCGTTCCATAAAACTGGAGATTACCTTCTGTTAAGCTAAGATTTACAGAAAGAATAAATGGATCTCAAAAATCTGATGAATTTAACAGACAAACGGTCCAATTAGCTTTGACAAGCTGCATATTTCGCAAACAGGTTGTCACCGGTCTTGGTATCAGTCAGTCCCCATTAAGTAAATTGGTCAGCAAACATAAACGCGATGAGTTGGGCATGAGACTTGCCCATCTTCGTAAAGGGAACCGGATTTGGCGGGAGGAGAGGAGAGGAAATTAAAAAACGTGGACCGAATTCTTTGCTAGGCAAAAGCGATGAGGTTCAAATTAAATGATGCGAAGACGACTAACCGTGTCATCACCGTGACCTCCACCGTTAATTAAAGATGTAAATGGCTATTGCCTTGTAAGTGTTCGATCAAAACGAAGCCTTCGATTTTAATTTGGGGAATACCTTTTACGAGATAGTCTAGCCACATAGAAAAGGAGGAAGGTATGGGTTTGCAGTTTCAAACATCTAACACACTCTCTGAGGCTTTTGCATTCGTAGAGATAAAACACCGTGATCAATCGCGAAAAGGGACTTCAATTCCCTACCTCTCGCATTTGATGGCTGTGGCTGCCCTTGTCATGGAAAATGGGGGAACCCAGGAGCAAGCTTGTGCTGCTCTTTTACATGATGTCGTTGAAGATTGTGGTGGTGCCAAGGTTCTCAATGAAGTTCGTGAGCTTTTTGGTGATCCTATTGCAAGGATTGTTGAAGAATGTTCAGATTCCATTAATGATAACCCGAGTCATGAAAAGGCTCCTTGGAAAGATCGCAAACAAAAATATATAGATGCCATTCCAACCAAAAGTGATGCAACCATATTGGTGATTGCGGCAGATAAATTCCACAACCTTTCAAGCTTGATTAAAGATTTGGAAAGGTATGGACCCGCTGTATGGGATCGTTTTAATGCAACACCAACAGAAACGATTTGGTTTTATCAGCAAGTAGTATTGGCAGTTCGAACCCGAACGCCGACACCCTTATGTACGGATTTATTGGCAGCTTGTTCTCATCTCGAAGATATCAGGGATGCTCATAAAAACGGTGTTGATGCGCCTTATGAAAACTCCAATTTGATTGATCATTCAATCTATGTTGCAAGTACGAACGGTGAGGCTTTCACCAGCGAAGAGTTTTCGGCTCTTACTAAAATGGTCTCAGAATATTTTGATACCTATTCTGTCCGCGATGCTCTTGGTGTTTATAAAGGGAAGAAGATCGCGACGAAAGTGGTTGAAGTGGGAACACTCCGATCTCAACGAGTTTTTACACTTTCGATAAATCTATGCCGATTGTTCAAGCAGGAAACTGTCGCAATTCGAATGCGCGGTGTTTTTCATCTGGTCAATCAATATAAATACATTGGTGGAGTTGATGAGAATGTTGTTGGAAGGATTGAATTTGAAAAAAGTTGAGGAGACTGGAAGAATACCTGCTACTCATGTGGAATTGAGGTGTAACCCTTTTCAATCAGGTACTATAAAGTTAGCTCTTAGCCTTGCTGATATGATCAGAAAGACAGAAGATGATACTCCTCCACCCGTTAGAACCAGAATTAAACTTCCCCACCCATGCTTACACATATATATTGACATCGGGACGCTGGGTTTAAGAACTCAAATCAGGTTGCGGAGGACATACGACAGAAATCTACAACAGTAGAGGCTTACCGATTCCTGAATTTGAGATGATCCTAAACAAACTAATTTCAATATAGCCCGACCTTGAAAATGAACAAGCCTACATTCGCCTGTCACTGCTCGCCTCATGAGCCTTCATAAACTGATTTTCTAATGTTTACCTATTGATGACCCAAGCCGATTTCGAAACTTAAATTGTGATGGTTTTGACCATCATTTTCATCACCTTTTCGAGCCAAGCGGGGGCCAGATTTACCGTACTCGCTGCGCTTTGCTTGCTGCGCCGTTGCCTTCGGCCGAACTGTATGCAAAACGCGAGCTTCGTCGCGTTTTGCGCAGTTTAAATATGGTACCCAGACAGCCAACAAAAAACCCGGCCAATGGCCGGGTTATTTGTTGGTTGCGGGGGCCAGATTTGAACTGACGACCTTCAGGTTATGAGCCTGACGAGCTACCGGGCTGCTCCACCCCGCGTTGGTGTCTTTTAGAAAGACTAAAGCCGCCTTTTGAGGGGCGGCTATTTTTGTAACGATTGTGTAGGTTAAGACTTACTCATTTTAGAAGGCCTGGCAGCGACTTACTCTCCCGCGCCTTAAGACGAAGTACCATCAGCGCAACATGTTTTCACGGCCGAGTTCGG
>NZ_JHYO01000057.1 GCF_000688235.1 Terasakiella pusilla DSM 6293 | reverse complement strand
TCAGATCTTTTTTAGCAGTTCTTCCAAAGCCATTTTATCCAGCGATAGGTCTGCTACTAGCTTCTTCAAACGCCGGTTCTCATCTTCCATATCCCGAAGGCGACGGGCATCGCTGACCTCCATACCTGCAAACTTGGACTTCCATTTGTAATAGGTCGCATCGGACATGCCGTGCTTGCGACAAAGCTCCTTGACCGGGACCCCAGCTTCATTCTCTTTCAAAATTCCAATGATCTGTTCGTCTGTAAATCTACGCTTCATAAGTGTTCTCCATTGTTCAAAATAATGAAAACACTAACTACCTACTGGATCAACATTCGGGGAGAGGAGCACCGCCTTCAAAGTTTTGAAGAAGGTCTCCACAGCGGCTTTATCTATAACAATTCCCCTTGCCGGACATGGACTGTTTGAACTTGTACTTTGCCAGCTAGTTTACGGAATTTGGTTGAGCAATATTGACTGCCTCGGTCCGAATGGAAAATGACGCCTTTTGACGGTTTGCGAAGGGCAATCGCCTTGTTGAGGGCATTAATGACCAAATCCTTCTTCATCCGGCTGCTTACAGACCAACCAATCACGCGACGGGAATAAAGGTCGATGACAACGGCTAAATAGAACCAGCCTTCTCCTGTCCACAGGTAGGTAATGTCTCCCACCCATTTTTGATCCGCTGCTGTCGCTGTAAAGCCACCATCCAGAAGATTGGGCGAGATATTGTGCTTGTGATCGCTGTCGGTTGTCCGTTTGAATTTCTGGCTTCGTACGATCCGTAAATTGTTGTGCTTCATGATCCCGGCAACCCGATGCTCGCCGACACAAATACCTTCTTCCTTCAATTCATCTGTCATACGAACACGGCCATAGGATTGATCATTGCCATAATGAATGGATTTGATACGGGCAAGCAACACGATATCTTCACGCTGACGCCGAAATTGGCAGCAACAACGTTGCGGGGCTGGTTACTGTTTAAAGCAACACGGGCGGCTTCTTCTCTAAATTCTGGGGTGCGTTTGCGACTCATCATATTCTCCTGTAGTCAGTATAATTAACTCAGGAGACGCACTCCACTTTTTCCGTACAGGTCCATGATACTTCTCTGTATTTTGGGAGAGTTATCTTAACTCGCTCGATTGGGGGATAAGATTGCTCTGAAATTCATTTTTGACAGAAAGTAAAAGTTCATGTTTCCGTTCAAGGTCAAGCAATTCTTGTCTTTGTTGTTCGATGATTGCCATAAATCCAGCCAATTGGGGAGCAAAGGCCTCAAATGTTTTTTCATCATCCCTTAAAACATCATATACGGCTTTAAAATGCTCTTTGACCATTTCTGACAGATCAGACTGCATTTTCTTAATTTTTTCTTCTTTTTCATTTTGCTGATAAAGTTCCCAGCCACTTGTAAACAATTGAACACCTGCTCCTATTGGGCCAGCCCATTTGCTCACACCCGCAGCTAACTTGGTAGCACCCCAAGGCTTAAATTTGAAGACTACACCAGTTACACTAGCAATGGTGTCACGAGCAAAAAACACGCCTGACTTGATCGTACTTACTGGAGTTTTACTCAATGCACTCAAAACCTGAGATGTGCCTTTCAAAGCCGAATTTGACAACGTATTGACAAGGCTCTCTGACATATTAATTTGTTCATTTATTGTCGTAGAGATACCATTCATAACTTGTGTGGTTTGCTGGAAACAATTTTGGCAGGCGTTTTCAATACGCAATTTCAATTTATATCCAAAATCGGATTCAGAATGGCCGATTTCATCTTCCAGAAAGGCTAAATATTCTTCATTTGTTGCCAAAGTACGTATTTTCCCCAATAAGTTTTTTTCACGTTCAATTAGCGTTTCGGTGAGTTCGTTTTTCGCAGCAATGACTTGTTTTCTACCGTTAATAATATCCTGCTCAATTCTTTGAATGTTTGTCTGTACATTTTCTGCATACAAATGAATTTCATTGAACTGCTCTTCTGCAAGCATAATTTTCTGTGACACAACGTCATTAATGACATCCATGCCTGTTTTTGCGATCAAGGCATTTGCCGTATTTTTATCTAATATCTCTTGAGTAACGTTTTGTAGAACATTCATGCGAGAGCGATCACTATATATTTCTGGCTTTTCATTGAGCCAAAAATCAAGCCCTCGACCATTTGGGTTAGATGATAGACAAACAATGTTCAGACTATTTTTTTCATCCTCTGATAAACTTACAAATTTTTCAAGTTTCCCAATTAGGTTTTTCTTTTTTATTTGAGACTGGTTTTCAAAATCTTCATGATCTCTCAAGTCAGAAACTTCATCCATTTTGTTAATAATAAAAATTGTTGATGAAAGTTTATTCAAGTCTCGTAAAAGCCATTTTACTGTGCTCTCATGGCTATCTTTCATTGGGTTCGTTGCATCTACAACATAGAAAATCAGATTAGCCTCGGACAAATATTTTTTCGTAACATCAGCGTACTGTATTACATTTCCAGCTTCATCTGTTTTTTCTTTGTCTCCAAACAGACCGGGCGTATCTATGATCTCGCATTTTTCAGGGAGATTTTCTGGCTGATAAATCGCAAGTGCATCGGAAGATTCATCAGTATCAATCTTCATGTTATCCAGAACTTGGCCAAGCCAACCCGCAATAACACTGGTTTTGCCGTCAGAGAAGGCTCCAACCAAGGCTATTCTAAGCAAGTCGCCTTCAACATTTTGAATAGTGTCCTGAATTTTATTCAGGTCATCAGAAACATCAATACCGACACCATCCAATTTTGTGACAAGTTTTTTAAGTGAGCTTAACTTATCAATTAGGGCGGTTTTTTCTGCATTAAATATATTAAATTGTTCCATATTCTTTCCCCTTAATTGATTCTGAAATAGTGTTGAGCCTGTTTATTGGCATCTCTAATGCCAACATAGCATTTTCCATTTTACGGACATCATCGCTTATATTTTTCAAGATACCGTTTTGTACATCAGCTTTAATTGAAGTTATGATATGTTCTGTTTCGGTGTTAAATCGGTTCTGTAATTTTCTTTTTTCTTCTTGCAATAAAGTGTGGATTCTTTTTTTTGCATTCCTGATTTTTGTCTCTTTGCAAAAAAAGGCACTTTTTATCCAAGATATAGCCGCACCGACTAATGCCCCTATTCCGGTTCCAATTGCAGCTACCACAGGTCCTCCTGCCATACCCAGAGTTCCACCTGTTAATGCATAGGTGCCGATATCGGATGCAAATTCTTTAAACGTCATATCCATTTCCATAAGAGCATCTTTGAGCGACAATCCAACTATCTTTTTTTGTATAATTTCTTGTTGTAAGTGAAGGCTGTGAACATCTTCATTTAATCTCTTTAAAATGCTTGAAAGTCTCTCATTTAGACTTTCAAGCATCTCAGTTTTCATTTCTTGAAGTCTAGCGGTGAGTTTTTTCTCTTCACTGTCCATTAAAACCGAAGATAAACGCTCGATTTCTTCATTTTCTTTAAAATTATTCTCAATGATTTTGCATATACCTTCTTCAATCGTTGTGAAGAAGGTATCGACGCTGAGTTTTCTCTTTCGTTTAAAGCTATCTAGTGTCTGTGAAAGGCATTCATTGATTTCATTCGCAGAATTAGTACATTTTTCTTTTATTTTGTCAGTCAGTCGACGGTTTTGATCTAACATGCTGTTAAGTACATCTGTGTTATCAGATAGAAGGCGGAGCAGTTTCCCCTTGTTGCTTTCTACAATATCTTCTTTATAAGTCTCCAGCTTTCGCTGGATATTGTCAGAGATGCGGTCAATTTCACTGAAATCTCTCATCTCTTTTGATGATCCAAAATCGTGTAAAAAGCCATTTTGTGCTTTGATAAGATCACTCGTTCTTGATCTGTGAATAGTTGAAACCCCATTCTGCCCTATTGCTAAAGAGCAAAAAGCCAATAACCCTTGAACGTTTTCAGTACCCATAAGGTATTTTTCACCGAGAATACTTGTTAGCACTTCGCTCGTTTGTTCTTTCGCTTCATTTGCACCTTTTTGATTATCCAACGACTCACGGTCTTCTGGAAATTCATAAGCATCCGCTTTACCCCTGATGTTGCAAATTGCAAGTACATTAGCATCACGTCTTAAGTATCGCTTGATTTTTTCAGCTGTTGCCTTTTCAGGTTTTTTATTAGTTCCGTTTACGTAAAAAACCAGATGGGCTTTAGCGACGGCTTCGTGAACATATTTTTCATATTGATTTTCATCACCCTCAATTCCCGGAACGTCTAAAAGCTGAAAGGGGCGGCCTAAATGTTCAAATTCATAAACAACATTTCCTTTGGTGAAATCTGCTTCACCGGTCCCAATAATTTCACCATCCGTAAAATTGGATTTTAAACGGGCTTGTTCCAGTTTCTTTTGCAACGTCAGTGCATTTGCGATGCTTGGTGCAGATTTTTTGAGATCAACGAAATTTAAAATATTTAATCTATGTTCTTCGTCTAACAAAACAGGAACATCAATTGGTTTAGAGTGGCTTTTCACAGTACGCCCCAAAAAATTGCCTTAATAAAACTATTAAAGGGACCAGAAAAATGGGCTCCCAAAATGCCACCTAATATGAGGGCTGTTATTGATATGAGCGTATATCGTAAAACATATTTAACAGGGTTATATTTTTTATTTATATGTTCAGTTAAGCTTGCTATGTCGTTACGGATGTGGGTGATTTTTCCACTATATGATTGGTAGGCAAGATTTAATTCATCTTGCAGCTCATTGAACTCTTGAGAATATTCAACCTCAAGCTCATTCGTAGTAACTGTATTTGATTCAATATTCTTCTGACGTTGTTGTTCTTTAAATAAAATACGTAAAGATTCTAAAATCGTACTTTTGCCAGCGTTAGTTTCACCAAAAAATGCAATAGTGAATTTTTCCCATTCTGAATGTTCTTCCAAATATTTCAATTCATCGGAAAATTGGCTATGGATTTGAACTAGCTCATCTTTTAGCTTATCAATATAAGCATTTCCTTCTGCATCTTTGATCTTAATCTCTTCGATGCTATTGAGAGCTTCGGCAACATCATTTTGTATGTCATTATATATTTTCTCAAAACTATTATTGGTCATTAATTAAATCTCGTAACACTACCAAAACCCCTTTCCACTTTTATACCTTTTTGCGTTTACTAAGTCGATATACAACTTCAAGTATCACGAGAATTATGTAAACGAGGGACACGAGTCCACCAATAAACGCCAACATGAGTAAATCCTTTCCTGATGCAGAGTCAAAAGCATAAAACATAACCTCGTCATATTTTGACGACCATTGGAACTTTCTTTCGGATTATCTCTTGAAGAAACCGTAATGGACCTTCCCCAGTTCCTCCACGACAACATCCATAGAATACCCCCGGCCATAGAATGGTCCCGTCCCTATAAAGTGGAGAGCACCTTCTGTTAAACTGAGATTTACAGGAGGAATAAATGAGTCTCAAAAAATCTGATGAATTTAAACGTGAAGCTGTCCAGCTTGCTTTAACAAG
>NZ_JHYO01000056.1 GCF_000688235.1 Terasakiella pusilla DSM 6293 | reverse complement strand
CGATACTGTTTGCGACGAGTATTTCAAATTGATGAGATACTCACCCTCATGCTCAAACCACCATGGGCGGAGCGGGACCTCTATGTGGGTTTCTTGTTTTACTTGTTACCTCATGAGTAACGTGTTACGTTACACGTAACGCACAAAGGACATGGAATGCCGATTACAAAGATAAAGCACAAAGGTCTGAAAGAATTATTTCAAACGGGCAAGACCTCAAAAATCAACAAACGCTACCATGCAAATTGTATCTACATCATGGACTTTCTGGATAATGTTACCGATCTGGCCCAATGCATTGGTATCCAGAACTTCCACGAATTAAAGGGGATGCGGAAAGGTGAATATTCCATGCACGCATCGGGGAACTGGTGCATTACCTTTGAGTGGGAAGACCCGGATGTATTGATTTTGAATTTTGAAGATTACCATTAATGGAGATGATGATGGCACAAATTGAAAGAATGAGACCACCCAGCCATCCCGGCGAAGCCTTGAAGGCTATGGTCATTGATCCGCGAAATATTCAGGTTTCAGAACTGGCTGATGCCATTGAAATGAGCCGTAAAACCGTATCACAGATATTAAATGGTAAGGCTCGTATGACGCCGACAACAGCCAGCAAGATTGCCCGTGCATTGAATATTTCACCTACTCCTTGGGTCAATATGCAAACTGCATTAGATGTTTACGAAGCAGAACAGGAACTACGGCAGTGGAAACCGGGGAAGGTATGGCCGGAAGAAAACACGACAGCTTAAAGGTTTCCAAAATGCCGAAATTGTCTCAATATGAGACAATTCTTAGCAATAAAATTACAAAAAACGAAAAAGACATACTTCACAGTTTTGCATATTTTCGTGAAGTATGCTTTTCAAAAATTGATATAGAAAACGGGATTTTTAACGACCAGTTTTTTATATCAAACTTCCGGCAAAACACTTTCCCCGCCAATGGTCACTTCCGGCTCAATCAAGTTCAGTTGTCCGTCTTTATGAGTGACATCAAGCAATGTCGGCTCCAACACTATCCGCATCGATTCAGCTTCACTGGTCGCAAACACAGCAATGTCGATGGTAAATGCGATCAACTGGCCGCAATCGCCAGTGCCTTTCATTTGAATATTTCGTAAATTCGCAGTTGTCGCATTCAGGATCGGGAATGCCACTGTGATATCATTCATATTGAACGGCGATAATCTGCTCATGGCTTTTGCCCGGACTGTGATCGTCCAGCAAAACAACCGTTGTTCGGGCTTCGGTTCATATTCATTGTCAAAGTCTTGCAAACGCATGACCAGTCTCCTCGTTGGTGCTTGTTCCTTCTATTTATTCACCAACTTCAACGGTGTTGTTCGACATTGATAAATAGATTCAGGATCAAATGATTGGAGAATTGCCAATGCTGATAAAATCAGATCACCTGCCCTTATTTGAACAGGCGTTCGAGTTCCTACGAGCGAATTGCTATTTGAACGACGCAGCCGATTTTTCTCGTGACGCCATGGGCCGCTCACGCACCTATTTGTCGATGCTTCGATATAACGGACATGAGCCTTCTCCACAGGCATATGACAACCTTCTGGGCTATTTGCAGACCTGTCTGACAGAAACATCCGATGCCGATCTGTCCGGTTGTTTGGAAACTTTAATCGCCAAAGCTCAGAAGGTGCTGTCATGACCAAAATTACGATTGTGCCAATTACGATTAACGGCAACTTCCCCATGGGATACAGTCCGGGCCTGTGGCTCTACGATAAAGTTCAATTGGACGAATACCCGGTGCTGGTCAAAAACTTCGATATTGAAATGCAAAACGATATTTGCTTCGCAAAAATCACCGGGAAAATCATTCTTTCTGATGAACTTGATGAAGCTCGTATTGAGGTTGTTGAATCATTAGACCGAGCGACTTCAACGCTAAACGGCGTGGTCGCAGACATATGGGGCGTTAAGACCCGCGTTGACAGAGATAACATAATCACCATCAACTTGGATGAGCTTCAAAAATGTCTGTTGGGTCACAAAAAAATTGACAGACCTGATTACTTCGAAAAGTGCGATTCACTCAAGTAAATCAATGAAATGACAGCTTTGCATATGCTGCCATATCATGGTGTCAATGAATCGAAAAAGCCCCCTAACAACAAGGAATTCAACAATGACCAATCCCTCATGGCATGTTGCCATAAATACGCCCTATGAACGTTTAACCGATGATTTGACAGCATCTACAGCATACGGAATGGAAGCGATCTTTTCCGGCTATGCCGGTCCCCGATTTTCGCTTATTGGGCAAATACCTGAAAGCATTTTTGAATGGTGGCAAGCTATGCTGAACCATGACCCCGATGCAATTGTAATAACCTTTTCAAATGAAGCCGAGGCACAAGAATTTGCCTCAGTGTCAGGTGGTCAATTGATGGGGTAATCCAAACTAAGCTCCTTGTTGGATAAATAAGTATATCGCTGCTTGGCGGCAATGCGATTGCGGGAACGATGATTACACACATCACACACACAGAATTCATCATTGTTCCTGATGAAAGCCTCGAACCCCGGTAGACCGCCAAGCCTGCCGGGGTTCATTTTTGATAACAAAAAGAACGTATCAGGAACTATAATTATGCTCTATAAAGTAAATGCCTTGGCTGGAAGTGGTAAAACCTATACAGCCGCAAGATGGGCGGTTAAATTTGCCGGACGTGCCGGTTGTAAAATCGCCATCGTTCAACCGTCTAAAATTCTCATCAACCAGACCTATAATGATATTCTTGAGTATCGCATGGAGAGCAAAATCAATTGCCGTGTGAAGTATTTCTACGGTGATGAAACCCGGTGTTTAGATCGGGGTTCGGTCAAGCAGCAGATCATGGCACATCTCCGTGAAACCGATGATGGTGGTGAAATCATCCTGATGACGCAGGCTGCGTTTTTGTCGTTGCCATATTGGCACCGCAAAGAAGATTGGATCGTCATCATTGATGAAATTCCTGCCGTAGATAAAGTTTGGGATTTCAAACTACCCAAAACGCACCGGTTATTAACCGACCATATCGATGTTGAAGATTTTGATCCTATTCATTATCGGGTGATACCACGATCCAATGTCCGATTATCTGAATATCAATCCAACCCGGACAATGATGATGTCATCGGAATGTTTTCGGAATTGTCAGCTTGTATCCTTAATGAGCATTGGAGCGTTTATTGCCGAAAGGAGCAATGGCACCGTCACCACGAATGCCAGACTGAGCATGGTCGCCACACGCTCTCCTTCTTTGTCATGTTGGAACCAAGTGTTTTCGACGGATACCGGGATGTCATTATTATGGGAGCCATGTTTGATGAATCACTGCTCAATCTTTACTGGGTCAGCAAAGGTCTGGAAATCAAAGAGCATGAGGCCATTTCATCCGGGGCCAGATATTCTTCACATGACAATGGTGCATTAGTCACTTTCAAATATTTGCTGGATGAAGATTGGTCAAAGCGGACGCGTGATACCGAGATTGATGGCAAGCCCCTGCTTGATTGGTGTGTTGAGCAAATTCAAAATGAACTCCATGGTCAGAACTTCGTATGGGTTGGCAACAACGATGTCGGCGACGATTTATTTGGTCGCCACAATGAACGCCTGCCCGGCATCAGCAATGGCATGAACAAATATCAGCATGTCGATAATGTGGTCTTTCTGTCGGCATTAAATCGCACACCCGGTCATTATGCGTTTCTAAAAAGCCAAGGTCTTGATCCCGATTATGTGAAATGGGCCACGGGCTGCCAATCGGCATATCAAAGCATTATGCGTGGAAGTATTCGTAACCCGGATAACACCAATCCCAAAGTCTGTATTGTGCCGGACCAACGAACTGCTGAATACTTGGCCCGTTATTTTTCAGGATGCCAGATCGGAAATCTTGGTGGTCAGATCAAAAAGACCAAAAAGAAACCCGGTAGAAAACCAAAAACCGGCATGTCATTTACCGGAGCAGAGCGTCAGGTCCGTTTACGGGCTGAAAAAACACGTCAATTGCTCAAAAAACAAATGGAATTGGTCAACCATGAAAGTTGTAACGAAAATACTATAGATAAGGCAATTGCGTTACACAAATCAGACCCGGCAGATGGGTCCGACCTGCTTAAGCAGATCAAACGGAATTACAAGAAATTCACTATTCAGATGTTTGACAGTATCTATTCGTCCAAGCCGGATTACCGTCTACGGTTGACTAACACCGAATTGGTCCAGCAACTCCGTGATGCCCATGCCATTCAGGGGCGGCAATTGAAAAACTCGAATTTTTTGATTTCTGCTGCCGTATTTGATGCCGATTTATCCGAAGATACCAATCGTGGTCTCGCCAATATTCAATACTGCAATGGGGTCTGGTTTGATAATGATGGCGGCGACCTTAGCCCGGAAGATTTTCACAAGTGCTTTCCTGATTTACACATGATCACAATGAATACTTTTAGCGGTGATGACCGCTGGCGAGCATTCTTTCCGACCAAATCCATTATGACTGTGGAAGTTCACCAAATCATCGTGAAATCGATTATCAGGTTTTTGAACGACAAAGGCTACCATGACGATAAAACAGCCGATAAATTGACGAAGCTCAACAAGATCGTTAAACGCCATGGCTTTGATGTGAGCAAATTTACAGCATCCAGTCTGTTTTATGCACCCATGCCAACGGCAGATGGTGAAGGTTTCTTCAATGAATATCAGGGCATCGAAATTGATCCGATAAAATGGGTCAAACAGGCCATTATCCATGAGCAGAACGAGAACGCCATCGCTCCCTTGGAATTTGAATGCGATGCCGCCGTCAACGATAATGAAAACAAAATTGAGTATCGCGAATGGGATGGGACCCTTGAGAACTGTTATTTCAAGCCGACCAAGAAGATCGCGGAATATCAATCACATGCTGAACATAGTGATGCTCGCTACACCGGAATATTCGGCTTGGCAATGTCCTTTATCTCGCGGGGAAAGTTGGCGGGATATCCGCTTGATGAATGGCAATTGACAAACTTCATCGCAGAAATCGATGGCGGTTACCACGACAGTCAGGACCGCAAACGAATTCCAACAGCGGTGAAAAACGCATTGCGTAAAGCTGGTTAATCCTCATGCAAAACTGCAAGAAATATTCATTAATTCCTTTCTGTTCATGTTTTGGATTCGTTTTGAATTTTGCTTCACAATCGTGGTTACAGTGTCAATTTCACCAATGTTGAACAAAAAAATGGAATGACGTTAAAACCGTTATCTGGACTCAAAAATTGGACATCAAAAGAGCATTTGACGCAGATGCAAAATGCAAATGAATTGACTTATTTGATTCAAATTATAGCATTTTATGTAATAACAAGGATGCTTTCATGATTGATTTACAGTTCAGCGACATTTCCAAACCAGCGGCTAACATCCCCCGGAAAGACCCGTTGGATGTGTTCAGAAATGCCCTGCAACAGCAGATTGACGCCTGTCGTGATGCCCAAGCAGGAAAGACCTATACCGTCAAACGCCGCCGCTACGTTGGCGGTAAAGAAACCCACATAGAGGTCCCGCTCCGCCCATGGTGGTTTGAGCATGAGGGTGAGTATCTCATCAATTTGAAATACTCGTCGCAAACAGTATCG
>NZ_JHYO01000055.1 GCF_000688235.1 Terasakiella pusilla DSM 6293 | reverse complement strand
GAAGGCACAATTCTTTTGGCCGATAAAGCCTACGACAGCGATGCTATTCGGCAATTGGCTGAAAATAAAAAAGCATGGGCAAATATCCCACCTAAAAGCAATCGACGAAAGTCTTTTGCCTTTAGCAAATTCCTTTACCGCTACAGAAACTTGGTTGAGCGCTTCTTCAACAAACTCAAGCAATTCAGAGGCATTGCCACACGTTATGATAAGAACCCTGAGAATTTCCTCGCTGCTGTTAAACTGGCATCAGTTCGCATTTGGATAAAAAATTTATGAGTCTAGGGCCTAGTCCAAAGCAGTCCGCCATAATAAGATAGCCGTCTCCCATCCCGAGAGCTTCAACCGTAATAGAAGAACCTATTTCGTTGACGATATTATTGTCCACTTGAATCCATGCTTCGTCTGGCAGGTATGGTAATGTTGCCAATCCATTCACCCGCGTATAAACCACAAATGTCTTGGGAAGTTCATCTGTATGGACATCTACATTTTCAGGGTGGCTTTGTTTTTCAGTATCTTCGAACTCATTAAGTCGCATGTTCATCTCCGATATTTCGTTCAATGCTATTTATGCAGCATAACTTTATGTTCTTTTTTTGTTCTTTACTTGGTGCGCAATATAATATACATATAGGATCAGTCAACGGGATAAGTGTGACCAGTCGGTCCCTTGTCCCGTTTCCTATTTGAGCCACGCTCACATCATCTCGATGTGGGCGTTTTTTTATGTCTACATTTTACAAAGAGGAGTTATTCTCATGGCAGATAATTCGTGGTGGAACACTGTGTCCACCGGCTTTTCTAATTTCGCTGATGGCGTTGGTGATTTATTCAATATCGTCAGCACCGTCAGCCCATCCAGCAATATGAAAGCCGATGACGTACTCAACACCAAATCGGCACTCAATGCGGTGGGCAGTTACAAGGTGCCGGAGTTCGGTATTACCGATGTTCCCGACACGGGCATGATTGATGGGTTGAAGACCTTTCAAGCCAACAACGCTTTGAAGGTGGATGGTGTCATGAACCCCGGTGGACCGACCGAGAATGCCTTGGGTCAAACACTGGCCAAACAAGGCATCTCGACCTCAGATTTGTTAGCGAAGGCAAAAGTACCGAACGTCACGCCAAAACTGGATGTCCCCAAACCTGTTTCAACGCCACCGCAAACATCATGGTCGGCATCGGTTCCATTTGGGGAAGCCCCCAAGTCCAAGAAACCCAAGTTGCCGAAAATTGACCCGATGACGGGGTTAAGTGATCCACTGGCAAATGCTCCAAAAGGTAAAATGCCTACCAAGAAGCAGTGGGAAGAAGTCGCGATGATGCAACAACAGAAGACATCAAGCGCAATTATCCCCCAAGGAGACACAGTTGATCAGCGTATTCGTTCAATGATGACAGATAAACGCTATGGTGACAAAACCGACACCCGTCTGCGTGACCATGTGCAAAAGCAGTTTCAAAACGCCTATCCGGGCAAGGTAGAATATGACGAAACGGGTAAGATGGTTCAGCCCACGGCGGTGATCCGTCCCCAAGATGTTCAACCCTTTGATCCAGACGGTGAACTACAGAATGTTTCCACAGAAACATTCAAATCTGAACCAATCATGATGGAAAATGTGACATCAGAAACCCGGCCCGTGATGGCGGCAAATATGGTTGAACTGGATGGTGACAAGAAAACACCTCAAGACCATTCATATGGAAATTCAAATGCTGATCCCAAAGTTCAACCTGTCCCCGGTGGTTTGGAACGCACAGTCGAGGCACCAACTATTTCGAAAGGAAAAGAACGTATTGAGAATGTGATAAAAAATCGTACTGGTAAGTTTGTCATTGAAAAAGACCCCGAAGCGACAAGTGAACATAAGCCTTGGGAATTTCCATCTCTTGGACGAGATGCAGTCAAAGAGCATGACAGTTTAATCCAGAAAATGGCTCAAAAGCATGAAATGGACCCAGACCTTATTCGTGCGGTTATGTGGGCAGAAAGCGCACGAGGTCATAAGTTTGGGTTAAATGCCTTGGGCGATATGGTAGGATATTCTGACAGCAAAATGCCAATGAACATTAATCCAGACTTGTGGAAAGAAATTTTAGGTCGTGAAAATGCTGACCTGAATAATCCCGAGGACAATATTGAAGCAGCAGCTTTGATCTTAAAACGTCTTGGGGATCGCATTGATGGCGAAAAAGATGTAGCCAAAATTGGCACACTCTGGAATGGTACGGGAAAGGATAAGACCACCGACTTCGGTGAATATATTGGAAGGCTTTACCGGGAAAAGCCTTGGCTGAAACAAAATGTGGAGGATAGTAACAATGCAATCGACGGTCCCTAAAAAAGACGGTCTGCGAGGAGTCAGAATGATTGTGGTAGCCGCACTGCTGTTACCACTCCTCTACAGTTGTTTGGTTCTCACTACGGGCTTTTTACAAAATTCTCATGAAGAATATTGTGTATATGTTTCAGCATCTGAACAGCACTTCTTTACCCATGAGCGAACTCCTTGCCACTTGACGCAAAAGCCATTTGCAGACTTCGGATTGATCATGGTGACAACCACAGTTCCCATCCAATTGATTTGTTTTTTGGTTTGGTTGGTACGGTACCGGCGACTCAAAGGTGAATACTGATAGATGAGCATTTACCAACGATTGGCTCTAAATTATATTTGTGGCTTTCTGTTCGGTTGCGTTTTGATCGCGGCTATACTCGTTCAAAGTAATGGGCTGGAACCATCAGGTATATGCAATATTGTAAACGGTAACGATGGATTATTACCCCTAAACCCCAATGATGGCGGTGCGACACAATATTCATGTGATCCAGATTTCTTATCAGGATTAATGTACGCCTGTTTTGCCGCTGTAATTATCACTCCGTTTCTGATGCTTATCGCATGGGGGAAATCGTTTCTTATATCCAGATGAACTTAGTGCGATTGCATGTTCATGACATGTGACCGTACTTTTCAAATTGCAATTGAAGGAGGTGCAAATGACATTAATTACGCAGTGTATCGATTGGGTGGATAGTAAAATTGATCGCCGCAATGAGAATGTTACTTTCGGCTTGAGAAGCCTGCTTGGGTTGGCATTTGTCTATATGGGAATGCTCTTGAATGACGGTATGTCTGTCGAGCATATGGGTGAAGGTATATCAGCCATCGGCGGGGCAATGATGACATTAGCGGCGTTGTCATCTAATTCACAGATTAAAGAATTTGTTTTCCACGGAAAATCTTATGGGGAAGAAAGTGCTACCGTCTTTTTAATGGTTCTCAGTTTATTGGGGGTTCTTTTATGGACCGCCACTGGAATGAAGATCGCATATAGTTTAGCCGACAATAAAATCCAATTGGCTCTGTTTTCTGTCATCGCCTTTGGGGTTGCTGCTTTTGCCCCAGTTATCGCGTTCACATGCAATCATTTATGCGAAAAGTGGTTCAACAAAATCACGTTGAAAGTTAGACGTGACCAAAGCGATAAAAAGGCAAGAAATTATGTAATTATATGGGGCGGCTATCTTGTGCTTGGTGGTCAAGTGCTGGCCTAATTGGAATTCCTTTATAGGGACTTAGGCAGCCACCGCGATAGAAGCAATTGCACTTGAAGTGAAACCAATAATCCAGCTTTTCATCATATCTACCGTACCTTTCAATGACATTTGGTCATTACATGAAAACCAAAAAAGTGCGAGAAAGACAGCCACGATATAGAATTCTGGTGTTACTATCACGGCACTCACCCAGCCTACTGGCTGCCTAAGTTCCTACATGTCTTTCTTATAACTGAAACGCTTTGTTTCATCAATTATTGAATGAATAGGTCATTCGCCTCTTGCCTTCGTCTGGTGCCGAAGATCAAGAGTCGAGCAACTCGTTTATTGCGTCATTCGTAAACGAAGTGCCGCCATTACACTCGTGGCATTTCACTAAAAAAGAAATCTGGTGGGAATATTTGGTATCAATAATTTATCCTCATCAACCAGAAGAGGACGCAACTATCCCTATGGGAATAGTTACTTCGAATTCAATACTCACATCAACCGAGTGTCGAACGCCCATACCTCGCCGCTTGTTCCATTGTGGAACGTGGATGGCGGACAAGTTATTGACCACCCAACGGCTCACTATCCCCGCACCGTGGTATTAACACGATGCGACTCGTCGGTACCCTGCCATGCTGGATATGGTCACATGGGAGGGGTGATGTTGTATCTTTTTCACAGAGCATCATCCTTATGCTTTCTTTATTTAAAGACGCGAAGCGGAAGCCCTGATCCCATATAGCGATGGACTACCAAGAACCCGACACCATGTCGTAATCCTATTCTTGCGTCTGCGGTTGGGTCCCACCTCATTGCGTTCCTGATGCCGAGGCATCCCTTCCGCTGTGTTAAAATAAAGCCCTATGTTGGTGCTGCGGTGACAGCAATTCTATTTATCACTTTCGTTTTTCTGTTCGTTCCAATATCACCAACAGCCAATCACATTGTTTCTGAGACAGAGTATAGGCATGCGCCAGACGCTCAAACATGGAATGTAGAAAGTCGATTTCCTTGGCGTTGAGCATGTCGCGACGGTGTTCCAGACGGTGGGAACACCGTTGACGTAAGCCTTGTGCATGGGTGGATGACAGATTGATGGATTGTGCCATTGGTTCTCTCCAATTTATCGTTATTGATGGTTTGTATTATCCCATGTGCGCTTTTGGCATGGATATATTTAATTCACATGAATGGCCGTTTTCTGCGGTTTGTGGCTGAAAGGCCGCAACAGGATCATGTCGTAATATTGAAAGCATGATGGGTGCCATGCCATGACCGTCATGAATGTTTCCGTGGAAACATTGCCCGGGTTTCCATTTAGTGATGATATTCTGGAACTACCCTTGGCCCCGGTCAAAATCGGCCATATCATGTCCAACAAGTTAGTCCATAAAAGATCGCCCCAAAATCTTTTGTGGAAACACCTTTTGGAACGGGAGATAGATCATGGCACGGATGTTTGGATATTCGCGCGTTAGCACCACCGATCAGGATTTATCCATGCAGATGGATGCGCTGATACGGCACGGCGTGGATGAACGCGACATCTATATGGAAAAGGTCTCTGGTGCTAAACGCCACCGTGAACAACTGAACCGTGTTCTTGATCTGCTGCGCGATGGCGATAGTCTGGTCGTGTACCGATTGGTTCGGTTGGCGCGTAGTACCCGTGATATGTTGGAAATTAGTGATCTGATCAATGCCAAAGGTGCGAACTTGGTGTCCATTCACGATATGATCGACACCAGATCGCCGGGTGGCAAATGCGTCTTCACCATCATGTCTGCTATTGCGCAGATGGAGCGGGAACTGTTGATCGCCAGAACCAAGGATGGTCAAGCCGCTGCCCGTGATCGCGGTGTTGAGTTCGGTCGCCCGAAGAAACTCACCCCGCAATTGGTCAAACAAGTCCGTCTGGCCTATGAAGATAAAATTCCGTTGAAAGATACATGCGCAATGTTGTCCATCTCTAAAAGCACCTATTACAACGCATTGAAGATGGCTGCATAGGCAGCGGGAGTTTCCACGGAAACATCACCTATTCAATAATCTCGTCAGCACCATTATAAGGGCACGGTATGAAGAAACGCATTGCTATCGATCTGGAAGGGACGTTGATTGATAACGCTCGGTCAATCGAATTGCAGGAACGGGTCAAAACATCTGGCGATGACTGGTATCTGGTCACAGCACATGCCGACCCGTTGGCCGTGGAAGATATTGTGCGCGAAGAAACCGCGCTTGATCCCGAAACTGATTTTGTTGAGATCATTTGCACCTCACAAAAGGCAAAAGCGTGCTTTGAACATGGCATCACCAGATTGATCGACGACAGCGTTCGCTACCGTAAATCTTGCGAGAAATATGGCGTTGAGTTCGAGTTGGTGTAGCGGTTTTTGGTAGCGCAGAGAAGTGACTGATTGATGGCTGTGCAGATATGGGAAATTCTGAACCCATTGATAGAAGAAGACAAATCCCGACTTGCCATCACTAACGCGGGATTATAGCCATTCGGGTCATGTTATGTATGTTTTGATGACTATGAAACAAATCTGCCCGGACGGATTCTCATACTATGTAACAGGTTAAAGACTTGTTTTTTAAGAACAATAGGATGGAAAAATGGTAACAAATGGTGGTGCCGAATTTGTTACATAGTCGTTGCATACTTTTTATTGTTCTTTTGATCTCAGGTAGTTACTGGCTCTGATACGATTGAGTGGGAATAATTCCCGCATTCAAAATATAGAGATTACAAAGACTTAGATTTTACACAGTCTTTTCATAGTCATTCAGGGTATGTTATTTTTCAATAGGTTAGAAATTTAGCTGACGGAAGAATTACATACTCTGGTGATTATCGCTCAACATAAGTGCTCCGCAACCAAGACGTTTGTCGATCAGCACCCCATTCTCGGCGGGGACGCAATCGTTTATCGCACCCGACAGAACGGTGAAATCTACCAATTCCGCACATGGATACCGGCTGAGAAAAAATATTACCGTAAGACGTTAAAGACCCGTGATCTCGACACGGCGTTGGAACGCGGTAAACAGCTATTCTATGACATTCAGTTACAACTACGAACCGGACGTAAACTGTTCGGGTTGAAGGTCGGTGAATTGGTTGAAGAGTTCTTGAAGTCTCAGGAACAACGGGTTGCTACGGGGCTAATCACCCACGGTCGATACCTGACGATCAAGACCCAACTGACCAAACATCTCTATGAATTTCTTGGTGATCGTAATCCTAAAGTTGGTTCGAACCGGCAGATCAACGAAATTGATAAATCGAAATTCTATAATTTTGCACAGCATCGCCGATTAACGTCGCCCGGCGTCAAAGACGTTACCATCAGAAACGAACAAACCACGCTGAATGCCCTGTTTAAATGGGGCTACCGTAATGGCTACGTTCATTTTGAGACGGTGGACTTTGAAGAAATACGGGTCCGTAACGCTGATCGACGTGACACGTTTACCTTTGAAGAATGGCGTTTAATTTACGATTATTTG
>NZ_JHYO01000054.1 GCF_000688235.1 Terasakiella pusilla DSM 6293 | reverse complement strand
AATTCTTTTGGCCGATAAAGCCTACGACAGCGATGCTATTCGGCAATTGGCTGAAAATAAAAAAGCATGGGCAAATATCCCACCTAAAAGCAATCGACGAAAGTCTTTTGCCTTTAGCAAATTCCTTTACCGCTACAGAAACTTGGTTGAGTGCTTCTTCAACAAACTCAAGCAATTCAGAGGCATTGCCACACGTTATGATAAGAACCCTGAGAATTTCCTCGCTGCTGTTAAACTGGCATCAGTTCGCATTTGGATAAAAAATTTATGAGTCTAGGGCCTAATTTGAAGGCTGACCGCAGCTTGTGTGAGCCCCAGCCGTAAAGAGGCGGCGGCGAAACTGCCTTGCTGGGCAATGGTAATGAAGGTGCGCAGTGCCCGAATTGACATGCGGTGCGGCTCTTTCAAAAAAGGAGAATAGGACTAAAATGACTGAGCCACCTGAAAGGCGGTGGCTCAGTTTTTCATCTTATGGCTTTTTCACGCGAAATTCCATGTGGCATTTTTTGCAGGTGCCCGCCATTTTGGTGAAGGCGTCTGTAAGTTCAAACTCTTCACCATCCGCAGCGAGTTTGGCTAACGCCTCTGCATTGCTGGAAAGACCTTTCATCAGGCCTTCAAATTTTGCCCAATCTGTCCAGATGTTCTCTTTAGCTTCGGTGATATCATCCAAGCTGCCTTCCGGGTATTTGGTCAGGGCTTCTTTTGCCGCTTTGGCGATGTTGGTGGCACCTTCTTCCACAGTCTTGAGGTCCATATCCATAGAGCCCATAGCGATCGGCGCAATGGTTTTGGTGTTTTTGCCAATGGATTTCATCAAGTCCATCCGCTCTTTGACGACACCGGTTGCACCGTCATGGGCGTTTGCAGAAAAAGACGAAAGGAGAAGCGCGCTGATTGCGACAGTTAGAAAAGTTTTATGAAACATTTTAAAGCCTGTACCCTTTTAGTTACGATCATTCCAAGTTGTGGATGAAACTGCCAGAAAAATGCCCCTTGCGCAACTAAGGTCATGAGACATATTCTTTTTTAGTACACAAACCGACAGAGGTTTCCAACAAAGTTGCTTCTTGAGAAGGACGAGTATTTTGGGAATTGTCGATTAACCAAAAGGTTTGAAATATGAACATCGAAAAATATACTGAACGTGCGCAAGGCTTTATTCAGTCTGCACAACAATTGGCCCTGCGCGAATATCATCAACGCTTCACGCCGGAACATCTGTTAAAAGTCCTGTTGGATGACACGGAAGGTCAGGCCGCAACGCTGATTGAAGCAGCGGGCGGTAAGCCGAAGGTTGCTAAAAAAGCCAACGAACGCACCGTCAACGCTATCCCGAAAGTGGAAGGGAGCGGTGCGGGTAACTTGTATCTGTCCAGCGAAATTGCAAATCTGTTTAAAATGGCAGAAGAAGCCGCAGAGAAAGCTGGTGATGAATATGTCACGGCTGAAATGCTGTTGCTTGCCTGCGCCTTGGCCTCCGGGACACCGGCCGCCAATGCGTTGAAAGAAGCAGGTGTCACCCCACAAAACCTGAACGGCGCGATCAATGCCATGCGTAAAGGTCGTAAAGCAACCTCAGCCAATGCAGAAAATAATTTTGATGCGTTGAAAAAATATGCCCGTGATTTGACACAAGCCGCGAGCGAAGGGAAGCTTGATCCGGTCATTGGCCGTGATGAAGAAATTCGTCGCACCATTCAGGTGCTGTCACGCCGCACGAAAAACAATCCGGTCCTGATCGGGGAGCCGGGTGTGGGTAAAACAGCTATCGTTGAAGGGTTGGCAAACCGGATCGTACAGGGCGATGTGCCAGAATCGTTGGGTGAAAAGCGTCTGCTTGCCCTTGATTTGGGTGCCTTGGTGGCCGGTGCAAAGTTTCGTGGGGAATTTGAAGAACGGTTTAAAGCCGTCTTGGAAGAGGTTGGCTCCAGCAACGGGGAGATCATCTTGTTTATTGACGAGATGCACACTCTTGTCGGTGCCGGTGCGTCTGAAGGGTCCATGGATGCCTCCAACCTGTTGAAACCCGCCTTGGCGCGCGGTGAATTGCACTGTGTGGGGGCAACAACCCTGAACGAATACCGCAAATATGTGGAAAAAGACGCGGCGTTTGCCCGTCGTTTCCAGCCTGTCTATGTGTCCGAACCAACGGTGGAAGACTCCATTTCCATCCTGCGTGGGATTAAAGAGAAGTATGAGCTTCACCACGGTGTGCGGATTACGGATACGGCGCTGGTATCGGCGGCGACGTTGTCAAACCGCTATATCACGGATCGTTTCTTGCCGGATAAAGCTATCGATTTGATGGACGAGGCTGCGTCCCGTCTGCGTATGGAAGTGGATTCCAAACCGGAAGAGATTGACGAGCTGGATCGTCGCATCATTCAGTTGAAGATTGAGCGGGAAGCCTTGAAAAAGGAAACCGATCAAGCCTCCAAAGACCGTTTGGAAGATATCGTCAAGGAACTGGAAGATCTGGAGATCAAATCCGGTACCTTGACGGCCAAATGGCGCGACGAAAAAGAAGCCTTGGCTGATGCGACCAAAGTAAAGGAAAAGCTGGAACAGGCCCGCATTGAGGTGGAAATCGCCCAACGTGAAGGAAAGCTTGAAAAAGCATCCCAGCTTTTGTACGGCGAAATTCCGCAGTTGGAAGAACAATTGGTGAAGGCTGAAAGTTCCCAACCAGGACGTACCATGACACAAGCTGTGACGGATGAGCATATTGCGTCCGTTGTATCGCGCTGGACAGGGGTGCCGGTGGATAAGCTGCTGCAAGGTGAACGCGATAAACTTGTCCAGATGGAAGAAAAGTTGGGCAAGCGTGTTATTGGTCAGCAAGAAGCCTTGCATGCGGTTTCCGATGCGGTGCGTCGTTCACGTGCGGGTTTGCAAGACCCGAACCGCCCGATCGGCTCGTTCCTCTTCCTCGGTCCGACCGGGGTGGGGAAAACCGAACTGACCAAGGCGCTGGCGTCGTTCATGTTTGATGACGAACAGGCGATGGTGCGCATCGATATGTCCGAATATATGGAAAAGCACGCCGTCTCTCGTCTGATCGGTGCCCCACCGGGATATGTCGGGTATGAAGAAGGCGGTGCTTTGACGGAAGCCGTACGCCGTCGCCCGTATCAACTGGTCCTGTTTGACGAGATTGAAAAAGCGCACCCTGATGTGTTTAACGTCTTGTTACAGGTCTTGGATGAAGGGCGTCTGACCGATGGTCAGGGCCGGACTGTGGACTTCAAGAACACACTGATCATCATGACCTCCAACTTGGGGGCCGAGATTATGGCCGCGCAGGAAGATGGACATGATGTGTCAGAGATTCGAAATGAAGTGCTGGAAGTGGTGCAAGCCTCTTTCCGTCCCGAATTCTATAACCGACTGGATGAGATCATCCTGTTCCATAGATTGTTCCGTGAACATATGGACGGGATTGTGGAAATTCAGTTGGGCCGAATGGAAGGTTTGCTGGCAGATCGCAAGATCAAGCTGGATGTGGACCGCAAGGCCTTGGATTGGTTGGCGGACAAAGGGTATGACCCGGCTTACGGGGCACGTCCTTTAAAACGGGTGATCCAGAAGTCTTTGAAAAACCCGCTGGCGGTCTTGATGCTGGAAGGTAAAATTCCAGATGGTCAGGACGTGGTGCTGAGTGCGGATGATCGGGGGCTCCTGATCAACGGACACAGCGAAGCCGATAGTTAAAATAAGAAAAAGGCCCTCATTCTTGGGGGCCTTTTTTGTAATAACTGGCAAGCTGTTGATGCAGTGTGCGGAGTTCTTCATCATTAAAATCGAGGGACCATCGTTTCAGGACGTCCAGATAGGTTTGGGTGGGGACCTCTTCGGCTAAGGCCTTGTTGATCTTTGCGATCATTTTTTCACCCCATGGTGTTTTTGGGCAGGCGGCGTAGCTGATGACAGTTTGCGAATCTTCTTTGATCGGTATGCTGACATAGGAGGAGGGATCGATCCCCAATTCCTTGGCCCAATAGGGAACACGATAGGAAAAGTCGATCATAAAATCAGCCCGCCCTGTACTCAGGAGACGAAAGACCTGTGTCGTGGAGCCGGTATGGCGGCTGACTTTATTCAGGCGGTCATATTCTTTGACAATGGGGTCAATGGTTTCGCTGTACGCCCGAATTTTATTGGTGGCGAGTCTCAGCTCATAATTTTTAAACAAGTCCACCAGCGAGAGACTCGGCTCATGTCCAAAGGATGCATATAGGTCTTTATGCATGATAATTTTCAGACCTGCGAAAATATTGACCGGTTTGGAGAAATATAAGAAGTCCTCCCGTTCAGCCGTTTTAAACAGGTAGGGTGTGCAAATGTTGAGCTTTTCTTTGGCATACAACAGAAAACGCTTATAAGGCAGCGGCATTTCTTCGTGGGTAAGTGTGGTCAGGTCCGACTGTAGGAGGTGACGAATCCCATCAATGATTCCATTGTCTTTGTCCGCACCATCCAGAATCATAAGGGGCGGGGCGTCAAAGATATGCCATGTGAGAACAGGACTGTCCGGATCTGTGGAAAGACTTTGTGCGTCCGCGCTCTGTGCGGACAGCATCCCCAATATACTGACGGCGGCAATCAGGACGTTAAATTTTATCATTATTGTCTAATTCCATAAAAAAAGCATGGGCATATTAAACAGCGAGTTGAGGGAAAACAATAGTGTGATGGTTGTCACTCCAACTTTTTCAGTAAATGTGATATAGTAGCGCGACCTAGTTTATGAGATATGGGACCATGGCTGACACACCGATATATTTAAGCTCGGCTCAACGTTCGAACTTATTCTCCACACAGCAGTTGAACGAAGCTCGCACTGAAAGTGCCTACCGGCTGTCTACGGGGCGTCGGGTTAACCGTATTTATGACGAGCCGGTTGACTACTTCCGTGCAAAAGCATTGATTGATCGTGTCTCTGATCTGGGCAATGTGCAGGGCTCTGTTGAGGTGGGGCGGTCGACCTTGCAAGCCACGGATATAGGATTGGAGGCTATCGAACAGTTCAGCCGTCAATTGATCGGTATTGCCACCTCGGCTCAGTCAACAGAATCGACGACAGAGCGTGAGGCATTGGCTGAACAGTTTAATGAGATTCGTGCCCAGATCGATAATCTTGCCTCAGATACGTCCTTTTTAGGGGTGAATTTGCTGACGACCTCTACAGCGCGATTAAATACCCGCCTTGGGGATGGTGATGGGTCGACACTTACAAGCGAGGCGGGAGATACGCGAGTTGCTGCCTTGGGGATTGGTGATGCAAATGCAGACTATAATGGTTTTGCCACGTTAAGTGATATTACCAATGCCATTGGCGATGTACGCCTTGCGATTGATACTGTGAGAAGTACGCAAGCCGACTTTTCGACAGACATCGCGATTCTCAATGTCAGAGACGGGTACACTGAGGATGTGCGACAAATCAATCAAACCGGGGCAGATCAATTGACGAATGCTGATCTGAACTTAGAAGCTGCTGTTCAGCTTTCGGCACAGATTCGCAGTGATCTGTCTTTTCAAGGGCAGCGCATTTTGGCGCAGGGAGATAGCTTGCTGCTGGGCCTCTTCCAGTAATGGCGGGCGGCTATGACGCATACGGGCAGGTCCATTCCCAGAATCTGAAAGGGCGGGCGCTGGAAGCGGAAGCGTTCATGAAAGCTGTGCAACTTTTGACCAGAGCCCAGGACTTCCCCGAGAATAAACGTTTGCTTGGCGAATCACTTCAATATGTTCAAAAGTTGTGGATGATCGTGAAAGCCGATCTCGAAGCGCCGCGAAACAAGCTCCCCAAAGAGACACAGCAGCACTTGCTCAGCCTCGCAGAGATGGTTGATGCTCAATGTCGGGCAGCCATCAAAAAACCCCCGAAGCACAGGCTTCAGGGGTTGATTGAAATTCATCGCAATGTTGCGGCAGGCCTTATGTCTTAAGGACTAGTCGGCGCTGGCAACCTGACTGTTTGGTGTGTTGGGTGCCAAGGAGGCATATTTGTCATCAAAGGATGTTTTGGTTTCCATGAACCGCGCCAATTCCTCGCCTGTCAATTTTTTACCCGACGGCATACGTACGCGTAACGGGTTGACCTTGCGATTGCTTTTGATGATTTCATAATGCAGGTGCGGCCCGGTAGAACGACCGGTGGTGCCGACATAGCCAATGATATCCCCTTGTTTGACGCGCTTGCCTTTATACATGCCTTTTTTGAAGGCGCGCATATGGGCGTAAGCTGTTTGGTATTCGGAGTTATGACGAATGCGGATGTATTTGCCGTATCCGCCATTGCGTGCCGCGTAATCGATCACACCGTCACCGGCAGCAAAAATCGGTGTCCCGCTTGGTGCCGCAAAGTCAATCCCCGTGTGCATCTTGGAATATCCCAAGATGGGGTGTTTGCGTTTTCCAAAACCAGAAGACAGGCGCGCGCCGTTGATCGGGGTCCGCATCAACGCCTTTTGGGCGCTTTGGCCTTTATCATCATAATATGCAACGCGACCGTCTTTATCGATATGACGATAAATCGGCAGGCGTGTGCCGCTTAAATTCAGGCTGGCATATTGAATGTTGCCCATCTTGCTGCGTTCACCGTCAGCCGTTGCGACCTTCTCGTACATGATCTCAAAGCTGTCACCCTTTTGGATATCGCGCTGGAAATCGACGTCAAAGGAATAGGCGAAAATGAATTCCATCAGCAAAGTGGCGGGGATACCGGCTTCGGATGCGGCAACATACAGGCTGTTTTCAATTGTGCCTTCTGCGCGGTGCAGGCTGGTGACCAAATCTTGTTCACGTTCTTGCGCGTTATAACTGCCGTCTTCGCTGCGTGAGACATAGAGGTCTTTATTAAAATCTGTGTTGAGGCGGAGTTCCTGAAAGAGATGGGGCATCTCTTGATGGCGTCCCGGCTGAAACGTGACATCAATTTCCTGACCTACACGCAATTTGCGGGGATCGTACGCAGTGCGCATGGCCTCAATTGCTGTATAAGCGTCCCCACGGTTAATCCCGACCTCTAGCAACATTTTCATCAAGGTATCACCGCGACCAACTTCCAGTGTCTTGATGTACGGTTCGGGCAAAGTCTCTAGTGGCTTTTCAGTGCTTTGAGACTGAATCGCGGCCTGCGCACTTGAACCGACGCTGACTCCTGTCTGTTCGACAGGGACGCTCATGCTCAAGGGGGCTGAAATGTGTTCCTGACTCTCTTCCGTTTTTGGCAGATCAAGCATAAAGAGCCCACCTGCAATAAGACTGGAAGAGATGATGGCCGTCAAAGGAAGGCGGCGGCGTAGCATATGCGTGTATCCCCTAGTTCGTCTATTGGTCATTTTTTATCCGGCAGTATCTGGGCTCCACCGTTTGCCCATACTTCGTATACTAAAAGAAAGGACAATGATGGTTGAGCGCTTTTGTGTCAAGGGGATTCGACCAGTGAATCCCTAGGGTTTACTATAAAATGACGTTGGTTAAAGAAGCGTTTCCATCCCATATTATTACGAACACTATTTTTCGATAAGTTATCGCCTATCTGATCGGGGTACTTATACGCCCCTTATGGATATAGGGTGCGGTTTAGGCCCTGATTTCTGAGCTGTCGAAGGCGATCCGCTATCGTAATGAAAATACTTATTGTTATATTTCAATGGTTTAATTGAAAAAGAGAAGGTTTTGTGATCTTTTTTGAAAAAAGGTGTTTACAGGGTGGGGTGAGATCCTTATAACCCGTCTTCACCAACGGGGCGCTGCCCCAGCGGGGCTCTCGAAAAACACTTTGAGAACAACGAGTTAGACCGGATTGGTTTAGTAAGTTTTGCTAAGGTGTTACAGTTTTTTTAAAGAAACTAATTTTGAGGGTTGACGGCCTCGGGTAAGGCCTTTATAAACCGCCCTCCGCACCGAGCCTTGCTCTGGTTGCCGGATTGCTCTTTTACAAGTACATATGACCGAAAGGGATACGCAGGCGGCGGATTGAAGTCGGACAGCATTCTAGTTGGACGAACTCATGAAGTTTATATCCTGAGTATCACTTTCAAAGAC
>NZ_JHYO01000053.1 GCF_000688235.1 Terasakiella pusilla DSM 6293 | reverse complement strand
ATCTCCCGTTCCTTCTTCAGAATACGGTTCTCTTTGCGAAGGCGGGTTAATTCTTTCTGAACATCGTCATGCGGCCCCGACATCAAATCATCATGTTTGTGCTGGGCAACCCATTTATTAAGAGTAGAGATACCGTTACCAAGATCCCCAGCCACTTGCTTGCGAGTCAAACCACTGGTGAGGGCAAGCTGGATGGTTTCCGATTTAAACGCATCTGATCTTTTGAGATTCATAAGTTCCTCATGTTGAGCTCAGTCTAACAGAAAGTACTCTCCACTTCATAGGGGCGGGACCAGGTATTTTGTAGGCTATATTTCTCCACCAGTTTAGGGTATGTCTCTTATTGATTAGGTGCAGGAATATTGATACATGCTTTTCTTGCAGGAAAGCGTGTTTGACACCGGATTTTTAGAGAGGACAGCCTAATGTGTGGCATTGTTGGTTTATGGGATGCAAAGCAGGGAGTATCTGAACAAGATTTAAAATCTTTTGTGGACCAAATGAGTGATCAAATTGTAGCACGTGGTCCTGATGCAGGCGGGGCGTGGGTGGATGGCGAACAAGGTGTCGCGCTGGGCCACCGTCGCTTGTCTATCATTGATCTTACCGAAGCAGGTAGTCAACCTATGACGTCTTCCTGTGGGCGTTATGTTATTGTTTACAACGGTGAAATATATAACTCCAAAGAGTTGCGTGAGGATATTTCGTTCCATAAACGCAGTTATCGTGGTTATTCTGATACGGAAACGATTGTTGAAAGTTGCGCGACAATTGGGGTGCGTAAAACTGTCGAAAAACTTATCGGTATGTTTGCGTTTGCCCTATGGGACAAGCAAGAGAAAAGTTTGTGTCTGGTGCGAGATCGACTGGGGATAAAGCCGTTATATTGGGCTGACTATAACGGGACGTTGTTATTTGCCTCGGAATTAAAATCCATTGTCAAGCATCCCTCTTTTGTGAAAGAGGTCAACTATGATGCGGTGGCATCTTACTTGCGCCACAGCTATGTACCGGCACCATATTCCATATACCAAAATGTCTACAAGATGCTTCCGGGGGAAGTGCTGACGCGTCGGGTGGACGGCGTAATTACCAAAGAAAAATTTTGGTCCATGCAGGACGTTTATAGGCAAGGTAAAGATAGTCCCTTCCAAGGCAGCGCGAAAGAGGCGGTAGACGCATTAGATAGTTTGTTGCGCGATAGCGTAAAACGCCGGATGGTGGCAGATGTCCCATTGGGAGCTTTTTTGTCCGGCGGGATAGATTCCTCTTTGGTTGCAGGCGCGATGCAGGCGCAATCTAGTCAGAAAATCAAAACCTTTTCCATTGGGTTTTCGGAAAGTGATTTTAATGAAGCCCCCCATGCCCGCGCAGTGGCGGAGCATTTGGGCACTGATCACACAGAATTGTATGTGATGCCTGAAATGGCACAAGAGGTTATTCCACAGTTACCGGTTATGTTTGATGAACCGTTTGCGGATTCTTCACAAATTCCGACGTATCTTGTAAGTGCAATGACGCGTAAGCATGTAACCGTTGCTTTAAGCGGAGATGGGGGGGATGAGTTATTCTGTGGCTATAGTCGATATTTGATGGCAGGACACATGGGAGAAAAGATTTCAGCTCTTCCACCGTTTTTAAGAAAAGTTGGGGCAGGAGTGATCAAGTCTGTTCCCCCGCAGGCATGGAACCAGATGGCGAAGGTCGTGCCGGAAGGAAGACGTCCTAAGCATATAGGTTCTAAGCTATACAAACTGGCTGCTGTGTTGGATGGTCGCAAGGACGATCTGTTTCGCAGTTTTCTCAGCCATTGGGATGCGGATGAGCTCGCGGATTTGATTGTTAAAGGCCGCGAAATTGAAACACTTTTGCAAGATGAGACACTGAATCAGCAGGTGCCCAATTTTTATGAACGTATGCAATATATTGATACTTTGATGTATCTGCCGGATGACATTTTAACTAAAGTTGATCGCGCGAGTATGGCGGTGTCGCTGGAAGCGCGTGTTCCTTTACTGGATCATCGGGTTGTTGAGTTTGCATGGTCGTTGCCGCATGAAATGAAGGTACATCAGGGGAAGGCAAAGTGGATTTTAAAGCAGACTTTACAGCGTTATGTACCCGCAGAAATTACAGAGCGCCCTAAAATGGGTTTTGGTGTTCCTGTCGGGGAATGGATAAAAGGCCCCTTGCGAGAGTGGGCTGAGGCTTTGTTGTCGGAGCAGAAGTTACTTCAACACAATCTGGTTCAAGTTGAGGCCGTTCGTCAGCGCTGGCACGAGCACCAGTTGGGAACGCATAATTGGCAGGCCGGTCTTTGGAACGTGTTGATGTTGCAAAGCTGGGCAGATGAGTGGTTGTAAGTGAAATTTGGAACAATGTGTGTAAAGTGATCGTTTGAGATTAAGCGTGGGTAGATGCAAGGTAGAACGAACTTCAGAGCGATGTTTTTATCAATAGGTTTTTCATCTTTTATTGGTGTTCTTGAAAGAGGAACTAAGATGTTAGTTTAAAAGCAATATTAAGTTTCGATTTGGTTCTTTGAGGCGATAATTTCATGACTTCTGATCTCAAACTTTGATGAAGACTTATCAAGCGTTTTTGACGCTTTGCATTTATTTTAAAGTCATTCCCCATGGTAAAAGACGTTATAAGTAATAAGGCAACTCTAAGGCAGTGTAATGAATAAAGATATTTTGGTTGTCATTGTTAGCTTGAACCGCGGTGGCGCAGAAATTCATCTTTCGCAGGTTCTCCCCGGCTTGGTTGCTAAAGGGATGAAGGTGAAGGTCTTTCTTCTGAGTGAGCCAGGTGAGTTGGCAGATCAGATAGAGAGTCAAGGGGTTGGCCTAGTGTTGCCTTGGGTGCGCAAAAAGTTTGGAAACAGCCTCTTAAAAGTACTGAAAATATTATTAAATAGTTTTCAGCTTTTTTTATATCTTCTTTTTAAGCGTCCCCATATCGTTCATTTCTTTTTACCGCAGACTTATCTAGTTGGCGGGCTGTTGTCTTGGATGGCTCGAAACCCTGTAAGATTGATGTCGCGACGTAGTTTGAACTTGTATTTAAATAAATACCCGGAGATTGTTCGAAAGATCGAATATTGGTTACATGCGAAAATGACCTGTATCATAGGCAATTCTCGAAAAGTTGTGACGCAATTGATTGAAGAAGAGGGGGTTCCGAAAGAAAAAGCGCATCTGATATATAACGGTATTTATCTTAAAAAGAGTCAGGATATCGATTTGAAAGCGACATTTGGGGTGTCCGAGGAGAGCGTTATTTTGGTGATGGTGGCAAATTTGATCCCCTACAAGGGGCACGTTGATTTGATATCGGCTTTGTCAAAAGTGCTTACATCTCTAAGGTGGGACCTCCTCCTTATTGGTAATGATAGCAGCAATATTCGAGAGGCGTTGGAGGCGCAAGCTGCGACAGAAAATATCGGAGATCGTGTTCATTTTTTGGGTAAGCGTAGCGATGTTGTCGATATTTTGAGCCATTGCGATATTGGTATTCTGGCCTCTCATGAAGAAGGTTTTTCTAACGCAATTTTAGAAGGTATGGGCAGTGGCCTGCCGATGGTTGTAACTGATGTTGGGGGGAATGCTGAAGCAATCATTGACCAAGAATGTGGCCTTGTTGTACCTGCAAAGGCACCGGATAAAATAGCAGTGGCCTTAAATCAATTGATTGAAAGCGAAGCCTTGAGGCGGGAGTTCGGACAGGCTGCAAAGGCGCGATTTGAGGCGCATTTCCAGTTGGAAAATTGTGTTCAGGCGTATTTTGATTTCTATCAAGGTCATTTTGATAAATAAGCCGTAACATGGACCGGGGCTATAAAGTCGCCGGTCCGTAGAGTGCTTTTTCTTCTTTTTTATACCAAGCCCACAGCCAGTTGCCGTAGTCAAAGTGCCACCATTCACTGGGGAGGTTGGTAAAACCTGCTTTGATCATGGCGGTGTACAAAATTTTGCGGTTTGTTGCCGCGATCCCGCCGATGGGGTAATCGCTCCAGCTTTTTTCATGGGGATCATCGAAATCTCCACCCATGTCCAAAAAACGTCCATGGGCATCAGCCAGCGTAACGTCTACGGATCCGCCGGTGAGGTGCGGGCTTGGTTGATGTCTGTCAGCCGTGGCTTTGGAGGCATAGTTCTGGGTCAGTTCTTCCACCTCGTCATTACTGAGGTATGGATTCTCTTTTTCCAAAACCTGTTTGATGGAGAAAAAGAGACTTTCCTGTACTTCTTGCGGTCGCCACCCATCCAGCAATACAAGTTTGTAGTCCGGTGCCAGAATGTCCGCCACTTGTAACAGTCGATCATAAACCGATTGGCGCACCCAAACTTCGGGGAGGGCGCCACGTATTTTAGTTTGATAATAGGCAGGCCAGACGATCCAATGGGGGCAAGGGCTGGCAGGGACCAGTTTTTCAGCGCTGTCCCCCGCCTTGATGGTTTCTCTGGCGGCTTGGCGATCAAGTACGATTCTATTGTCCATTACATCACGACCTTAGGCAGCCAAATGGTCAGTTGCGGGGCGAGAATGACAACCAGCAACACCATCATTGCCACAAGAATAAACGGCCAGATGGCCACGAACAAACGGCTGACATCGACCCGCCCCACGGCTGAGGCGACAAACAGGCAGGCCCCCATGGGCGGCGTGATGAGTGCAATGGTAATGTTGAGTGTCACCACAATGCCAAGATGGATAGGATCGATCCCGGCGACGTGCGCGACCGGTACAAAAATAGGCGTCAGCAGCATGAGGACGGAGACCTCTTCCATAAACATGCCGGTGATGAAGGTGATCAGGGAAATGACGATCAGAATGAGTGTCGGATGGTCCATCAAAGGGGTCAGTAAACCCGCGAATCCTTGGGGGGCATTGGCAAAGGCCAGTTGCCACGAAATGATGGAGGATATTGCGATAATGGCAAAGACGGCGGAACAGAGAATCGCTGTCTGAATTAGGGATTCCCAAATCTTTTCCCAAGTCAGGTTTTTGGTGACAATGCCCCAAGCCAGAACGTAGGCGATGGTTAATGCGCCGGACTCGGTCGGGGTTGCAACCCCCATGACAATCCCTGCCACAATAATTGTCGGCGCAATAATGACGGGAAGGGCTTGAAAGATGGAGACGGCAATTTCTTTGATGCCTGCACGCTTATCGCGTTTCTCGATGTTATAGCGGCGCGAATAATAAGCGTTCATGGCAATAAAGGCCGCGCCAAGCAATAAGCCGGGGATGATCCCGCCCAAAAACATGCTGCCAACCGAGGTGCCGGTTTGGCTGGCATAAATAATCATAAAGATAGAGGGGGGAACGATGGGCCCAATCAGGGAACTGGCAGCTGTCAAACCCGCTGCATAATGTTCGGGAAAGCCCTGCTTTTTCATCCCCGGAATGAGAACGGTCCCTAATGCTGACGTATCCGCAATGGCAGATCCGTTGACACCGGCAAAAAACACGCTGGACACCACGTTGACGTGACCGATCCCGCCACGCAAATGCCCAACCAGATTATTGGCGAGTTTCATCAAGCGAGGCGTCATGCCGCCGTTATTCATCAGGTTACCGGCAAGGATAAACAGCGGAATTGCCATCAAGGCAAAGACATCAATGCCGCCAAAAGCCTGTTGCGGCATGATCCGCATCATTTGATCAAAGCCGACAAAGGAAAACCCGACAACAGCCGTTACCATCAAACCTAAAAAGAGGGGGAAGCCGAGCGCGACGTGGATCAGCATCACCGCGAGCATAACGAGAATCATCATTTGAGGTCGTCCGACTGAGTGCGTTTTTCAAATGGTCCTTTCAAAAGGACCAGCAAGAACAGAAACCCGAAACCAACGGGAAAGGAAATCAAGGGCAGAGAGCGCGAGACTTGCAGTCCCGGCGTCTTAAAGAAACTGACTTTACCCATATATTTATAGGAAAACCAAGCCATGGCTCCGGCAAGGATCAGGGTCACGATCCATTGGTAAAAAATAATGGTTTTGCGCAAGGTGGGGGAAACTTTGCGTTCCAGCACATCTACCCGCATGTGCCCGCCCTTGACCCAAACCGCGCCGATCCCCAGAACGGCAGCATAGATGATCATATAGCGGGCAAGTTCATCAAACCAGATGGGGGAAGATCCAAAAAGGTAACGGGAAAATACCCCGTAAAAAATAAACAGGCTCACCCCACCGACTAAAAGGGCTGACACACCCAAAGTCGCGCGTGTCAGCCAGTCAATTAGAAAGCGCCTCATTATTTCAGAAGATCAGACTTACCAAGATCTTTGAAAGCAGCTTCGATAAAGGCTTTGTCGATGCTTTGCTCACCCAACCATTTGATGAAGCCCGGCTGACCGATTTTCTGGAAGTCGGCCATTTGTGCTTCTGTCGGGGTGATGATGGTCATGCCGTTGTCGGCCAACCACTGAACACGTTTTTCAACATTCGCCTGCACGTCATCACGTGTTTTGGCGTTGGCTTCTGCAACGGCCTCTTCCAACACCTTGCGATCAGCGTCAGACAGTGAGTTCAGCCAGTCGCCGTTCCCGACCAGGAACTGCATGGAATATTGTACGTTGGCACGTGTCAAGTATTTTTGGACTTCGTTCAAGGACCCGATGATGATGTACATCGGCGGGTTCATTTGCCCTTCAACAACGCCTGTTTGCAGGGCCGCATAGACTTCTGTCCAAGGAACAGGCGTGCCGGACGCGCCCATTGCTTCATACAAAGCAACCTGTGATGGATCCATCGCGCGGAACTTCATGCCTTTAAAGTCAGCCGGTTCGTGGATTGCCTTGTCAGAGCTGGTAAAGGCAAGGAAGCCACCTTCTTCAACAACAGCCAGAATTTCAGACCCGCCGCTGCGCTCTTTAAAGGCAGCTTCAATCATGGACCAGTATTTGCCTTCATCAAAGAATTTGCGGGCAATTTCCGGTGTGTTGAACATAAATGGTGTGTTGGACACAAAAACTTCCGGCACAACGGGGGACAGGCCGGCGAAGCTTGCGATGTTCAAAGACGGGGTTGCCAGTGTGTTTTCCATACGCTCCTGCTCGTCACCAAGCTGGGAGTTCGGATAAAGTTCGATCTCGATGTCGGATTTTTCCTCGACGATTTTTTCGAGTGTTGTGGCAAAGAAGTGAACTGCGTTCTTTTCCATGTCCGGCGGGCCATTGTAGCCCAGTTTGACGGTTTCAGCATTTGCTGCCATGGATACGGACGCAAAGAGCGATGCTGCGAGTAACAAAGCCTTTTTCATTTTTCTAGTCTCCTGTATTTCTTTTGCCAGACCCTTTGCGGGCGGCGCTTTATATTGACCCCTTCCGACTCTGTATCCCAACACCGTTGAAAGCGTGGAAGGTGATTTAACGTACATTATTACAGAAATGTTATCAATCTATCAAAGTTATTTTTTATGTTATAATGTTAACATTCGTTCTTGGCGGTAAAATATCCACTCAATTAAACCGCTTAAGATGTGTTAGGCTGGTTGGCATATAATAAAGAAGCAGGACAACAGGGATGCATGACGTAGAAATTCTAACTGAGGCGATTGCGAAAGTAGAATCTCAGCTGACTCATAAAGAAAGACGGATTGCGGCCTATCTGCAGGCGCGACCAGATGCTGTTCTCGTTCAAAGTAATACGGATATCGCCCGCACTTTAAATATAAGCCCGATGACCCTGACGCGGTTTTACAGAAAGCTGGGATTCGCAAATTCCGCTGATATTCGCACACAAGCGATGCAAAGCAGTTTCGGCCCGGAAAGTTATCGCATAGATCAGCGCTTTCAATCATTGAACCGGGGGAGTGATGACGAGGATCTGGAACTCTGCAATGCAGCTGTCCGATCTGTCTTTGATCTTAGAACGACAGCATTGTGGGAAGAGGTGGTCCAGCTCTTTACCAAATCGGACGCGATTTCTGTCACGGGTTTTCAGACCATGCATTTTCTCGCAGATGGATTCTATCGTCGCTTGTCTTATATGAGAAACCGGGTGCGGATGATTGATGGTATTGATGGCGTCTACGCCGACCTTCTACCGGCCAAGGGTGAGAACGTCACTCTCATCATAATAGATACGTTCCGTTATGGGGCGCATGGTCCTTTATTAACATCCTTGGCGCGGGAACGTGGGATCAATGTTGTGGTGATTGCGGATGAGTTTTGTGATTGGGCAACCGGACTGACACCACACATTTTAAGATTCCCGGCTGAAACCCGATTTGTTCTGGGGATGCCGATTGCTATTACCACGGCTTTGACCCTCTTACTACAGGATGTGGGAGCCGCATTAGGGGAGTCAGCTTCCCTAAGAATGAAAGAACTTTCAAAAGCGCAGGAACATTTTGGGCTCTTTCTGGAATAAGTACGCCTGATTCTGTTCTTTCGCAGAAGGGTAATTTAAGGTTTCTGGAGGTTTTCCGGGGTTGGACCTAAAAAACGGGTATTCCTAACGTTCCCGATACGAATTAAGTTTTGTTTATTTTCAATGGATTACGTTAAAAAATGAAACTTTTGTCACTTTTTTGAAAAAAGGTGTTTACAGGGTGGGGCGAGATCCTTATAACCCGTCTTCACCAACGGGGCGCTGCCCCAGCGGGGCTCTCGAAAAACACTTTGAGAACAACGAGTTAGACCGGATTGGTTTAGTAAGTTTTGCTAAGGTGTTACAGTTTTTTTAAAGAAACTAATTTTGAGGGTTGACGGCCTCGGGTAAGGCCTTTATAAACCGCCCTCCGCACCGAGCCTTGCTCTGGTTGCCGGATTGCTCTTTTACAAGTACATATGACCGAAAGGGATACGCAGGCGGCGGATTGAAGTCGGACAGCATTCTAGTTGGACGAACTCATGAAGTTTAT
>NZ_JHYO01000052.1 GCF_000688235.1 Terasakiella pusilla DSM 6293 | reverse complement strand
AAACTTCTCGTCAATTATCAGCATGAGCCTGAGATTATAAGAATTCTCCCCCTTGCAGCACTTGTCGCGGGAACTGCGGACAGCGTAATAGGTCGAACTCGGGATTTTGAGCAACTGGCACTGGCGGGTCAGCGAGAGCTTTTCAAGCGGAACAATCATCGCCTTCCTCCGCTCCCGAGAGAGCGTTTGAAGGCCCGATCTAAAAAATCAACTTCTACCGTCAATTCGCCGATCTTGGCGTGAAGCTCCTTGATTTCGGCTTCGTGGTTGTCTTTTTACTTTTCCTGCTTGCCAGAAAAAATATCGGCCATATTTTCCAAAGCTTTCTTTTCCCATGTGCTGATCTGGTTGGGATGCACATCGTATTTCTTGGCCAATTCGGGAAGCGTCAGTTCTTCGCGTAAAGTTTTCAATACAACCTTGGGTTTGAAATCGGCGGAATGATTACGGCGTTTTGCCATGAGATCGTCCTTTTCAAAAGTGATCTGCTTCCGAAAAACTAGACCGTTTTAAGTGAGAAAATTCTCGTTTAGATTTTAATCTTAAGAGGAGAATTTAAGATGAAACGATCAAAGTTCAATGAAAGCCAAATTGCTTTTATTTTGCGTCAGGCAGAAGAAGGGACTTCAGTCGATGAGGTCTGCAGGAAAGCTGGCATTTCACAACAAACATACTATCGCTGGCGCAAGAAGTATGGCGGTTTGATGCCTTCAGAGATGAAGCGACTGAAGCAGTTGGAAGAAGAGAATACACGCTTAAAAGGGCTTGTTGCAGATTTATCTTTGGATAAAGCCATGCTGCAGGATGTTATCAAGCGAAAGTTGTAAAGCCTGCTCGTCGTCGTCAAATTGTTGATCACCTTCGCATTGTCTGGCAGGTCAGTATTCGCCGAGCCTGTTGCGTTCTTCAAGCGGGTCGATCAACCTACCATTACAAGGCCAGACGCGACGAACAGGCTGCTCTTCGTCAATGGATCAAGGAAATAGCGGAGACACGCGTGCGCTATGGCTATCGCCGCATCCATGTGCTTTTGAAACGAGAAGGCTGGGAGGTTAATCCGAAACGTGTTTACCGACTTTACAAGGAAGAAGGCCTTGTTTTACGGAACAAATCTCCCAAACGGAAAGTGTCTGCAAAATTACGTGAAGACCGATCTTCACCAGAGAAGGCCAACGATGTTTGGGCAATGGACTTCGTATCTGATCAGATATTTGATGGTCGTCGTCTGCGCATCTTAACAATTGTTGATGCCTATAGCCGATTTTGTCCTGCAATTGATGTGCGCATTCATTATCGCGGCATTGATGTGGTTGCGACCTTGGAAAGAGTTACGAAGAAATATGGAAAACCCAAGGTCATTCGTGTGGATAATAGGCCCGAGTTCATCAGCAAGGACTTGGACCTGTGGGCTTATTTGAATGGCGTTACGCTTGACTTTAGCCGCCCTGGAAAGCCAACAGACAATGCATTCATTGAATCTTTTAATGGGAGCTTCAGGATGGAATGCTTAAATGCTTCTTGGTTTTTAAGCTTAAATGAGGCACGATCTAAATGTGAAATGTGGCGTCATGAATATAATGAAGTTCGTCCGCATAGTTCAATCGGCAACAAAGCCCCGATTAAACTGATAAATGCCTCAAGGGAGGCATGCCTCCCTTGAGGCAAAACAACGGGATTTTCTTACACCCGATGGTCCAAAGATAGGGGCAAGTTCAGTACAGGGCGGTAACGCACAAATAATGGTGTTGAACAATGGGGGCAGCGATACTTTGGTCTATCAGATTCTTTTCGCTGTAGAAGTTCTGTTTTTAGATCGCTGATTTCCTGTCCAGACAGGCGGTCAAGAATAGCATCGGCAAAATAATAGTCATCTGCGTCAACATCTCTAACGATTTCAATCCGTCGAAAATCATGCGTCATTATTAATCTCCATGTGATTGATGGAGGCTAACATACAACTATTGTGTTTTCCATATTTGCACGGAAAAGTAATTATTTTTTCTGACGTTTTTCCAATACATCCACTAACCCGGCCAAAATGGCTGTGTCATTTTCATCCAACAACTTGAGTGCATTGATGATCTTTTGCTGGTCAGCAGTGAGTTCTGCTGTGGGAAGGTCAACGTCGTAATTATCCAAAAAGTCACGGACTTGGCAGTTCAGTTTTTCTGCGAAGATGACAAGCGTATTCAATCCCGGTGTCACTTTGGCGCGTTCGATATTGGAAATCGTCTCAACCGATTTCCCAATATGTTTCGCCAATTGGTGCTGGGTTATCCCCTGTGCCTCACGGAGTGCTTTTATCCTGCGGCCAATATGTTCTGCAATTTCAGTCATAATGCGGCTACTTTGCCGCAACTTTCCGGCCTATGCTATTGACCTAATTTTACGTTTCTGTTTATTGTTGCAATATTACGTTTTAATTCATCGTAATATTGGTTCGTATATAGAAAGGGGAAGTTCATATGAAAATGATTTGGGCCGCTGGTTTGGTGCTGGCGGGAATATTCGGCTCAAATGCCGCACATGCAGGAGATTACTTGCTTAACATCTATTGTCGTGGTGAAGCCCCACGTGAAGTCGTGATCAGTGCGGCTGCTGTAAATTATGCAGCAAAAGCGGCGGAACGTCAGAACCCGGGTTGCAAAGTTGTCTTTTCAAGGAAGGTGAACTAATGAAAAAATTTAAATATGTTTGGGTCGCCTGTTTATTCGTGGGCTTGAGTTCGTTCGGAAATTATGCAGCAGCAGACCAAGCCGAAATGTTGTGCCAAAACTACTCAAAACTTATCCCGAATATCATCAGGTTGCGTAGCATGGGTGTACCAAAAACCACTGCATTTTCACAAGTCCAGTCGGCTTCACGAGTGAACTCGGACTTGGGAACTTTCATGGCTCAGTCCGTTAATCTTGCCTATTCTAACCCCAGTTATTTCAATGACTATTTCAATAACGGACAATGGCTGACAGATTGTGGTGATCGTGTTCGTGGCTATTCTGTGAAAAGCCAAAATTCACCTCAAGGTAATGCGAGAACAAAAATCATATATGATGCTGACACAAAGGTTCGACTTGATGGTGCAGCAGAATGTATTGGTGCTTTTGCCGCAGCAGAAAATGAAAAATATGAAGCCGAAAATGACCCCGCGACAATTGAATCATATCAGGATGCCCAAGCCACATTCCAACGGTATGTAGACCTCGTTATCAAGAATGTATCCGATCATGATAAAAATGAAATTCAGGAAAAACAGAAGCGTTATAAAGAGAAATCTTACACCAAAATGCAAAAATATATTCATGGGGAAGACCCAAAAGCCAATGCTGGCGGTGTGCTGTATGGGTGCGGAAATTTCTTTTCGAGCAGCCAAATTGAACGCATTTTGAAAGAATACGATATTTGGTAAAATTTGATGATCAAGGGACTCATATTATTGATCACAGAAATTCTGTTTTTTGTTGCATGGGCGGTTTTTCCAGCCCATGCAACAACTGAAAAGGAATTGATGGACCCAAATCATTGGTTGCAGCAAGAACGTGCTGCCCGAGGTGTTGGTGCATCAGGTGAATCCCTCAAGCAACGCGCCGAATATTGTTATGCTCAAAAACTTGCCGTGAACAAGGTATTCTCAAGATCAGCGCGTAAAGTTTGGTCATTTTCCGTCTTCAAACCGAATGGCTTTATGGTCATGACGGATATTCAAAATTTCGAACGTAAACTTCGAAATGCATCGGAATATGCTTATAAAAGAATTGGCAAAGCCATGCACAATGGTGCTGAGAAATCCGAGTGTGATTACCAACGTGATGATGCGATAAAGACAATGAACTGCATCATGCAAACGTTGCCGCGTTTCGAATTGATAGGCATCCGTTTGGATGAATTTCAGACTGTTAACTGCGTTTGGCAGATGGACACGTCTCGGCCTTGACCCCGCCAGCCTTACGACTGTTATCCAACTTTTTCCAGTTCTTCCAGCGGGTAATGGGTGATTTGATGGTCGTTTATCTCAATGATGTCAGAAACCAATCCAAAATTGGTTGAACGCGGCCTATCATTAATCATAACCGTCGCGCCTCTGGCTGCACGTGTGACGGCGGCTTTGTCATCTGAGACAAGTACAACCTCGACTTTTATTGATAAGCCATAACGGGTTCGGCTAACGCCTTTTACAGTTGCTTCTGCGGCATCAATCTTCACATCAATTGTTTCGACCTTGGTTCCATCAAGTTCAATTTCGGTGAATTCAATATCAAAATAAAAAATCGACGGTAGCAGCATAGTAGAAATTTCATCAATTTTCATGTTCCGCCTCACTAACGGGTTGCTGTGATGGCAACATGTGCCCAAACTTGGTTCTGCAACTCGCGTAAATCTTTTAATCCCGCTTGATATTCATTTCGTTCGTGCAAATTAGACTTTTCTGCGGCTTCTTCCGTATCATTGGCGACTTTTTCGACGCTAAAAAAGAAACGCACCCATGCGGCAATATCAGGCTGTTCGGCACGTGCCCCATTGCGCACGAATGGTGCTTTTCGAATAACCAAAGAATTCACTGAATTCATCTGAATTTCTAATGGTGTTCAATTCGCGCAATTTCAAATATACGGATTTGCTTTCAAGCATGGCTATTCTCCCACATTGATTTTCCTAAATATTTATCCGTTGGGAATTGAACGCTGCCACCGCAGCAATTGATAAATAATTTCAGCACTCAAAAATGGAGAAAAACCATGAATATAAACACATATGTCGATCAAAAACTTGCCCCCTATGAACAAGATTTTCAACATCTTGAAAACTATATAGTTCGATCTGTGGATGACGTGTTGAGGTTAAGCAAGATCAAAGGGCGCACTCGTGGTCAGGTCATTATCTTGGACACTTTTTTGGAGCCAATTGACACCGAGGAATTGGCATATTGGATGGAAATCTCAATCGAAACTGACATTACCGTTCTTACCCAAAGTATTGGAGATCATGCTTTATTCAGGTTTGGTATATAGTCCGGCATTAAGGCCACACTTAACTGATTTTATTGATATTATTAAGTCTATAGGCTTGGCCGAATAACAGTAACGGCCATAAACTTCCCGTGCGTCAACAGTAAGGAGGATAATATGGCACTTAATTTATCGGACAAGAAGAAACCACTTGTTTCAGAAACTCGCCGCCGCAGTCCAAAAGCGGTATTTCTTGATTCATTGCAGTCACAAATTTCACTGCTGGATGATCCGTCTTATAAAATCAGTCGCTATCGTTATACAGATCACGAAGACGACAATGGTAAAACCGCGCGTAACAAGAAACTGATTGCCGCCACACCGCGCAAATGGTGGTGGCAAGAAGAAGACGGTACGTTCATGCTGGAACTACGTTATGGCAGTAGTTATGCGCTCGAAATCGAGGCCGGAAAATCTTCTATCATCTGCGGCCCATCAGAAAGCGATGTCCGTGAAGTTCTGGAACAGGTCATTAAGATGGTTGAAAACGGACAACTTGATAAACAAATAGCCGATTGCAAAGAAAAAGCCCGTCGCCGTGTGAAAGCGTGAATGTTTCCGTGGAAACATTCACATGCCTCCTTTCCATTTTTTCATAAACATTCTGGCTTTATCCAGCATCGGATCTGATTGCTGCGTTTCCCTGACATGTTGTAGATGTTGGGCATTGATCGTTGCTACATGGCTATTCACCGCATGAGCGTCATATCGAGGGTATTCCACCGAGAAGGCAGGAACGTGTTCATCATGTGGTGAAGGCATTGGGAACATCCATCGTTCAGTCTGGCACAACCCTTCAACTGCTTCGTTGACTTCTTCGGCCAACCTGATGGCACAGTGCTGAACCTTCTTCGACGAACATGATTTGTTTGCGCGACCTTGCGCAAGATTGGCCTTCCGAATTAAGTCGCAAACACGCTTTTGATTATCCGAAAGAAGGTCATCTGCCGTAAGCGATTTGTATTGCAAAAAATCACCTGTATCGTTGGGAATGCTACGCAAGCCACGCCGCTTCGCTCTTTCAACCAGTTTTGGCGTACAGTAATTAATGGCAATCTGCTCTGTCGCAATATCATGTGTGCCCTCGTAGGGTACGTTGTGAACAAAGCAGTCTTTACCTTTTGTAATCCCCATACTTTCAGGTGATGTGTCGAGAGTAACCATGATGTTGAAATTTGGATCAGCGCAGTGATCACGGTATTTGTCAAAGGGAAACCTTTTCAAATAAACCTCCACATCCTTGCCAAAATAGGGACTATCGGCAAATAAAAATGCCTTTTGTCCGACCTCATGTGCGCGTTCAAATGTCCGAGTGAAATCCTCACATTCGATACGGGCACCTTCTAACAGTTCGCCATAAAGAACCAGTCGACGAATATGATCATCGCTGAGTTCTTTCTCATTATTTTCAGAGAACGTGCTGGACCTATCAGTTGCCAGTAATGCACGGGACCAAGCAAAACGTTCAAATATAGCGAAGGCAACAGCATAATCTTGGTCTGAGATATTCATTTCCATCTGTTCAAGTGCCCAATCAAACATATCCTGTTTTGAGTTATCAAAATAACTTTTCCAGTAGAATCGCCGTTCCGCAATATAAGGGCCGTGTTCTTGTAACCCACGAAGAAACCGAATTAATGGAAGGTGATCATCGGATAAAAATGTCTGCGCCCCGGTGATCTTCTTTCGCTTGCGTAAATGGAAGTACAAACTGCACATGCCGCACATGGGGACAAATATATGATCAATCTCGTCAGGTAACAGTGCTGCCAGCGTGGAAACCTGCCGCTGTTTAGCACCGGGCCAGCGACCCGGTGCTAAATGGTTGTCGGCCAATCTCCCACGTACCAACATTTTGAGACGGGCAACCTTTTCATGACAATGAAGGCACATTACACATCCTCCGCCCCAGCTTGAGCAGGTGTGCCATATTGATGAATGCCGTTGGTGAGAATAATTTGCTTGGCTTTCTGCTCCTCGACATCCAAGCGTCCAATGATTTGAATTGATTTCTGATCAATTCGACCAACCATCAAAACGAGGCTTCCTTCTAAGCCGCCAAAATGTTCTTGGACTCCTTTTTTACGTTCTCTTCCTATTGCCGCTTTAGCAATTTCCGGCGCAGTTGTATGGATTTCAGAAAGCCACGAGTTATTCAGAGCCATTTGTTCTTTACGACGCTTGTTGCCCTGTTCATTTTGCTTCTGACTGGCAATTTTGTAGACATTAGTCCAGCCATCTTCCTCATCCAAAAAGGCGGAAAAATTATCTGCCGTTTTCCCAAGGTCAGAAGCATACTCAGAAACAGAGCCAAAGCGGGACAATGTTCCCCGGTGAACTTCTTTACCGGAACATTTTTCGATGTAACGAAAAACTTTCATACCAAATGATGCGTGACTACGAACATTGAGTTTGCCAGCATCCATCATGACTTGAAAAACATCTCGGTTATCTTTTGCCCATAGGAAGAATGGGTATCCTTTAATCAATGTTTCAGATTTCTTTTCAGAGACTTCCTGCGTTTCTTCCGCCGCCGCTTGAGCAACGGCCCAATCAACAACCGCTTGTTTCGCAGCACCAAGAAGGTTTTGCCCTTCTTTCAAGGAAATATCTGGATCAATCCAGTCTTGAACGGATTCAAATTCTTCGTCCGTCATTTCTGACTGATCTGAGTTTTCTGACGAAGGTTCATTTTCTGAACCGAAGTTTATAGACAGCAGTTTGATGCCTGTGTCGGTGTTGATGGAACCAACATGTTTATCCAGTTCCACTTTCAACTGATCTACTGGCACTTGAGCCGTTTTAAAAGCAGTTAAAGGGTTTACACCTTGGTCAAGGTGTTTAGGAATGTTAAGATCAACCATAACAATTTAATCCTCATAGGTTAGTTGTTAGAAAAGACGGCCTGCCGAACCACTCGCCAAAGTCTTCGGCAGGTCGCGCCTTTTGTGGGATTACTGATAATCCCGTTTAATGATTTGCTTCTTGACTGCATGTGCTACCAACAACTGGCGTTTCGATGCAGGTTGAAACAATGGGTTTAGTGTTGCGCCATCGCGGAAATCAGATGATTTTACAGAACGCAGACACCCCTTCGCATCACGACGTGCGACAAACAACGCGCCGAAGATGTCGATCTGCCCGGCTTCATCAGAACTGAGTGAAAAAGGAGCCGTAATTTTAAAAGAAAACGGCACTTTATTGGTGAAACCCTGTAGCCCAACCGTGTAGATGCTGAGGTTTCCGAACGGGCGTTCTTTAGTCAACGGGTTGGTGATTTCTTCATCCAAACAGTGGACTGGTCCGCCCATAGTCTTTCCAAGAAATTCCATCTGTGCCCAATATTCTTGGCCAGATGGGTATGAGTAACGATGTGTTTCAAAGCGAACACCATCGTCCGGTGTGACGACACCAAATGTGATTTCTTTGGTGTACATCTTCTGACTGCACATTTCTGCACCTCCTTTTCAAAGTTGAATTTGATCATTTTTGCATCTGCAATTATGATGACGGCCAATCTGTATTCGCCGTTACCAACTGGCTTACTGGGAAGAAAAGACAATCGCAACAAGCATTTGAGCGGTTTTTCTGTCCGCATAGGTAGGTCAGGGTGCGGTCATAAAAGGGGGCTGAAATGGGGATGAAAACGGATTGTGTAGGCTACTGTTCTGCACCGAATATCGAAAAAAAGAAGAAGCGCATCGTCCGAGTCGCCACCGAAATTGGCGCAAACTTGATTGATGAAATTCAGATTGAAACGACAAAAAACAAAAGCCAACTTCAAGACCTGTTGAACACGGCCACAACCGACACTCTCATTGTTGCGGGGTGGAGCGATATTGATAGCAAAGCGGCTCTTGCGATCATTAACGACGCGAATGCATCTGTCATTATTGCCGACAAAGTTCCCAAGGGAGTCGAAATCAAGACAAATCCGTCAGGCGATTATTATGACAACTGCGAATTGGTGGACCATGCGGTTGAAAATGCCAAGACCTTCAAACGGTCATTGGATGGAAGAAAAAACAAGCCTATCCCCAATACTGATAACCAGAATGATCATAATATGGCAGAGCAGGAAGAGGCACGTTTACACGGTCAAATATTAATCAAGCAGTTAATTAAAGTGGCTCAAGAGTTGAACGAAAGCAGAGTGAAACAAGTCTGTGACTATGGTCGGGACCGTTTGAAATTGACTACTCGAAAAGGCAATCTAATTTCTGACAAATCGTTTAAGCGTATTCTGAAACAGTCCATGTTGGAAAATGAATGGGAAACCGCGATTAGCAAAATTAAGGAAAATCAAAATCAAGATTAACTACAAAGCCTCAAAACCTGTGTGGCAACTAATACGGATGGTGCCCCGTGACCGAGATGCACTACTTTTTCTCAGTATCCTGCCCCTTGGTAAACATCATCACTGAGGTGATAGATCATCATTGTAGTCTGGTTTGCCTGATCTATCAGATATGATGATCCAATGTTGAGATCAACTTCATCAAAATAATGTTGACCTTGGTCCGTACATAATATGGGCACCCCACTATTCAGGATATTATTCTTAATATTTTTGTCTGGCGTATCCGTGTTAATAGACACAGGAATTAGGCCGTAAACTCATAAAATTCCTTCCTGTATCAGCTTGAATATGATTCAACCTTCCAAAAGATTTGGAGGGAATTATGAGCCGCCGCCGTTTTGAGCTTACAGACTATGAATGGTCGATCATTGAACCGCTTTTGCCTCAAAAAAGCCGAGGCGTTCCACGTGTAGATGACCGCCGTGTTTTGAACGGCATTCTCTGGCGGTTTCGCACAGGGTCTCCTTGGGCAGATGTGCCTGAACGCTACGGTTCATATACGACCTGTT
>NZ_JHYO01000051.1 GCF_000688235.1 Terasakiella pusilla DSM 6293 | reverse complement strand
TTATATTGAGCCGGGGTCACCTTGGGAAAATGGCTATAACGAAAGCTTTAACGGCAAGCTTCGCAATGAACTTTTAAACGGAGAAATATTCTATACCTTGCAGGAGGCAAAGGTTCTGATTGAACGCTGGCGGCAGTTTTACAATGAAGTTCGTCCGCACAGTTCACTGGGCTACAAGCCTCCGGCACCAAAAACACTCTTGCCTCGTCCTGATGTTCTGACTTACGCTACGCTCCAGTCGCCACATCAGGACGACAATAATAGCCAGAAACTAACATAGCGGTTGGACCACCAAAGTGGGGCACGTCAGTCTTGAGATATGGGGCTTCCTCCTCGCTCAAATGAGCTTAGCGTTGGTATCCCATGCCTGGGCCCATCATATAAGACGTGTTGTTCATCATACCACCTTGCCAGCCATTGGCGTGACAAGGCATGCCTGCGAAGGTTTGAGTGCTTTTCAGAGTTTTAGTTTGTTCAGCTGTCAGAACTTCAAACAGCTTGCTTTGTGCAGCTTCTAGAGCTTTTGAATCTTCATTTCGGGATTCCCACACACTTTGCATAAAGACACGGCGGTCTTCAATTGTCATTTCGTGCATCGCTTGCGGATCCATACTTTCGTGAAGAGCTGTAAAGTTTTCTTCAACGTCTTTGACGGTGTTTACATATGCTTCCCAAGCGGGTTTTTGCTTATCAGTTAGCTCAAGGTTTTTCTCAAGCTCATCCAGGGTTGCGGGTTTGACTTGTGTGTACTGGCCCATATGACCATTTCCACCCATCATTCCCATCATACCACCGCCCATCATTTGACCATTACTTGGGCCATGAGCCAACGCGGTGAAAGAAGCAACGGCAACGATAGCGACTGCGGCTGCTGAGGTAATTAAAAATGTGCGTTTCATCGTACTTCCCCTATTTCAAAGTGATGAGCTGTTGAGCTCCTGTATGATGAATATTATAGGAGACTCATGTAACACGCGTATGTCTGAAAACAGGAAAGTTGTGACAAAGTTTGTCAGTTATAAAAAATGCCTCTCAAATTATTATGAGAAGCATTTTTCAAGCTGGTTAAGGATTGCATTAATGACGAGCAAAAGCACCCATACCTTCGTCACCATATATGATTACGGTATATCGATCTTTTTGATTTCCCTGCTCCATTCCCGGAGACCCCATCGGCATACCTGGAACTGACAAACCTTTTGCTTTTGGGCGTTCCGTCAATAATTTCTTCACATCGTCAGCGGGGACGTGACCTTCAACAACATAGCCATCAATCATAGCTGTATGGCAGGATTCTAGCTTTTCCGGGACACCAAGTTCTCTCTTGATTGTGTCCATATCTTCACGCTTGATCTCTGTAACCTTAAAGCCGTTCTCACGCATATGTTCGCTCCAAGCAGTACAACAACCACACCAGGGAGATTTATAAACGGTTATTTCCTGTTGTGCGGCAGAAGCATGAGCTAATCCGGCCAGAAAAAATGCAGAGGCAATAGCGATGGATTTTAAGTACGACATGATCTGTTCCTTTCCCATGTTCGCCAAACATAAAACAGAATCATTGTGTTGATAATGTGACTATTACATTCATTGTTTACTGTTCTTTTTCTCGCTCCGTCATCATCTGCTGGCGATTGAGCTGTTGTTCCGTCCAGGATGTTTTTATAAAGGCAAGAGCTGCCCAGATTTCCTCGTCTGTTAAAGCATCTGCAAATGGCATCATGCCACTTTGAAAATCAGGGCCGGCAATCGCCTGACCACCTTCTTTTGTGTATTGGAACAGCAAAGCATCCCCGTGATGCCATGTATGCCCCGTATCATCATGGGGAGGGGCATATAACGTGCCATCTTCTTTTGTGGATTTCCAATCTTCTGTTTCGCCTTCTAAATTCACACCATGACATGATGCACAATTATCGGCATATATTGTCTTACCCAAGGCAACCTGTTTCGGGTCATTAGGATCTGCGACACCTGAATTTTCAGCGTTGTGAAGGAATGCTGCTGTTGCGGCCCCAATTGTAAAAACAACTGCAACTGAAAGTGCTATTGCGTTCTTATTCATGCTGATTGCCTTGTTTCCATTTCTATACTTGGTTGATTGGTCTCTTTAATAAGGGAAATAAATTCTTGAAGAAGGTATGGGTCCCACTGACCGCTATCTTTTTCATTTTCCATTATTGATATTGCCTTCTCTTGCGACATGCCTTTTCGGTATATGCGGTCACCTGTCATTGCATCCCATGTATCCGCAATGCATACAATTCTAGCTAAAATGGGAATTTCTTCGCCCTGTAAGCCATCAGGGTACCCTTTGCCATCCCACCTTTCATGGTGCCAGGCAGCAATTTGGGCAAATTCCTTGAACCGAGACAACGGCTTCATGATTTTGGCTGTTGTGACAGGATGAGATTTCACTTGTTGGAACTCTGCATCATCCAAAGCACTTGGTTTGTTCAAAACATTATCAGGTACACCAATTTTCCCAAGATCGTGCATAAGTGCTCCTTTTTCCAACAGCTTTAGTTCTTTTGGTGGCAGACCAATCTGTTTGCCCAGTAATACAGAAAACTTGGCCACTCTTGCGGAATGCTGGGCCGTATAAGGATCTTTAGCTTCCAAAGCTTTCATTAATGATTTCAAAGATTGAAGGTATGCAGTTTCTTGTTCTGAAATGAGCTGTTCGATATTTTCAGCCATACGATCAACTGAAGTCCCAAGATGTTGTAATTCGGGACAGCAAAGGTCTCCAATTCGTGCTGAAAAGTTTCCATGCGATATATCAGATGTAACAGTAGATATTTTTCTGATGGGATTAACCAGACCTTTGCGAATTGCAAAATCAATAACACCGTACAGCACCAAAAATCCAATTGCAAAAGACCCAAATAAGGTTTGTTCAAACACGCGGTCTGTTTGCTCAATCGCCGCCATCGTTTTCTTCAAGTCAAGATTAGCTGACAGAATATAATCTGTATTTTTAACTGGGATACTAACAGTCATGGTCGTAATTTTTTGACCTGTTTTATCATCATGAAAATACTGAACCTCTCCCCCCGCAAATGGGCTATTTTCTTTTTGAAGGAGTTGGACGTGATGACCCGCCATACTATCGAAGTCTGCCCCTTGGGTTTGCCCCATGACCATCTGATGTTCTTTACTTTGACTGGTTTTTGTTACTACATCTCCTTCAGCATTCAATAAAGATAGGCTAAAGAGACTAAATTCCAGCTCACCATTTCTATGGGTTGCAGCCTTTTGAAGTATTTGATTGAGAACTTTTGGATCATTAGCTTCCGTCTCAATTAAGTCTCGTTCAATGCCATACAAAAAAGTAACAGCCTGCATTTTATTTTGCTGCAAAACGGATTTGTGGTGCTCATTTTCAAGCATGATCGCAATCGTAATGCCGACAAACAAAATACCAAAAAAGATAATAGTCATCACACGTTGGGTCAGAGACAAATTTGCAAATATTATTCCCATACTGAAACGACTTTTAAAATGAACCATATCTGGTAATGCAGGCATATTTACTCCTTACCCAATAGCGATGAGTTCATCTGATTTGAATGTATATGGTGGAATATCTAGGTTTCGTGGGGCGGGTCCTTTGCGAATACGTCCAGATCCATCATAATGAGACCCATGGCATGGGCAGAACCATCCACCATACTCACCAAGCGGGTCACCCGGCTTTTGTCCCAAAGGAATGCAGCCAAGGTGCGTGCATATGCCAATGGCAACTAACCATTCTGCTTTTTGAACCCGGTCTTCATCGGCTTCAGGTACGCGAACGAGGTCAAGGTTTTCATCGCGAATACGGCTGATTTCCTCTTCACTGCGGTGAACAATGAAAACTGGCTTGCCTCGCCAGACAACCGTAATGCGTTGGCCTATTTCAATGGGAGCAATATCTACTTCAGATGTAGCCAGAGCTTTCACGTCCGCTGCAGGGTTCATGGAATCAATAAAGGGCCACAGAGCCATGGCACTTCCAGTTACGCCAACTACTGCAGTCCCAATAAGTAAAAAATCTCGTCTAGGGGGTGATTGAGGAAATGTGCTCATCACGATACCTCCTTCTGATTTGAAGTACCTTTATGAAAAATGGCACTTCCGATTAACAAAGCTCCAATGATAATCATTGGAATAGACAACCATTGGCCCATGGTTGTTCCCCCTGTTAAAAAACCGATATGGCTATCAGGCTGTCTGAACAGCTCAACAATTGTTCGGGCCAGACCATATCCAATCAGAAAAACTCCTGTTAACAGCCCCCGGCGAGTTCTGATTGTAGAAAAACGAACTAAAACGTTTAGAAAGATAAATAGAATAATCCCTTCTAGTGCCGCTTCATAAAGTTGACTTGGGTGACGCGGAAACTCACCTCCGTTTGGGAAAATAACACCCCAGGGCGCATCGGTTACCCGCCCGTATAATTCACCATTAATAAAATTAGCAACTCGTCCAAAGAACAAACCAATTGGTGCAGCTATCGCAACAAGATCGGCTAAGAGCATCACTTCAATTTTATGTTTGCGGGCAAAGAGGTATGTCGCCAGAACCACGCCAATGAAGCCACCATGAAAAGACATTCCGCCCTTCCACACCTGAAAGGCCGCCAGTAGATTATTTATGTAGAAATCTAGATTATAGAAAAGCACATACCCAAAGCGACCACCGAGTACAACCCCGAGAACCACCCAGAACAAATAGTCATCTAAATTATCACGTGTAATCGGGTGCTTGAAACGCTCACACATACATTTGATATAAGCCCATCCCAACATCAGGCCAGCAATATATGCCAACGCATACCATCTAATTGCAAAGGGTCCGATTTGAATAAGAATTGGATCTATATCTGGGAATGGCATCAATCTCTTCCTTATAGATCTACAATCAATTTTCCGCGCAGCATCCCCATCTGGCAGGCAAATTCAAATTCACCAATTTTCGTAGGTGTGAATTCAACTGAAACATCTTCACCCTCTGGCAGTTTCAGACTTTTTCCAAAATCTGGAAGCTGTACCATTTCAGAACAAGATGAATTTTCTTCACGGCGAAATGTTAGCTGCACTGGCACATCACGTTTCACAATAATGGTGTCCGGTGTATAGCCACCTTTTACGATAATCAGTTGCTTTTGAATGCCATTAATAAGTGGGGTAAGCGGTAAGGCTCTCTTCCCTTTCATCCAGAAAAACTTAATGATCATACAGATCAGGAAAAAGCCTGTCAGAGTGACAATAATTTGATCTAAAGTCATGACTGCACTCCTTTCGGTTTATAAAAACGAAGCCTGTTGGCATTACTGACCACAGTGACAGAACTCAGGGCCATAGCTGCACCAGCAAGGATTGGAGAAAGTAAAATACCAAAGAAGGGATAGAGCAGTCCCATGGCGACAGGAATACCAAGCACGTTGTAGCCAAAAGCACCCACTAGGTTTTGTTTAACATTCCGCATGGTTGCACGACTGATATCCATGGCTGTGACCACACCTTTCAGGCTACCTTTGATCAGTGTGATATCTGCTGCTTCAATAGCGACATCCGTGCCGCTGCCAATTGCCAATCCAATGTCGGCTGCTGCCAGTGCCGGAGCATCGTTGATACCATCCCCGACCATGGCAACAACTTTACCTTCAGATTGCAGCTTCTGAACTTCATGTGCTTTTTGTTCAGGTAGAACTTCTGCCAAGACATGGTCAACGCCAACTTCTTTCGCAATGGCATTGGCGGTAACAGTATTGTCACCGGTGATCATATAAACTTCCAAGCCCATGCGATGAAGCTGCTCAATAGCTTCCTTGGAATCTTCTTTTACGGTGTCTGCAACAGCAAAGACACCCGCCGGTTTCCCATCTATAGCAATCATGATCGGTGTCTTGCCCTGGGGAGTATAAATATCGGCGATGTCTTCAAGGCCATTTGTTACTACATCATTATCTCTCAGGTATTTGCCTGTTCCGATCAGAATATGACGTTTATCCAAAGTGCCTGTAATACCGTGGCCTGTCACTGCACTGACATTTTTTGCTTCAGGAATATTCAGACCCGCATTTTGCGCACCTTCAACAATGGCTTCAGCCAGTGGGTGCTCGGACATACGTTCTAAAGCTGCGGCTGATTTTAAGACATCACCATCCTGAAAATTCGGCATGACCGTTAAGTCTGTGAGAACCGGTTTTCCTTCTGTAATGGTACCGGTTTTATCAAGTACAATTGCATTGATCTTTTCTGCTGTTTGCAAGGCATCACCTGATCGGATCAGTATGCCGTTTTCAGCACTTTTACCAATTCCGACCGTTAGAGAGGTCGGTGTTGCGAGCCCTAGGGCACAGGGGCACGCGATAATTAGGGTGGTCACCAACGCAATAATGGAAAAGATAAAGCGTGGTTCCGGGCCAAAGTTATACCAGACCATGAAGGACAAGATTGCCAAGATCATTACTGTTGGCACAAAGTATCCTGAAACCTGGTCAACGATACGCTGAATGGGGGCTTTTGATCCTTGTGCCTGTTGAACAAGTCGAATGATATTAGCCAACGCGGTATCTTTTCCAACCTTTGTTGCACGAAAATAAAAGGTCCCGTTCTTATTGATCGTTGCGCCAATTACTTCTTCACCTACGGTTTTTTCAGCCGGAATAGGTTCACCAGTGATCATTGACTCATCTACACTGCTGGCTCCTTCAGTAACAATCCCATCGACTGGGATTTTTTCACCAGGACGCACAAGAACGATGTCGTCGACTAAAACTTCTTCAACAGGAATTTCTTTCTGAACACCATTTCGAATAACGCGAGCTGTCTTAGCCTGAATTCCAATCAGTTTTTTAATGGCTTCAGACGTTTTCCCTTTTGCTTTGCTTTCCATAGCCAGCCCCAGAACAACTAGGGCTATGACAACAGTGGTAACATCCCAGAACGGTTCAGCTGCAGCTTCTTTAGGGAAGACTGAAGGTAAAGCTGTCGCAACAATTGAATATCCATAAGCAGCACTGACCCCTACAGAAATCAGGGTGTGCATATTGGCTGAACGATGTTTGAGGGCCGCCCACATACCAGTAAAAAACTGAGACCCAGACCAAAATAAAACAAACGTCGTCAAAAGTCCCTGCACAGCCCATACGGCTGTTCTGGTAAGACTTTCTGGAGGCATCAAGGCTGTCAGCCCCGGTATCACATCAGGATACATCAGCAGAACATTTGGGATAGAGACTACGGCTGCTAACCAAAATTTCTTCATCAAGGTATCATATTCGGCTTTCTTCTCTGCTTCTTCTTTTTTAATGGCTTCATCGCTGTCATCTCTGGGTTCAACAGCAGAATACCCAACATCCGAAATTACCTGTCGAATTACGGGGGGAGAAATTTTCTCAGGGTCGAAACTAATTTCAGCAATAGAAGCTGCAAAATTAACTTCAGCTTTAACAATACCAACTTGCTCCATTAGAGCATTTTCAATCGTGGCTACACACGATGCACATCCCATACCTTTTACGCCTAAGCGAATATCTGTACTGTGTGAAGTGCTTTGATGAGCGTTTAGCATGGGAACTCCTTTATTCACTCAACTTTGAAAGGCCATTGTTTTCAGCCCAATACTGAATGAAATCATGATCAAATTCCGCTGTATGACGTGAAATCCACTTTTTGATTTCATCAACAACAATCGCATTGTCATATTCATTACATTTGAATTTCTTTTGGATACGTTTGAGAGCTTTTGTCAGAACTTCATGGTCTTTTTTATGCTCATCAAAAGCTTTGTAACCGGATGCTCTGATTAAAAATTCTTCACGCTCAAAGTTTCGTTCGATAAAGCGTAAGGTATCTTCAATCCTTGGGCAGGAACTGTTCTGATCATGACAAGCGACAGCAGGATCAAAATAATGTCTTGCCAGAAATTCCAGACATTCTTTGTTTGCGTCAATAAAGCGAACCGTGTTTTTTTCAAGCTCATTTGCCATCATCATACCTTCAAGTCCTTTTTCTTCTGAAGATATTCATCTCGTGACAAGTCACCCTTGGCATATTTCTCACCAAGAACCGTTAGAGCCGGGTCATGGCCCACTATTTTTGTGCCTTGTCGAAAAAGGGAAATAACCAAGACGACAGCGAGAACAGCTAAAATCAGCATAAAGATGCCATGCATTCCCATAAAACCAAACCAGCTACCATCGCCGTACATAGCATGATGCGTCCAACCAGAATCCCACATGACAACCTCCATCGTTCTTTTAAAGATCAACAGACCATCTGCTGCTTCAAATACAATTTAACGCCATCAATGTTGCTGGAGTATGTCGTGGAATTGGTGGAATGGTAACAAAGCTTGACGGGGATGAGGTTTGACAAACTTTGTCACAGTATTTTTTGATAAAAAAATTATTGGACAAATATTGCTTCTGTTTTGAGCTTAATATTCACTGATAATTATAAAAAATTTGGCCTGGTTCCCTAAAACTGGAGAGCACCTTCTGTTAAACTGAGATTTACAGGAGGAATAAATGAGTCTTAAAAAATCTGATGAATTTAAACGTGAAGCCGTCCAACTTGCCTTAACGATCGGGTTGTCTCGCAAACAAGTTGCCGTCGATCTTGGCATTGGCATGTCCACCTTGAACAAATGGGTCGCCCAACATAAGCATGATGACTTGATGTCAGGCCCCCATGATGATCTTCACAAGGAACTTGCCCGTCTTCGTAAAGAGAACCGTATTTTACGAGAGGAACGTGAAATTTTAAAAAAGGCGACGGCCTCATCGTCCCGGCTTGCTGGGGTCTTTGCGAGCCAAAAGCGATGAGGTTCAAGTTCATTGATGCGAAGAAGGCCGATCATCCACTTCATCTGTTATGCAAAGCCTTCAATGTCAGTCCGAGTGGTTATTACGATTGGCGTAAAGGCCCCATGTCTCAACGGCAGCGTGAGGATCTGGCTTTGTTAACCAACATCCGCACTATTCATAATGAAACATATCAATCATATGGGCGAGAACGCATGACGGATGAATTACGCGAGCTTGGTTATACAGTCAGTCAAAAACGTGTCGCTCGTTTGATGAAGGGTAACGATATCAAGGTGATACGCACACACGCTTTTAAGAAGACAACGGACAGCGACCATAATTTTAATGTGGCACCTAACCTGTTGGATGGTGATTTTACAACAACAGGGCCAAACCAGAAATGGGCAGGTGATATCAGCTATATCAAGACGGCAGAAGGTTGGCTGTATTTAGCTGTGGTGATTGACCTTTATTCCCGTCGTGTCATTGGATGGGCAACAAGCAAAAGGCTAAAACGCAAATTGGTGATGGATGCCTTACAACGGGCCATCGCCCTGCGTCAACCACCTGAAGGCGTAATCTTCCATTCAGATCGTGGCAGTTAATCCCGCATATCTCACCAAGAATATTCTTGGTGAGATATGCGGGAAGGAGACATATTAATTTGATCAAATTGGCAGGCAAAATCTCATTTATATCAAATTTTGACCAGTTTATGTTTTACCCTTTTGGTCGTGCCTCTGATGGTTATTTATTTTTCTGGGCACGATCTGGGCACAGTTTGGGCACAGATGGATATTCTCCTCTTATATGCGAGCATTAAAAAGCCCACTAACTTGTTGAGTTAGTGGGCTTTTAGAGTGGTTGCGGGGGCCAGATTTACCGTACTCGCTGCGCTTTGCTTGCTGCGTCGTTGCCTTTGGCCGAACTGTTGCAATCTGCGCCTTTCGGCACATCTTGCGCAGTTTAAATATGGTACCCAGACAGCCAACAAAAAACCCGGCCAATGGCCGGGTTATTTGTTGGTTGCGGGGGCCAGATTTGAACTGACGACCTTCAGGTTATGAGCCTGACGAGCTACCGGGCTGCTCCACCCCGCGTTGGTGTCTTTTAGAAAGACTAAAGCCGCCTTTTGAGGGGCGGCTATTTTTGTAACGATTGTGTAGGTTAAGACTTACTCATTTTAGAAGGCCTGGCAGCGACTTACTCTCCCGCGCCTTAAGACGAAGTACCATCAGCGCAACATGTTTTCACGGCCGAGTTCGGGATGGGATCGGGTGTTTGCCACGTGCCATA
>NZ_JHYO01000050.1 GCF_000688235.1 Terasakiella pusilla DSM 6293 | reverse complement strand
CGCCTTGGGGAAAAGCGATTTACAAACGGCGCAAGGAAACTGTGGAACGCAGTTTTGCTGATGCCAAACAACTACATGGGCACCGCTATGCCCGTCTGAGAGGCCTGACTAAAGTGAAAGAGCAATGCTTGATGGCAGCCACCGCCCAAAACATCAAGAAAATCGCCCTCATCTTAGCCCGTCTCAGGTTTTTATGGCGATATTTACCCACTGGAACGCCCACATATGCCTGAAAATGAAGCAGTGGAGCAACCTGCTTAAAGAAATGTCCAACAGAACAAAAAACACAACCTTATAGAAAATAACAAACCCCGCCAAAATTGACGGGGTTTGTCAGAGATCTGAGCCTGCATTTTCATGCAGGCTTTTTTTTTGGATTACCCGCGAATATCTTTCAGGAAGACCTGCACGTCATTCTCCACCGTAGTGGTCTGTTGATCCATCTGGGAAACGCCTTTCAAGACCTCTTCACTCACTTGTCCGGTCATCTGCACATCATCACTCACCGCCTGAATACGTGATGTAATCACATCCACCTGATTGGCTGCATTATTGACCGTATTGCTGATCTCCACCGTTGCCGCGCTTTGCTGTTCTACAGCCGCCGCAATCATGGCGGATAACTGGTTGATCTCTTCAATCACCTCTGAAATCTCGCCATTGGCACTAACGGCCTGACTAACCTCTTTCTGGATATCCCCGATCAAGACAGCAATTTCATCAATGGCACCGGACGTCTGGTTTGCCAGATTCTTAACTTCCGAAGCAACAACAGCAAAGCCTTTCCCCGCTTCGCCTGCACGCGCGGCTTCAATGGTTGCGTTCAAGGCCAACAGATTGGTCTGTTCTGCGATGGAATTAATCAGGTTAATCACATTTTCAATTTCGCGCGCACTCGATTCCAGTCGCGTAATACTGCCATTCATCACCTGTGATCGGTCAACCGCACGGCTTGCAACCTCCGTACTGGACGTGACTTGCTGGCTAATCTCGGCAATGGAGGCCGACAATTCTTCGGTGGAGGACGCAACCAGTGCAATGTCCTGCGTCATAATCTGGGAAGCGTCGGAAACTTCTTTGGTTTCCGACAAAGTTTCCTGCGATTTCTGGTTCATGCTCTGGGCCTGCTCGCGAATATCGCGCATATTGTCAGACAGAATCGTAATGGCCTGCCCCACAGATGCGTTGAATTCACCTGCCAGACGCTTCGCATTTTCCTGCTTTTCCGCCTCTGCCTTGCGGCTCATTTCTTCCTGACTTTGACGCAGTTTTTCAGTTTCGCGTAGGCCATTGCGCAGGACAGTCAGCGCAACTGCCATCTTACTGATCTCGTCATTGCCATTGCGATTGATACGTGTCTGTAAATCACCTTCAGCGATCTGTTCCATGGACCCTTCCAGCACCAACAGACGCGACACCAGATTCTTCAGCACATAAAACCAACCGATCCCGATGGCAATCAAAACGGCCACGCCACCTGCAATGACCAGTAAAATCAGCGTATTTGATGATTTCGATTCATTTTCTTGAATGGTTTGATCCATTCCGTCCTGCACAGTCAGGATAATCCGGTTTACGGTACGTGACAGATCATCGGACAGCTCGCGTGCCTGCGTCACCAATTCACTGCCCGTCTGTTCCAGCTCCAACTCTTGACGGCGCAGCTTCAGGATATTTTCCTGCAGGTCGCCTCTTTGCCCCATCTGCATGAGCTGACGCAAAATTTCGGTCAAGGGAGCCACATCACTTTGCGCCGCAATAACGCCCATCGGCTCCACCATCATATTGACGGAAGCACTAAACTGTTCCTCGATCCCTTCAAGGCTTTTTAAATCTTCGCTTTTGCCGCCTTCAGCTAACAGGCCAACCATATGGTTTGCCGTACTTTCATAAGATAAAACCGCACTGTGATAGGACACGGCCTGAATGGGGCCGACTTCCAGATCAGTTGTGTCCGGTGTCGGGGCACTTACACCGGCCGCGCGGGCCTCTTCCAACAACTCATACCATTTGTCGGAATTTTCGATCAATCGATCGGTTACGGAAGAACTGTAAGGTTCCACCGCTTCTTTAATATCTTTGCGCAGAACATTTAACGATTGTGCCAACGCCTTACGCTTATTCATAGCCTCCAATCGACTTTCCACGTTCTGGTTTAACGCCTCGGTCAACGGGCGAAAGGCAGAAATTTGCTGCTTGAGGTCAGATACTGTATCTGCATCGTCAATCAGCTTGTCCAACTCAACAACCTGATCGCCTGCCATGGAAATCAGCGTGGAAATTTCGCTAAAACGATCGGTTCTCTCTGAACTGTTTTGCGCATTCGACAACAACGGGGCCGCCGCAACCAATTGGGTGGTCACATTGGCAAGACTTTGAACGCCCGTAATCGCGGGAACATTCTGTTTCGTCAGGTTACGCTGGCTTTCCATCACACCGGACAGACTGTTCCAGGCAATTAAACTCACCAGAACACTCAAGCCCCCCACAACACCAAAGGCGCTCAACAATCGCTTACCAATTCCAAAACGCACTGTTTTTGAATTGATTGTCCCGTCTGGGTGGACTTGAGTATTCATCACATCTTCCTCTTTAAACCAACTTAGACGCTGAACGTGTCTTTATAGATGTCGCGTAGTTCTTTCTTTTGGACTTTACCCATGGTGTTACGCGGCAACTCATTGACAAAAAATACCTTTTTCGGCTGTTTGTATTTTGCCAAATCGTCTTTGATCGCATCAAGGATACTTTCCTGAGACAGGGTCGCGCCCTCTTCCGGTACAACCACTGCACAAACGCCTTCCCCAAAATCAGGGTGCGCAACACCGATCACGGCAGATTCCAAAACGCCATCGATATCATCGATCAGCAATTCCAGTTCTTTCGGATAAACGTTATAGCCACCCGTAATGATCAGGTCTTTGGACCGCCCGATGATGGACACATAGCCACGATCATCAATCATGCCCAAATCACCAGTGATGAAGAAGCCGTTATCACGGAGTTCTTCCTTGGTTTTTTCCGGCATCTGCCAATAACCTTGAAAGACGTTAGGGCCACGCACTTCAATGGAACCGATCTCGCCCACTGGCAATTCAGTTTCCCCCTCCATGATGCGCACTTCCACACCCGGCAGCGGGAAGCCAACTGTACCCGCGCGGCGATCACCATCATAGGGGTTGGACGTGTTCATGTTGGTTTCAGTCATGCCATAGCGTTCCAGGATCGCATGTCCTGTTTTTTCCTGCCATTGAACGTGGGTTTCTTCCAACAACGGGGCGGAACCGGACACGAACAAGCGCATGTTCTTGGTCGTTTCCTTGTTCAAGGACGGATGAGCCAGCAAACGAACATAAAAAGTCGGCACACCCATCAGGACCGTTGCGTCATTCATCGCGTTCAAGACCGCATCAGCATCATATTTCGCCATGAAATACACCGATGACCCGGCGGCAAACGTCGTGTTTGTCGCCACAAACAGACCGTGGGTGTGGAAAATCGGCAGCGCATGGATCAAACGATCATCTTGGGAAAAGCCCCAATAGTCACGCAAGGTGTCAGCGTTGCTCCACAGGTTACCATGGCTCAACATCGCGCCTTTGGACCGCCCTGTTGTACCGGACGTATAAAGGATAGCCGCCAGATCATTTTCATCACGCGCAACCGCTTTAATTCCGGCCATTTGTGTGGACGCAAGGTCATACATGCTCCCTGCACCAGCGCTATCCATTGTCTCCAGCGCACCGACCTTACATTTGTCCGAAATCGCTTTCAACGCATCCTTCTTTTGCGGCGCGCAGACAAAAACCTGCGGCTTGGCATCACCTAAAAAGTACTCAATCTCCGCCGGAGTATAAGCGGTGTTGAGGGGCAGGAAAACGCCGCCAGCGATAATTGTACCAACATAGAGCTTCAGGACTTCGATGGATTTATCCACCTGCACAGCAACCCGATCCCCCGGCTTGACACCACGCTTGATCAGGGCAGCGGCATATGTTTCCGCCCCTTTAAAAAACTCACCATAAGAAAGGGACTTCTCGCCTTCAATAACCGCAAAGATTGCATCATCACGGCCGGAGGAGGAGGCGCGCAAATGCTGCGCAAGATAATTACCTTGATACATTTTTTTTACCTTTATTTGCCAGCTTTTAAAAGCTGAGCCACATCGTCAGAAATAATGACTTCATTGTTATTCACGAAGGCTTCGTGATTTTGTTCAATTGAATTCAGGTCATAGAGATAATTCACCATCAACCCGTAGGATTGCTTTATCCCGTTGGCGGAGATATCGCCTTGCCAGTTTATCCGTTCCAGCCGTGCCCCATTGCCCAGATGGAAACGAGCCACCGGGTCATAGGGCGCCTGTGCGCGTTTGACTTCTTTCAAGTACAGGGCGCAGAGCGTGCGAAGCAGTTTTTCATCTTCCAGCCCCAAGTCCTGCGCTTCTTTTATATGTCGTTGTTTAAAATCGTAATAACTATTGGCAAACGCCGGTTCTTTGAGCAAACGTGCGAGGACCTCGTTTCCATCTTCCTTGCCCAGCATGTCTTCAAACTGGGTATCCAGCCACTTTCGAAACAGCGGGATCGGGGAAAGGGTGGAGAACGTCTTGATATTCGGCAGTTCCTGTTTCAATTCCATCACCACCTGTTTGATCAAAAAGTTGCCGAAAGAAATACCCTTCAAACCTTCCTGACAATTGGAGATGGAATAGAAAATGGCCGTATCGGCTTCTGTCACCTGACCAATTTTATTTTGGTCCAGCAACGGCTGCACCGCCTTGGACAACTCATTGGTCAACGCAACTTCCACAAAGATCAACGGCTCCCCCGGTAACGCGGGATGGAAAAAACCGTAGCATCGGCGATCCGACGCCAGCCGACGACGCAGATCAGACCAGTCCGCAATCGCGTGCACCGCCTCATACTCGATGATTTTTTCCAAAACCGTCGCCGGTGTCTCCCACGATATTTCCTGAATACGCAGGAAACCGCGGTTAAACCACGACGAAAACAGATGGACAAAGTCCTTGTCCACAACCTTTAACGATCCATCTTCCTTGAGAAAACGCTGCAAATCTTCGCGCATTTTCAACAAGGCCGATGTCCCGCCCGGCGCCATATTCATCGCCCGGATCAAAGCTTGGCGCGGCGCTTCAACGCTCTGTTCAAGCGCTTGGCGGTTTTCGCGGGTCGGATCATTTAGATAGGTATAGATCGCATCTTCCAGCTTTTCCTGAGCCGGTTCAAACTCGTCCCGCAGCATCAGGAAAAAAGCCAAACGTCCGGTCTGATCCAGCCCCTGATAGCGTTGAATGACTTCCAATGCCAAGGCTGTCCCCAACGCTTCACCTTTTTCGCTTAACAGGTCCCTGCAAAGCTGAGAAAGGGTTTTCTCAGCTTCACAAGTTACCTGATTAGCCGCAACCGTGCGACGGTTGAGGATATCGCGTCCGGCATCCGCAATGGAATTCAACACATTGTGAAACAGCTCGGCTCTCATTGCGCTTCCCCCATCACTGTGTTTGGCAGCCATGTTGCCAATTCAGGGAAGACACACAGGATCAGGATAGACAAGATCATACAGATCACAAACGGGAACGCCCCTTTGAGAACAGTCGTCAACTTAACGTCCGGTACAATCCCGTTGATCACATAGAGGTTGAGACCCACAGGTGGTGTGATCAAACCGATCTCCATGTTGATGGTCAGGACAACCGCAAACCAGTACGGATCAAACCCGGCCGCTGTGATGATCGGCAACAAGACAGGCGCGGTCATCAGGATCACGGCAACCGGTGGTAAAAACATACCGGCCACCAGCAGGAACACGTTAATACACGCCAGCAAGACCCAACGGTTTACTTCTAATCCCGCAATAGTTTCGGCGACAGTTTGCGTGACAAACAGAGAAGACAGTGTGTAGCTAAACAAAGCTGACGCCCCGACGATCATCAAGATCATCACACTTTCTTTCATGGAGTCAGAAAAGATCGCCCAGATTTTGCGGAACTGGAACAACTTGTAGACCACGATCGCGACAACCAGACACAACAAGGCACCAACACCCGCAGCTTCCGAAGGTGTTGCCACCCCACCGTAAAGCACATAAAGCACCCCGATGATAATCCCGATAAACGGCAGGACACGCGGCAAAACTTGGAAGCGTTCTTTCCACGTAAAACGCGGTGCGTTCTTCATAAAGTTCGGGTCTTTACGCCACGCTGAATACAACGCCCATGCCATAAACAGCATGGTTAACAGGAAGCCCGGCACCAAACCTGCAAGGAACAGACGTCCGATAGAGGTTTCTGTTGCGACCCCATACACAATCATTGTGATGGACGGCGGGATCAAAATACCCAATGTACCACCAGCCGCGATTGAACCTGTCGCCAAACCATCGGACACACCGCGCTTGCGCATTTCTGGCACGCCCATTTTACCGATGGCGGCACAAGTTGCAGGCGAAGACCCGCTAAGGGCGGCAAAGATCGAACAGGCCCCAAGGTTTGAGAGAATCAAACCACCGGGAACCCGGTTTAACCAACGATCAAGCGCCGCATAAAGATCGCGGCCTGCTGGCGAAGACGCAACAACCGCCCCCATGACAATAAACATAGGGATAGAAACGAGCGCAAATTCCGCAAGGCTTGCGTAAAAAGTTTCCGCAATGCCGGAGATAGACCCCGGACCTTCCAAAATCACGAGAGAGGCGACGGAGACAATACCCAATCCAAAGGCCACCGGAATACCGGAACCAAGAACGAGAACCAACGCCACGCAGATAATAATACCAATTGTAATCGGATCCATTCTTACTCTCCTTCAAACGGTTCGCGCGCTTCCATTGCAAACGGCATCTCGCGACCTGTCATCAGGGCCAGAATGTCTGCAACGTACTGGAGCGCCAGCAATCCGATACCAATCGGCATTGCGATATAAGGGATCCAAAGCGGTAATTCCCAAACGGTTTCAGTCACCCATCCGCCGACCCAGGCTTCATGGAACAATTCCCAGCCGTAATAGCCCAGCAAACTGGTAAAAATCAGCCCCATAAGAGAAGCGATGTACGCCAACACTGCGCGCTGTGGGTGGGAGAGGAACTGGGGCAGAAGGTCAACATTCACATGACCTTTAAGCAAAAGCACATAGGGGCTGCCAATCAAAGTGGCACCGACGAGAGCAAACGTCACATAATCCGTTTGCCAAACAGTTGATCCGTTCAAGATATAGCGGATAAAGACCATCTGGCAGACCACAAAGATCGAGCTTGCGATCAACAATGAAGCAATAATGCCACACAGGGTCGAGATGCCATGGATTGTCTTGAAGAAAATATCCATTTTCAAACTCTGCTGCTAATAATTTTTAGGGGGAAGGATGCCCCGTTGCCCAGGGAGGAAGGGTTGTCGAGAACAGCAACGGGGACTTTATCCTTACTTCACAGCAAGTGCTTTTTCGATCAGCGCATCGCCGCCTTCAACCTTCTTACCAAATTCTTTGTAAGAAGTTTCTTTGGCGATCGCACGCCATGCATCAGCCTGAGCGTCTGTCATTTCGACAACTTCAACACCAGCTTTTTTGAATTCTTCGACCATTTTCTGGTCCATTTCTTTTGCTGCTGTGAAGAAGAACTCTTCCGCTTTCTGACCGGCTACCATGACGGCATCCTGTTGTTCTTTCGTCAGCTTGCTAAACGTCTTTTTAGACATGATGATCGGCTCGTACATGAACCACAGGGCATTTGCACCCGGTGCCGTCAGACATTTTGTCTGCTCGAAAATACGATAGGAAACGAAGCTGCCAGAACTTGTGATCGCCGCATCCAAAACGCCTGTTTGCATGGCTGTATAGATTTCAGAGCTTGGCATAGACGCGGTAGAGGCCCCTGCCCCGACCAGCATTTGTTCAAACGCTTTACCGGCCGCACGTGACACCTGACCAGAGATATCTTTCGGGTCAAGGATACAGTTTTTCTTGGACGCAAAACCACCCGCAAGCCAGCCGTCTGCAATCACAATTGCGCCAGCATCATCAACGATTTTCTTGATATCGTTCATAAACTCAGAATCGTTCAAACGCGCTGCGTGATCATGGTTTTTCACCAGACCAGGCATCAGGGTCGCATCAAATTCCGGGTGACGACTTGCAGCATACGCAAGCGGGAAAGCCGTAATGTCCAGCTGACCTTTTGTGACAGGTGCCCACTGTTCCTTCGGCTTATATAGAGATTTGGACGGATAGATTTTAATCTTAAGGTCGACGTTCGCTTTTTCCAGCTCATCCGCGACAATTTGCACCATCTGGTGACGGACGTCCTTGGTATTCCATTGGTGAGAGGCTTTGAGTGTTTTCGCTTCAACAGCACCCGTCAAGGCAGCTGTTGCGACACCGACCATCAACGCCGCTGCGGACGCAACACCAAACAGTTTTTTTGCAGACATGAATTTACTCCCATGTAAATCAAACTTAACAACGCATTTTTGCGTCTTATAAAAATTTATGGTTCGGTTATCTCATCGAGCGAATACAATGTCAATAATTCTTGTATACAAAATTTTGATTAAAGTATTTATTTATGATGCAAGAAAGAGCGCTTAGACGATACAAAAATACAATTTTAAATTTATTTTCGCTAAATTAGGTACGATATTTCAAGGTTTTCCAGTTCCCCTCCCAAACCTAAAGGCGCATCTCAACACCCCACCCTCCCCTCACAATTAAAAAATCTTGTATACAATATTATTAAAATTGTTTATTTTGAGAAAACCAACAAACTCCCCGACGAGAACAGGAGCATAAAATATGGCTGTGAAACGATCAGAAGAGCTCATGAAACAGCTTGAGCAGGAGATCATTACCGGTAAGTTGGTGCCCGGTGAAAAACTCGACGAAAAAACCCTGACAGAACGTTTTAATGTCTCGCGCACCCCGGTACGTGAAGCTCTCCACAAACTCGGTTCCATCGGATTGGTCGAAATTCTGCCACGACGCGGTGCCGCCGTGCGCAAAGTCGGCTTAAAAGAACTTATCGAAATGTTCGAGGTCATGGCGGAACTTGAAGGCCTGTGCGGTTCCCTCGCCGCTCAACGCATGAGTGATGAAGAACTCAAACAACTTCGTCTATGTCATCTAGACGCTGTTCCCTGCGTAAAAGCAGGTGAATTTGACGCCTATTATGATGTGAATGTGCGTTTCCATGAATGTATCTATCGGGGATCACACAACAACTTTTTGGCAGAACAGACAAAAAACCTGCGCAACCGCGTCGCCCCTTATCGCCGCATCCAGTTGCGCACGCCCAACCGTCTGCAAACATCCTTCGCCGAACATGAAGCCATTCTGGAATCCATCGAAAAACGCGACGCCGCCACAACGTCCGAACTTCTAAAAGCCCATGTCACGGTCCAGCAAGGGTCTTTCAACAACTTCATTTCCAGCCTGCCCATGGATCTTCTCAACGACAACAGCTAATCAAACAAATATGTTTAAAACCTCCAACTAATTTGGAGGGAAACATGAGCCACCGCCGTTTTGAGCTTACCGATTTGACCCAATCTATTATTCAACCGCTTTTAACGCAGCAGCCTATGGGAGATATGATACTGATAAAGGACTTTGATCAAGCCACTGATATAGTGAAAAAACATGACTTCCGAAGATCAGATAAAAGATGTTTTAAAGCATTTGCGTCAAACGATGAGAGATCGGTTTGATCGACATATCTCAATACAAGATTTATTGTCAGATAGACTGACGTGCCCCACTTTGGTGGTCCAACCGCGATGTGGTCCCGTCCCTATATGAACTTGCCCCAATCTTTGGACCATCGGGTGTAAGAAAATTCCGTTGTTTTGCCTCAAGGGAGGCATGCCTCCCTTGAGGCATTTACCAGCTCAATCGGGGCTTTATTGCCGATTGAGCTATGTGGACGGACTTCATTATATTCCTGACGCCACTTCTCACATTTAGATCGTGCCTCATTCAAGCTTAAAAACCAAGAGGCATTTAAACATTCCATCCGGAAGCTGCCATTGAAAGATTCAATAAAAGCATTATCTGTTGGCTTTCCAGGGCGACTAAAGTCAAGCGTGACACCATTCAAATA
>NZ_JHYO01000049.1 GCF_000688235.1 Terasakiella pusilla DSM 6293 | reverse complement strand
CAGAAACCAGCGATAGGCCACATTGACCTCAATCTCGCGCACCAACTGACGCTCGGAGCGAATGCCAAAGAGATAACCGACCAGTAAAGCCTTAAACAACATAGTCGGATCAAGCGGAGGTCGACCATTATCGGCGCAATATAAAGGCGCCACTTTGTCGTGAATGAAACTGAAATCAATATGCGCATCAATTTTGCGCAAAAGATGGTTGGACGGAACCAGACTATCCAGACTGACCATCTCAAGTTCCGTTTGTTGAGGACCGCGTTTTTTAAGCATTCCTCATTGAATCACAAAGGCCTCGCCAAGGCGAGACCTTTGTCAGCAATCTGAAAGCCCCGCTGTTAAAAACAACGGGGCTTTCTTTTTCTCAATCTGCACTGCCTTAGCCGCGTTTTTCACGCATGGTGACAAATTCTTCTGCTGCGCTTGGATGGATGCCGATGGTGGCGTCGAACTGGGCTTTGGTTGCGCCACACTTCATGGCAATGCCGATGCCTTGCATGATCTCTGCCGCATCCGGTCCCATCATGTGCGCGCCAATCACCTTGTCGGTTTTTGGGTCTACAATCAGTTTCATGAAAGTACGTTCATCACGGCCTGATAGCGTGTGCTTCATGGCTTTAAAGCCGGATGTGTAGACATCAACCGCGCCGTAGCGGGCCACCGCTTCCTCTTCCGTCAGGCCAACAACGCCCAAAGGCGGTTGGGAGAAGACGGCAGATGGGATATTTTCGTAATCAACCGCTTTGGTTTCCGGCCCAAACAGGTAATTCACCAGCGCCATACCTTCCGCCAAGGCAACCGGCGTCAAGGCCACACGGTCAATCACATCCCCGATGGCAAAGATGCTGTCCACGTTGGTGCGGAAGTTTTCATCCACCACAATAGCGCCATTCGCAGCCGTTTTTACGCCCGCTTGTTCCAGCCCCAGCCCTTGTGTTTTCGGCGCGCGGCCTGTGGCGTACATGATGGCGCCTGTTTCCATGGTATCGCCATTGCCCAGCGTCAGGGTGTAGCTGTCGCCGTTTTTCTCAATCGCTTCAATGGTGGTGTGGGGCAGGATGTTGATGCCGCGCTTGGTCATTTCCGCTTCCAACTGGGTACGCAGGTCCATATCAAAGCCGCGCAGCAAATGATCCGCGCGGATCACTTCTGTGACCTCAACGCCCATTCCGGCGAAGATGCCTGCAAATTCAACCGCGATATACCCCCCCCCCACGATCACCATGCTTTTGGGCAATTTCGGCAAATCCAGCGCTTCGTTAGAGCTAATCGCGTGCTCAATCCCCGGAATTTGCGGCATGCTCGGCCAGCCACCAACGGCGATCAAAATGTTTTTCGCTGTATAGCGCTTACCTGCGACTTCCACCGTATGGGCATCAACGACCGTGCCGCGCCCGATAATAGTTTCCACACCGTTGTTGGACAGGATGTTGTTATAAATCCCGTTCAGGCGGTCCAGTTCGGCATTTTTGGTGGCAATCAGTTTAGGCCAATCGATTTCCCGGTCCCCAACAGACCAGCCAAAGCCTGCCGCATCATCAAAGTGCCCGGCATATTCAGAGGCATAGACCAACAGTTTTTTGGGGACGCAACCGCGCAAAACGCATGTCCCGCCGACGCGATCTTCTTCGATGACAGCAACGCGTGCGCCTTTTTGCGCTGCCATGCGCGAAGCACGTACCCCGCCGGAGCCGCCGCCAATGGTCAGAAGGTCGTAATCATAATCGTGGGACATAAGGAGCCTCTATCTAAAAAATACAAGTTGCCCTTCAAGATAAGCACAACACAAAAGGCGTCAAGGCATAAAGCCCTGACGCCCGTCACGATCGCGTGAATTTATGGATTTAACCTTCTGCCGTTTTCTTTAACTTGGCGAAGATTGCATCTTTATATTGATCCAGCACATCAAACCCGCCGATCAAATGACCATCAATGATGATCTGCGGCACTGTCTTTGCGTCCGGGATACGTTCCTGCATGGCCTTAAACTTAGCCGAGGTGCTGGCATCATGTTCTTGATACGCGATGCCATTTTCCTGAAACATGGCCTTTGCCTTTTGGCAGAACATGCAGCTTTCTTTTGTGTAAATTTCTACGCTCATTTTTAAACTCTCCTTCTCATTAACCGCCGGGGCCGCAATCAATGCAGCGTGCGGGAGAAACCGGGCCCATGTTCAAGGCCGCATTCAGGTCACGAAGGGCGGTGCGTACACCTTCTTCCACAACCGGGTGATAGAATGGACGGTCCAGCATTTCTGAGACCGTCAGGCCGGACTGATGCGCCCAAGCCAACAAGTGTGCAATATGTTCCGCTTTCGGGCCGATCATTTCTGCACCCAGGAAACGACCTGTACCGCGTTCACCATACACCCGCAGGATACCGTTGTTAACCAACATCACGCGGGATCGCCCCTGCCCTTTAAAGTCCACAGACCCGACGGCAAAGTCCGCCTCACGTTCCATCAGGGCTTTATAACTTTCCCCGACCATCATGATCTGGGGATCACTAAACATCACGGCAATAGGCGAGGATTTGGTAAAGGCACGGATTTGGGGATAACGTGCCGCATTATAGCCAACGATCTTGCCTTCATCTGCCGCTTCGTGCAGCAAGGGGATATTGTTGCCTGCATCACCGGCAATAAAGATGTGACCAACGCTTGTCTGACCTGTTGCCAACACAAAAGTCGGCACCCCGCGCTCATCCAGTTTAACAGAGGTGTTTTCCAGCCCCAGCTTGCCCACATTGGGACGGCGACCTGTGGCAACCAGCGCATAGTCATATTTTTCGGTAAGGGTTTTGCCCTCGACGATATGATCGATCTCAACGCCGTCACCGACATTTTCCATACGTGTCACCTCGCCATGCGGATGGAAGGGGAATTCTTCCATAAAGGTTTCACGCGCTTTATATTTCACCACATCATCACTTAAGGGACCGACCAGATGGTCACGCCCAAACAGGCTGGTGCGCACACCCAAGCGGCTAAGGGCTTGGCCCAGTTCCAGACCAATCACGCCAGCGCCAAAAACAACAACGGAGTCTGGCAGATCGTCCCAGTCAAAGACGTCATCATTTATGATCAAACGATCCCCAAACGCTTTAAAGGGCGGCGGAACAAAGGTGCTGGATCCTGTCGCAATGACAATGCGATCCGCTTCGATGGTGTCCCCATTGCTGAGTTCCAGCGTATGGTCATCGACAAATTTTGCATAGGCGCGGATACGGTGATCCGGGTTCCAATCTTCCACATCTTCTTTCACGAAGCCGACAAAGCGATCACGCTCATCACGTACCCGTTTCATGACGGCTTTGCCATCAATCACCGGCTTGTCATAGGTCACGCCGAACGGCTGGGTATGTTGACCAAAATGAGCCGCTTCTGCCGCTGCGATCAACAGTTTGGACGGCATGCAGCCAACGCGGGCGCATGTGGTGCCGTACTCGCCGCCTTCAATAAGGACAACGCTGTCGGTCTTTTTGATAACTTCACGATAGGCGCCCATACCTGCGGTGCCGGCGCCGATGATGGCGACATCTACTTTTTTATTGCTCATGTGATCGGCTTTCCTTGAAAGAAGAAGAAAAAGAGGAAGAAGTCATTTGGAGATACGAGGGGAACGTGACTTCTTCCTCTCACGCTATAGTCGGGTGGACTTAGCGGTTTTTCAGGTAGTTCAGCATTGTGTCAGCGTCGGACACTTCAAACGGATCGGTTGGGCAGTTGTCTTCGTAACCGTCTTCAACGAACATCTGTTTGATCTCGCCGTTTTCAACGTACATGGAGTAACGCCAGCTACGCATGCCGAAACCGAGGTTGGATTTGTCAACCAACATACCCATTTTGCGGGTGAATTCTGCGTTGCCGTCTGGCAGCAAGAAGACGTTTTCTGCACCCTGTGCTTTGCCCCACTGGAACATGACGAACGCATCGTTCACGGACAAGCAGACAACAGCGTCAACGCCTTCAGCTTTAAATTCTTCGTACAGTTCTTCGTAACGCGGCAGGTGAGAAGTCGAACATGTCGGTGTGAACGCCCCCGGCAAAGAGAAGAGAACAACGTTTTTGTCTTTGAACACGTCGTCAGTGGACAGGTCTTTCCATTCAAATGGGTTCGGGCCGCCCAAAGCTTCGTTGCGAACGCGTGTTTTGAATACTGTAGAAGGAACTTGTTTAGTCATGGATCAAATCTCCAGTTGGTTTGTAAAAGTGTGTGTTTGTTTGCTGAGAAGAAGATAGGCGCTCTCGATAAATTAGTAAAATGAGTTATTTCAATAGCAGTGATAAATTTTTCCTATTTATCTCTGAACCCCAACCATTCTACTGTGTCCCGCCCCTATAAGGAGATGAAAATATGATGAAATGGCATGATTTACTGTCCACAAAACGTGTTGGTGAAGCCGCCAATGCCCCAACCGGTCGCGAAGAAAGCCCGTTTCTGCTGGATTTGGACAGAATCACCTTTTCCTCCTTTTTTCGTCGCTTGCAGGATAAAACCCAAGTGCACCCCCTTTCGGTGGGGGGGCGCGTACGCTCCCGCCTGACCCATAGCATCGAAGTGGCCTCCGTCGGACGCTCCCTCGGTTTTGGCGTGGGTCGTAAATTGTTGGAGAAAGGCACAGAGCTGCCTGCCCACATCACCGCCCATGATTTTGGCTATATCGTGCAAGTCGCCTGCCTGTCCCACGACATCGGCAACCCGCCTTTTGGACATGCGGGGGAAGCCGCGATCCAGCAATGGTTTGAAGATCACGGCGACAGTGTTTTTGATGACACCATGAGCGAGGCTGAAAAGCTGGACTTCCTGAAGTTTGAAGGCAACGCGCAAGGTTTTCGCATCCTCAACCGCCTTGATTACTTCAAAGCGGATGGCGGCTTTCGCATGTCACACGCCACCCTTGGGGCTTTCACCAAATATCCCGGTGATGCCACAACCAACACAAATCGGTTGATTGAGGGTAAAAAAGCCGGATTCTGCCAATCCGAAAAAGCCCTGTTTGAAGAAATCGCCCAAAGCCTCGGCCTGATCAAACGCGGGGAAGACACTTTATGGTGCCGTCACCCGTTGGCCTACCTAATGGAAGCGGCAGACGATATCTGTTATCGCGTGGCAGACCTTGAAGATGGCGTGACCATGGAATGTGTCTCGTTTAGAGATGTGGAACATCACCTCGCCCCGCTGGCCTGGTCCCATAAACATGGCGACACCATCGAAGCGCGCCGCGATGATTTACTGGCGCAAGACTTTTATCAGGAAAAATCGGAAAGTGAGAAGCTAGGCTTCTTACGTTCCAAAGCCATCAGCAACCTGACAAAAGCCACTGTTCAGGCCTTTATGGACCATGAAAGTGACTTGTTAAACGGCCGCTTTGACAATGAGCTTCTCGCCGTCACACCTTTTGCAGAGGAAGCGCAGGCCTGTAAGAAATTTGCAGGTCAATCCATCTTCGGCACCCGGCGCAAGCTAGAGATTGAAACAGCAAGCTTTGAGCTGGTGGATGTGCTGCTCAGCCGTTTTTGTGGCGCTATGCAAGATTTGGAAAAAGCCAAGGGGGATCGCAGCGCTGTCAGTCAGAAATCCATGCGCCTGTTGAACATGATGGACAACCAACCGTTCGACACCAGCAGTCGCTATCAGACCCTGTTGCAAGTCACCGATTTCATCTCTGGTTTAAGTGATCGCGCAGCCGTCAATCTGGCAAACGTCATCCGCGGCAACTCGATTTAACCGATGTTGCCCGACGCCTATTTGCACCTCCCTTAATGGGCTGTCTGTTCCGGCTCAATCCCAAGCTTTTGCAGGGCTAGCATAATACTTTGATAAATCATCGAAGCTTTCTGCATGTCCTGCAAGCCGATTTCTTTTTCAATCGCCCCCAGCAAGATGGCTTTAAAATCGGTCGCGCTGTTGGCGCAGCTTTCATGTAGATGGCACACAAGCTTATGAAGTGACACCCCATGAAGCTCTTCTTGCTCCGAATAGGGGTTCACGACATATTTGCCGCAAATTTCCAGATATTGTCGTGATTGATACATCGTTTCACCCTGCCAAGGATTTATCCTTATTGTTTGGGTTGAATCATACATCTCACATGTTAAAGATGCATCACTCAAATAGGTGAGCTCGTCTCTCAGGTATTTGTGGCTTCAGGCTTTTCTTCGTCAGGCTCTGGGGTGCTGCGATAGCCCGGCATAAAATCTTTCAGGAATTTTTCGATCAACCCTTCCATTTCCTCAATTTTATCAAGGATATAGGGTTCACCTGTTTTCAGGCCGATTTCCCCGGCACATTGGGCTTCGCTCACGGCACATTGGGCAACACAGGCCGACTTTGATCCCAGCGTCTCTTTATCCATACAGGTTGCAATACAGCTTTCATGCCCTTCAAGGCATTGATCCAGCTCGCCCTTCGCTTCTGCCGTTGCTGTCAAACCTATAAAGGCTGACGCCAGAATAAGTGTTTTAAATGTGCGAGTCTTCAAAGCAAGCTGCTCCTTTTCCCAAGATCAATTGACGATATTTCTTTCTTACTGAATATATGTTCATATAGTATCAAAATGTAAGGGCTTGAGGCTAAGACCTTGCGATTTTTCTTTTCGGACAAGGCCCTGCAGATGGACATCACGCTTGCTAAAACCTTCCTCGCCATCACCGAGCTGGGGAATTTTGCCAAAGCATCAGAGCGACTGTATGTCACCCAATCCACCATCAGTACACGCATCAAACAATTGGAAGACCTGTTGGGCCAGACCCTGTTTCAACGTTCCAAATCCGGTGCGGTTCTGACGCCAGCGGGATTGCAGTTTAAACCTTTTGCCGAAAAAATGATCCAGACGTGGGAGCAAGCCTGTCAGGAAATCGCCCTGCCCCATGCCTTTGAAGCCCGCTTACGTGTCGGTGCCCAACATACCTTATGGCAGCATCTGGTGGTCAACTGGCTGGATTGGATGCAGGACAATGTGCCGGACTATGCGGTCATGGCACAGATTGGTTCCGGCGACAATTTGCTGCGTCGTCTCCTGAACGGGTTACTGGATCTGGTGATCACTTACACTCCACAAAGCCGCACAGGCCTGATCATTGAAGAAATCATGGAAGAAAAGCTCGTGCTGGTCTCCGATTCTCGCACCCTATATGGTCCCGAACAAGCCAACTATATCTTCGTGGATTGGGGACCGGAATATAAAATGGACCATGCGGGTGAGTTCCCCAAACGCTCCATCACCGGCTTGACGACGAACCACGGGCCGCTGGCGCTGCAACATCTGCTCAAAAACGGCGGCTCCACGTATCTACCCTTGCGCATGGTCAAACCCCACCTGCACGAAGGCACATTGCACCTTATTGAAAGTGAAGCCTTTTTCACCAGAACCGTTTATGCCGCCTACCTTGAAGACAATGACGACCCCCGTTTTTTAAAGGCGTTTGGCGGATTTAAAGAATGCGCGAAACAAGCCGCAAGCCATCAAATTTAAATTCGATTTTTTTGAACTTAACCATCAATATAATTCGCTTTTCAAAAGTGTCATTTCTCCCCTAAATGCAAATACACCCGAATTGTCGGGACCTATTTTTTCGGAGAAAAAAATGAAGACTGGTTTGTCTGTTCTGGTTTTAACCGGTGTTTTGTTCAGCTTTGCCCCAACTGCATTTGGCGCGAACTTGGTCAATGAAGACGATACCGCCCACGTTGTCCTGATCGACTCAGAACAAGAGCTTACAATCGAAGCCGGATCTGAACTGCCCGCATTCTGCGGCGAGTGCACAGTCCAGCTTGTCGATAGCCCTGATCCGGCTGTAAGCGTCGGCGAGGACAATACTGTTGTGATTGATCAAGGCAAATTGATCGTCGAATAATACAGACCTTGGGGGAGTGTATAACCCTCTCCCCCATTCTTTTCCCAAGGTGTTACCGTGTCACATCTTACAAAAAGCGACCATATGAGCCGCCTTGTTAAACAGGCCCTTACCTCAGACCCTCGCTTTACCTGTGCAGCAAGCTATGACGACCTGATGATCTGGTCGCGCCTGTGCCGTGCGCTCAGCCCCACACAAATTTTCACCCTGCTGCCCAATGTGCTCAACGCCATCTGGACACAGGAAGACACTCACAATCAGCTCAAAGCCCGCAACGCTCGCAAGCTGTCGAAACTCGAAATTCAAGCCCTCGCTGCGACCATTATCTCTTTCCAGCGCGCCTCCCATCAGGACGCGGAAATTAATGCGCTAAAGCAGCAGGTTGCAACCCTATCCGCCCAGTTCAACACCTTGTCCTACACTGTGTTTGATATACTGGAAAGATTGAGCCGACTGGAAGAAGAAAACCAGCGCCTCACCTACACCGGAGCCGCTTCGATGAACGAGCTGCCTCCCCCTCCTCCCTCTCCTCATTAAGGACGAAGAAAATGACACAGATCGTTTCAGTTCAATATCAGAATGCGAACAGCGATGATTTGGCTGAATTGATGCTTCTTGAAGACTTGTGTTTCTCAAGAAAACAAAGCTATCGCAAAAAACTCAAACGCTATTTCATGTCACAGGTTGCCCATTGCATCGTTGCAAAAATGGGGGAACGCCCGATCGGGTACGTCCTGTGTGTCTTCACCCCCAATATGAAAACCGCGACGATTAAAGCTTTGTGTGTCCATCCGCGCCTGCGACAGCAAGGGGTCGGGGAAAGTCTGCTCAACTGGGCCGAGATCGAAGCCATGCAATCCGGTGCCAGCCAGATGAATGCCGAGATCACGCTGGAAAACAGCATCATGCAGCACATGCTGTCCGAAAACGGCTACATTGAATGCCCGGATCGTCTAATCCAGATCCCGGAATTGGCCGACGGCTTTAAAATGCGCAAACGTCTGATTGCGGAAGAATATGACGAGAGCTTCACCAACAATATCAACGAAATTGAACTCTCTGCCATGAACGTTGATCACTTCAACATTCTGTCCAGCTAATCCGAATAAACAAACCGACCTGGAGCGCATTCATCCGTGAGACAGGTCGTTTTTTGTGCCAAAAGTGGATTGACAGCCCCCGCACAAAGGATTAGATCATCCTTATGAAAAACGTATGTCCCCTTTTTGTCTCTTTCTATTATTCGCCGCTTACATAACGGCGGACACATACCCTATTGTTTAACCGCTGCGTCTTCCGGCGGTTTTTAAACAATACAAAATATTCGGATATCGCAGCTAAGTCAGTGAAAAGCGATGTCTATTCAAAAAAATATTAAAACAGTCGGCCTTTTGGGTTTTGGTGCGTTCGGTCGCCTGATCGCCACCCATATCGGCCCCCACGTCGATCTCTTGATCCACGATCCTCACATGGTGCCGCCCTCTGTCGCCAATGATACATCTGTGCGTTTTCGTTCTCTGACAGAGGTTGCGGCGTGTGATCTTGTGATCCTTGCCATGCCCGTCAGTGCCCTCAAAGACGCCTTGATCCGTATCCGGCCCCATCTACAACCTGATGCGATTGTGCTGGACGTCGGGTCCGTAAAACTAAAGCCCGTGGAGCTGATGAGCCGCCTTTTACCCGACAGTGTGCACATTATTGCCACCCATCCCCTGTTTGGTCCACAAAGCGGCAAAGACGGTATCGAGGGGCTAAAAATTGTCCTGTGCCCTGTGCGCGGGAATGCGCTATTCCCTATCGCAGCCTTTTTAAAACGCGCCCTAAAGTTAAGCGTCATCATCAGCACGGCCGATCAACATGACCGCGATGTTGCAGTGGTGCAAGGACTGACCCATCTCATCGGGCAAGTCCTCGCACGGATGGAACCTTTCCCGACCACCATGACCACCCCCAGTTTCGAGCTTTTAAAACAGGTTGTGGATATGGTCCGCCACGACTCGGTTGAGGTCTACAGAGCGATTGAACAAGAGAATCCACATGCGGCAAGCGTGCGACAGGAGTTCTTTGGCATTGCCCAAAACCTCTTGATAGAGCTTGACTCCTCTTGTCACATGCCCGAAAAATACACCGAACTGGCGAGTTGACGGCAAAACACACCCTCAAAATTGTGTTCCTGACAGTGATCGTCGTCACCGCACCAGATTTATAGTATGCTAATGATGATTTGGGTTGCAGGAGCAGCCTGTACACATTATGAAGCCAATCCACCTATATTTAAAGGATATGAAAATGAACAAAAATGATCTGGTAACCGCCGTCGCTACTGCAACTGAGCTTTCTAAAGCTGATGCTACGTCTGCTGTTGACGCTGTATTTGAAGCAATCACAGGCGCCTTGAAAGACGGTGATACAGTTCAACTGGTTGGGTTTGGCTCTTTTGGCGTAACAGAACGTGCGGCACGTGAAGGCCGTAACCCACGTACTGGCGAAACCATCAAGATTGCAGCCTCCAAACAGCCTAAGTTCAAGGCTGGTAAAGGTCTGAAAGACACAGTCAACGCATAATCATGCGACAAGAGGGGTGATCACGCATCACCCCTTCTTATTTTTTCTCGCCAAGAGAACACCTTTCAAAGTCTCCCTCCTCGGCTATCGTGCGATGTCAACTTCGCTTTGCATCCACAGGAGAAACGCCTCAAGCTTCTGGTCCCGCCCCTATGAAGTGGAGAGTACTTTCTGTTAGACTGAGCTCAACATGAGGAACTTATGAATCTCAAAAGATCAGATGCGTTTAAATCGGAAACCATCCAGCTTGCCCTCACCAGTGGTTTGACTCGCAAGCAAGTGGCTGGGGATCTTGGTAACGGTATCTCTACTCTTAATAAATGGGTTGCCCAGCACAAACATGATGATTTGATGTCGGGGCCGCATGACGATGTTCAGAAAGAATTAACCCGCCTTCGCAAAGAGAACCGTATTCTGAAGAAGGAACGGGAGAT
>NZ_JHYO01000048.1 GCF_000688235.1 Terasakiella pusilla DSM 6293 | reverse complement strand
ATATTGAGCCGGGGTCACCTTGGGAAAATGGCTATAACGAAAGCTTTAACGGCAAGCTTCGCAATGAACTTTTAAACGGAGAAATATTCTATACCTTGCAGGAGGCAAAGGTTCTGATTGAACGCTGGCGGCAGTTTTACAATGAAGTTCGTCCGCACAGTTCACTGGGCTACAAGCCTCCGGCACCAAAAACACTCTTGCCTCGTCCTGATGTTCTGACTTACGCTACGCTCCAGTCGCCACATCAGGACGACAATAATAGCCAGAAACTAACATAGCGGTTGGACCACCAAAGTGGGGCACGTCATTTGTAGTCTGACGGTCAAATTGTTCTCGAACTCTTGTGGCGTACAGCCAAAGGGATGCGCCATTTCCTCGTCATCGGTACAATATTCAAGAATAACGAACTGTTTGTCATTGTCGTATTTAACAAAATGCTCACCATAATTTTCAATCAATTCAATGATATACTCGATGGCATACTCAAGCTTTAGGTCAGTAACATCTTTATTATGTAAGCGTTCAAAGCATTCGTTGATGTCAATTGGTTCGTTTTCTTCAATATCTTTGTTGAAAGCTTTTTCATCGAATTCAATATTTGTATTCATTGGGCTTGTCCTTCATTTAATTAAACAGGACTATTTTTATTGATCACATTCACCAAGATATGAAAACAAAAAATGAATAAATACTAAATTCGAAATAAATATAAAAACAAACTAGGAAATTTTGAAATTAAATTTGTGCCGTTTTCATAAGCCATTATAAAACAACATATTGTATTATATTTTAATGCATAAAATTAAGGCGACTCGATTAAAAATGAGTCGCCTTTTGTAAATAAAATATCGAACGGCAATAAATTTTTATGTGTTCGATAGTTTATTTTTGAATTCTTCATAATTAGGATGTGTAGGATTTAAATAATCAGGAGATGCCTTAAACTCTTCAATGGTGATGCCCTTTTCCTCCATTATGCCTTTAACCCAAGTTGGGATGCCGCCTTTTGACCATGTTTCTTCTGGATTGGCAGGGTTCATGTATTTAGGAGCAACAGGAGCTGCGCCTCTGCCATCAGCTTTCTTTTTAACAGGAGTAGCCTTTTTCTTAGCTTTAGGAGTAGCAGTCATTCCTGAACGTGGTTTAGACTTAGGCTTTGTTTTAACTTTAGGAGATTCAACGCCAAATACTTCTTCAAATGTCAAACCCTTGGCAGAAAGCATATCTTGTACTTCTTGCCTTGTATTAACTGCTTCATCTTTCTTTTTATATTCGATGTATTCAGAAATCTCAGAGACCAAGGCTTCAAGATCGGCAACATTCATTTTTTTAAGCTTATGTTTCTCAATCAATTTGAAAGATGACATCTGTTTTCTCCGATTGGTCACAAGTTCTGAGTCAGGTGGAATATAAGTGTAGTGGCTTTTTAATTGCGGCAAATTTAAACATATAATCTCAGTTGAATAAAGAGTGTCCTGAAAAATATTAAATGGCAAAGTTATCACTGAAGTAATATTTAACTCATTTAAAAAACGAAGTCGTTGACTGTTTTTTCTACAGTTTAAGCGGAAATTGAACGGCATTACAGCTACAATAGGCGTACCTTCAGGAACGATGTCTAGGACATGCCTTAGGAACTTTTCAGGCATAAATGTAGTCCTATCACCGCTTACATAGGGCGGGTTCATTAAAACAAGGTCAACTTTAGGCAGTTTTTTATGCTGATTAAAAAAGTTCGTTCCATTTTGAATCTCGAACTCTTTAACTTTAACGCCATCGAAGAATTTAGTGAGATTTCCCTCGCCACTACAAGGGTCCAAAATATAGGACGGTTTATGTACTGAAAGCACTAAATCAGTTAGCCACCTACTTAAATGTAAGGGTGTATAAACTATATTTGTTTTCTTGATGAGCTGGTTTTTGTGAAGCATAAATTCTTGATAGCACACTGAGAATTTTATTGTCTATTGAATAAAAGAAAAGCCCCCAATTAAGGAGGCTTGTTTTGGTTTAGTTACAGCCAGGGCCATAATAATAGCCCGTTTGTCTCCAAGACCCATTACTACAAATATCCGAATAATACCCACACCCAAATGGTCGTTGCCTTGTTCCTCCATGTCCTGTTGTAGGATTGGAACAATTTCTATAGGAAGGTGCGGTTGATGAACCGCCTGAAAGGGTAACGGTTTGTCCATTAGATAAAGTTAGCGTACTTCCAGAACCTGTTCTTACGCCATTTCCTGCACTTGTAGCATAATCTGATGTTCTAGCACGTCTAGCCGTTGGTTCTTCCCAAGGTACATCAACAGCAGTATAACTCGTCGAATCTGCTGCATTGGTTGGATTAAAACTAAATAAAGATATTCCTAAAAATAATCCTGTTAATAAATATTTCTTCATCTCCTTAATTCCTTTTTTTTCGAAAATAATTTTTTGTATACAATTATTAATATACAAATTAAATTTGAAATAAACAATGTTTTATTATATTATTTAATTAAATAAGGAATGAAATAGGTCATTCCTCAGAACAAAAAATCCACAAACATAAAGCATTAAAGGCACGGAAAATACATTCTGTGCCTTTTGTTTATTTCAATAAATAATAAAATGAGTTATAATTAATTTACAAAGTCGCAATAGTGCGATTGTTTGCAAAACATTAATTTCCGAATTTAAAAGGTCTCAGTTGTTGAGACCTTTTTGTTTTCTGGGAGGGGAGCGAAATGACCCCTTTAGTCTTCTTCGTGAACTCCAGCCATTGCTTTGACCATTTTATTGACCTGAGTTCTGATGTTTTGGTCTTTAACATCTGAAAACGCTCTAACCAGTTCCAGAGTTTGCCTTCTGTGAAGTGTTAGCTCCTCCTCAGGTACGTTGGCCTCAGATGTATAGCCTTCATAGCCAGGAAACTCGTTTCTGACGTTTTCAGGCATATCTTCAAAAAAGTATTCAATAGGACAATCAAGAATATTACTCAATTGCCATAACTTTGATGCTGAAACACGGTTTGCACCTCGCTCATATTTTTGAATTTGTTGGAATGTCAGTCCAATCCGTTCACCTAAAGCACCTTGGGTAAGGCCAACAAGTGTGCGTTTCAGTTTGAGCTGTTTGCCAACATTGACATCAACTGGGTGAGGAATATCGCTTCCACGAGTTCCTGGGAGGGGGATTGGTTTCTTAGACATATATACAATCCTTTCTGTTCTTTATATGTATTGATATCATGTGCTGTTTAAATGAACACAAAATTATGATAATGAGAATGAACCCATTTGGAGCGTGAAAATGTCGTATAATAACAAAAAAATATTTTTATATATAACCTTATGCATTTTTATCGCTGACGCTTTCTTCGTTCTAATTAACTATTATAACGATAGAGAAAACCTTCAATACGATTTGGAACATCAGAGTAAGCAGTTTCAGACTAGTTTTGAAGTTGCCTTATCAATGACAACCGCAAACATGTCGCAATTGGCAACATACGTTGCGAATGACCCAAGCATACAGGCAACCTTTAAAAAAACAGCAGATGCGTTTAAGGCATCGGGTAACAATATAAAAGATATTCCAACTCAGCGATATCGAGACGAACTCTATCAAAAAGTTGAAAATAGTTGGAAGGAAATGAAAAACCGTTTCCTTGTTCGTCAACTACATTTCCATGTCGCCCCTGACATCAGCCTATTACGTGTTCACAGGCAAAATAAATGGGGGGATGATTTGTCACCTCTCAGACATATGATTGTTGACACAATGCAGGATAAAACCCCCCGTCAAGGCTTTGAACTCGGACGTATTTATGCGGGCCTTAGAGGCTCGGTTCCAGTATATGCACCTTCTAAAACTGAACAGAAGGGTGACTTTATTGGCGTTCTAGAAGCAGGAACTTCGTTCTCTGAAATTATTGATGTTTTAGAAAGTCAGATCGGTGCCAGTATTGCCGTATTGTTGAATGGAGAAAGAGTTTCTGAAGTTAAATGGAAAAATGGAATGGGCGGTAATCATGTTGAAGTGTGTGGTTGCTTTGTTGAAGCCCAGTCGGATGAGAAATTATTTGATATTATCGGTGATATTGACTTAAGCGCTAGTCGTGAAAATGAGCCGTTTAAACTTCGAACAAGTGTTGTTGATATCTCTGGACAGCGATATATGCTTACAAGCTTTGGTATTCGAGACTATATTGGTATTCGAGATAACAGTGAAGTACCAGTAGGCAATGTCGTAATGTGGAGCACGGTAGAACATAAGTTTTCATCGCTATACGACAATACTCTTACAAACATTATTTATGCAGTTTTTGGCTTCTTTGTTATTGAAATTTTGATTTTTATTGGAATAAACGCTGTTCGTAATCAATTGAACAATGAGATTGAAAGACAGGCAGGCGAAATTAAAGTTTTGCTGGAAAAATCTCTTCAAGCCAACAAAGCAAAAAACGAATTCTTGGCAAATATGAGCCATGAATTACGTACACCTATGATGGGGATTAAGGGCGGCTTAGATTTGTTGAAGGGTAATTCATCATTAGATGCAGAAGCTAATCAAAGTTTAAAACACTTGGACAGTTCATCAAATGCCCTAATGTCGTTAGTTGATGACATTTTAGATTTATCAAAGATTGAGGCAGGCAAACTTAAACTAGAATTGGCTCCAAATAATCCGAGTCTCATATGTTCTGAGGTTCATGAAACATTTAAAGCAGTTGCCCGAAAGAAAGGTCTGGATTTCAAGTTTATATCACCACAAGAATTCGATGAATGGTTTATCTTTGACGGTATGCGTTTCAGACAGGTTTTATCCAATCTGGTAAACAATGCGATTAAATTTACTGATAAAGGTGCTGTAACGCTTGAATTAGTAAAACAAAATACGTGTTTGGTCGTATCTGTATCTGATACAGGTATTGGAATGACACCTCAGCAAGCAGAAGAGATTTTTGAACGGTTTACCCAGGCAGATGGAAGTACAAATAGAAAATACGGTGGAACAGGTCTTGGATTAACAATCTCCAAAGAATTAGCAGGATTACTAAATGGCGATATATCTGTAGAAAGTGAACTTGGAGAAGGTAGTGTCTTCAAATTATCAATTGATGCTGAACCATGCCAAAAACCAGAATATAGCGAACAGAATAGCGTTCGTCTTGAAGCTTTGAAAATTTTGCTAGCAGAAGATAACCCAGTAAACCAAAAAGTAATTTCTGGTATATTGCAAAAGAATAATCATCTGGTTGATGTTGCAGATGATGGAGTTCAAGCATTGGAATTGGCTGAGAAGAACCAGTATGAAGTTATTCTTATGGATGTTCAGATGCCAAACATGGATGGTCGAGAGGCAACCCAAAAAATTAGAAATGGTGATGGGCCGAATAAAGATGGAATTATAATCGCGTTTACGGCAGATGCCATATCAGAGCATATTAAAGACTTCCTCGAAAATGGCTTCAATAGTGTTGTTGTGAAACCTGTTAAGTATGAAATTTTAGAAGACAAAATTATAGAAGCGTGGAATTCCAAAAAATAGCACGCTGCCAAATAAATTGACAGCGGGTTGCCCCCTCTTTCGTCATAGCCTTTCTGCCAATATGAGTAGGGAATATCACTTCCATGAGTTCCTAGATGGTGGGGGGATAGTTTTTATCTCATTTAATATTAATTTGGGTGTATTTTATATTGGTTTCTAATTCTTGCATATGTTCCATCATCTCGGATTTCTTGTAGATAATGGTCAAACATGTCTTTTAATTTTTTATCTTTAAAACCGACATACCACCAAAGTTGACTTTGTTTTGGAACGGGAAAGAGGTCTATTGCCAAGTCAAGGTCGTTAATTTTATGATTTGGTAGATGTGCTGATAATTTTTGAATCCACCAATAAAGAATGGTTTCATCAATTACAATTGCATCCAAAGAACCTAGAAGCCAGCGTTGGACCTGATTTTTCTGAGCTGAAAACTCCTCATAGCCTTTAAATGAAGGAACTGCTGCTTGAAATGCTTTTCCAAGGTTATTACTGGCATCTTGCCATGCACCGACTTTAAATCCTGAAAGGTCTTTCCAATTCTTAAAGGTAATGTTGTCTTTTTTACGGGTAACAATAAAATTTTGATATGAAATGAAAGGTTTTGAGTAGTACAACGAAGAATTGGTAGGTTGTATCTCGACTACGATATCGGCAGTTCCCTGCAATAAAGACTGTTCCATACGCTTGTTAGGATAAAAAAACGGCGTAAATTTAACATTCATTCGCTTGAATATTTCTGATGCCAGTTCCCAGGAAATGCCGCTAGGTGGCGTGCTTTCGATATATGGCGGGCGTGAGATACCAAAGACAACCTTTAAAGGTTCTGAGGCATATAGCAGTTGCATACTAGATAACAGCGTTATCAGTAATGTTATGACTCCAATATGTTGCCTTCTGTGATGCATGTTGTAGTTTTCCTTACCAATTAAAGGAAGTGTAGTACTTCATATATGTGAATGTGATCCATTAGGAAACTATCTGAAAAGCTGTCTATTTCTAAGTTTAAAAAATTGACTCCTGACGGATCAGGAGCCGATTAATTTATTTATCAATAGAATTTTTATTACAGATTAATAATGCCTTTTTAAAGGTATACGCTAATTCAGCTAGTTTTGCGATATGAAGGGAGCGTTTCCAGATAGGGAGCGCCATATTCATATTGAATATTTCTTCGAAAAAACGAGCATTAATGTACTCGATTGCTAATCTGGCACCATCAGCATTTACTGTTCGAAAGCCAGACAAAATATCGTTGTAAAAAGATTCACCGTCACCTGCTGATGGATGTCTTTTCAACAATAAGGATGAGAATAATTGCTTTGTTTTAAGCAGTTCTGGTGCAATTGCCTTTTCAAGTTCACAAACCTTGTTGAAGGTGTCATTTCTGGCATTTATAGCATTTTGAAAAGGTTCACGCTGCTCCATTAAAAAGCATTTGTACATATTCTGATTATGAATTTCTAAATTAAATAAATTTAGGTCTGTTGATATGTACTCTTTGTAAAATTCATTATAGTCCATTTGTTTTCTCCTATATTTTATGGGTTTAAATCCTTTCTCATAGATGATTGGAATTCTCTGCATTATAGCGAAATGACCCCTGCTTCTTTTCTTGCCAGGATACAGGCACGCTTGTACAGGAAACGGGCACGCTTATTATATTAGATTACTAAATTAATAATTTATTGTATGAATCATCATTGAGTAATTTTATACGTAAAACCGCAAAATCTCTATTCGTACCAAGATGCTTTTCGTATCCATCTTCGAGTTTAAAATGTATGTTTTTGTTGTTGTTTATATATTTGACAATAGGTTTAAGCTTTTGTTTGAACATTGGGATGTGCTCAAAGTTTGCACCTAGAAGCTTATTTAAATGGTAATATGAATAATAAAAATCAGGGTCTTTGTTACCCGTTCTGACTTCTCGTTCAATACGACAAAAGAAAACATATAATGCCAAGGGTAATGACGTTTTCTTTCTGAGCAGATCAGGAACCACTTTTAAATCTACGACACAAAAATACCTTTTTATAAATGCATAGAATTTTTCAGTCAGAACAATTTTGGGATGATATTCATCAATAGGGTCTGGGTTATCTTCCCAAAAGTCATAACTGTCAGATAAAGCGCATTCGATATCATGCTGTCTCTGATAATTTGTAAAATGCTGCTCTTCTTGTTTACCGTGAAAAATCCAAGATAACCTTGATGAAAACAATTGCTTAAGGGTTAATTTAAACTTTTCAAGCTCTGATTTCTTTACGGTTTTTTTGCCGTCCCTTTTATCAAAGGTATATATCTCGTTATCTATCATAAACCGCTTTAAGTCAGAGATAATGATGGTTTTTGTTTTATTCTGTAGGCAGTAATTACAAACGGCATAAAAGGCCAACATAGCGTATTTACCGTAGGGTATGCCTATGGGGGTCAAATCACTGTCAACCCCGCTTAAAATGCTAAAACGATATCTTGGAACGCCACTTGTTGAATAGCTTTCTCTAGTCCAGTAGTCAGTGTCTACAGGCTGGACTGGAAATGAAATGAGGCTGGCAATATAAGGTATTAATGTAAATTGATAATCTTTAAATGACTTAGAATATTCTGAAGGAAATTCAATAATTTCCGCCGTATTCTCAATGTTATTTATATCACTTTTATCTTCTAATTTTATTGTGTCCATAATTTATTTATCCTAGGGTGAGTAAATAAATTAACATAAATTCATTAAAAAAGTAAATAAATAAATTGACATTTATGTTTTTATTGTTTAAATTGATTATTAATGAATGTATCCAGTTATGGGTGTTCTAGGTGTGAAAATGAAAAAGCAGGGTCCATTAGGTTCCTGCTTTTTTGATTCCCGCTTTTCCGAGGATATTGATACCCCTTTATATTCGCTTTAGCCTTAAAATCATTGTTAAAAATATGCCTGTATCTACTGCAAAACTGCCAATTTTGATGTTGTTTATGTTTGCGAGGATATAGACACAGGAAAAGTGCGAGGATACGGTTACACTAACCGACATAGGTTCATCGGTCTGAAGCTGGCGGAATGCCTTATTTTTTCAAAAACGGCTTATTGCGAGGATATAGTTACAGGAATAAAAAATTTAAAAAATGCGTTTTGACTAGTCCTTAAATCCAAAAAGAAGCAAATTTTTCTGTTTTGATGTTTTTTATAAATGGCTGAATACTGCGGTTTTCAGTAGATTTAAAAATATTGCGAGGATACGGTTACACTAACTAAGAAATATATTATTATTAGATAACTAAATTCGCGTGCGCGTGCGATAGCCGTACCTTCGGGTTGGAATTGCCGTAGAAAGAATTGGAGTTTAGTTCTGGGAAGCAGAACGTCCAATATCTGGGAGACAACCGATATGCGTAACAAGTTATAGGATTCAACAAGGATGATTTCGTTGAATGAATGAGCGTTAGCGATCTTGATAACGATTTGATGGGACTCTTATAGCCTTTAAAGGTCTTGCCGCCCTACAATTAAAGTTCTTGTGTGACAACCTTATCCAAGGTGTAGTCGCTGCTAATCACACCTAGAAGAATACTAGGCCATTAAGCAGGTATTCCATAAAGCCAAACATGACAATCCATCTTAAAGGCATGGAAAACACCTTTTTAACGCATATTTGTATGTTTCCTATATGATGGCATACCTAAGATTAAAAGATATGCTTAAAACGCTTTAAAATGGATTTTAAGGCATATTGTAAACGCAGGAAGAATAAATAATAAAATTCTTTTGTTATGGTTGTTTTCAATCTTTTTATTTAATATAATTATGTTGATGACGTTTGACATGGCGCAACTTGTTTTAATGTAAAATAATTTTTTTTATTGTGAAGTAGGTTAAAACAGGTTGCGCGAAACTAGTACAAAACTCAACAAAAGCGTTACAGATTCCACAGGAAAATTATATGAAAGAACTATATGAAAATAATATAAATCAGTTAAAATATGCCCAATTTTCAATAGATGCAATGTTAGCAACTGGCATGATGCCTAACGGTTTACATCAGGTTTTATCTGAATGCTTGTCTGAAAATATCGAGAATAAAGAATTCATTGTTGAACAATATGTTAATGTTAAAAAATTGAATTAAATAAATTATTATTGAAATAAATAATATATTTTGTTATCTTATTTATTAGGTGTGTTTCCAAGAGACCACATCTAGTAATATAGGATTAACAATAAAATGAAAGATATAACAGACGAAGAAACAATAGATTTAGAAAATCATATTAACGCCATTTCAGACGATAATTTATTAAATAATATTGAAGAAAATGATTTAAAAGAAAGTCTTCCAGATTTATCAAAAGAAGACAAAGAACGCTGTAAAAAGCTCGTTGAAGAAATAACTGCAAAGATAAGCAAATCTGCGGAATTTGAAGAGATTGACGATTTGAAAAGTCACTATCTCTATGAAGTTGCGATTAACAACAATTTCAAATTAGAAAACAGTCTTACAGACATTTTGGATAAGCCCGACTTAACTCATAAAGTTTTTATGATGTTGTTGTTAATGGCTGACAAAGACGGGTTTGTTAAAAACGTTAACTTAAGGCTTCAGAACAGCATTCCGTATTCTGAAAACCAAAGAGACATTGAACGCCGAGAAGTTACTCTGAAGAGGCATATCCAGGTCACTCATCAAATGCTTGAAGAAGTCAGGCTTATCAATGATGAGGGTATTCGTGAATTCTCAAAAATGCTTATTCTTACTGACTTCAAAAGGAAGATCAGAGACCCGCTCGTTCGAAATATCAGTAATTCTCTGAGTATTTTGGAACAAGAAGGCTATCTGGTTAAAAGATATTATAATATCCAAAAAAGAGCAGAAAGAGGTTTTCCAGAATCAGATGGATACTGGAGTGTAGACAAAGGCAGGTACTTTAAAAACGGCCTTCTAGATGTGTTTTTAACAAACAAAGCCCTTCGATATAAGGCAAGCCTTCAAGGTATAGAATTTAAACCCAATAGTCTTGTTTCTGAAAATAGCGATACGGTTCATTAAGTCATATTCTCCCTGCCTTTTAGGTGGGGAGTTTTCGTTTTAACGGCTTGTTCAATCAACTCTATTAGGTGAGACCGTTGGCAATCACACTTAGCAATAAAGTATTTATTCAAGCCAAATCCCAAAATTAAAACATTACGGTTTACGTTGTATTCCGCTTTCGAAACGGTATGAATTGCTAAATATATTCGTTATTCTAGAATAATAACAATGACATAATATATTAGGGAATAGCGGTTATACTAAATCTGCAAATTTATTACAACCGTATTCAGCTAATATAATGTGGTAAGAAAAAATAATGTAAAAACCAGATGCATAACGGTTATATTATTGATACATTATTGAACCATTAAATATGCATCACAACTGCATTATTGCTACGTTATTGCTTCGTAACTACGATATAACAGTTTCATTATTTATTGATTAAATGATTCTTGAATTTGCGTAACCCGTTTTGTCTTCATATATAAATATAAATAAAAGGGGGAACACTGTTGAAAGCATATTCAACGGTAGTTCCTTTTTTATTGTTTAAAATATGGAGATAAAATGAAATATGACATAAAGCAAATAAGCCTGCTTCTTCAGGAATGTACTGTTAGAAACACAAAAGGAAAGCCATTAAGTGAACCATCAATTCGCAAAACTCTTGATGGTCATCAGTGCCAATATGAAGAACGGCTTGATACGAAAGGAAGAAAGCAAACTGTAAAGACATACAGCGAAATGACCCTCTTAAAAGCTTTCCTAAGTAGAACCGTCTATGACGATTTGACGTGCCCCACTTTGGTGGTCCAACCGCTATGTTAGTTTCTGGCTATTATTGTCGTCCTGATGTGGCGACTGGAGCGTAGCGTAAGTCAGAACATCAGGACGAGGCAAGAGTGTTTTTGGTGCCGGAGGCTTGTAGCCCAGTGAACTGTGCGTACGAACTTCATTGTAAAACTGCCGCCAGCGTTCAATCAGAACCTTTGCCTCCTGCAAGGTATAGAATATTTCTCCGTTTAAAAGTTCATTGCGAA
>NZ_JHYO01000047.1 GCF_000688235.1 Terasakiella pusilla DSM 6293 | reverse complement strand
AGTCAACCTGCCCTAGCAATGTTGGAAGCTATGCGGGAAGGCACAATTCTTTTGGCCGATAAAGCCTACGACAGCGATGCTATTCGGCAATTGGCTGAAAATAAAAAAGCATGGGCAAATATCCCACCTAAAAGCAATCGACGAAAGTCTTTTGCCTTTAGCAAATTCCTTTACCGCTACAGAAACTTGGTTGAGCGCTTCTTCAACAAACTCAAGCAATTCAGAGGCATTGCCACACGTTATGATAAGAACCCTGAGAATTTCCTCGCTGCTGTTAAACTGGCATCAGTTCGCATTTGGATAAAAAATTTATGAGTCTAGGGCCTAACAAGAAAAAACAGCTTACAACCAAACGCAGGAACGATCCGAAGGAATTATTCCGTACCTCACTTCTAGAACAAATTGATGGCATCGTTGCCGAACAAAATGGACAACAAGCCACGGTCAAGCGAATACGTTTCCACAAAGAAGTTGATCGACCATTGCGGAAATGGTGGTGGATGGATGGCGCATGTTTTTTCCTGACACTCCGGTATTCATCACAAATCATCCGCATCCAAGATCACCAAAGCATTAACTGCGGCGATTCCTTACAATGTGTTGAAGATGTGCTTCAACAGCTTCTGACGGCGCTTGACAACAAAGACCCGGATATTATCGATGCTATCGAAAAGGCGTACCAAAAAACGCGATGGAAGAAACGACCTCGGAGTCAAAGGTAAATCGTGAAGTAATACTCAAACATCCAATTTTCATATACTTCAACGCCAAAATTCTATGCTTCGAATATGACGTGCGGAACTTCAAAACGGCATAAAATATCAAGAAAAACCATAAATCGACAGGTCTTCGAAGTGTCAGGTAGAAGCGATACAGGAATAAACAACAAAGAAGGAGTTGCCATGGATACTGTACTCCCTACCGGCATCACCCCACGCATGCTGAATGAAGAAGCCGCTGCGTTCTATATGAATCTGGATCAAAAATCGTTCCGTAAGCTCGTCAATGACGGTCGCCTTCCTGAACCGCTAAAGTTCAACGGCGTTCGACGCAACTTATATGACCGAAAAAAGTTGGACGCGTTTCTGGATAGCATTTCAGGACTTGCAATTGTCGATGGCTTACAGGCTGTGAGACAATAACCCAAAACACCAGCAAGCAAGTTCCGTGAGAACATCAAGAAACGGAAAGGCAGCTAATCATGGGCGAAAACATTCCATATATCACAACACGAAAAAACAAGTCTGGGGCGCTGCGGTTTTATTGGCAGCGCCCCAAACACAAGATCGTTCGCCTCCCTGACGATCCTCTTGACCGGGCCAACATGGCTATCCGACTGAATAATGCAGCAGACCAAAAGGTAGAAATTAATCTAGCATGGGCAGAAGACACACTTGGCTGGGTTATTTCGAAATACAAGAACAGTGCTGATTACAAAGCACTCGCAAAGGGGACACTCAAGTATTACAATCGGTTCTTGAAGGATATTCTGGAACTCGGTGGAGAGATGCCTTTCGACGAAATCAGCCGTGCTGATGTAATTGATTTTGTAGAAAGCTACCCCAAAGACTCTCAACGCAAACATTGTTCAGCAGTTCTACGCAATTTATTCAACGAAGCCATGTATCGCGGATGCGCATCTCACAACCTTGCATCAAACCTCCGTTTGGCAGAGATGGGTACTCGTACCCAAATCTGGTTGCCGGAAGATATTGATTCGTGGAAGAAGGCAGCTAAGAAGCATGAGAAATCCGATGCGTTGATTTTGGCCTTCGACATGCTCCTCTACACCGCTCAACGCCCTATCGATGTTTTAAAGTCCAAATGGGACCAATATACCGACGATAACATCATCTTGGTTCGTCAGCAAAAAACCAAAACACTTGTTGGTCTACCCGCACACCGGGATTTAAAGAAAGCATTGGAAACCGCCCGCGACAAGCGTACTAGTGAGACAATCGTATCCAATAAAAATCGTCAAATGTCTTACAGCATTTTCCGCAAGGCGTTTGTTCAAATCTGCGCCATGGCTGGTATTCGTGATTTACAACCACGCGACCTTCGCCGCACTGCGGTTGTTCGTTTGGGACAAGCTGGCTGCACAATCCCTCAGATCGCATCCGTGTCTGGACACACCATCGATACTACGACGCAAATTCTTGAAAAGTACCTTCCTCGCCGAGTAGAATTGGCAATGGCAGCGATACAAAATCTTGAGAATGCCGAAGATGGTAAGAAGCTAGCCACTCTAACGCTGGAGCCAAAATAGACACGTTTTTGCTAACGTAATCTATATAAAACAATCACTTACAGAGGTAAAAAATATACAAAATGTATTATTCCTCTTAAGGAATACTGCAGAACTCCTTGTCTTCCTGCCTCGGTTCAGCCACCACTGTGTAGCAACCGTGTGGAACAGCCAAGAAGTTCACCCGATCAAGAAAACCCCATCAGTTCACACTGGTGGGGTTTTTGCATTCTAGACATACAACGTGGGAGAATCGTCGCGGGCAAAAAATCAATCTGTAGGGATATGCGGTTTTTGTGCGCTTTGCTTGCATGTAAAAAATTAAAACGGGCGGAAAATCAACACCATGAAGGGAATAGAACTTCCATAAACACCCTATAGAGGGTCCACATCACTCAATTGGCTATTTATTATTCCCATACCCAACTTTTTATGTGAACCTTTTGAGACTCATGACCTTTTCCATGAGAGGACCGTCAAAACCTGTCATTATTTTTTTGATCGGCACAAATCTGTTTATACATTTAAACAAGGGCATCACATGATCTTAAACAAAACCATAAAAGGGCGCATTGTCGTTTCGGGCGTCGTCATTGTCATCGCGGCCTGCGCGATGATTACCCTGTTTGCAAGCAAGAATATGCTGTCACTTGCCGAACAATCGAGTAAAGAGTCTCTTGAAGCCCTTGCTAACCAATATGCCGAAAATATTGAAAAAGAACTGGGCGCAGCCGTCATAACGGCACAAACCCTCACCGCCTCCCTTGAAGGCGTGCAGGCCTCCGGTGATTACACACCGGAAAATATTGCGCAGATGACCATAGGTGTAGTTGCGGCCAACCCACAATACGTGGGCTGCACAGCCGCTTGGGAGCCCAACAAGTTTAACGGCAATGACCAAAGCCTGATCGGCAACAAATATGCCGATGCCACAGGCCGCTATGTCCCCTATTTTTACAACACCAAAGACGGTGTTGCCTTTGAAGCATTGGACATGAGCCCTGAAGCCGGTATTGATGAATGGTACCTCCGCCCGATCAAAGAAAACCGCGAAGTTGTCACCCCGCCCTACCTCTATCCGGTTGAAGGCGTAGATGTTTTGATGACCACCGTATCCGTTCCCATCCATGATAAAAACAATAATGCCATCGGGATCGTGACCGTCGATACCTCCCTCGACAAAATCGGGGAAATTGTGTCCAAGATCAAACCTTACAAAAACGGATTTGCTTACCTCATCAGTCATGACGGGCAATGGGTGGCTCACCCGGACAAAAAAATGCCCGGCACACCGATCAAGGGCGACCTGGAAAAAACCATCTTTGACCATGTTATAAAAGACGGTTTTTTCCACAATGAAACCCTGATTGATGGCACAGAGATGATCAGCGTTGCGGTCCCTGTCAACTTCGGCACTAAGGAAAACTGGACCCTTGCCATCCATGCCAAACATGACGACGTTTTTGCCCAATCCAGTCAGGTGCAAAACATTTTGCTTATGATCTCCCTGCTCTGCGTTGTTGTCGCCACCCTTGTCTATTACTTCATGGGGTCCAGCGTCGCCAAGCCGATCACGCAACTGGCAACCACCATGGGGACCATGGCAGACGGCCAAACCGACATCGAAATCCAGCATCAGGATAAACAGGACGAAATCGGCAGCATGGCAAAGGCGCTCCATCACTTCCAGGAACGCCTGCAGGAAAATATCGCCCTGCAAAAGCAAGCCCATGAGATGGAGATCAAAGCCTCGCAAGAACGTCACGACAGTCGTATTGCGCTTGCCGATGACTTTGAACGCTCCGTCAATTCCATCGCAACCGAAGTCTCCAACGGTATTCAGGAAGCCTCTGGTTCTGCCGCTGTCATGTCTGACAATTCCCAAGCCAGCCGCGACAAGATGTCCTTGGTCGTCCATTCCATTCAGGATGCCAACAGAAACGTACAGACCGTTGCCGCGTCAGCAGAAGAACTCTCCGCCTCCATCGTAGAAATTTCGTCACGGGTTGCAGAAGTTGCCAATACCGCCAAAGATGCCTCCAATCAGGTGGAACAAACCAACGCAACCGTAGGCGATCTGTCCAGTTCCGCCGAACGCATTGGGCAGGTGGTCAACCTGATTAACGAGATTGCGGATCAAACCAACATGCTGGCCCTCAACGCCACCATCGAGGCCGCGCGCGCCGGTGAAGCAGGTAAAGGCTTTGCAGTTGTGGCAAGCGAAGTGAAAAACCTCGCCAACCAGACTGCCAAAGCCACCAGCGAGATTTTCCAGCAAGTTACTGACATGCAGGACGCCACGCGCAAATCCGTACAGGCCATTCAGGGGATTAAAACCGTCATTGATCAAGTCGATCAGATCACGACGGGCATTGCCTCCGCTGTGGAAGAACAGGCCGCCGCCACCAGCGAAATCGCCCGCGGCGCCCAAAACGCCTCTAACAGTACCATTCAGGTGGAACAAGCCGTCAGCGAGGTCGCCGGCGAAGTGGAAAATGTCAACGAAGCCTCCACCACCCTCACCCAAGGCATGGAAGACCTAAAACAACGCTCCCACGCCATGTCCCAAGAAGTAGAAACCTTCCTCAACGGCATCCGTCACAACTAGACGCGAAGCCAAGCAAGAAAAGAAAAAGCCCCCCTTCACACAAAAGGTGAAGGAGGGCTTTTTCGTCTTTAACAAACGCTCTTAGCTCGTGCGGAGTTTTGCCAGTTCTTGTTCGGCAACATCAACGCGCACGGTGCCGAGTTGGACGAGGGTTTTGGCGATGGTGTCGATTTCGTCACCCACAGCGCCTGCCATGACGGCGATGTTTTTGGCGTGCAGGCCCATGTGGCCTTTTTGGATACCATCGGTTGCCAGTGCGCGCATGGCAGCGAAGTTTTGGGCAAGGCCAACGGCGGCAATGGCTTTTGCCAAATCTTCTGCGGTTTGAACGCCCAAGATCTCAAGGGAGGCTTTGGCGACAGGGTGGATTTTGGTGGCCCCACCGACAAGGCCAACCGGCATCGGGATTTCGATGGAACCGCACAGGTTGCCGTCTGCATCCACTTCCCACGTCGTCAAGCTGGTGTAGCGACCGGAGTGTGCCGCATAAGCATGGGCACCGGATTCAACCGCGCGGGTATCGTTGCCCGTTGCCAGCACAACGGCGGAGACACCGTTCATGATCCCTTTGTTGTGGGTTGCCGCGCGGTAGGGGTCAGCTTCGGCAAAGTAATAAGCCTGCATCATGCCGTCACGAACGTCTGTGCCACCGATGGCTTCGGGTGTCCAGACGGCGCGGGCGCGGGCCAAACGACGATCGGCAAGGTTGGACAGGATCCGCAGGTAAGGCTTACCGCCCGTCCAACCCGCCAACACAGGGGCGAGTTTTTCTGCCATGGTGTTGACCGTGTTGGCCCCCATCGCATCGCGGGTATCCACGATAATGTGGGTAACCAGCATGGTCTCATTTTTGGCTTTGACCATCCGCACATCAACATCATAGAAGCCACCGCCCAACTTGATCAACAGCGGATCCGCATCGTTACAGATGGTGCGAATTTCCTCGATCCGTTCCAGAATTTTCAGGCGCGCATTGGCGCAATCCGCCACGTTGGTCAGCTGAATTTGCGCGATCATCAACGAGCCTGTGGTCGAGGTGATAAACCCGCCGCTGTCACGACATTGACGCGCCGCGTTACAGACAGCCGCAACCACCGAAGATTCCTCGGTTGCCATGGGGATCAGCACGTCTTTGCCGTCAATCACCATGTTGGTTGCCACGCCCACCGGAATGGACAGGCTGCCGATCACGTTTTCGATCATGCGATCTGCGGTTTCTGCCGGAAGGTTGCCGAACTCTTCAAACACCTTCAAGGTGTCGAGGCTTGCCGGGCTGTTTTCAGCCACTTTTTGCAAACGTTCAGGAATGGATAATTTATGAAACCCTGAAATTCTCGAAGAAGAAGACATATTTTTTCTCACTTTCATTTTTCAATCATGAATTCCGGCAGCCACGTGACCACATCGGGAAATAGGATAAACAGGAGCAAGGCAAACACTTGCAGAAGGAAGAAGGGGATCACCCCGCGATAGACCTGGGCGATGCTGATGTGGGCAGGCAGCACACTCTTGAGATAAAATAAGGTGTAGCCAAAGGGCGGCGTGATATAGGCCATCTGCGCCGTAATCATAAACAGCACCCCAAACCACAGCGGGTCAAAATCAAGGGCAATCACGATCGGCAAAAACACTGGGACGCACAGCAGAATAATCCCGATCTCGTCCAAAAACAGACCAAGGAAGATCAGCACCAGCAACAAGATGCCCAACACCGCATAGCGCGACATTTCAAGTCCTTGGACAAACTGGATGACACTATCTGCCCCACCCGTTGCGTTAAAGACCGACACAAAAGTCTTCGCCCCAATGGTGATCCACAGGATCATGGCGGTGACTTTAAGGGTGTCATTGCCCGCATCGGAAATATCGCGGAAGTTTAAACGCCCGAGCACCGCCGAAGATAACAACGCACCCAGCACACCAACGGCTGCGGCTTCCGTCGGTGTGGCGATCCCCATGTAGATGGAGCCAAGCACACCAAAGATAATCATAAACGGCAGGATCAGGGATTTTAGGGAAGCAAGCTTTTGGTCCAGCGTAAACTGTTCGTCAACCATATCCGGTTTTGGGGCCAACGACGGGTTCAACATCGCCCGCACCCAGATATAGACACTGTAAAGCGACGCCAGAATAATCCCCGGCACAATCCCCGCAATAAACATTTGCCCAATCGAGATTTTGGCAGAAATCGCATACACAATGGTCACAATCGACGGCGGGATCAAAATCCCCAATGTCCCGCCCGCACAGATGGTGCCAAGGGCCAGACGTTCGTCATAATTGCGCTTTAACATGGATGGCAGGGACAAAATCCCCATTGCCGCCACAGCCGCGCCGACAATCCCCGTCATCGCCGCCATGATGGTACAGATAATCACTGTCCCGATCGCAAGCCCGCCCACCACGTTGGAGAACCATTTTTCCATCGCATTATAGAGGTCTTCAATAATGCCGGATTTTTGCAGGATACTTGCCATCAACACATAAAGCGGGATCGCCAGTAAGCTTTCCGACGACATGGTCTCAAAGGTTTGCAGCACCGAGATCACCAGCGCGTCCATTCCCCACAAGGAAACGGTAAACAGAAACGCAACCCCACCCAGCACAAAAGCCAGCGGGGCCCCTGTCAACATGGTGCCCACAAGCGCGGCAAACATCAAAAATAAAACGACAGAAGACGTCATGACGCACCTTCCGTTTTCGCCGGATGCTGCCCATTCAACAGAAACATGATTTCCGCCAAAACTTGTAAAAACATCAAACCACCGGCAAGGGGGAGAAAGAGTTTGAACGGCCAGACAACCGGATTCCATGAGGAAAAGGAGGTTTCCTGCATCATGAAGGAGTTATAAGCCAGCGGTGCGGCGTAATAAGCCAAAAGACCCGCAAAGACCAACCCCAGACAGAGGCCCGCAAACTCCAGTACTTTGGCAAAGGGGCCACGCACGCGTTCTTTCAGGATATCGACCGCCACATGCCCACCCATATGCAGCAGGTACGGCCCGCCCAGCAAAAAGTAAGGGCCAAACAGCAGGCTTGCCAGTTCAAGGGACCAAACGGTGGAGGCGCCGAAGACGTAACGGCTCACGACCTCGATCAACATAATCGGGACGATCAAATAGATCAGCCATTTTGCCGTGTTGAACAAAAAGCGGTTCAACGACGTAATCAAAAGGGGGATGTTTTGCATGAGATTTCATCCGGATAGGAAAAACGGTCCGGCACCTTTCACATCAGGCAGCCGGACCGTCCGGGAAAGTGTTTAAGCGAGCAAACCAAGCTGACGCATAAAGTCGACCTGACTATCCATCACTTTCTTGGCAAGCGCATCGCCATTGGTGGCTTTTTCCCACGACGCAACAGCGAGCTTACGGCCTTTTGCAATCTCTGCCGGATCAAGGGTCAGCACTTCAACGCCTGCATCCTGAAACTTCTTGAGATATTCCGCATTCGCCACCAAAATGTTTTGACGCAAGGAGGACGAAATTTCACGCGCGGCAACTTCCAACGCATATTTAAAGCTATCCGGCAGTTTGTTGTAAGCCATTGTATTGGCCACATAGCTGGTTGCGGTTGTCGGCTGATGCACACCCGGCAGCAGAATATATTTCGCAACTTCTGCCAGACCCTGTTCAAAGTTGGCTTTGATATCGCCACGGTCTGCCAGATCAATCAGGCCTTTATCCAGCGCAGAATACACTTCGCTTGTCGGCAGTGGAGAGACGTTTACGCCCAGATCACCCATCACTTTACTGGCCAGACCAACGAAGCGGCCTTTTTTACCTTTAAAGTCTTCAAGGCTGTTGATCTTCACCTTAGAATGCATCGGCTCTTCGCCATAAATGGTCGGGGCGATATAGGTCAAACCTGCAGGCGCATAAGCCTGACGTGCCAGATCAATCCCGCCAAGTTCATAGAACCATGCTTCAAACTGATCAGACTCAGGGAAACCAAAGGGCACGGTAGAGGTAAAGCCGAATGTCGGAATTTTACCTGCAGCGTAGCCATCAAATGTCTTCATCATTTCAAACGCGCCACCGCGCACGGCGTCAAAAGCTTGCGCGTTCGGCACCAATTGACCTTCGGCAAACAGTTTGATTTCAAACTTGCCGTCTGTCAGTTCTGCCACGCGTTTAACAAATTTTTCTTCAAACTGCTGCGGTGTCGTCCCGCCGCCCCACAGGGCCTGCATGCGCCATGTGACTTTATCAGCAGCTTTTGCCGCCTTACCGGATGTCAGAATTGCAGCACTCGCGCCGATCCCAACGGCAGCCGCTTTCAAGACATTTCTGCGGTTAACTTGTTTCATAGATAGCTCCACTGTTAAAAATATTTTAGACATTTACAGGACAATTACAGACAATTCTTTTGCGTGTCTTTTCGTTTAAAAGGTGGAATTGCCGAAAGTTCTGTGTAATTCTTACGTTTGTCTTTTTCCAAAATCAGTATTCGTTATTAGTACCATCCTAAACAAGGTACAATAATTTATTAAAAATCAAACACTGTACCACTAAATTTATAGGTACACTTTGAGGATTGACATGCCCCGATATGCCAAAGCCAAAAACCTGGTCACCACACTGGTCGATAAGACAGCCAAAATGATTGAACAAGGCACCCTAAAACCCGGCATCCGCCTACCTTCCATCCGCGAAGCCGCAAGCAACAACAGTGTGTCTAAAAATACCATGGCGGAGGTGTATGACCGCTTGGTCGGGCAAGGCTATCTGACGTCCAAACAAGGTTCCGGCTTTTACGTCAATATCAATCGCTCCAGCACAGCCCATCGCGCCGCCCCCAAACAGGCAGAAGCCCTCAGCATCGTGTCCCTCTTGCGCCATCAACTCAAACAGGATCATGATATCCGTGTCGGGGACGGACGGTTGCCGTTTGACTGGGTGGAAGGATCAGAAGTCGGGGCCTTCTTTCGTAATCCCAAATCCCTGAAGGATACCAACCTGAAAGACGGCTACGGCTCTCCCATGGGGTATCGTCCGTTGCGCGAACTGATTTCCCTGACCTTGGCAGAACGATCAATCACCGCCACACCCGATCAGATTTTAATGACCAATGGCGCCAACCATGCGCTTGATCTGGTGATCCGCCACCTTTTGTTACCGGGGGATACGGTCCTTGTGGATGAGCCGGGATATTATCCGCTGTTTGGTAAATTAAAGCTGGAAAATATCAACATGATCGGGGTGCGCCGGACCGAAGACGGGCCGGACCTTGATGACCTCGCGGACAAAGCAACGCGCCTGAAACCCAAGATGTTCTTCACCCAATCCTTGGCGCAGAACCCAACCGGCAGCACCATCACCATCGCCACCGCCCATAAAGTCCTCAGCATCGCAGAACAACACGACATGTATGTGGTGGAAGATGATCCGTTTGCCGATGTGATGACCCAATCCCTGCCCCGCATCGCCACTTTGGACCAGCTGGAACGGGTGATTTACATCGGCACCTATTCCAAAACTCTGTCGGCAAATTTACGCGTGGGCTATCTGGCAGCCCGCCCCGATCTGGTGGCGGCGCTGTGTGATCTAAAAATGATCACCATGGTCAGTTCGTCCGAATATGGCGAACGGCTGATTTATAATCTGATGTATAAAGGCCATTATGTCAGGCACCTGCGCCGCCTGAAAAAACGCATCGATAAGGCCCGAAACGACGTTTTAAACGTGCTGGACGGGCTTGATTTTCAAAAGGTTCACCAGCCCACGGGGGGCTATTATTGCTGGGTGCAATTGCCCGACGGTATCGATGAAGCTCAATTGGTCCAGCGCGCCAACGAACAAAGCATCTTCCTTGCCCCCGGTTCCGTTTTCTCCCTCGATAAAGACAGCACGGACAGCTTTATGCGCCTCAACATCGCCCATGCCGCCCACCCCACCTTTATCGCCTTTATGCAGGAAATTTTAAAAAAATAAAAAAGGGATGATCCAACCGGTCCCAAGGGGCGTAAAGACAACAGAACAACGATTTCGACGACTTTACCCACCATCCCTCCCCCCCTCACTGGGTCGAAATCGTAAAGCGAAAAGCCTAGGGTAGGGCTTTTCGCTTTCTTTTTTAGACAAAGGCAAAATGTGAGGCACCGTGGCAAATCTGATTATGATTTTGGGGGATCAACTCAGCCGATCCATCAGCAGCCTTGACGGAGCACAGCCCGGACAAGACATCCTTTTCCTCTGTGAGGTCGTGGAAGAAGCCACGTATGTCAAACACCACCCGAAAAAGATCGCCCTGATCTTTTCCGCCATGCGCCACTTTGCACAAGACCTGCGCGCAGAAGGGTTTACGGTTCATTACCGCAAGCTGGATGACCCAGACAGTAAAGGCAGCTTCACCAACGAACTGGCAGACGCAGTTGCACGCTACAGCCCTGATAAAATCATCCTTACAGAAGCAGGAGAATGGCGGGTCCAGCAGACCATCCAGACGTGGCAAGAGGATCTAGGCGTTCCGGTAGAGGTCCGCGCCGACACCCGTTTTCTTGCCACATTGGATGAGTTCGCACACTGGGCATCGGGGCGCAAACAGTTGCGCATGGAATATTTTTACCGCGACATGCGCAAGAAACACGCAATCTTGATGGACAAAGGCAGCCCCACGGGCGGTAAATGGAACTATGACCACGACAACCGCGAAAAACCGTCAGACCAGCAAGCTTACCCTGCACCTTTTCACGTCCCGCCTGACGAGATCACACAAGAGGTGCTGAACTTGGTGGAAAACCGTTTCTCCGATCATTTCGGCACGCTAGACGGATTTCAGTATGCCGTGGACCGCACAGGCGCGCATGCGGCCCTAGATCATTTTATCCAGCACAATCTACCCACCTTTGGCACGTATCAAGATGCGATGGTGCAAGGCCAGCCGTGGATGTTTCATTCCCACATCAGTTTTTACCTTAACATCGGTTTACTCGAGCCGCTGGAATGTATCAAAGCGGCGGAACAGGCCTATCATAACAACCGCGCACCTTTAAACTGCGTGGAAGGTTTCATCCGGCAAATCTTGGGTTGGCGCGAATTTGTGCGCGGGATTTACTGGCTAAAAATGCCCGACTACGCCGATGAAAACACATTTAACGCCACGCGCAACCTGCCCGCCTTTTACTGGACGGGCCAAACGATGATGAACTGCCTGCGCCAATGTGTGCACGATACCCGCCAGCATGCCTATGCCCACCATATCCAGCGGCTCATGGTGTTGGGGAACTTCGCCCTTCTGTCAGGCATTGACCCTAAACAGGTGAATGAATGGTTTTTAATTGTCTATGCCGATGCCTTTGAATGGGTGGAAATGCCCAACGTCACCGGTATGGCGCTATTTGCGGATGGCGGCTTGCTCGCCAGCAAACCCTATGCCTCCAGCGGAGCTTATATCCAGAAAATGTCCAACTATTGCGACAGATGTAGCTTTGATGTGCGCAAAAAAAATGGGCCAAAAGCCTGCCCGTTCAATTACCTCTATTGGGATTTCCTAGACCGCAACCGCGACCAACTATCAAACAATCACCGCCTTGGCATGATCTACAAAAGCTATGAGCGTATGACAGAAGAAAAAAAGCAAGCCATCAAGGATGACAGCGTGCGTTTCCTGCGCTATCTAGATTAGGCCGTAAACTCATAAAATTCCTTCCTGTATCAGCTTGAATATGATTCAACCTTCCAAAAGATTTGGAGGGAATTATGAGCCGCCGCCGTTTTGAGCTTACAGACTATGAATGGTCGATCATTGAACCGCTTTTGCCTCAAAAAAGCCGAGGCGTTCCACGTGTAGATGACCGCCGTGTTTTGAACGGCATTCTCTGGCGGTTTCGCACAGGGTCTCCTTGGGCAGATGTGCCTGAACGCTACGGTTCATATACGACCTGTTACAATAGGTTTGTTCGTTGGCGAAAGGCTGGTGTT
>NZ_JHYO01000046.1 GCF_000688235.1 Terasakiella pusilla DSM 6293 | reverse complement strand
AAGCTTGTCCAGCGTTAGTTCCGCAACCGCTTTCTTCAAGCGGGCGTTTTCCTGTTCTAAAGCTTTCATCTTTTTGGCCTGAGACGTTTTCATGCCGCCATATTGGTTGCGCCAACGATAATAGGTCTGTTCAGTCACACCGATTTTGCGAGCTGCGATAGCAATCGTATTGCCTTGGGCAATGATAACCTCGGCTTCTCGAAGCTTCGTGATGATCTGCTCAGGCGTTGGTCGTTTCAGTTTTCCCATGTCTTTTCTCCTTATCCATGGATTTGAATAAGCCAGAAAAACTAACATTTCGTGTGGATCACTTTTTGGGGGCTACGCCAGATTTAAATGTTCGAATTCATGAGGGACTTATTGGCATTCGAAAGGTGGTTAAAAAGTTTGATGATTTACAAGCCAGAATAAAATGCCTGGAAGCTGAGAATTCAGAGCTAAAAGTCAGATTGTCACGATTGGAAAATTCGGCATCTGATTTAATCGTGAATGACGATTTAAAAATGAGTCACTTAAAGTTGGTTGAGAAGCCTGAATATGTTCATTGAGAATTTAATCGTCACACGTCTGAAAGAACCTCGGTTAACTTTGTGCATCTGCCAGCAACCACACTTAGCAAGAGGCGAAAACGCAAAACAGTTTACAGCGAAATGACCCCTCTGAGGGCGTAAACGTAATTTGCAAAAAATGTATGGTACACGAACATAAACCAAAAATGTTGTCGTCAACTTCCAGAAATGTATTATTATCGGAAGTTATAAAACCCTCACATGTTAGATATTACATGTTATCCAAAAAATAACGATTGGTTGACCAACCCCTATGGGGTCATTTCGCTGTCAACTTAGTTTGCGATTTTTCAACATCAGCATCCCATTTTTGATATTTTGGGCATCAAGTTAACTCAATGTGCAGGCGTTTCTAATAATTGATTGCCTTAGCAACTATAACGGCTATTATTTCTTACCTAAAAGAAATAAGGGTAATGGGAAATAGATAATGAAGCTGTCTGAAACGGATGTGAAAACAAAGTTCATCACACCAGCTATCAAAAAGGCAGGATGGGATATCCAGTCCCAAATGCGTGAAGAAGTCACATTCACAGCAGGCCGTATCATTGTCAGAGGTAAAATGACTGCACGGGGTAAAACCAAACGTGCAGACTACATCCTTTATTATAAACCCAATATTCCTTTAGCTATCGTTGAAGCCAAAGATAATAATCATAGCGTTGGCTCTGGTATGCAACAGGCTTTGGAATATGCGGAAATCCTCGATATTCCCTTTGTGTTTTCTTCAAATGGCGATGGCTTCCTTTTCCATGATAAATCAGGAACATCTGAAAAATTGGAAACTGAAATTCCAATGGAACAGTTTCCTTCTCCTGATACACTTTGGGCAAAATATAAACAGCATAAAGGCTTATCAGATACAGCCAGTAACGTTGTTGCTCAGGATTATTATGATGACGGCTCAGGTAAGTCTCCGCGCTATTATCAATCCATTGCCATTAATCGAACCATTGAAGCAATTGCAAAAGGCCAGAACCGCATTCTGCTTGTTATGGCAACAGGTACAGGCAAAACATACACCGCATTTCAAATTATATGGCGGTTATGGAAAGCCAAACAAAAGAAACGCATCTTATTCCTGGCTGATAGAAACATCCTTGTTGACCAAACAAAACAACAAGATTTCTCACCCTTTGGGGATAAGATGACGAAAATTCAAAATAGGATGGTCGATAAATCCTATGAGATTTATCTTTCCCTTTATCAAGCCGTCACTGGGAATGAAGAAAGCAAGAATATTTATAAACAGTTTTCCCCTGATTTCTTTGACCTCATTGTTATTGATGAGTGCCATCGAGGAAGTGCAGCAGAAGACTCAGCATGGCGTGAAATCCTCGATTATTTCTCAGATGCAACCCATGTAGGTTTAACGGCAACACCCAAAGAAACAAAAGACGTTTCCAACATCGAATATTTTGGCGACCCTGTTTATACCTATTCCCTAAAACAGGGCATTAATGATGGCTTTTTGGCACCATACAAGGTCATCAGAATTGATTTTGATAAAGACCTTCAAGGCTATCGTCCTGAAAAAGGTAAAGTCGATAAAAACGGCAATATAATTGAAGATAGAATTTATAACGCCAAGGATTACGATAAAACCCTGGTATTGGAAAAGCGCACTGAAATGGTGGCAAAAAAAGTCACTGAATTTTTAGCTCAAACAAACCAATACGATAAAACCATCATCTTTTGCGAAGATATCGACCACGCAGAACGAATGAGACAGGCTATAGCGAATTGCACCCCAGAATTAGTCGCTGAAAATCACCGCTATGTTATGCGAATTACAGGCGATAACGATGAAGGCAAAGCCGAGCTGGATAACTTCATTAATCCTGAATCCCGTTATCCTGTTATTGCGACCACATCAAAACTTATGACCACTGGCGTTGATGCCAAGACATGCAAACTTATCGTTCTGGACCAAAACATCAAATCCATGACGGAATTTAAGCAAATTATTGGTCGTGGCACCCGTGTAAATGAAGAATATGGCAAACGCTACTTCACCATTATGGATTTTAAGAAAGCAACAGAACTGTTTGCTGACAAGGATTTTGATGGCGACCCAGTACAAATCTTTGAGCCAGGCCCAGGTGGTGAAGTCACACCTCCTGAAGAAAATACCGAGGAAGGTACTATTGAGGTTGATGGCGAAGAAGTTCCTGTTACTGATATCACTTGGGATGATGAAGACGGGGAAAGCTCAGGTCGCACAAAATATTATATCAATGATGTCGAAGTCGATATCATGGCAAAAAGGGTTCAATATCTTGATGCTGACGGCAAACTCATTACGGAATCCCTGAAAGATTACACCCGAAAAAATGTCCAAAAAAATTATGCTTCCTTGGATGACTTTTTACGGCGATGGAATGAAGCAGATAAAAAATCTGCTATTATTGATGAACTTGCAGAACAAGGCATTCCGCTAGAAGCTTTGCGGGAAGAAGTTAAAAATGGTGATGAATACGGGGTTTTCGACCTCATTTGTCATGTGGCCTATGGGCAACCACCATTAACCCGTAAAGAACGCGCAAATAACGTTAAAAAGCGTAATTATTTTGCCAAATATGAAGATACAGCCAGAGCCGTTTTAGAAGGCTTGTTGGATAAATATGCTGACGAAGGTTTGGGAACTTTGGAAGATAAAAAGGTTCTTCAATTAACACCGTTGAATTCTTTCGGTACACCCATTGAAATCGTCAAAAATGTTTTTGGTGGTAAAAAGCCTTACGAACAGGCTATTCATGATTTGGAACAAGAAATTTTCAAGCAAGACCAGTCTGCTTAAATCAATAAAATTGAGGAATAAAAAATGAGCAATGTCTCAGGGATTATTAAATCCATTCAGGATATCATGCGTAAAGACACAGGTGTTGATGGTGATGCCCAAAGGATATCCCAACTTGTATGGATGTTTTTCCTCAAAATCATTGATGACAAGGAAGAAGAACAGGAACTTCTTGATGACGAGTTTGAATCACCAATCCCCGAAAATCTGAGATGGTGCAATTGGGCGAAAGATGCCGAAGGTATTACTGGCGATGCCTTAAATGACTTCGTAAACAATGAACTTTTCCCGAAACTCAAAGAACTCCCTGCGTCATCTGGAAAACAAGCAGCCGTTATCCGAAATGTCTTTGAAGATGCTTATAACTACATGAAATCAGGGACGTTGATGAGACAGGTCATCAACAAAATTAATGAGATTGATTTCAACAGTACCGATGACAGGCACACCTTTGGCGACATTTACGAACAAATCCTGAAAGACCTTCAAAGTGCAGGAAATGCTGGTGAATTCTATACCCCTCGTGCTGTAACTCAGTTTATGGTGGATATTGTTGACCCTAAGCTGGAAGAAAAGGTTCTTGACCCTGCATGTGGAACAGGTGGCTTTCTTGCTTGTGCCATTGAACATAAACGCAGCAAATATGAGAAAAGTGCTGAAGATAGGGAAATCCTTCAGAATTCTATTCATGGTGTGGAAAAGAAGGCTTTGCCGCATTTATTGGCAACAACAAACATGATTTTGCATGGCATTGATGTGCCAACCAATGTTCGCCATACCAATACACTTTCCAGACCTCTTGTTGATTATGGGCCTTCTGACCGTGTTGATGTCATTCTTACCAACCCGCCTTTTGGTGGCATGGAAGAAGATGGTATTGAAAATAACTTTCCAGCCACTTTCAGAACTCGTGAAACCGCAGACCTGTTTTTGGTACTCATTATCACCCTGCTGAAAGATAAAGGTCGTGCAGCCGTTGTTTTACCTGATGGCACACTCTTCGGTGAGGGTATCAAGACCCGTATTAAAGAGAAACTGCTGACAGAATGTAACCTTCATACGATTGTTAGGCTTCCTAATGGTGTTTTCAACCCATATACGGGCATTAAAACGAACTTGTTGTTCTTCACAAAGGGTGAACCGACAACTGATGTCTGGTTTTATGAACATCCTTATCCAGAGGGCTATAAAAGCTACTCCAAAAACAAGCCAATGAAGATTGAAGAATTTGAGCCTGAAAAAGCATGGTGGAATAATCGGGAAGAAAACGACCAAGCCTGGAAGGTCTCATTTGAGGATATCAAGGCCAATAATTTCAACCTGGATATCAAGAACCCGAATGTTCAGGATGCAACACATATGGACCCTGCCGACTTGTTGGAAAAGTTCAACACAAACCAGAAGGATATGACGGCAACCCAAGACAAACTCAAATCCATCCTCTCGGAAGCCCTTAATCGTCTGGCAGGAGAGTAATCTTGGATAAAGAAATCTTTTTGAATGAGTTCGGGCATCTAGCCCAAGGGCCAGATGGTATCAAAAAATTACGTGACTTGATTTTGCAATTGGCTGTTCAAGGGAAACTGGTCGAGCAAGACCCGAATGATGAGCCAGCTAGTGCTTTGTTAAGTGACATTGACAAAATTAAAGCCAATCTCGCCGAGAATGGTGTTTTAAAGAAGAATAAAAAAACTGTCGTTTTATGCGAGGACATAGCACCGTTTAGTATTCCTAAGTCTTGGAAATGGGTTGCTTTGGGTGATTTAGGAATTACACAAACGGGTTCTACACCGAAAAAAATTTCTAATGTCTGGGGTGGCAACATTCCATTTGTTAAACCCGCATGTATTGAAAAAAATAAGATTGATTATTCAATGGCTGAAGGCCTCTCTAGCGAAATCGAACAAGAGGGCCGTTTTGCAAAGGCTCCTTCATTGTTAATGGTATGCATAGGTACAATTGGTAAAAGTGCCATTGCTCGGCAAGATTGTTCCTTCAACCAGCAGATAAACTCAATCACACCCTATGTCACAAAAACAATAGACTTTATCAATATTGCAACTTCGTCAAATTATTTTCAGGGTTTAGCGTGGGCAGAATCATCAAGCACAACAATCTCTATACTTAACAAAGGGAAGTGGGAAAAATTACCTTTCCCTCTCCCCCCCCTCGCAGAACAAAAACGCATAGTCGCCAAAGTAGATGAATTGATGGCTCTATGTGATGAGTTAGAAGCCTCAAAAAATGCCCATACAGCCCTCAAAAAGGATTGTGTAGCCTCAACCCTTCATCACCTGTCTGAAGCCTCTGAAAAAGAAGAAATCAAAACCAATTGGTCGATTGCTGAAGGTAATTTCAATAACTGGTTTGATAACCTCGAAACCGTGAAGAATTTAAGGGCTACAATTCTTCAGTTGGCTGTTCAGGGGAAACTAGGTACTAACAACCCAGATGAAACATCTTTATCATTAAAACTTCAAGAAGTCGCAAGGCAGCAAAAGAAGAAAATTAAAGCCGATTATGTAAATACTGAATTTACAGGTTGGGACGATATTCCATCAAACTGGATAACGACCATATTAGCGCCAATAATTGAGCAAATTAACTATGGCACTTCAAAAAAGTGCGGATACAACGCGGGAAATGTAAACGTCTATAGGATACCGAATATTGGAAAATGGGAGGTCGATACCTCTGATTTAAAATCGACTAATTTTGATGATAGAGAGTTCTACAATCTAAAGCTAGAAACTGGGGATATTCTTCTTATTCGTTCCAATGGGAGCGTAAACCTAGTCGGAAAACCTGCGTTGATTAAAGAAAGTGATTTATCTTCCTTATACGCAGGATACTTAGTTCGTATCAGGCTCTCTGCTGAGATTTTTAATCCTGCATATGTTGTTAGGCTTCTTACATCACCTACAATGAGAACCGAAATTGAAAGCTATGGTCGCTCAACAAGTGGCGTAAATAATATCAACAGTAGGCAAATTGCTTCGTTACCTGTTCCAATTCCCCCTCTTGAAGAACAAAAACGCATAGTCTCCAAGGTAGATGAATTGATGTCCTTATGTGACCAATTAGAAAGCCAGATTAAATCATCTGAGGAATTAAACAGGGATTTAATGGCATCTTTGGTTCATCACATGCTGGCGGCGTGAGGAGCTAAAGACCTAATTCATCGTGATAGTTAATCAGTGTAGAATATCGGTAAGCAGAACTGGCTAAAGTGCCAGAAACATTACCCTTAACGGCATTTACGTATTGTTCTACATATTTTTCAAATTGGTTAACTATCATCTTTTTGCGAGATGTCAGAACTTTCTTTTGGTCTTCACTAACAAAGAATGGGCCGCCAATATCTTTGACAGTATCACGAATTAACACTGCTTTCGTAAAGTCCAGACCACGTTTGCTGGTTTTCCCATTTTTAGTGATGGAATCTAAATGAATACCGTATTTATGATTTAAGTTGGTTCTTAGTGGAATGCCAAATGTGAGGCCATTTAATTCAATTGTAACGATGCCATAGCCTCTATTTTTATCGTGTAATGCCTCTTTAAGACCATGATTCGTTGTAAGGAAATGGTTTGTAAGACATGACACTTTTAGCATTTATTATTCCTGTTAAGCCTTAGAAATCAAAAAAGCCCCCAAAGGGAGCTTTTTCGGTGAATGTATCATTAATTGTGGACATTTCGTTTTTAATGCTGGCACTCCACTGGCGCAGCTTCAGTCGTTGTAGACATTTCGTTGGTAGTGCAGGCTCTCTACTGGCGCTGCCTCATTCACACTTACAAATTACGCTTTCTAAGTGCTGTTGTCAAGAGTTCTAGAAAAACGCTGAATTATATGAATGTTTTTTACAGATATCTTATTTGCATGGCTATTTTACATGCATTGGAGCACTTTTCAATAACCTATGACACACTGAGCACAAATGTCTAAAACTGAGAACTAAATTTGAATTAGACATTTTTTTAGTCATTTTTAGACATTTCTCTAAAAAATCTCTTCAAGCCCTCTATACCTTTGCAACAAATGCGGCGGCATTTTTTTGATTTCTTCCATTCTTTTATTTGCCAACTCCATGAAGGAATTTATGGCAACTTTTTTGACCATTTCTTCGCCAACAAACTGACATAATGGGTGACTAGAAGGATTTTGGATAACGTCATATATTTTCATGAGTTCGTCATGAAGTTCTTGGCGTTCTTTATCTAATGACATTTTTGGCATTTTGTGCCCCCTTAACCTGTTGATGTCAGATTTTTAACTCTGATGCCAAAGTTGTCAACACTGGATGCCATACACTTAAATAGGCAGATGCCGTTTGTGTATTTTATAGGCAACTTTCCCCTTAAATTTATGATGCCGATTTATCGCCTTTTTGAAGCCTTGTGAGTGAGCTTTTGATGCCGTTTGTAGTTATTCGGCAGCCTGATTAAAGGCACGCTACTGATGCCTTTTATTGGCATTTGTAGCATCTTTTTATTGGTGTGATTTCTATTATTTATTTAAGAAGTCTTGCTTTTTGTTGTTTGCTTTCTTATTCTTTATATTAGGCAACTGATATAAAATCAGGCATTGCAAGTTCCCCGATATGTTCTACAAATCAAGAAACAGCAACCTGGCTTTTTGGGGATAAACCCCGAAAAAGAAAAATATACGTTACCTAAAGAAACCCTTTGAAAACAGGATGAAGGAGAGAATGAAAAACAATATATATGGTTATGAACCTGAAGATAATTTGGCTTCTCAAATCAGGGATGCCCAACAATTAAAACCAGATGCCAAATCTGAAGATGATGATGCCTTCAAAAGCAGGTCGTCAACACAGCCTCATAAGAAAAAGAAAGCAGACCCTTTGGATAAAGAATTCAAAATCAGGGTATCTGCATCTGAACATAATCAGATTAAAAAAATTGCCGAAGCAGATAGCAGGTCGCTTTCTAATTTTATAAGAAATGCCATAAACCGAGATATTGGAAAACGTGGCAGACATATTCTTGCAGGCAGAGACTTAAAAGATAGTTTGCAGATAGAAATGGCGGCAATCAATATGCGCTTGCTTCAGTTGCAAAATGAATTGAGTAACCTGCCGACTGAAAAAATGATGAAGAATATTTTAAGGAAACTTTTGGCACAGAATATCAAAATGAACTGCCAACCAGATGACATTCGAGAATTATCTGCGGAATTAGCTAAGCAATTTTATCAGCAGTTTGAACAAGAGTTGGTTGAACAGATTGCCTATGATTCCAGGAAAACAGTGCAGGAGATGGAAAAAATCTCCAAGGAAATTGCTGAAATTAAAAAAGCAGTCGAAAAAATGAATGGTTTTATGGATGGTAAAGAACCTTTTCCTGATTTAAATGGCGGTAATTAGTCATGATAATTGAGGCAACCCGTATTTCATCAGGCCAAAGAGATATTGAAAACCTTTTAAACCATGTTTTTAAGGCTGAAAACGATGAAATAAATGTCTTTGATTATAAGAACCGTAGTTTGTCATCAAACCATGCAAAAAGTTATGTCAGCCAATTTCTGGAAACAGCCCTTGAAATAGCAAATGGGCATAAAGACCCATATTGCATCAGACATGTAGTGATTAACTCTCACAAGCCGATTTCTGAAGTTCAAAGACTGGATGCACAAGCAGCCTTTGAAGAAGAGTTTGATATTGATTTATCAGACAGGCCAAAGGTGGTCATTCAACACAAGAAGACAAAGTTATCTTTGTCAGGTGAGCCACTTCATGAATACCATGACCATGTATTTTATCTTGAGAGGTCACTTTCAGGGAAGATTCTCAGCAATGAATTTAATTATCTGAGACATGAAAGGGTTTCCAGAGGTTTGGAAGTCAGGTTTGGACATGAGATAACTCATGGGATGTTTGATGAGCCAGTTTTAAAGCATATTTCCAAGGAAATAGATAAATTGGCTTTAAAAATGGAAGATGCCATTGATGCAAACAAGTCAGAATTATCACATTTAAAGCGAACTTTAGAAACAGAACATGCCTTATTGAAAGATGCTTTAAGCAAGAAGAAGCAAACGACGGCAATTGTTTCAAAAAGGTATTCGAAGGCTGTTTTAAAACAGCATACGGCCCGTAAATTCCAGGTTATTCAAGATAGGTTTATAGAGAAAAAAGAGGGTCGCCTTCCTTCTGAAAGTGCGAAAACCCAGATTTATAAGAAGGCAGGTGAGTTGGCAAAGAAGGAGCTTGTCCAGCTTTCGAATGAATTAAGGGAACGCTGGTCGAAGTTTGAAGATAAAGGCCAGTTTGAAACCTTTGTTTATGATAAGGGTTTCCAGATTATACCAGGGGACAAAGCATCATTTTTATTGATTAAACCTCAGAAGGTTGGGGAACCATTGGTTTATGGTTCCTTAGCTAAAATCCTTGGGGAGAAGAATGCTACATTGATGCAGCATATTGATTTCTCGCCATTGCCTGAATTGGATGACACCTTTGATAATGAAGCCTTCACTCTTGAGGACATGCCAACAAATGTGGTTAGAAAGGCTGTAAATAGCACTGCCAAGCGTGTTTTACATTCTGGTAAGGGTAAGATGCCAGAAGTGTAAAACTATGCCTTAAAATGAAGATTTCATCTGTATGATGAATTATGAAAAATGCGGAACCCAGTAAAATGAGCGTCTATTTTAAATCACATATGCAGTGAATAACACATATTAGAATTATAACAAATTATAACCAATGTCAAGCAAAGGGGTCATTTCGCTGTTCTGTTATGACTATGTGAGGTTGGCAGTGACCACACTTAGCAAGAGGCAATCAAAATGATTTAGAGTTTATAATCGTTTATCCACATCCATCATTAATCACTCAAAATCATAGCCCCTGCTGCCTTATTAATCATTTTCTAAATGCTTCTTTATTCCAGCTCTAATATCATCAAGCGTTTCAAACAATTTTTTTCCCGCAAACTTCATTTCGGCAATTACGCTCTCTTGTGCTAGTTGTTCATCGACATGCAGCATACCCAAAATTTTCATTAGCTGAGAACTGCCGTCGTAATCATACTGCTTGTCAATTAGCGCCCTTGCTTTCGCTGTATTTTCTTTGTTTTGCTCTATGCTGAATTCATAACCTAACATGCAATGCTTTCCAGCATCTTGCCTTCCATAATATTCAAAATGCAATGCAAACGGCGCAGCATCATTCTTCCCCACAACATGCTTTCCTCGCTCATTCAACATTTTTGTCAAAGTTTGCTCTAATTCAGCAATCTGTATTCCACAATCATGTTCAGCATGATTATCAACTTTAATATTATAATGTTGGTTTGGGTTTACTCGCATTAAAAACGATGGCTTACCATAAATCTCAACTTCTGCACGAGTTGCATCGTTCACTAAGTTTTCTGCCGCCGCATTGTCTGTCAAAGCACTAAAAACCAATATTCCGTATAATATTATATGATTACTTTTCAAACGGTTATCTCCCAGTTCAATATCATAATTGTAGCATTTCCCACGATAATTACCAACATATTGTCACTTATGCGGTTAAAGAGATGCGGGAAATTTTAATGTGTGGTTGGTTTGTGATAAGATTTTGATGTTCCTTGAGGTTGAGATTGGAACTAGTTTATGAAAAACAATTAGTCACTCAAATGAAGGCGAAGCAGTAAAAAAGAGAAGGGGTAAACGGGGAAGATATGCTTCCCCTTTCAAGTATGTGTCGTATACGACATGACACATCGAAGATGTATCTGCTGTTTACAGCATAACGCACCAAAGGTGCATTTGTCGTATACGACATGGCTTGCTAAAAAATAAGTTATCAAAATAGGGGTCATTTCGCTATACTCTGCCCTTAGGGAAGTAATCTTGGGAATAGCGAAATGACCCCTCCTGAATATAACGATTTATCATTATCTGAAAAACAGTCTCTTTCAGCTAAACGAACAACAAAAATAAAAGCTGAAAAACTGAGAAACGAAATCCAATTATATATCCGTTACAAGAGGCGAAACGGATTTACGCCAACCATTAAAGGTACAGCCAGTTCTCTTCAATGTTCAAAGAATTCTGTTAAAAAATATTGGGTTTCTGAAGAAGAATATTATGTTCACGATAAGCCTGCCCCAGGGATTAAATTTAACAAACATGGGCTTCCTGAAAAAATTGAAGATATTGGACCTCTTGATGATGACAGTGATTTTTTCACTGTTCGAGAAACAGTATTAGACTTTTTATTTGATGATTCTTCTGAGCCAAGAAAGCCGATTAAAAAGAGGAAGGTGAAGGCAAAAGCCGTTGCTGAAGTTAGTGACACATATCTTGAGCTGATACCGACAGGTAAAGCGGAACTTGAAAAGTGGCTACGTGAAGACGATGAATCATTAAGGGACTATCAAAAGAAAATAAAGGTATATCCATGTAGTCTGTTTGGTGAACACTACAGCAAGGTCAATTTTCATATAAATCTTCGTTCTGAGGATGGTCTTTGGTTATATCGCTTAAATGAGCTTGAGGCTAAGCAAGAAGGGAAAACTTCACGAGACGAGGTTTGGTACAAGCAAGTCCAATTGCATCTTAGGATTCAGGAAGAGAATGGCGAGATTGAGTTCGACATTAATGAGACTTTACGTTTTATAGGCTGGTGGATTCCCTCTAATTTCAAGCATGAAATAAATGAACTTACCGAAAAAGAAGAGAAATACATAAAAAAGCATCCTAACGGTAAGAAAGCAAAGCAACTGATGTTCTTCAAAACTGGATTTTCAGGCTACATTTTGAAGCAGCTTGATATGGATTTACTCAGAGAAGAGTACGAGAAAACTCGCAAAGCCTATAAAAAAAGATTGAAGCTGATTTAAGAAAATAACAATGCAGGGGAATAAAAATCCGTTTGTAGAATGAATTTGACATCAAACGAATCCAGTGTGTATTATCTGTGTGTACCAATTAGGTATAGGAAATTCGTTTTTTCATTTTAAGTATCAATGACTTACAAAATTTTGGATTTGGTGCTCCTGGTGCCCCAGCCAATTTGAAAGTATCTTGCTTTCAATGATTTGCGAATAGAAAAACCTAATTGTGTACCAATCGTTTGTACCAGTTAGGTTTTTCTTTTTTATGGCTAGAACTAACCGGTTAGATAGCAGGTATTATTACCGTCAGTGCGTGCCTCTCGATTTAGTCTCGATCTTAAATCGCAAATAAATTAAAAGAGCATTGGGAACGGCTTGTCCAGGGCGAGCTAAAGTCTGGACCTGCTGCACTAAAGTGGAGGATACTTTACTATGTCATGCAGCCTTCATTTTAAACTTCATAGGGTTGATATTTCCCAAATATGAATGTCGGCGTCTTGGGTTGTAAAATTTGTTGATGTATTTGAACAAGGCTTTTCCCGCTTGGTCTCTGGTTTAAAAGGTTGTCCGCCAAACGAGTTCGGCTTTCAATGATTTGAAAAATGTCTCCACAGCGGGATTGTCGTAACAATTACCTTTACCTGACATAGAAGCTTCAAAGTCATGTCTTTTGAGTAACTTTTGGTAATCCTTCGAGCAATATTGCGATCCGCGATCT
>NZ_JHYO01000045.1 GCF_000688235.1 Terasakiella pusilla DSM 6293 | reverse complement strand
ATCACGCCACGCTCAACACGGCCTGTTACGACTGTACCACGACCGGAGATAGAGAACACGTCCTCGATCGGCATCAGGAACGGCAGATCTTTCGCACGTTCCGGCTGCGGGATGTACTCGTCAACAGCAGCCATCAGCTTCAGGATAGATTCTTTACCGATGTTGTCGTCACGACCTTCGAGAGCCGCAAGAGCAGAACCAGCGATTACCGGAATTTCGTCGCCTGGGAATTCGTAAGACTCGAGGAGTTCACGGATTTCCATCTCAACCAGTTCCAGAAGTTCTTCGTCGTCAACTTGGTCAACTTTGTTCATGTAAACAACAAGTGCAGGAACGCCAACCTGACGTGCCAACAGGATGTGCTCACGTGTCTGCGGCATCGGGCCGTCAGCAGCGTTAACAACCAAGATCGCGCCGTCCATTTGCGCCGCACCAGTGATCATGTTTTTAACATAGTCAGCGTGACCCGGGCAATCTACGTGTGCGTAGTGACGTGCTTCTGTTTCGTATTCTACGTGCGCTGTAGAAATCGTGATACCACGTGCTTTTTCTTCAGGCGCTTTGTCGATGTCAGCGTAATCAGAAAATTCTGCGCCGCCAGCTTCAGCCAATACTTTGGTGATCGCAGCTGTCAGGGTTGTTTTACCATGGTCAACGTGACCAACTGTACCAATGTTACAGTGCGGTTTATTACGTTCAAACTTTGCCTTAGCCATTACTAAGTAACTCCAATTTTAAAAAGTAGGCGTTGGCTGGATTAACCAGCCAACTTTTCTTTAATTTCTTCAGCGACGTTGTTCGGCACTTCTGCGTAGTGGTCGAACTGCATAGTGAACTGTGCACGACCTTGAGACAAGGAGCGCAGGTTGTTCACGTAACCAAACATGTTGGCAAGCGGAACGTCAGCATTTACGACACGTGCGATACCACGTTGGTCCATAGAGGAAACCTGACCACGACGAGAGTTCAAGTCACCAATGATGTCACCCATGTAATCTTCAGGGGTAACAACTTCGACCTTCATGATCGGCTCAAGAAGTTTCGGTTTAGACTGTTTCATACCTTCACGGAAGGCAGCACGGGCTGCAATTTCGAAGGCAAGAACGCTAGAGTCAACGTCGTGGTAAGCGCCATCAAACAAAGTTGCTTGTACCCCCACAACCGGGAAGCCCGCGATAGAACCAGTGTCCATAGACGTGTTGAGACCTTTTTCAACACCCGGAATGTATTCTTTCGGTACAGAACCACCAACGATCGTGCTCTTGAACTCGAAGTTGGTTTCAGCGTTGCTGTCCATCGGCGTAAAGCGAATTTGTACGCGAGCGTACTGACCAGAACCACCAGACTGTTTCTTGTGGGTGTAGTCGATTTCAACTTCTTGGCCGAAGGATTCACGGTAGGCCACCTGCGGTGCACCAACGTTAGCTTCAACTTTGAATTCACGCTTCATACGGTCAACCAGAATGTCCAGGTGCAATTCGCCCATACCGGCGATTACAGTCTGACCAGTTTCGTGGTCTGTCGTGACGCGGAAAGATGGATCTTCGGCTGCCAAACGTGCAAGCGCGATACCCATTTTTTCTTGGTCAGCTTTGGTCTTCGGCTCAACAGCAACTTCGATAACCGGCTCTGGGAATTCCATACGTTCCAGGATAACCTGGCTGTCGTTGGCACACAGAGTGTCACCAGTTGTTGTATCTTTCAGACCAACCAGAGCAACGATGTCGCCCGCAGATGCTTCTTTGATTTCTTCACGCTCTGATGCATGCATCAAAAGCATACGGCCGATACGTTCTTTTTTACCTTTAACGGTGTTTGTAACGTAAGAACCAGCTTCCAATGTACCAGAATAGATACGTGCGAATGTCAAAGAACCCACAAACGGGTCGTTCATGATCTTAAAGGCGAGAGCAGAGAACGGCGCGTCGTCAGAGTTCGGACGTGTGATCTCTTTTTCTTCGTCTTTCGCATCAACACCACGGATCGGAGCGATATCGGTCGGTGCCGGCAAATAATCGATAACAGCATCAAGCAAAGACTGAACGCCTTTGTTCTTAAAGGCTGTACCGCAAAGTACCGGAACGAATGCCAAGCCGATTGTACCTTTACGGATACAAGCACGAAGAGTTTCTTCATCCGGCTCATTACCTTCGAGGTAAGCTTCCATCGCCTCGTCGTTTTGCTCAACAGCAGTCTCGACCAGCTTTTCACGGTATTCAGCAGCTTTGTCAGCCAAATCTGCAGGAATGTCCGTGTATTCGAAGCTTGCACCCAGCTCTTCACCATTCCAGATGACAGCTTGCATACGGATCAGGTCAACGTGACCAGCGTAATCTGCTTCGTTACCGATCGGCAAAGACAGAACCAGTGGAACCGCACCAAGACGGTCAATGATCATGTCTACGCAACGGTAGAAGTTCGAACCCATACGGTCCATTTTGTTGACAAAGCACATACGCGGTACGTTGTACTTATCAGCTTGGCGCCATACAGTTTCAGATTGCGGTTCTACACCAGCAACAGCATCGAATACACAAACAGCACCATCGAGTACACGCAAGGAACGCTCAACTTCAATTGTGAAGTCAACGTGGCCCGGTGTATCAATGATGTTTACGCGGTGGTCGCGCCAGAACGTAGTTGTCGCAGCAGAGGTAATGGTAATCCCACGCTCTTGCTCCTGCGCCATCCAGTCCATAGTAGCTGTACCGTCATGTGTTTCACCGATCTTATAAGATTTACCAGTGTAGTACAGAATACGTTCGGTAGTCGTCGTCTTACCTGCATCAATGTGAGCCATGATGCCGATATTACGATATTTCTCCAAAGGATATTGTTTAGCCATTTAGGATATCCGATCTTACCAGCGATAGTGAGAGAAGGCTTTGTTAGCTTCAGCCATACGGTGCGTATCTTCACGCTTTTTAACAGCAGCACCACGGTTTTGAGCCGCGTCCAGCAATTCGCCAGTCAAACGGTCAGCCATAGTGTTTTCACTGCGGTTACGTGTCGCATCGATGATCCAGCGAATAGCCAACGCCTGACGACGTGTAGCACGAACTTCAACTGGCACCTGATACGTAGCACCACCAACGCGGCGAGAACGCACTTCGACGGCAGGCTTAACATTTTCGAGAGCTTCGTGGAATTGAGCAACCGGATCGTTACCAGTTTTTTTCTCAATGTTTTCGAAAGCTGTGTAAACGATTTTCTCTGCAGCGGACTTACGACCGTCGAGCATCAAACCGTTCATGAATTTAGTCAGTACGATGTCACCATATTTGGCGTCAGGCAATACTGTACGCTTTTCAGCAGCGCGTCTACGAGACATATTCTAATCCCCTTATTTCGGACGCTTCGCACCGTAGTGCGAACGACGTTGACGACGATCTTGCAGACCTTGTGTATCGAGAACACCACGGATGATGTGATAACGAACACCAGGCAAATCTTTTACACGGCCGCCGCGGATCATCACGACAGAGTGTTCTTGCAAGTTGTGACCTTCACCAGGGATGTAGGACGTAACCTCGAAACCGTTCGTCAAACGAACACGAGCAACTTTACGCAAAGCGGAGTTAGGTTTCTTAGGTGTAGTTGTATAAACGCGCGTACAAACGCCACGTTTTTGCGGGCAAGCTTCCATAGCCGGAACCATGTTACGAACTGGTTTCGGTTTACGCGGCTTGCGGATCAGTTGGTTAATAGTAGGCATAATGCAGTATGTTCCTTGACACACTCGCAACGTTATAACGCGCTTAAAACATAAAAACCCAACGGTCAGGCTTAACCTTCCCGTCAGTCGAATTTCGCGGATGTTATAACGTTCCTGTTACAACAATATGAAGGCTGTTATCTCTCTTAAAAAAAAAGCAACAGACTCCACCACTCAATAGGGCGGGGATACTATGGATATTTCAGCAATTGTCAAGAGAAACCATTAACCGGCTCTTAACGACTGCCCGTCAACGGCTTAAGACAACGTTGACATGTCGCCCACCGTCGACACATATTAAGACGTATAGAAGAAAAACAACAGGCAGGTTTTTATGAAAACCCTCGTAATAAATACAGCGCTCACCGTTACTCTTCTCTTTGTTCTATCGGCCTGCAACACCATGGAAGGTGTCGGTCGCGATGTTCAAAAAGCAGGGGAATGGATTGAAAAGAAAGCGGACTAAGTTCGCCCCCTTTTAACCAAGAAAGCCGGATAGAGCAACTGCCCTACCCGGCTTTTCTTTTGACTTAAGAACGTCGCTTATTCAGCAGGTTCTACCGGTGCTTCACCAGAAGTCAAGGCAGCGCTATGCGCGGCTTCAGCTTCGGCTTGGGCAGCAGCGGCTGCTTTAGCAGCTTGCTCATGCTCCGGCACGTACCCGGCTTCACGGTCACGCTCGGCAGCAAGCTGACGAACTTTACCCATGTAAGCACCCGTACCCGCAGGGATCAAACGACCCACGATCACGTTCTCTTTCAGACCCAACAGGTAGTCTTTCTTACCGGAAACAGCCGCTTCAGTCAGAACGCGAGTGGTTTCCTGGAAGGACGCTGCGGAGATGAAGGATTGTGTCTGCAAAGACGCCTTCGTGATACCAAGCAGGATCGGATGACCCGCTGCGATACGATCGCCACGGTCTTCGGCCTTTTTGTTTTCACGACGGAACTCAACGCGATCCACTTGTTCCCCAACCAAGAAGGTTGTGTCACCCGGATCGGTGATTTCGATCTTTTGCAGCATCTGACGCGCAATCGTTTCGATATGCTTGTCGTTAATCATAACCCCTTGCAGGCGGTAAACTTCCTGAATTTCAGCAATCAGGAATTCTGCCAGAGCCTCAACACCCATAACGCGTAGGATATCATGAGGAACCGGGCTACCGTCCATCAACGGGTCACCTTTACGAACGTAGTCACCTTCCTGAACGGATGTATGCTTGCCTTTTGGAACCAGGAATTCCATCGGTTCAGCATCATCACCTTCAGGTGTAACAACAATACGACGTTTGTTCTTATAGTCTTTACCGAAGGTAACGCGACCATCGATATCAGAGATAATCGCATGATCTTTCGGCTTACGAGCTTCGAACAGTTCCGCAACGCGCGGCAGACCACCGGTAATATCACGTGTCTTTGCAGACTCACGTGGGATACGTGCCAATGTGTCACCCGCGTGAACCTGATCGCCGTCAGAAACGGACAATACAGAGTCTACGGAAACGTAGTATTTTGCATCCTGACCGGTGGAAATGTTTTGCGGAACGCCATTTTCATCAACGATCGCGATGTGCGGACGCAAGTCAGACCCAGCTGGCAAGCTCTTCCAATCCACGATCACTTTAGAGGCGATACCTGTGGCTTCGTCTGTTTGATCGGCAACGGAAACACCGTCAACGATATCAACATACTTAACCGTACCATTCACTTCTGTCAGGACCGGCAATGTGTGCGGATCCCACTCGGCCAATTTCGTACCACGTTCAACAACCTGCCCGTCAGTCACAAACAGTTTTGTACCGTAGTTAATACGGTGACGTGCACGTTCTTTACCGACGTTGTCGATCAACAACAGTTCCGTGTTACGGCTCATAACCACGTCGACGTTGGACGAGTTTTTAACCGTCTGGCAATTGACGAGCTTGATTGTACCGTCATACGCAGTCTCGATAGAGTTCTGCTCGGCACCACCCGTCGCCGCACCACCAATGTGGAACGTACGCATTGTCAGCTGTGTACCCGGCTCGCCAATGGACTGGGCAGCGATAACACCAACTGCTTCCCCACGGTTTACCTTCGTGTTACGGGCAAGGTCACGACCATAACATGTCGCACAAACACCGTTTTCAGCTTCACATGTCAGGACAGAACGGATCTTCACAGTTTCCACGCCAGCATCTTCAATTGCTTTTGCTTCTTCTTCTTCGATCAGTTGACCTGCTGCCAAGATCACATCACCAGTTTCCGGGTGAATGATGTCTTCGCCTGCAGAACGGCCCAAGATACGTTCGTAGAGAGAAACGATCTCGTCGCCACCGTCCATAACAGCACGTGTTGTCAAACCAGCTTCAGTACCGCAATCATCTTCGAAGATGATACAATCCTGTGCAACGTCAACAAGACGACGTGTCAAGTAACCGGAGTTCGCTGTTTTCAAAGCCGTATCTGCAAGACCCTTACGGGCACCGTGTGTCGAGTTAAAGTACTCAAGTACGGTCAGACCTTCTTTAAAGTTCGCGATGATCGGCGTTTCGATAATCTCACCAGACGGCTTGGCCATCAAACCACGCATCCCGCCAAGCTGACGCATCTGTGCAGTAGAACCACGGGCACCGGAGTGAGCCATCATGTAAACGGAGTTGATCGGAACGCCCGGCTCAATGCGCGAGATTTCCTTCATCATCTCAGTCGTCACCTGATCGTTACAGTGTGACCAAGCATCAACAACTTTGTTGTACTTCTCACGCTGCGTGATCAGACCATCCATGTACTGACGCTCAAATTCCTTAACCGCTTCTTTGGTTTGTGCAACCAAAGGCGCTTTGGCGTCAGGAATAACCATGTCGTCTTTACCGAACGAGATACCGGCTTTACAGGCCCATTTGAACCCAAGCCCCATGATGCGGTCACAGAAGATGACAGTCTCTTTCTGACCAACGTGACGGTACACTTCACCGATGACGTTAGACACGTCTTTCTTTGTCAAAAGACGGTTGATCAGAGCGAACGGCACTTTTGTGTGACGCGGCAACAGTTCGGACAGCAGCATACGACCCGGTGTCGTTTCTACACGTTCGACCACTTCGTCGCCGTTTTCATCGATTGTACGGTAACGACATGTGACTTTCGCGTGCAGGCTAACAACATCGTTGTCCAGTGCTTGGTGAATCTCACCCACACCGGAGAAGTGCATGCCTTCACCCTTCTCGCCTTCAAGCTCCATAGAGAGGTAGTAAATACCCAATACGATATCCTGAGACGGTACAATGATCGGCTTACCAGAAGCAGGTTGCAGGATGTTGTTTGTAGACATCATCAAGACACGTGCTTCAAGCTGTGCTTCCAGTGACAACGGTACGTGTACCGCCATCTGGTCGCCGTCAAAGTCAGCGTTAAAGGCTGTACAAACAAGCGGGTGCAGCTGGATCGCTTTACCTTCAACCAACGTCGGTTCAAACGCTTGGATACCCAAACGGTGAAGCGTCGGTGCGCGGTTCAGCATGACCGGGTGTTCGCGGATAACTTCTTCGAGGATATCCCAAACTTCCGGACGTTCTTTTTCCACCATGCGTTTTGCCGCTTTAATGGTTGTCGCCATCCCGTAAAGCTCCAGCTTCGCGTAGATGAACGGCTTGAACAGTTCAAGCGCCATTTTCTTCGGCAGGCCACATTGGTGCAGCATCAGCTCCGGACCAACTACGATAACCGAACGACCGGAATAGTCGACACGTTTGCCAAGAAGGTTTTGACGGAAACGACCTTGCTTCCCTTTAAGCATGTCTGACAGTGACTTCAGCGGACGCTTGTTCGCACCCGTGATCGGGCGAGAACGACGGCTGTTATCAAACAGAGCGTCAACGGATTCCTGCAACATACGTTTTTCGTTACGTACGATGATTTCCGGTGCGCGCAGTTCGATCAGTCGCTTCAGACGGTTGTTACGGTTGATCACACGACGATAAAGGTCGTTGAGGTCAGACGTCGCAAAACGGCCGCCATCCAGCGGAACCAACGGACGCAGTTCCGGCGGAATCACCGGAACAACTTCAAGGATCATCCATTCCGGACGAGAACCGGACTCAAGGAAGGCTTCAACCAACTTGAGACGCTTAACCAGCTTCTTACGCTTGGCTTCGGAATTTGTTTCGCGAAGTTCATCACGAAGGTCTTCCATTTCGTCTTCAAGGTGGATTTCAGCCAGCATATCACGGATGGCTTCCGCACCGATACCGGCGGTGAAAGCGTCCTGACCGTATTCTTCAACCGCATTAATATACTGTTCTTCACTGAGTAGTTCTTTCTGCTTAAGCGGAGTCAGGCCCGGCTCAACCACAACGAAGTTTTCGAAGTAGAGAACGCGTTCCAGATCCTTAAGCGTCATGTCCAGCAACAGACCGATACGGGACGGCAAAGATTTGAGGAACCAAATGTGTGCCACAGGCGCCGCCAATTCGATATGGCCCATACGCTCACGACGCACTTTGGTCAATGTGACTTCAACACCACATTTTTCACAAACAATGCCTTTGTACTTCATGCGCTTATATTTACCGCACAAGCACTCATAATCTTTTACCGGACCGAAGATGCGTGCACAGAACAGACCGTCACGCTCCGGCTTGAAGGTACGATAGTTAATCGTTTCCGGCTTTTTGATTTCACCATATGACCAAGAACGGATTTTATCCGGGCTGGCGATATTGATTTGCAGGCTGTCGAACTGCTGTGCGCCGCTCACCTGCCCAAAGAATTTCATCAATTCCGACATATTAGTAATCCCCTTGGTTCATGTTTACGTTAAGGCCGAGAGCCTGAAGCTCTTTCACCAGAACGTTGAAGGATTCCGGAATACCGGCTTCGAAGCTGTCTTCACCACGAACGATGGCTTCATACACTTTCGTACGACCGGAAACGTCATCGGACTTAACCGTGAGCATTTCCTGAAGGGTATAAGCAGCACCATAAGCTTCCAGTGCCCACACCTCCATCTCACCGAAGCGCTGACCACCGAACTGAGCCTTACCGCCCAACGGCTGTTGTGTAACCAAGCTGTACGGGCCGATGGAACGGGCGTGCAGTTTGTCATCAACAAGGTGATGAAGTTTCAGCATGTAAATGTAACCAACGGTCACTTGACGGTGGAACATGTCACCCGTACGCCCATCATACAATGTGGACTGACCGGATGCATTGTACCCTGCCATTTCCAAATGCTGGGAAATGTCATCAGGTGTAGCCCCATCGAATACCGGCGTCGCCATCGGTACCCCCTTACGCAGGTTGCCCGCCAACTCGTCGACTTCTTCGTCATTCATGTCTTTGACGTATTCGTCGTAATATTCATCACCATAAGCAAAGTGAAGTTTATCACGAACGCCATCATAAGCACCGCTACGTTTTGCCGCATCCAGCTGTTCGCCGATTTGACGACCCAGACCAGCCGCAGCCCAACCAAGGTGTGTCTCAAGGATCTGACCAACGTTCATACGCGAAGGTACACCAAGCGGGTTCAATACGACGTCAACGGGCGTGCCGTCTTCGAGGTAAGGCATGTCTTCCATCGGAACAATGCGGGAGATAACCCCTTTGTTCCCGTGACGACCGGCCATTTTATCACCCGGCTGAAGCTTACGTTTGATCGCAACGAAGACTTTAACCATCTTCATTACCCCTGGTGGCAGTTCGTCACCGCGTTGCAGTTTCTCAACCTTGTTCTCGAAACGCTCTTGAACACGGGCAATACCGTCTTCAAAGTGTTTCTTCAGTGATTCAACATCACTTTGAACTTCGTCGTTTTCTACAGCAACGTGGATCAACTGACCCGGGTTGAACTGATCCAGCATCTCTTCGGTGATTTCAACACCGGTTTGCATGCCGTTCGGACCTGCAACCGCGATTTGACCGACAACAGTCGATTTCATACGCGCAGCAAGGTTACGTTCGTGGATCTTACGTTCGTCATCGCGGTCTTTTGCAAGACGTTCGATTTCCGCACGTTCGATAGCCAAGGCACGCTCGTCTTTTTCCACACCGCGGCGGTTAAAGACGCGAACTTCGACAACAGTACCTGTCGCGCCCGGAGGCATACGCAGAGATGTGTCACGCACGTCAGATGCTTTCTCACCGAAGATAGCGCGCAGAAGTTTTTCTTCCGGCGTCATCGGGCTTTCACCCTTCGGCGTTACTTTACCAACCAGAATGTCAGAAGCTTTCACTTCCGCACCGATGTAAACGATACCTGCTTCGTCGAGGTTTTTCAGCGCTTCTTCACCCACGTTCGGGATGTCGCGCGTGATTTCTTCCTGACCAAGTTTGGTATCACGAGCCATGACTTCAAACTCTTCCAAGTGAATGGAAGTGAAGACGTCATCACGCACAATACGTTCGGAGATCAGAATGGAATCCTCGAAGTTGTAACCGTTCCATGGCATGAACGCCACGAGCACGTTACGACCCAAAGCCAGATCCCCCATGTCCGTAGACGGGCCATCCGCAAGAACGGTACCAGCCGTCACACGGTCGCCAACCTTCACCAGCGGGCGTTGGTTGATACATGTGTTTTGGTTGGAACGTTTGAACTTCTTCAAAGTAAAGATGTCTACACCAACTGTAGAAGCATCATCGCTTTCAGCACGCACAACGATACGGGTCGCATCAACAGAGTCAATGATACCGTCGCGTTTCGCTACGATCGCCGCACCGGAATCACGGGCAACGATTTCTTCCATGCCTGTACCAACAAGTGGTGCATCAGCCTGAAGCAGCGGAACGGCCTGACGTTGCATGTTTGAACCCATCAACGCACGGTTCGCATCATCGTTTTCCAAGAACGGGATCATCGCCGCCGCAACGGACACAATCTGTTTTGGAGAAACGTCGATCAGGGTAATATCTTCCGGACGCGCCATGATATATTCCCCTGCCTGACGGCAAGAGATCAGGTCATCTTTAAAGCGACCTTCTTCATCAAGGTTAGCGTTCGCCTGCGCCACTGTGTAGCGGCCTTCCTGCATCGCGGACAGATACATCACTTCGTCGGTTACCTGACCATCGACAACACGGCGATACGGGCTTTCGATGAAGCCGTATTTGTTGACGCGGGCGAATGTGGACAAAGAGTTGATCAGACCGATGTTCGGACCTTCAGGCGTTTCAATCGGGCAGATACGACCATAGTGTGTCGGGTGTACGTCACGTACTTCAAAGCCTGCGCGCTCACGGGTCAAACCACCCGGACCCAAGGCTGAAAGACGACGTTTGTGCGTCACTTCGGACAGCGGGTTTGTTTGGTCCATGAACTGCGACAGCTGAGAAGAGCCGAAGAATTCACGTACCGCAGCCGCAGCCGGTTTCGCGTTGATCAAATCGTGCGGCATAACCGTGTCGATATCAACAGAGCCCATACGTTCTTTGATCGCACGTTCCATACGCAGCAGACCAATACGGTATTGGTTTTCCATCAACTCACCAACGGAACGAACACGACGGTTGCCCAAGTGATCGATATCGTCGATTTCGCCACGACCGTCTTTCAATTCAACGAGGATACGCAGAACTTCCAGAATGTCATCACGACGCAATGTACGAATAGTATCCGGGATTTCGTCGAAACCCAGACGCATGTTCATTTTCACACGACCAACCGCAGACAGGTCGTAACGTTCTTGATCGAAGAACAGGCTTTCGAACAAAGATTCAGCAGATTCCAAGGTCGGCGGCTCACCCGGACGCATGACACGATAGATATCGATCAATGCTTCTTCACGAGTAGAGTTCTTGTCAACTGCCAGTGTGTTACGGACGTACGGGCCGATGTTTACATGGTCGATAGACAGCAACGGCAGATCCGTCACACCAGCGTTTTCGAGTTCTTCCAGCAATTCAGCTGTCAGCTCGCCACCGGCTTCAACAAAAATCTCGCCTGTCTTTTCGTTAATCAGGTCAGAGGCAACAAACTTGCCAATCAATTCTTCCTGAGAAACCAGAACGTTTTCCAAACCACCTTCGGCCAGCTTCTTAGCTTGACGCGGCGTCACTTTCTTGCCGAGACCCAAAACAGTTTCACCTGTTTTCGCATCCACAAGATCGTGCATCAGCTTCGTCCCTTGCAGACGCTCAGCGTCGAAGGTCGTTTGCCAGCCTTTTTTACCACGAGTGTACTCAATGGTATTGTAGAAGAAGTTCAGAATATCTTCCGGGGACATGCCAATGCGGTCTTCTTCCGCCACATGCTCACCCGCTTCGCGTTTCGCAGCAGTTGCAGCATTATCCAACGCCATCAACAGCGTCGTTACCGGCAACTTACGGCGACGGTCGATACGAACATAGAGGATATCTTTGGCATCAAATTCGAAATCGAGCCAGGAACCACGGTAAGGAATGATACGTGCAGCAAACAGGTATTTACCTGAAGAGTGCGTCTTCCCTTTATCGTGATCGAAGAAGACACCCGGTGAACGGTGCATCTGAGAAACGATAACACGCTCTGTACCGTTAACAACGAATGTACCGTTGGACGTCATGAACGGCATATCGCCCATGTAAACGTCTTGTTCTTTGATGTCGCGAACGGAACGCGCGCCCGTATCTTCATCAACGTCCCAAACAACCAGACGCAGAGTCATTTTCAACGGGGCAGAGTACGTCATGCCGCGTTGCTGACATTCTTCAACGTCGTATTTGGGCTCTTCAAATTCATAGGAAACATATTCCAGCGTCCCACGCTCGGAGAAGTCATTAATCGGGAAAACCGATTTGAAGACTGCTTCCAGACCGTTATCGATACGATCTTGCGGCTTTACTGTCGCTTGCAGAAAATGTTCATAGGAGGATTTCTGAACCTCAATCAGGTTCGGCATCGGCGCAACGGTCTGAATACGACCGAAGCTTTTACGGATACGCTTGCGGTTAATTAGCGGATTCGCCATTAGTGTCCTCAAGGATGTAAGTGACTGAACTTCCATTACACCATCGGTCGCCGAACCTAGATGCAATTTCCATCCAAACAACCTGCCTCGCGAGCAGGCTAACTCCAGAATATCTCTGACTTTATCGGCCTGGCTAAGGCCTATCCGGGTCACAGATGGAGATGTTTTCGCCTGATATAGACCAGACAAAAACAGCCAGGACGGATCGAATCGTCGATTCAATCCATCCCAGCGATTTGGGCCGTTATAGAGGAAACCTGTGATAAGGTAAAGAAAAAAGTCTCCCCCATAAAAAAACGGCCCCTTAAAACAGGAGCCGTTTTAAAATCGATATACTGTCAGGCTTAGCTAGCCAAAGAGCACTCGTTTTCTTCGTCGATTTTACCGGATTCAACGATCTCGATAATACGAGTATTTTCTTCGTTGGCCGGGCAACCGCAAGCGTAATCGCCGGAAGCTTCGTGCAGTTCTGCTTGCTTCAGGTGCCATTGCGCTACTTTTCTGTGATCTTCAGCTTTCATAGTCTTTCCCTTAAGTCACTGTGAAATGATTAAAAACGCTATCCTTTTAGATCAAGGCCGCAGGGCGTGCAAGTCGTAGTTTGGAAATATTCTACTTTTTTACTAGGTCTTTCTAACAGCCTCGAAATCCCATAAAAAAACGGCCCTCAAATGAGGACCGTTTTTCGTAAAACTAAAGCTAAAACGCTTTAACGAATTACTTAAGCTCGACAGTAGCACCAGCTTCTTCGAGTTTCTTCTTAAGTTCTTCAGCTTCGTCTTTACCAACGCCTTCTTTAACAGGCTTCGGTGCGCCTTCAACCAGCTCTTTAGCTTCTTTCAGGCCAAGACCTGTGATAGCGCGAACTTCTTTAATGACGTTGATTTTCTTGTCGCCAGCAGACGCCAGGATTACGTCGAAGTCAGTTTTTTCTTCAGCAGCTTCAGCAGCAGCAGCCGGACCAGCAGCTACAGCAACAGGAGCAGCAGCAGATACGCCCCACTTTTCTTCGAGCAGTTTAGAAAGCTCAGCAGCTTCCATAACAGTCAATGCGGAAAGGTCTTCAACCAACTTATCGAGGTCAGCCATTGTTCATATACTCCGTAGAACTTAGTTCTGTAAAAATAAAAAGTAAAACTCGTCGAAACGTTACGCTTCGCTCGAGCCGTAAGCACCAAATACGCGAGCCAATTGGCCAGCAGGCGCTTGTGTAACAGCAGCAAGTTTCTGTGCAGGTGCTTGAAGCACGCCCACAAGCTTGCCACGCAATTCGTCGAGTGACGGCATAGAGGCCAAAGCCTTCACACCATCGACGTCAAGCGCAGTTTCGTCCATAGCACCACCAAGAATAACGAGCTTGTCGTTTTTCTTAGCGAATTCCACGGTAGCTTTAGCAGCAGCCACAGCGTCTTCCGAGAATGCAATCGCAGTCGGACCACTGAGGATATCAACCAAGCCTTCGAACTTGCTGTCAGCAAGAGCGAGTTTCGTAAGACGGTTTTTCGTTACCTTGAAACTAGCACCAGCTTCACGCATTTTGCCGCGCAACTCTTCCAACTGTGCTACTGTCAACCCACTGTAGTGAGAGACAACAACTGTGGAGCTGTTGGCGAACATTTCGCGCATTTCTGCTACAAGTTCTTCTTTCTCGGTACGGTTCATGTCGTCTCCGATACTTTAGATACCAGTTCACAAAGGAAACTGGATATCCGATGGACAATGAGTAAAGGACCATTCCTTTACCCGGTTCCACTGTCTCAAATTGTCACAGAAGGTCAGTTCTCAGAGAGGCCTGCAACGATGTGCATGCGTCAAATTCTTTACTTCCGTCTATGAAGGCAGATTTAAACAACCTTTTGAGTTGCACCTTCAGTCTTGGACAGTCACGAAAGGTCTTTCACCTTTCGATCAACTCCGGTCCCTCAAAAGAAGAACCGGAGAATCTCTCATTCACTTTGGCGGGCTTTTAGCCGACCAGAGATGAAATGTCAAGCTTAACGCCAACACCCATTGTAGAAGAAACTGTAGCAGCCTTCAAATAAGTGCCTTTAGCGCCTGTCGGCTTGGCTTTGTTAATCGCATCGATGAACGCTTTCACGTTTTCAGCAATTTGTGCTTCCGTGAAGGACGCTTTACCGATACCAGCGTGAACAATACCAGCTTTTTCAACGCGGAACTGGACTTCACCAGCTTTCGCAGCTTCAACAGCAGCTTTAACGTTCGGTGTCACTGTACCCAGTTTCGGGTTCGGCATCAGGCCGCGCGGACCCAAAACTTTACCCAGACGACCAACAACAGCCATCATGTCAGGTGTTGCAATAACGCGATCGAAGTTCATTTCGCCGCCCTGAATTTTTTCCATCAGGTCTTCAGCACCGACCAAGTCAGCACCGGCTTCTTTTGCTTCTTCCGCTTTTGCATCACGTGCAAAAACAGCAACGCGCATTGTTTTGCCTGTACCGTGCGGCAAAGCAACAACACCACGGACCATTTGGTCAGCGTGACGCGGGTCAACACCCAGGTTTACAGCGATTTCGATAGTTTCATCGAATTTAGCTTTTGCAGCGCCTTTAACGATTTTAGCAGCTTCAGCCGCATCAAATGTTGCCAGCTTGTCCCAACCTTCGCGGGCTGCAGTAAGACGTTTACCAACTTTTGCCATGATCTTACTCCACTACCTCAACGCCCATAGAACGCGCTGTACCAGCCAAAGACTGAACAGCGGCTTCAATAGTGTTCGCGTTCATGTCTTTGATCTTTTCTTCAGCGATCTCAGCCAGTTGAGCTTTGGTAATTTTACCAACGTAGCCCTGACCAGTTGTACCGGACCCTTTAGCGAGGCCGATCTTCTTCTTAATGAAGTAAGTTGCCGGCGGCATCTTAGTTTCAAAAGTGAAGGTACGGTCAGCGTAAGCCGTGATCACAACAGGAGTCGGTGTACCCGGTTCCATTTTTTGTGTCGCAGCGTTAAACGCCTTACAGAATTCCATGATGTTCAAGCCTGCTTGACCCAAAGCCGGACCCACGGGTGGGGACGGGTTTGCTTGGCCAGCAGCGATTTGCAGCTTAATGTAGCCTGCAACTTTTTTAGCCATAATAAACCTCAGTTTATAGTGTTACCGGGTTGCGTGGTCGGGCTTGGCTATACCTCCCACGCGACGAGACGAAGAACGAATTCTTCGCGTGCACCAACTCCTCAAAGAAGAATCGGAAATACCTTTTAAAAGGTAAAACGCAGCGCCTTATACAGACGCTGCGTAATCTTGTCGAGTCTTATCCTGTAAAACCCGTTATGCTTTATCGACCTGGTTATATTCCAGTTCAACCGGCGTAGAACGCCCGAAGATTGAAACAGAAACTTTCAGGCGGGACTTTTCTTCGTCCACTTCTTCCACCAGACCATTGAAGGAAGCAAAAGGACCGTCAACAACGCGAACTTCCTCGCCAATCTCAAAGGAGACGCTGGAGCGCGGACGATCAACACCTTCTTGTACCTGATGCAGAATACGCTGGGCTTCATCTTCCGTAATCGGGCAAGGCTTACCTTGCGCACCGAGGAAGTCTGTGACCTTCGCCGTGTTCTTAACCATGTTCCAAGTTTCGTCGGTCAATTGCATTTTCGCCAGAACATAGCCTGGGAAGAATTTACGGTTAGCTGTAACCTTGCTACCACGACGCATCTCGACCACTTCTTCAGTCGGAACCAGAATTTCTTCAAACAGTTCGCTCAGACCTTTTTTTTCCGCTTGCTCGCGCAGGGTCTGTGCAACTTTATTTTCAAAACCTGAATAGGCGTGAATAACGTACCAACGTGCTTGTGCCATGTGTCTCTACCTTAGCTAAAGATTGCTTTGACCGCCGTAGATAACGCTTGATCTACGAGGAAAAAGAAAATCGCAGCCAAAAAGACCATAACGAAAACCATACCCGTAGAAACCATCGTTTCCTTACGCGTCGGCCATGTAATCTTTTTCGCTTCCTGACGAACTTCTTGGGCAAATTTTCCCGGTGATGTCTTCGCCATGATTTACCAATCCTTAAGTTCAAAAATGGTGACGGATACGTCGAACAAAATGGCAGGAGTGGAGGGACTCGAACCCCCGGCACCCGGTTTTGGAGACCGGTGCTCTACCAACTGAGCTACACTCCTACAGTGCTTCCCTATACGTATCTAAAAGGGATTACTCGGGCGCATTCAAGTAACCGTAGAACTTGAAAGCGGCCTCGTTATATAGCCCCCATTGCATGCTGGCAAGTATTAAAGTGCGGTTTATGCAAACTTTTTTTCTTCGCGGCATTTTAACAGGCTTTTCACACGCAAGATCACCATAAACATCAAGCCCCTTCGTATCATAGCACGTCCAGAACCGCCGCAGAGAGTGCCTTCAGCGCCCCTTAAAGGGAATCTCAACGCATAGGCACCCGACGTGCGCCAAGACACAAAAAAGCCCCCTACCCTTAGGTAGGAGGCTTTCTCGTTTAACCGAAAAGGTCGATTAGTCGAGGATCTTGGACACAACGCCCGCACCAACTGTACGACCACCTTCACGGATCGCGAAACGAAGACCTTCGTCCATCGCGATCGGTGTCAGCAATTCGATTTCGAACTCTACGTTATCGCCAGGCATAACCATCTCTGTGCCTTCCGGCAGAGTGATAGAACCAGTTACGTCAGTTGTACGGAAGTAGAACTGCGGACGATAGTTCGCAAAGAACGGCGTGTGACGGCCACCTTCTTCTTTAGTAAGAATGTAAGCTTCGCCTTTGAACTTTTTGTGCGGGTTGATAGAACCCGG
>NZ_JHYO01000044.1 GCF_000688235.1 Terasakiella pusilla DSM 6293 | reverse complement strand
TTTTGCGCAAAAGATGGTTGGACGGAACCAGACTATCCAGACTGACCATCTCAAGTTCCGTTTGTTGAGGACCGCGTTTTTTAAGCATTCCTCATTGAATCACAAAGGCCTCGCCAAGGCGAGACCTTTGTCAGCAATCTGAGGCCTCCGACAGATCGGAGGCCTTTTCCTTTTTAGACGAAGTACTCTTTAGGGGGCGCGAAGCCGTTAAACCCTTGGGAGGCATACATCGTGGTATAAGCACCAGCCGACATCACCTGCACTTTGTCACCTGCTTTCAATGCGTGTGGCAAATGATAAAGAGTGCGTTCGTAAAGCGTATCGCAGCTGTCACACGTCGGGCCAGCAACAATGACCGGACCCATGTCGTCTTCACCATGTTCCGTGACGATCTTATAGACGATCGACTCTTCAATGGTTTCAGCCAAACCGCCGAACTTACCGATATCCAGATAGACCCATCGCACTTCTTCACCAAAGTCTTTGATGGAAACACAAACGACTTCGCTTTGCAGGACGCCTGCTTCCGCAACCATATAACGGCCCGGCTCCATAAAGACTTCAGGCCATACATCCCCAAAGCTTTGTGTCAGGTGTTCTTTAATAAAGTCGATAAAGTCGCTCAGTTCCGGAATATCATCCTGATAGTGCGCCGGGAAACCACCGCCAATGTTGACCATCTCCAATTTAACACCAAGCTCACGCAGGGCATCAAACAGGATAGACACGTCGGTCAGAGCTTTCCCCCAGTGCGCCGGATCCATTTGCTGAGAACCAACGTGGAAAGACAGGCCATAAGGCACCAGCCCTTTTGATTTGGCTTGCAACAACAGGTCATGCGCCATGCTGGAGGAACAACCAAACTTGCGCGACAACGGCCAGCTTGCCCCTGCCCCATGACGGTTCACCAGAATACGGCAGTAGACTTTTGCGCCCGGTGCAACTTCTGCAATTTTGTCCAACTCTTCGATACAGTCGAACACGAACAGATTTACGCCTGCATCAAACGCCTTTTTAATATCGCTCTTCTTTTTAAGGGTATTACCGAAAGAAATCCGGCTCGGATCAACACCAATGGCGAGACATTCTTCAATCTCTCCAATACTCGCTGCATCAAAACAAGAACCCAGCTTGTTCAAACGTTCCAAAATGGGACGTGCGGGGTTTGCTTTCATTGCATAATAGATTTTTGCCTCTTCAAAGGAAGAGTGCAGTTGGTTGTAGCTGTTTTCCACTACATCAAGATCAACAACCAAAAACGGGGAGTCATGTTCAGCTTCCTTCAAGAAAGCAGAGATTTTAGGTGTCATCGCCAACCCTTTCAAAAGCAGGCATCATAAAAAGTGGGGGCTATATACGGCTATTTTTCAGAAATGAAAGTGTTTTTTGCATCTCTAAGTATTTTTTTTACGATCGTAATCGCGTCACCCAATTCCTGTTCACTATAACCAGCAAATCCCATGACAAATCCGTAACACTTTTTAGGCCCTTTGTAAAACCTACTTAAAGGCCGAACGGCGACGCCATGCACCAAAAGTTGAGAAGACAATTGTTCATCATCAGACCTGTTTTTTAAGAAGGCACAGATGTGAAGCCCGCCATCTGCAAGGGCGACAGTTAGCTGGTCTGAAAGTTCAGCATCAATTAAATCAATTAGATAACGCCTTCTCTTCGCGTATATTTTTTTCATACGCCGCAAATGACTATGGAAATATCCTTCTTCAAAAAAATCCGCCAACGCCGATTGGTGAATAATGGATGTATGCCCGTCAATAAACGCCTTCGCTGCTTCAAATGCAGGCACAAGAGATTTTGGCGCAACAATAAAACCCAACCTAAGGGCGGGGAAAATAATTCGGCTAAATGACCCGACATAGATCACGCGACCATCAGGATCGATACTTTGCAGAGAAGAAAGGGGTGGACCATCGAATCTAAAATCACAATCATAGTCGTCTTCCACCACCCAGGCCTGACATCTACGCGCCACTTTTAACAGCTCCAAGCGACGTGCGAGGGACATGGTCACCCCCACGGGATAATTGCGCGACGGCGTGACTAAAAAGCTCTTAATTTTCTCTTCCTTGGGGATTTGATCCAACAGCACCCCTTCATCATCAATAGGGACAGCAAGATGCTTTACCCCCGTACCGGCCAGAACCCCTGATATGCCGGGAAAGGTCGGATCATCCGTGACAATAACATCCTCTTGCTCCCACAAGACCCGCGCGATCAGATCCAGTCCCTGCTGTGCGCCAGACACAATCAAAATATCCTCTGGATCATACATGCCGCCGCGCGTTGAAGAGAGATATCGCGCCACATGTTTTCGCAGCGACAAGTCTCCCTTACTATCTTCCGCCATTGCGAGCCGCGCACCACTCATGCGCCAACGCCGGGACAACAGGCGCGCCCAAACATCGAAGGGAAAATCTTCAAGCGCAGGCTTGCCCGGTGCAAAGGCCTTGGCATTTGCCCCCACCCGACCGTTACGATAAACTTTCAACCATTTTTCAGCCCGTGTATTAAGTGCTGGTAACGTCACCGTCGCTTCGCTTTCCAAGGCAGATTGTTGCACGTCAAACCCGTCTAACTCATTCGTGACAAAAACACCAGCCCCCTGCCGGGTTTCTAAAAAGCCATCCGCGATCAACATGTCCAGTGCTTGCATAATGGTGTTTCGTGACACCCCCAAAGCTACAGCCATGTTGCGTGATGTGGGCAACACCGATCCCCCTTGCAACGCATGTCCAGTAATCCTGACTTTTAAGGCCTCATACAAGGATTTGTAGAGGGGACGAGACGCCTTGGGCTTCCAGTTCAGCAACAGATCGGAGAGTAAAATATCCAAATTGGACCTATCAAATTATAGAAATTGGAACTTCATTATAGACCAATTTTACCTCATGTTCCGCACCAACAACAAGGAGTAAAAACATGACCACCTATACCGTCACCCCAAGAACCCGTGTAAAAAGAGGCCACCAACGGGCCACATACGATCGTGCACTCGTGCATGCTGTGCTTGATGAGGCCTATCTTTGTCATGTCGGCGCAGAAATGGCTGACCGCCCCATGGTTCAACCCACCTTCCACTGGCGTGACGGTGACAAGCTTTATATTCACGGATCAAGCAAAAACGGCTTATTTCAAACCCTGATCGATGGTGAAGAAGCCTGCATTACCGTCACCATTCTAGATGGTCTGGTGATGGCGCGGTCTGCGTTTCACCACTCTGCCAACTACCGTTGCGTCATGATTTTTTCCAAAGCAACCGTCATTGAGCAAGAAGCAGAAAAGCTAAGAATTCTTGACCTAATGATGAAAAAAATCACGCCTGAACGCATGGAGGGCGTCCGCGCCCCCAACCCGCAGGAGCTTAAAGCCACCACAGTCCTTGAATTTGACATCAGCGAAGTCTCTGCCAAGGTTCGAAGCGGCCCGCCTGTCGATGACGAAGAGGATTACTCTTTGCCGGTTTGGGCTGGCGTCATTCCCCTGACCCAAACAAGGGAAAAACCGGTTGACGATCCGAGATGGATCGAAGATCATGGGGCAAAATATTAGGAGTTTCTAATGAGTGGTTGGAACTGCCCCAACGAAATTAACGGAAATTGTGAACATGTCCCGGGTCAAAAATGCGATCCGGGCATGAAAGGCTGTGTTTTGTTTGGTAAATATCGTTTTGCCAATTCAGAGAAAAACAGCCCCCGCAAAGAACGCGAACGCGAACAGGCAAAAAAGGCGCAAACGGCCAAACCAGTGCAAACGCACTGAGGTCGGTTTATTCCGCAACGATACGGTTACGGCCCGTCCGCTTGGCTTCATACAGGCGCTCATCTATAAGCTTGATGATGGCGTCATACTCCATCCCCTGACGCCACTCCCCCAGACCGCAACTGACCGTCATTTTGATAATCTCGCCGTCAGCCAAAACCATTTCATTGTCTTCTATCCGCTGGCGGATACGTTCAGCAAGTATCAACGCGCCTTCAAGACTGGTTTCCGGTAGCATAAGCGCAAACTCCTCACCGCCCAAACGCCCAAAAGCATCACTTACACGCAGCCCATGCCCAACAAGCCGCACCAATTCCTTTAACGCATCGTCCCCCACGTCATGTCCGTAGGTGTCATTAATTTTTTTGAAATGGTCAATATCAATCATCACCATACAAATCGGATGATTGTTCCGGTCTGCGCGACGGCGTTCGACATCAGCCTTTTCGATAAAGGCACGACGATTTAACAACCCTGTCAAATAGTCGGTTGTCGCCGCTTTCTCCAAAGCCAATTCCATCGCTTTACGTTCCGAAATATCGGTAAACGTCACAAACAATACATCTTCGCCCGCCAGCTTCATTCTTGCAGCAGAAAACAACGTGGTGAAATGAACACCGGTGCGGGTGACAAACTCGATTTCTTCGTTGGTCGCAAGGCTGTTTCTCAGGATATTTTCCAAAAGATTTGGACGTAGTTCCGGGTTTTTATAAAAATCGGTCGCCTTATAATTGGATATATCCGCCATTGCCACATCCAACGCACTACAGGCCTTGGCATTCATCTCCAAGATGGTGGCATCTTCAATCCGGGAAATCCAATACGGGATAGGCAGAGAGGCTAAAATCTTCTTTACGCGCTGCGTTTCTTCCTCTGCATTTTTTTTCAATCGCTGGAGCATCAATTGATTGCCGACACGCGCCAACACCTCGGGCATCTGCAAGGGACGCGGGATATAATCTGAAGCGCCGACTTTAAACCCCTGCACCTTTCCCTCAACTGTATCGGTCGCGGTGATGAAAACTACGGGAATATCACGTGTTTTTTCCTGCGCCTTCAAACGGCTACAGACCTCAAAGCCATCCATTGAAGGCATCTGCACATCAAGCAGAATTAAATCCGGTTGGTTGACATCAACCATCGCCAAGGCTTGAGGTCCGTCATCCGCAAAAGAGATGTCATACCCATTGGCTTCCAGAACACCGGCCAGAACCTTCTGATTGATACGATTATCATCGACAACAAGGATTTTACTCCCCTTGATACTGGTTTGAAGAGTCCAATGCATGGGTTTTGCCCCTACCGCAGCCAAAAGCTAAATAATTTTTGCATATTATATATCAAAAAGTTAGAAAACAACGAATAGATTCCACCCTTTTCATTTTTGCGCAAAAGATGACAAAAGGTTTGAATGAACACTCCCGGTTAATTCGCATGAAAGATCTGGGAATCTGACCTTTCATGCCTTTTGATAGGCAAATATTGCCTCTTTTCGTGGACATTGATTAACGATAAACTAATCAAATCGTGAAATTATCAAGCTCCGATTGAGCTTCACATGATGATTGTAAAAGTGATGAAAACTATCAGCAGATCAAATAGCCACAAGTTTAAAGCGCCACTCGTCGCGTTGACGATGGCCCTGTCTTTGTCCGCCTGCTCTTCCAACTTTTTGGTTGGCGATGCGGTATCGACAATTGCGACAGACAAAACCATTGGCGACCATGTGGTATCCTTAATTGCTCGCAAAGACTGTTCAATCGTACGCCAGCAACAAGGCCTGAGCTATTGTAAAGAAGATGCACCCGATCCGACCAAAGCCCCAAAAATGCATTGCTATCGGGAACTAGGGACCGTCACCTGCTATGAAGAAGAAGATGTGACCAGCATCAGACCCACAGTCGAAGATATGAAAATGCCACAATCTAAAAAGTGGAAACCCTATTAAAAAAAACGTCTCCCCAGAATCAAAAAAGCCCGCCGAAATCGACGGGCTTTTTCTGTTCTTTAATCAGGCTTAGTCAACAAGCTTGATGTCAGAAGCAGCTTCTTTACCACGAGAAATCGAGATATCGAAAGATACTTTCTGACCGTCATTCAATTGCTGAATACCAGATTCATGAAGAGCAGAAATGTGAACGAAAACGTCCTTGCCGCCTTCTTCCGGAGAAATGAAGCCATACCCTTTAGTAGAGTTGAACCACTTAACTGTACCTGTAGCCATTAGTCTGTATTCCTTAGTTCTATAATTTATCCCATGGGGACATCGAGAGTTCGGTAGTCTACGATTGAAGGCAAAAGAGAACTCAAGGAACTGATAGACCTAAACCCAGAATAGGACTTAACTATAAGATTCAGCTTAAGACTCGGTTTTTTCCTTAAAACGAGCAAAAACGTAACTCACCAAAAAATGTATGTGAGTTCCGAAGAAAATGCAATTTAATAATATATGACAATCTACAAAGTTTCGGTTTATTTATCACAAAAGCGCAAAAAACCTAAAGCTGCATTTCACCGGGAGCCACGAGTTCCCTGCGTTTTTCATCCAGTGCCAATACTTTGATTTTTCCGTTCGCTATTTTAAGAGAATCATAGCCAAAATCATAAGCCAAGCGCATCAGAGTATTCAGAACATCCTTGTCACTTTTACGAAACCGATCATTTCCCATCCAATGATTGGCAATGGATTGAATGACCATTTGCTCCACGCTGATCTGGTTGTCTTTGGCTTTCTCAACAAGGGCTTTCACGGCCCATTCACTGACGACCTCTTCCTGAATGACAAATTTCTTCTTATTGATACGAATAAACTTTTCCATAACTCCACCCTGACTATTCAATTGCCCTTCCTTCTTAGTACAGGATGTATTTTTTATGAAGAATAAACTGATCCATAAGGGTAAACTCAACGTAAGAACGGATAACGACCACCTTGGCAATTGTATCAACCTACCTTGAGGATCAGATGATGGATCAAAAACTGAATATTGGCGTTTCTAGCTGCTTGATGGGACAGGAAGTTCGGTTCAATGGCGGTCACTGTAGAAACCGTTTTCTCACAGACGCGATTGCCGAGTACGCAAACTTCAAACCCATATGCCCCGAAGTCTCAATAAACATGAGCATCCCGCGTGAAACCGTCCGGCTAGAACGAGAGGAAAGCGGCCGCATTCACATGCGTGCGCCAAAATCACGCGAAGACTATACAGACCGTATGGAACAGTTCGCGACGGACTGGACGAAAAACCTTGAAGAGAAAGACCTTGATGGTTTCGTTTTCAAAAAAGATTCGCCAAGCTGTGGTGTCTTTCGTGTCAAAATCTATGAAAACGGACAACCCGCAGAACGCCGCGGCACCGGCCTGTTTGCAAAAGCCGTGATCAAAGCCCTTCCCGAACTCCCTGTTGAAGAGGAAGGCCGCCTGTGCGATCCGGTTCTGCGTGAAATTTTTGTTGAACGTTGCTTTGCCTATCGCCGGGTCAAAGACCTGTTTGCTCGCGTCTATTGGTCGCGTAAAGACGTGGTAAACTTTCATTCCCGCGAAAAGCTTTTGTTGATGGCACACAGCCCCGGTCAATATAAAGCCCTTGGCAAACTGGTTGCTGAAATCAAATCCCATCCACGGGACGTCTTTAAAGAAAAATACATCAAAATCTTCATGACCTGCATGAATGACAAGCCCAGCAAAGGCAGTCATGCCAACGCCCTGATGCATATGGCAGGCTATCTGAAAAACAAACTGAGTGCCCAAGGTCGTCAGGAATTGGCCCGCTCTATTGATGACTATCGAGCTGGCATTATCCCCTTGATTGTCCCTATGACTTTGCTAGGCCATATGATCCGACGATTTGACGAAATGTACCTTGCACAACAAACTTACCTCTCCCCACACCCTTATCAATTGTCTTTGCGCAATCACACATAAGGCAAAACGACCGGACGGCCCCTGTGTCGTCCAGTCACTTTAACCGGGGATAAGACGATGATTTTTAAAACAATAACTTTACTGTTCACACTCACGATCGGAGCTCTACCAATGCCTGACGCCCATGCTTCAAGCCCTACTGCCCCTACTGCCCATGACTTTTCATTTGAGGCCATCGACGGCAAAGCCATGCCGCTTTCCTCTTATAAAGGCAAAACAGTTCTGATCGTCAACACGGCTTCTGAATGTGGGTTTACCCCACAATATAAAGGTCTTCAGGCGTTGTGGGATGAATATAAAGACAAAGGGCTAGTCGTTCTGGGCGTCCCGTCCAATGACTTTGGCGGGCAAGAACCCGGTCAAGCCAATGAAATTCAGGAATTTTGCGAGGTGAACTACGGTGTGGACTTCCCCCTCACCGAAAAAGCCAAGGTCAAAGGCGATGATGCCCATCCCTTTTACAAATGGGCACGTCAAGAACTTGGTTTCGTGGCCGCCCCAAAATGGAATTTCCACAAATATCTGATCAATGGAGAGGGAGAGCTGGTGGATTGGTTTGCCACAACCACAAAACCGCAATCCTCCAAAATCATCAACAAGCTGGAAGCCCTGCTCAGTGAGTAATAAGCCGATTATCGTCTGGTTTCGTCAGGATTTACGTGTTCGTGACAATCCAGCCCTTTTTCAGGCGGCCCAGTCTGGCGAAATCCTTCCGATCTACATTCTGGATGATGAAAATTCTAAAGAATGGAAGATGGGCGGGGCCAGCCGGGTCTGGCTGCAACGTGCCCTTGAAGACCTCAATGCATCCCTAAACGGCTGCTTGCAAGTCCATGTCGGTAATCCACTCGATATCCTCCAACAGCTCGACCCCAGCGAAATCCACTGGAACCGTTGCTATGAACCGTGGCGGATTGCGCGGGATAAGGAAATCAAGGCGCATTTTCAAGATACAGGTGTCACCGTTACCTCTCACAACGGATCATTGCTGTGGGAACCGTGGGATGTCAAAAAGAAAGACGGCACCCCCTATAAAGTCTTTACCCCCTATTACCGTAAAGGCTGCCTCTCCCTCGACGATCCACGTGATGAACTGGACACGTTTGATTTTACCTGCCTAAAAACAGACTGTCGGCCCTTTGATGTGGTGCAGGATGAAAAACCGTGGACACGTAGTATCCTTGAAGGTTGGGATGTCAGTGAACAAGGCGCGCACAATCGTCTGAACGACTTCCTCGAAGACGGCCTGAGAAGCTATAAAAAAGGGCGAGACTTCCCTGCCTTAAATTCAGTGTCCCGCCTGTCCCCTTACCTGCATTTCGGACAAATCTCCCCGCATCAGGTTTGGAACACGGCGCGCTTTTTTGCGCAAACCCATCAGATTGACCGCGATATTGATCATTTCTGTTCAGAACTTGCATGGCGGGAGTTTTCCTACAGCCTGCTGTATCAACACCCGAACTTAGCTGACGTCAACCTGAACCAAAAATTCAACGCCTTCCCATGGCGCAAAGATGAAGCCGCGTTTGACGCCTGGACCAAAGGCAAGACGGGCTATCCCATCATTGATGCGGGTATGCGCGAACTTTGGCAAACGGGCTACATGCACAACCGGGTGCGCATGATCGTTGCCTCTTTCCTGATCAAAAACCTGATGATTGATTGGCGTTTGGGCGAAAGATGGTTTTGGGATTGCCTGTTTGATGCCGATCACGCGAACAACGCTGCATCTTGGCAGTGGGTCGCCGGATGCGGTGCTGATGCGGCCCCGTTCTTTCGCATTTTCAACCCCGTCACCCAAAGTAAAAAGTTTGATCCAGAGGGAGAATATATCCGAACCTTTGTGCCCGAACTCGCAAACATGGACAGCAAATATATCCACGAACCATGGACCTGTCCCAGCCCCGCCAAAGGATACCCCCGCCCCATTGTGGACCTAAAGCCCACGCGGGAACGGGCCTTGGAAGCATTTAAAAGCCTGGAATAAAAAAATCCCTTTCCACATCGATGGAAAGGGATTTTTCTTTGGACACTATTTTTTACATCCCGACGAAATACTGGAACAGCTTTGGCATCATGGCCTTAAACTTCAACGGGGCTTCGGTGACGATCAGACAGATACAATCTTCATCCGTATCTGCGATCGGTTGATGGTGAATATCGTCATCAAGGTCGGCAATATCGCCGGCCTTAAACCGTCCGACTTCATCACTGAACGATCCTTTCAGCACAAGCGTCAGTTCTGTGCCTTCATGGGTATGTTCGGGGATCGTGACGCCCGGTGCAATTTTTAACAGGCGCAGCGTTCCTTTGCCCGCATTCACCCCATCCAGCGTAAAATACTTTACGCCCGGTGCCATCGTTTTCCACTCCAATGCCTCGTACTCATGAGGCAAGTAATCGCGCAATGGCGAAGGAATGTTTGAATTGGCAACAGGTTTACTGATCTTGCTTTCTTCCACAAAAAAGTCATCATCAAGCAAGGCCATCACATTATCAAGGGCCGTACTGGACATGGTCATCTCTGACTGGCTTTCCAATTCCGCCCCACCCAGACTTTCCATTTCTGCCACACGGGCACGGCACGTCGAACAGACTGACAAATGGGTCGCAATGACAAAACTCAAACTTTCCGAGACACTGCCTGCGGCGTAAGCCATCAGGGTTGCATCATTGAGATGGTGATGAATGGTCATAACGTACCTCCAATCGTATCTTTCACGCGCTTGAAGGCAAGACGCATCCTTGATTTAACGGTCCCAAGGGGCAAATCCAGCCGTTCGGCAATATCACCGTGACTCAAACCTTCATAGAAGGACAGATGCACGATCTCGGCCTGTTCCGGCGGAAGTTGGGACACAGCCTCACGCACAATCGCGGTATGCTGCATCCGGTCCAGATGTTTTTCCGGTGAGTCTGACTCATCTTCGATCTGCGTCAAATCGTGATCGTCATACTCAAAATGTTTCTCTTTGCGGATCAAATCCAGACGCAAGTTACGCGCAATCCGGAAAATCCATGTGCTGGCTGCGGCTTTACTGTCATCAAACAGATGTGCTTTACGCCAGACTTGCAAGAGTGTTTGTTGGGCCAATTCTTCTGCCATCGCCTCATCGCTTCCAAGCTTAAAAATATAGGATTTCACACGGGGGGCGAAATGCTGGAAGAGACAGGCAAATGCCTGCTTGTCTCGTTCCTTCGAGACTCTCACCAGCAATGCTGTCATCTGCTGACTGTCCAACACTTCTGTCGGGTTGGATTTTATCGCCTGATCCATTGTGGATGACATCCTAATTTAATGTTTGGCTTTTCTACGGCCCAAGACTCACCTTGGATCACACCTTTTTTAAAGATATGGAACTATTCGTTTTTTTCAAACATTTTTATATATTTAAGTGATCCAGCTTCGCTTCTGTGTCGTAATCACTACATCTACGACAGGAGGAACATATGCAAAGCCTATCCAATCCACACACTATGAAGATTGCCGTCATCGGCACCGGCATTGCCGGTATGTCCGCAAGCTGGCTTCTGTCCACCGCCCACGATGTCACCATCTATGAAAAAGACGACAGGATCGGCGGTCACACCAACACTGTCGACGTTGACGGTACTGGCGTAGATACGGGCTTTATTGTCTATAATGAAAAAAATTATCCCAACCTGATCGCCCTGTTTGACCATTTTGGCGTTGAAACCCAAAAGACAGATATGTCCTTTGGCGTCTCCGTCGGCAATGGGGAGTTTGAATATGCAGGCACCAATTTATTTGGCATGCTGGCGCAAAAGCGTAACATTTTGCGACCGCGTTTCTGGTTTATGCTGCGTGATATCCTGCGTTTTTACCGCGAAGCCCCTGACCTGTTGGCGATGGATCAAATGCCGTCCGTGACCCTTGGCGATTTTCTCAAACAAAAAGGCTATTCAGAAAGCTTTCAACGCGATCATCTGTTGCCCATGGGCGCTGCAATTTGGTCCACGCCCATTGAAACCATGATGGATTACCCTCTAGAATCCTTCATGCGCTTTTGCGACAATCACGGCTTATTGCAACTGAATGATCGTCCGCAATGGCGCACTGTTGTGGGCGGCAGCCGCGAATATATTAAAAAGCTGACATCGGCCTATAAAGACAAAATCAAAATCAACTGCGGCGCTGTCCAGGTCTGGCACGAAAATGGAAAAGTCTTTGTGGAAGATCGCCAAGGCGGTGTCGAGATTTTCGATCATGTGGTCCTTGCGTGCCATGCGGACCAGAGCCTTGAGCTTTTGCGCGACATCGACGGGGCAGAGAAAAAACTGCTGAGTGCCTTTTCCTATCAACCGAACAAGACGATTCTGCACACAGATGCGTCCTTGATGCCGAAAAATAGAAAGGCATGGTCGAGCTGGAACTATCTGTCCGAAACAACGGACGATCAGAGCGACGTCTGCGTCACCTACTGGATGAACAACCTGCAACATATCGACGGCGATACCGACTATTTTGTCACCCTCAACCCCACTCACATGCCCAAAAACGGACACATCATCCGCAGCTTCCTTTATCATCACCCCCTGTTTGACAAAGATGCCGTTGCCGCCCAACGCATGCTTTGGAACATCCAAGGCAAAGGAAACATATGGTTCTGCGGCAGTTACTTTGGACATGGTTTCCACGAAGACGCGTTGCAATCCGGCCTTGCGGTTGCCGAAGCTTTAGGCGGTGTGCGCCGCCCGTGGATGGTGGAAAATGAGTCGGGTCGCATTCACCTGCCTGCCGACTGGCCCAACCTGATGAAGAGGGAGGCTGCATGATGTTGTCGCGCATCTATGAAGGTCGCGTCTTCCATCAACGTATGCGACCCAAAAAACACCGTTTATCCTATCAAGTCTTCAGCTTTTTGTTTGATGTCGATGAACTGCCAGAGTTGGACAAAAATCTGAAACTCTTTAGTCACAACGGCTTCAACCTATTTTCTTTCTGGGACAAGGATCATGGCCCCTCAGAACGCAAGCCCCTACGTCCCTATGTCGAAAAAATACTGGCTGACGCTGACATCCAGACAGAGGGGGGGCCTATTCGGCTGCTGTGCTACCCGCGCTTATTCGGCTACGTGTTTAACCCGTTGACGGTCTATTACTGCTACGACACCAACCAGACACTAAAAGCCATCATTTACGAGGTCAGCAATACTTTTGGCGAACGTCACAGTTATGTCATTCAAGCTGATCAATCGGCGACAAAAACAATTCACCAGCAATGTCGCAAAGGGTTTTATGTCTCCCCCTTTATGGAGATGGAGTGCACCTACAAATTTGCCATGTTGCCGCCGGAAGAAAAAATTTCCGTCTCCATCAATCAGACGGACGATGAGGGCACAATCCTAAAAGCCTGCTTTACCGGCTATTCGCAACGGCTCACCGACAAGACCCTGCTGAAAATGTTTTTTAAATACCCATTGATGACCCTCAAAGTCTTTGCAGGCATTCATTGGGAAGCACTTAAATTATGGGGAAAAGGCATCAAGCTGGTCGATCGACCAACTGCGCCCAAAAACCCCGTAACCTATGTCCATACTAATAAGGCGGAGCTAAAGCCATGACAGAGAATAAGGCTGTATCCCTTACGTCCCCATCGCTTGACACCCACACAAACCCGTGGGTGCGTACCATCGCTCACCAGCTTGGCAATTTAAAACACGGGCGGCTTTCCCTGACCCTACCTGATGGTCACACATTGCACGTCGGTGAAGGCGAGCGCCATGCCAGCGTGATCCTGAACAATTATCGCCCCCTCTCGCGCTTCATCCTGCATGGCGATCTGGCGTTGGCTGAAAGTTATATGGAGGGGGAATGGGAATGCCCGGACCTGACCAGTCTTTTTGACATCGCCCTTGCCAATGAAAATGAATTCTCCCTCGATAATCGCGGCAGTTGGCTTGTGAAAACGCTCAACCGCGTGCGTCATCTTCTCAACAAAAACTCCAAACGCGGGTCACGCCGCAATATCTCCTATCACTATGACCTTGGAAACAATTTCTATAAAAAATGGCTGGATGACACCATGACCTACTCATCCGCCCTCTTTAGCGATGATCACGAGAACTTGCGAGATGCGCAGCTCCATAAATACCGCACCATCGCAGAGATGGCGGGATTGAAAAAAGGCGATAAAGTTCTTGAAATCGGTTGTGGCTGGGGTGGGTTCTCCCAAGTCGCAGCAGAAGAATATGACAGCCATATACACGGACTAACCCTGTCAAGCGAACAGCTTGAATATGCCTTGAAACGTTATCAAAATGCCGGCATTGCAGATCGCGCCTATGCCAGCCTGACAGACTATCGTGACAGTGTGGGAAAATTTGACAAAATCGTCTCAATTGAAATGTTCGAGGCCGTCGGGTTTGAACATTGGGACACGTATTTCGAGGTTGTTAAAAAGCGTCTCAAGGATGACGGTTGCGCGGTCCTTCAAATCATCCTGATTGAGGATGATCGCTTTGACAGTTACCGCAAGAATGTCGATTTCATTCAAAAGTATATTTTCCCCGGCGGTTTGTTGCCCAGCATCAAAGCATTGACGCAAACCTTGGACCGACATGGCCTAAAATGCAACGAACAACTGCTCTTTGGACAATCTTACGCCAAAACCTGCGAACTTTGGCAAAAGAACTTCCAGCACAATTGGAATGAAATCAAGCCCATGGGCTTTGATGATCGTTTCAAAAAAATGTGGGAATATTATCTGTCTTATTGCGAGTCCGGGTTTAAGGCAGGCACAATCGACGTTGGATTATTTAAAATCACCAAACAGTCTTAACGCGATATGAGACGCAACGTCTACATTCTCTATGCCCTGCCCGCCTTTGTGATGGCTTTTCCCACCATTCCGGTGTTTGTCCTGCTGCCAACTTTTTATGCAGAAACAGTTGGCTTAGGCTTGGCCGCGGTGGGGAGTGCCCTGTTTGCCCTGCGTTTACTTGACGTCATCAGCGATCCGGTTCTGGGCTATATTTCCGACCGGATCCCTGCGCAATATGGCAAGCGCAAACTCCCCATGGCGGTTGGCGCAATCCTAACCGCCCCTGCGCTTATCCTGCTGTTTTCGCCGCCGGATGATGCAACAATCGCGTACCTTTACGCCACAGGGGCCGCGCTTTATCTCGGTTGGACAGCAATTCAAATCCCATATCTGTCTTGGGCGGCGGAACTTGTGCCCGACTACACCAATCGCACACGTATCAACGGCTACCGCGAAGGCGCAGGTTTGCTGGGTATCCTGAGTGTCGGTGCACTAGGTCTAATCTTGGCGGATCTGGCGGAGATACAGCGGTTTCAAACGATTGCATGGATCACGGTTGTGGCGGGGGCGCTGACTTTTTACCTCTGTCTCAGATATGTGCCGCAAGGGCGGTTATCTCTTCAAAAACAGACTCTCACTTTCCCTTGGAAAAACAAGCTTTTCCTGCGGGTGCTGTCGGCGTGGTTTATCAACGGCCTTGCCAATGGCTTGCCTGCGGTTTGCCTCCCCCTATATCTGACACATATCTTGAAAGCAGATGATCAAACCGAAGGGATGTTGCTGTTTGTCTACTTCCTCTTCGCGGTTTTGGGCATTCCGCTTTGGCTGAAACTGTCTAAAACGATCAGCAAACATCACATATGGTGCTTATCGATGTTGATGGCCTGCGTGGTGTTTCTGTTTGTTCCTTTTTTGGGTGAAGGCGATGTGATTTCTTTTGGTATCGTCTGCCTGCTGACGGGCCTAGCCCTTGGTAGCGACCTTGCCCTCCCCCCTGCTATTCAGGCCGATTGCGCAGACTGGGATAAATTACGTTTTAAAACCGATCGCTTAGCCAGCCTGTTTTCCTATTGGAGCATGGCAACCAAAATGGCCCTTGGTGTTGCTGTTGGCATCGCTTTTCCCGTTCTGGACTTTTTTGGATTAGACCAAAATAGCGAAGCTGGAAAAATTGCGCTCATCGTGATCTACGCAGGCCTGCCCGTCGTATTAAAAACAAGTGCTGTTGCTTTGATGTGGCATTTTCCACTGACACAACAAAAGCACAGCTTTGTGCAAAAAAAGTTGGAGCAACACCAATGAAAAAACAGCTGATTGTCTGTAGCCTGAGCCTCTTTCTGATGGGATGTAGCACCATGAAGCCGCAAGACTTTGCCACCGCAGAGCCAAAATTTAATCTGTTTGACTATTTTAACGGCGAAACAAAAGCCTGGGGCATTTTTGAAGACCGCTTCGGCACCGTGCGTCGCCAGTTTCAGGTCGATATCAACGGCACAATCGACGGCGATACCATCACGCTGGATGAACGATTTGATTATAGTGACGGTGAAAAGGATCAACGTATCTGGCGCATCAAAAAACTAGGCGACAACACCTATGAAGGCCGTGCTGACGATATCATCGGCACCGCCAGCGGTGTATCCTCCGGCAATGCCCTCAACTGGGCCTATACCATGGCCTTAAAAGTCGGGGACAGCACCTATAACGTTAAATTTGATGACTGGATGTTTTTGCAAGAAGGTGACGTGCTGATCAATCGGGCGCGCGTCTCAAAATGGGGCATTGATCTGGGTGAAGTCAGCCTGTTCTTCAAGAAACCTGAAGACGCTTCCTGATCCAGCCCAAAACCTGTTTCAAGACGGGTAACTTCATATAAAACTGTTCGGACGCATCCCAGTGATCAATATGTTCACGGATGCGTCCTTCCCTATCCAGACGAATTTCACTCATTCCCGTAATGGTCCAATCGCCCAGACCATTCACATATCCCTTAAAGACCCATCGCAAAAAGGTTACGTCCCCCGCCTCACTCACATGCGTAACCTCAAAAGACGGGTCTTTCACATCTTCCAATGTCTTGTGCAGCAACTTTTTAAACAAAGAAATCCCCTTCACATCATTGAAGGGGTCTTTAAAGCGGATATCGGGGCTAACGTAACGATCGCATTGTTCAATGGCCTCGGGCGACAGCTCTTCAAAAAGGCGCACGTATTGTTCAACACTCATGAGCCAGTGACCTTTTTTATCAACGGGAAATAGTATTTATAAGGCAACAGTCTAACAAACTTCAAACGCCTGACAAACGGTTTAGGAAACGCGATCTCAAACTGATCGGTCTGCAAACCTTTATAAATCTCATCCGCAGCTTCTTCCGGCTCGATTATATACGGCATATCAAAATCGTTTTGATCCGTCAGAGGACTTTTAACAAAGCCCGGACTGACCAGTTGCACCTTCGTATCTGTACCATGCAATTCTGTACGCAGACTTTCCACAAAACTGATTAGCGCGGCCTTACTGGGACCGTATCCGGCCGCATTTGGTAGCCCACGATATCCGGCAACAGAGCCCACCACGGCGATATGTTTGACCTGCCTTTCCAGCAGCGCCATGACGCAAGTCACCGCGCCAAAATAGTTGATTTCCATAATCTTGCGGAAACTATCCAGCGAGGTTTCTTTAACCGCCCCCGGCTCATAGCCCCCCGCATTCAACACAGCGATATCAACGTGCCCGATCTGATCAAGCGCGTCTTTGACTTCATCCGGTTTTGTGATGTCACAAACGACAGGAAGGGTGCCAGCACCGACCTGTTGCAATTTTTCCAAGGTACGACCGGAGATATAAACCTTATACCCATGCGCCAACATCAACAAAGCCAACGCTTTGCCAATACCGCTGCCACCACCTGTGATCCATACCGTTTTCATCAGTTCACCTTTTCCAGACACGTGCGGCACCGATAGTCAATCATGGACCCATCGCGCGCCTTAAAGCGCAACTTCACCCATCGTCCCTGATCATCATACCAAACGGACGTATCTTTTAAATCACCCGTATAGTCATAACGTGTCGCTTCCACGACGCCGCCAACCACGTCAACGCTCTCTCGTCCCTTCTTTTCAACGGTGACGATATTGATATTGCCTGTCAGCGTGTTCAGGACGCGTCGGTCATTCACAACTGCGCTATTCCAGTGGTTTGTCGTAAACACTTGACCAGCCACCTGATAGGGCTTGTCCGGTGCTGTTACGTCCAGAAGTTCATTTTCACGTTTAGCGGTGAAGGCGGTTTTGTCACTGCCATCTAACACCCGCACATCCAACGCGGTCAGTTGGTCATCCTTCCAAATTTCTTTGGAGCGATATTCAAAGGCATAGAGGGGGAAAAACAGGGCCATGATGTCAATATTCATGCGCGAATTGACGATCACTTCCTCACCTTTTTTCTGAAATGTCGTCACATGTTCGCCCACTACATCGCCCTTGCGCAAGACATCAAATGCAATCTGATCACCATAAAGGTCACCCACATCACTGACCGCCCCGGCAGGTGGACTGATCAACATTAAACCTAAAAGAAAGCTAGCTATTTTCATCATAATCCATCCGAAAGCTGTTTATCTGTGTACGAATGAACAAGCCGTTTGGATTACTTTTTAATGCTTTCCCCCAATTGACGAGGGGATATCTGCTGCATCCTCCCCTCGCGCCATTCAAGGAAGCGCACTTCCCCACCCCCGCCCCGCCGACATAACGCCAATTTACAATCCTGTATCTGATATAAATTAAACTGGTCCCGTGCCTATAAAGTGGAGAGTACTTTCTGTTAGACTGAGCTCAACATGAGGAACTTATGAATCTCAAAAGATCAGATGCGTTTAAATCGGAAGCCATCCAGCTTGCCCTCACCAGTGGTTTGACTCGCAAGCAAGTGGCTGGGGATCTTGGTATCGGTATGTCTACTCTTAATAAATGGGTTGCCCAGCACAAACATGATGATTTGATGTCGGGGCCGCATGACGATGTTCAGAAAGAATTAGCCCGCCTTCGCAAAGAGAACCGTATTCTGAAGGAGAAGCGGGAGATTCAAAAAAGGGCGACGGTCTCATCGTCCCGGCTTTCTGGGGCCTTTGCCCGCCAAAAACGGTGAGATATGAATTTATCAATGCAAAGAAAAGACCGAACATTCTATTACCTTGATGTGCAAAGCCTTCAATGTCAGTCAAAGTGGTTTTCATGCTTGGAGAAGTGGCCCCCATATGTTGGACAGTTTAGCAGCTAATTTAAGGTGAGATTGAACTTGCCCCAATCTTTGGACCATCGGGTGT
>NZ_JHYO01000043.1 GCF_000688235.1 Terasakiella pusilla DSM 6293 | reverse complement strand
CCAGAAACCAGCGATAGGCCACATTGACCTCAATCTCGCGCACCAACTGACGCTCGGAGCGAATGCCAAAGAGATAACCGACCAGTAAAGCCTTAAACAACATAGTCGGATCAAGCGGAGGTCGACCATTATCGGCGCAATATAAAGGCGCCACTTTGTCGTGAATGAAACTGAAATCAATATGCGCATCAATTTTGCGCAAAAGATGGTTGGACGGAACCAGACTATCCAGACTGACCATCTCAAGTTCCGTTTGTTGAGGACCGCGTTTTTTAAGCATTCCTCATTGAATCACAAAGGCCTCGCCAAGGCGAGACCTTTGTCAGCAATCTGAAACGCCCCGATGAAGATCGGGGCGTTTTTTAATGGGTATGCTCACACGGGTTAGAGTAATCCGGCTTCTTTTTTCAGGGCATCACGTAGAACAAACTTCTGGATTTTGCCCGTTGATGTTTTCGGCAGTTCCTGGAAGATGATCGTGCGCGGGCACTTAAAGTGCGCAAGATTGTCGCGGCAATGTTTGATCAGGTCTTCTTCTGTGACGTTGCCGGCACCGGGGTTGAGTTCGATAAAGGCCGCAGGGGTTTCGCCCCATTTTTCGTCCGGTTTGGCAACAACGGCAACAGCCGCAACATCCGGGTGACGATAAAGCGTATCTTCCACTTCGATGGAGGAGATGTTCTCTCCGCCGGAAATGATGATGTCTTTGGAACGGTCTTTCAACTGGATGTAGCCGTCAGGGTGCTTAACGCCTAAGTCACCGGAATGGAACCAACCGCCTTTAAAGGCTTCGTCGGTCGCTGTCGGGTTTTTGAGATAGCCTTTCATGACGATATTGCCACGGAAGCACACTTCACCCATGCTTTCCCCGTCCCACGGCTTTTCAATGGTGGTTTCGGAGTCGGCAATCATCAGGCCTTCTTCAAGGGTGTAGCGCACACCTTGGCGGGACTTCTGATAGGCTTGGCGTTCGATTGGCAGCTCGTTCCATTCTTCTTTCCAGGCGCAGAACACAGCCGGACCATAGGTTTCCGTCAGGCCATAGGCGTGGGTCACATCAAAACCTTCGTCCTGAATGGCTTTTAAAACAGAGGCCGGTGGCGGGGCGGCGGCGGTCATGATGTCGCATTTATGGTCAAATGGTTTCTTTTCTTCTTCCGTTGCGTTGATCACGAAGGACAGAACGATGGGCGCACCGCAGAAGTTAGTGACTTTATGGTCGGCAATGGCTTCATAGATGTTTTTGGCGTTGACACGGCGCAGGCAGATGTTTGTGCCTGCCTTGGCAGCCAGCGTCCACGGGAAGCACCAGCCGTTGCAATGGAACATGGGCAGTGTCCACAAGTAAACCGGATGCTGTTTCATGTTCCAGTCAAGCGCGTTGCCGATGGCGTTCAGGTACGCGCCACGGTGATGGTAGACAACCCCTTTCGGGTTGCCGGTTGTCCCGGATGTGTAGTTCAGGGAAATGGCATCCCATTCATCGGCCGGACCTTCCCATTCAAAGTCAGCGTCGCCTTTGGCAATAAAGGACTCGTAATCTTCCATACCGATGAGTTCCCCGCCGATGGCATAAGGGTCATCAATGTCGATGATCAGGGGTTTGCGTTCCAGGCGGGCAATCGCGCGTTTTGTGGTGTCTGAAAATTCACGATCCGTAAAGACGATCTTCGCTTCACCATGTTGCAGGATAAAGGCGATGGCTTCTGCATCCAGACGGATGTTGAGCGTGTTAAGGACTGCACCGCACATGGGCACCCCAAAATGGGCCTCATATGTTTCAGGTGTGTTGTTGCCCATGACCGCAACTGTATCACCTTTTTTGATACCGGCTTTAGTCAGGGCAGAGGCGAGACGAACGGAACGTTCATAAGTTTCTTTCCAAGTGAAAGTTTTGTCCCCATGGATGACAGACGGACGATCCGGATACACCATTGCCGTGCGTTTGATAAAGGACAGCGGTGAGAGTGGTTCGTAGTTGGCTTCATTCTTATCAAGATGAATGTCGTAGATGTTTTCCATGGTTTCCTAGTCCCGTTTGTAAGTCTTGGTTGTTAACTTCATAGCAGTATACGTCTGACCTCGGAATACCAAAATATACTTATATGCATAAAAGTTATTAGGTATAGGGTCACGAAATTGAAATAATCCTGCGTATTTTAGGCCCATATATGACTTAGTCCTTTTAATTCGGTAAAACAATACCAAATTAACGCTTTATTTTTTACACGTTTTAGGGCATGCTTCGACCTCTGGTTTGAGGGATAGGGAGTTCTTTCAAACGTCATTTGGGAAAATCGCTTGGAATTAGGGGACGTTATGACCAATCGGTATGATGTAGAGTACAAAGAATCTATGGAAAACCCGGAAGGTTTCTGGGCCAAAGCGGCAGAAGAAATCAAATGGGACAAGACGTGGGACAAGGTGCTGGATGACACCAATGCACCCCTTTATCGCTGGTTTAGCGGTGCAGAATGTAACACGTGCTATAACGCTGTTGACCGTCAGGTTGAAGAAGGTCGCGGCGATCAGGTTGCCATCATTTATGATAGCCCGATTACGGGGCGCAAAAGCAAAACGACGTATTCCGAACTGCAAGATCAGGTCTCCCGATTGGCGGGTGTACTGAAAGCGCGTGGCGTGGAAAAAGGCGATCGTGTTGTTATTTACATGCCGATGATCCTTGAAGCTGCCGTTGCGATGTTGGCGGTTGCGCGTTTGGGGGCGATCCACTCGGTCGTGTTTGGTGGTTTTGCCTCAAACGAACTGGCGGTGCGTATCAATGATGCCAAGCCGAAAGTCATTATCTCAGCATCTTGCGGGATCGAACCCGGTCGCGTAATCGCCTATAAGCCGTTGCTTGACGGTGCGATTGAATTATCTGAGCACAAGCCGGTTGCAACCATCATCGTGGCGCGTGAAGAAGCCGAAGCCGAGATGAAAGACGGTTATGACTTCGATTACGCGACAGAGGTGGCAAAAGCAGAACCTGCAGCTTGTGTGTCTGTCAAAGCAACAGACCCGCTGTATGTTCTCTATACCTCCGGCACGACAGGGCAGCCGAAAGGCGTTGTGCGTGATAACGGCGGTCATATGGTTGCGCTTAAGTACAGCATGAAGGCGCTTTATAATATGGATCCGGGCGATGTCTTCTGGGCCGCGTCTGATGTGGGCTGGGTTGTCGGTCATTCTTATATCGTCTATGGGCCGCTGTTGAACGGCTGTACGACCATTATGTTTGAAGGCAAGCCGGTGGGGACACCGGATGCGGGCGTGTTCTGGCGCGTTATCGAAGAATATAACGTGCGTGCCCTGTTTACAGCCCCGACAGCTTTCCGTGCCATCAAGCGCGACGATCCGAACGCGGAGTTCCTGAAAAAGTATGACACGTCTTGTTTGAAAGCACTTTACCTTGCAGGGGAACGTACGGACCCTGATACGCTGAACTGGGCGCAGGAAATCTTGCAAAAGCCGGTGGTTGACCACTGGTGGCAGACGGAAACAGGCTGGGCGATTTGTGCGAACCCGTTGGGCCTGCACGAATTCCCCGTCAAACCGGGATCCCCCACCAAGCCGATGCCGGGTTGGGATGTGCAGGTCTTGGATGATGCGGGTCATCCGGTGGGGCCAAACACGATTGGTGCGATCGTTTGTAAGCTGCCGTTGCCACCGGGGACACTGCCGACCCTTTGGGAAAAGGATGATCTTTATAAGTCCAAATATCTGGAAGAGTTTCCGGGGTATTACGCAACAGCGGACGCGGGGATCATTGATGAAGATGGTTATGTGTCGATCATGGCGCGTACGGACGATATCATCAACGTGGCAGGCCACCGCCTGTCCACCGGCGGGATGGAAGAAGTCCTGTCCGCGCACCCAGATGTGGCTGAATGTGCGGTGATCGGTGCTGATGATAAGCTGAAAGGCCAAAATCCGGTTGGTTTTGTGGTCCTGAAAGCAGGTGTCACCAAGTCCCATGACGAGATCGTGGCAGAAGTTGTCAAGATGGTGCGTGATAAGATCGGCGCGGTTGCCGCCTTCAAAAAATGCGTTGTCGTGGAACGTTTGCCCAAAACGCGTTCCGGTAAAATCCTGCGCGGCACCATGCAGGCGATTGCGGATTGCAAGGAATATAAGACTCCAGCAACCATCGATGATCCGACCATTCTGCCGGAGATCGATGAAGCGTTGCAAGCGATCGGTTATTCTTCTGCGCGATAAGTTGGGCGCGACCTTTGTCAGTAGTTTGATGGGCGCTTGGAAACAAGCGCCCATTTTCTATTTTTAGCTGTAGGCAATAAGTACCCGCTTTTCTAAGCTATTTTAAACAACTCGGCAATTCTCACTCATTAAGAACATGTAAAAGCTGAAAATTAGCCATTTAGTTCTGGCACATGTATTGCATTATTAAAGGTTGTGTTAAGATCAAAAAGGAGATGGATAAGTGGAAATTGTAGATCGCTCGACATTAACAGAGTACAGAAATATGTATGAGCAATTAAAAAACAGGGATATTTCTGCAAGTGACGGAGCCAGTCAATATAAGGCACTCGTAACAGAAATACATAAAAGCCAAACAATTGTTAGAGGAATTGATCAAGGTGCCCCAACAATTTTCAACGGTTTTTCTCTGGTTAACCCCGACACTTTTAATCAAGCAAGCCAATATGTTCCTGATAACATGTCCGCACAATCAATCATTGATCAATATCATCAAAGAGGTGGCAATCATAAAGGTGTAAACCGTCTGCATACTATAGGCATGGGTGGGAAACACCTTAGCCAGGTTAAATACGAATTCACCATGAATCCAACTGTACTGGATAATAACCCCATTCATAAATATAATCTGGAATCCGTTGGGTTTCTGGAAGAATATGCCGCCACGCATGAAGAAGAATGGAAACAAGCTGCAAAAGATTTATCAATAAATGCCAGTAAAGAAAATGGAAGTTATTACACTCATTTCTTTAAACGCCCGAAAGGCGTTGAGTATAACTTTGGTGAAGGTGAGGCGAAATCCCAAGCTGAAATGATTTTCCGCCATATTGCCAGCGACGACGAAATTGCACAATTTGAAGGGATGATGCGTCCCGCCCAAGGGGATTTGGATAACTTTGCGTATAATTTATTGGAAAATATCACAGATGCAAGCTTGGATGAATACGAAGGGACGACCAATTCACAATTCACGGTTTTGAAAATTTCTGAAATGCTGCAAGATGAAGGCATTGATATCTCCCAAGCCAAATCACTAAGCTTTGCCCGTAACGTCGATGATAGCTTCTATGTTCAAGATGAAGTTCCCAATAAGGCAGCGATTGAAGAAGCCATCAATAATAATCAGGATATTTACAACTTTCTATCGGGCATCTGGCAAGGATAATGACCTGTGAATCTGTAGTAGTCGCTATTTGACTTGAAACATACCCGTTTTCACGGGGTGCCTGTTAGGTCGAGTTTACTTTTTCAACAGTTCCGTTAAAGCGGCCTTTGCCTCTGGTGTGGTCCATTTGGTAATCCCGATGATGCCGCCCTGCATGGTCCCATCCGGCGCAATGAAAAAAGAGACGGGCAGGGTATTGATATCCAAGGCGGTTAAAAACTTCTGCTTGGGGTCGAGGTAAGATTGGATATCGTTAAGGCCGCGGTTTTTAAGGAAGTCATCCGGTGTTTCCCGGCCCTGACGTCCGGTGGCAATGGCCAGCACGATAAAGTCCTGATCCTTGAATTCACCTGCTAACTCATTAAGTTCCGGCATTTCCTTGATACAGGGCGGGCACCATGTGGCCCAAAGGTTTAACAGGATGGTTTTCCCTTTAAAGTCATCAAGGGTCACTGTTTCACCTGCAGCATTGGTGAATTCGACCAGTGGCGCTTCAGGGGTGTTTTTAAGGGCTCGATATTTCTTGATATTGTCTTTGAGAATCGAAAAATCGGCAGCTTGTGCGGTGACGCTTAACATCAGGCTGGCGCACAAGGCGATTAAAAATCTTTTGGGCATACGGCCTCCCTTATATGACAGTGTTGTCATCTAATCAAAGAAAAGAGACAAGAATGGGGCAACGTGGTTGGGGGCGGGTTATTTAGAGGTCATCACCCAGATGCCATCCCAATCTTCAGGCTTCATATTTTCTTTTAGGTGCTGACAACGCTCGATATAGATTTCGGAGGCCTTATCTTTGGGATTGAGTGTCAGGACCGTTCCAAATTTGGCAATGGCGTCATCCCATGCCCCCTTGCGGTAACATTCCATGCCGCTTCTAAAGTAATCAAGGGCTTCGACCATGTTGGGGAAGGTGTCTTCGGTGTGGTAATCTAACAGTTCGTAAATAGCGACAGGTTCTGTTTTTCCTTTGACGACCACATGATCCATGGCGCGATAACGATAGGTGCCTTTAAGCGCCTTAAAGGTAAATTCAGAAATGAGGATATGGGCGCCATATTGTTTTGTGCCACTTTCCAGACGGGCGGCGAGGTTCACCCCATCGCCAATGACCGTGTAGTCCATCCGTTTAGGCGATCCGATGTTACCGGAAACAACCGTGTCTGTGTTCAAACCAATCCCGATATCGATTTCCATCAGGCCACGGGCTTTACGATCTGCGTTAAACTCGCGCAGTTTGTTCATCATATCAATGGCGCAGCGCACGCCGCGGTCCGGGTCATCGTCATGCGGGAAGGGCGTGCCGAAAATCGCCATGATGGCATCACCGATAAATTTATCCAGCATGCCTTCTTCTTCGTTCAGGCAGTCAACCATGATGGTGAAATATTCATTCAGCAGGCTGACGATCCCTTGTGCGCCCAGTTCTTCCGACAAAGTGGTAAAGCTGCGCACATCGGAAAAGAGCACGGTTGCAACGCTGCTTTGACCGCCCAACAATTCTTCCCCGCCGCCCATAAGTTTATCGGCAAGGCCGGGGTCCATGTAACGGGACATGGTGGATTTCATGCGTTTTTCAGAACTGATATCTTCCATCATAATCATGGTCCCGATGGCCTTGGAGTCTTTATCCAAGAGCGGCAACGTCGTGATGTTTACGGACGTCTGGTCGTTATTGTCCCCGATGGTGAGGACGGCATCGAGAAAAATATCCGGCTCATTTTCATCGCGCACGGTTTGTAGACGTTCCACCACAAAGGCATTTTCGTCAGTGAAAAACTCAACATCTTTTTGCCCGATGATCTGGTCAGCCTTGGTTTGCAGAATCCGTAAACCAGAGGCATTGCAGGTAACGATGGTACCTTCTTCATCAAAGGTCACAACGGCGTTACTCATACTTTCCAGCATGCTTTCGTTATAGTTTTTCATCTGTTGCACATCGGCAAACAGTTGGGCGTTTTCCAGTCCGATGGCGATCTGGGAGGTGAAGGCGGTCAGGCGTTGTTCATCTTCTTCGTTAAAGGGACCGCCCTTTTTGTTGAGAACCTGTGTCACGCCAATGACTTTGCCATCTTTGTTCAAAACCGGACAGGACAAGATCGATCGGGTGAAATAGCCTGTCTGTTTATCAAAAGCCGGATTAAAGCGCAGATCAGCATAGGCGTAGGGAATGTTGATGGTTTTGCCAGACGTAAAGACGGCACCGGCAATCCCCAGATGGTTGGGCAGGCGAATGTTGGTTGCGCCCAGGCCTTGCCCGATCTGTGTATAAAGCTCGTTGGTTTTTTCGTCATTGATAAACAGGGTGGAGCGATCTGCCTGCAACATCTTGGTGATGGCGGTCATGATCATTTGCAACAGCGGGCCGAGGTTAATCTCCGATGATACATCGGAGACGACGTTGAGGAACTCGGCCTCCTGCTGGCGCAGTTTTTCCATACGTTCAATAAACAGTGTCCCCTGCAAAGCGATGGAGGCCTGTGTGGTGATGGCCTGCATGATGGACAGGTCTTCTTGAGTGAATTCCTTGCCATCTTGTTTGTTCAGGGTCTGAGCAACGCCAAGGATATCCCCTTTGACTGTACGGACAGGGGCACAGAGGATGTTGCGCGTGGTATATCCGGTTGCTTGGTCAACACTATGGTTGAAGCGTTTATCGTTATAGGCATCCTCGATAATCTCTCCGACACCGGATTGATAGACGGTGCCGGCGATCCCGGAGTTATTGAGAATACGGATTTCGCGTTTTACATCGCCAAGGGCAATGCGGGAATACAGTTCGTTAGTCGCCGAGTCGTTGAGGAAAAGCGTACCACGATCTGAGCCGGTGGCTTTCGTCACAGCTTCCATGACGATGCGGAGCTGTTCGTCCAGACTGTCTGCGCGGGCAACATCGTGAGATACTTGTAAGACAAGTTCTGCCGTATTTGCCGTCACCAGATTTTTGACTTCTTTTTTCGCAGCGGAATTACTTTCCGGCATGTTGTGCCTCCAAGGCTTCCCTCAATGTAGAGATCGTATCACGTAATTGCTGGTTTTCATCGCGGAAGTTGCGTTCCAGCTCTTGTTTGTTTTCTTCATAGCGATGTTTCATCAGTTCCATTTCATCCCGTAAGGAACCGATTGTGCGTTGAAGTTGCAAAGATTCTCCATGTCCGTCAGCTTTTGTGCGCTGGACGGTGGCATCTTTATCGGATTTGAGGGATTCCAGTTCATCACGCAGGGCTTGGGCTGTTTTAATCAGGATGTTGGCTTCCTGTTTGCCTTCTGCGAGGGTGTGCTGGATTTCTGCGTCTTTTGTGGTGCGCATATTTTCCAGCTCGTCGCGTAACGCTTGTGCTGTGTTGGTCAGTTGAACGATTTCGCCGTGCGCTTCGGCTTTGGCGGCCTGTACTGCATCATCCATTTGTCGACGCATATTTTCCAGTTCGTCGCGTAAGGCGCGCGCGGTCTCTTGTAGCTGCACCTGATCCAGATGAGCTTGCGCCACGGCTTGCTGGATCGCATCCGCTTTGCTGGCGGTCTGGGCGTCTAGTTCGTCACGCAGGGCAGAGATGGTGTTTTTTAAATGCCGAATCTCGGTGTGCGCGCGATAGAGTTCTGTTTCTTGTTCTGAGGTCATAAGCTGGATAAACGCCCGTTCAATAGACAATTAGAGCAATTCTATTCAGATTTTGACGCTCTATTCTTAATAAATCGTTGCGTTTTTTACTAAAAAACCAAGAAACTATTCGACGAGAAACACATCTTCCAGATCTAGGAAGGATCCATCTGTGTTTTCGGGCGTGATCAGCGCAAAGCCATCAAGGATCATGACGGCATTCAGGGCTGCGTCGTGTTCAACAGCATCGCGCAGCCGTTCTGCAAGGAAACTGTTGACGATGGAGAGGGTTGCATAAGCCTCATTCAGATCATCGAAGGTCGGGGGTTTTTGCTCCCCGTTATCGTGGTTCTTTTTATATTGCATCAACAAGTAAGCAGAGAGCGAACGGAAAACGGTTTCCTGCTCGGTCGCGAAGGGGAGGTGAAAGCGCGCGAGGGGACGCAGGAACTTGGTGTGGGGACAGCCCGATGTGGCGCAGGTCAGTCCGAGAAGGGAGGCTATCCCTGTCTGGAAGGTGGCTTTGGTCACGACGGTGCGGGTTGGTGTCTCGACTTCGACGATTGTTTTTTCGTAGGAGAATTTTGCTTTGAAGGCGGGGAGGAATTGAGCGACGCCAACGGCGGCAGGACACCATTCCACATCATCCCCTAAAGGACAGTTGGAGCATTTGTTGCGGGAGAGTTTGGCCCAATCCGGTTTGTCCGCAGTCTCATCAACTTGGAGTTTGTAAGTTCGATCATCAAAATTCAGGTCAATCTGAACTTTGTCTTCTTTTGGTGCGAAAAAGCGGTAACTGATGGTTTGCGGCATTCCGGGACCCTCGTGGTGAAAACACATTTTTTAGAGAGATACTAGGATATTAGGTTGGAGTTTATTCTCTCTATTACAAGGTGTCCTGCCCCATACGGGGGAGATCGAACTAAATCAGGAAAAGTTTGCTCAGTGCATCTGCCAGATCATCGCCGAATGAGGCGTTTTTATGTATGATGGGAACGCGCTTATTCAGAAGCTGCAAATAGGGATCATCTGCGGGCAGGCTGGTGATCAGGGCCGTTGGAATGTTGCGGGTTGCGGGCATTTCAGCAAGGCCGGATGCCAGATCAATCCCGGACAATTCAGGCATCATTGCTGAGATAATCACCAAGTCCGGTTTGGTGCGAATGATCAGGGGCAGGGCATCAAGCGTCGAGGTGCAGGTGGAAATGCGATAGCCACATTCCTGCATTTCGCGTTCGACAAAATGGGTCGCTGCCCCGTGGTGCATGACCAGTAAGACTTCAACATTACGGACATCGAGAATGGTTTCATCCAAACGGACTTTTGCAGGTAGATTCCGCACCAGTTTGGAAATTTCGCGGTCTTCATCATAGGGCTTGTCTGCTATATCCACCATGGTTTCAACAAAGGTCTGTAGATCGTCCAGTGTGCGTGGTGGATAGTGTTTGACGTTGGCAAGATAGTCTTCTGCCCGCAAGGCGACAGTCGCAAGGGCGGGCAAATCAAAGTTATGGGCTTGGCCTTTGAACGTGAGCGTGGTTTTTTGAATTTCACTCACCAGATCTGATAGGGAATGTTGCTCATGGCGAACTTCGGTAATCAGAAAGATCAGGCGTTCCAGTGTCTCTTTGACTTCATCTAAAAATTCTACGCGCAATTGATCTGCAATGTCACCGACACCTTTGGCATAAAGTCCGTCTGTTCTTGATTGCATGATTTATCCCTTCTCAATTGTGCGATTTTTACTCAGTGTGCCTGAAGGTAAATGCCGACACAACATCAATTCTAGATGGAGGAGTGAATTTTCCCGTCCTGAAAATATAGCCCCCCTAGATTTTGAGAAAGGAGCGACTATATTTACGTATATGGTTGATAAAAAACAAAATGGTCGCGTCATTGTGACCTATGGGCGCAGCTTGATTGCCCTGATGATCGCGCAATCTTTAGGTTCGCGAGGCATTGATGTTATTGGCTGTGATGACGTGGCGCTAACGGTGCTGTCTTTTTCCAAATGCGTCTCGAAAACATGCCTCTATACCTCATGGGAAGAGGATGAGGAGCAGTATATCGAAGATCTGCTGGCCATTGCGAAAGAGAACAAGCCGGAAGATGGACACCCCTATCTGCTGATCCCTGCGTTTCGAGATGCGAAGATCCTTGCCAAATACAAGGATCGGTTTGACGGGATCATCACGGTTGCCTGCCCCGATTTGGACGCGATTGAGCAAGTGGATCACAAAGATGCTTTTGCCCGCACCACGCAAAAGTTTGATGTAGAAAGTCCTAAAACATGGCTGCCCGCCAACCAAGACGAGTTGGCTGCGGATATTGAGGAAATGGATTTTCCCGTCTTTATCAAGCCGCCGAACGAGGTGGGTGGGCGCGGCATTTCAAAGATCGACGATAAGGATGCGTTGATCGATGCTTTCACGGATTTACAAGACCGCTTTCCCGATCAGCTGATTTTGATCCAAAGCCTGGCGAAAGGCGTTGATTACTGTTTTTGCGGCTTGTTTGATCAGGGGAAGCTGGTGGCCAGCATGGTCTATCATAATTTGCGCAAATTCCCGGCGGAAACCGGCCCCGGTGTCGTGCGTGAAACCGTGGACAGCGAAGCGTTTGACCAGATTGCTGAAAAACTGATGAAGCCGTTAAAATGGCACGGCGTTGCCGGCATTGACTTTATGTGGGATGAAAAAGGCACCCCGCAGATGATCGAGGTAAATGCACGTTTCTGGGCGGGGCTGGATCATTCGGTGAAATCGAATGTGGATTTTCCGTACCTTCTATACCGTTTGTTTGTTGATGGGCAGGTTGATTGGAAAAGTGAAGCCTTGATCGGCAAAAAGACCAGTTTGCCCGGTCTATCCACGCTGGCGCGGATCGAATCTCTATTTGATGACAAGTTCCATTTTGAAAGATTGCAGGACGATTGGCCCAAGATAAAGCAATCCTTACAGGATATGGATTTAGATCGGGCGCAAAGCCTGTTTGCGGATGCTTTGAGTGATAGCCTTTCATTTGGGGAGGCTGTCGAGGCCGTGCGTGACATGCTGCGTGAAGCCGAAGAGGCGGAGAAGATCAATTACGCCGACGATGATCCTTTTATCGGATTAGGCGTTTTGTTCGTACTTGGCTCGCTTATTCGCCATGGCAAGCTGCCGCCGGAGATTAAAAGATAGCTTGAGTTCAATAAACTTTGGGAGGACTTCATCAAACCCAGAATCGGATATACGACACGTGATCATTTTATACAGCCCCTGCATTGGCTGATATCCCTTTCAATCAGGCTGTGTGGCGGTGAACCAGTGCGCTTGGTTGCCTCTTCCCCCCGATATGAAGACAGATTGGACGGGCTGGTGATTGGTGGGGGCACTGACTTATATCCCGCCTTGTTCGACCATGACCCGAAGCCGGATTATATCTATGATCAAGCGCGCGATCGCCTCGAGTTGACCTGGTTGAAAAAAGCGCAGGATGAAGACCTGCCCACCTTAGGAATTTGTCGCGGGGCGCAGCTGATGAATGTGGAGCGCGGCGGCACCTTGCATATGGATGTGGAGAAGGTCTACGAAAATGCCGCCTATCCAAGCCGATTTCTTGCCCAGCTGCTTTTTCGAAAACCGATTCAGATCTTCTCCAATAGCCTGCTTTATCAGATTATTGGGGAAAATCGTTTATGTGTAAATTCAATGCATAAACAGGCCATTGCTGAGGTCGGAGATGATCTGGTTATTAGCGCGGTGGAAGATAATGGGATCGTGCAGGCGCTGGAAGACCCGAAACATCGTTTTTTCATGGGGGTGCAGTTTCACCCCGAAGCCTTGATTTATCACAAGACTTTTCGAAAGTTGTTTCAGGCGTTCATCCAAACAGCAGCTCGCTGATCATGGAATGGGCTTGACCGCAAGAGCCAAGCCCAATTCGTTAGATGAACTTAGACCGCGAGGGCGGCTTTGTTATCGTCTTGGCTGTCATAGAGGTCACGACTTGGCTCCTGCCAGTCGTCTTTAGGCATATCCAAGCTTTCAACAAAAGGCGTGCTGCGATTTTCGATGAATTTTTCGGCTTCGGATTTTGGTTTTTTGCGTTTGATGAACAGATCGACAATACACAAAATCAATCCGGCGACCGCCATCACGGCGGAGGCATAAGGAATGCACCGTGCAACACTTGCCCCGCGAAAGAGGATAACTGTCTCCGCTAAAAAGGAAAAGCCAAGCGTGACTTCTTGTAGAATGTCGATGGTTTTTACCCAACCCGACTCGCCGTTTTTAAAATCGTTGGCGATTTTGAATCCCATGCCGACACAGGCTGCACCCAAGGATAGGACAATAGCTCCTTGTGCAAACTTGGCAGACACTTTGGCGGTGCGTTGCCAGCGTTCTGCCGATTTGTTGAGGCTTTTTAACTTTTGTAAGTCTTTACTGGAGGCCGCGGCACCATGTTCGACGACGCCAAGTTCAAAGTTAATGTCGGCCTCTTTGCTTAGTTTACTACAAAACTTAATGGCGGATTGGCGCTCAAGTTCAGTGTTTACTTTGATGCCGGCTTTCATCATCTCTGTTGCTTTTGCTTCAATTCCCGTTAGGGCTTTTGAAGCGGCATACAGGGAAGTTCGGCTAAAAATACTTGCTGTAACGGTAACGGTTTGTAGAATCACACCCGTGCGACGATAGGTGTCGAGGTCGCCCCAGTTCATATAGGTTCTGACGATGCTGTAAATCGCCCCGCCATAGCCAATGACGCCCATAAACAAGGTGAAGAGTTTTTTGGAGGTTGACCCTTCAACGAGTTTTTGCATTTTTGCTAAACGTTGTTCAAGGGAAAGGGGGGTGCGTTCAGACAAAATCACTGTGATGGAGGCGATGGTCCCGCTCATATCCGCGACGATTTTATCGACGCTTCGGGTGCCCATTTCTTTCATCAGTTTTTCAAGGTCTGCGCGTGCGGCTTCTGTTGCTTCTCCCATAAAGGTGGGATTATTGATTAAACCTTCGAATAAGGCTTTGTAGCTTTCGGTCAGGAACGATTCTAGCTCGATTTCACCATCCTGCATAAAGTTGATGATAAACTGGTTCAGGTTCAGGTTGACGACCTGTTCGTGCAGGGCTGTTGCAAAGGAGATGGTTCTGCCATCTTCCGTCTGGAGGAGCGCGCGTGGATCAAGCGCGTGCAGGGTGTTTGATAATTGCGTGATCCGGGTTTGTCCATCCATGAAATTGGTAAGAGCCAAGCCGTTCAGGATCTCTTTTTGTGTGCAATAGTCATAGAGATCTTTTGCCCATTTTGTGGGGTTGTCATTTAGATAGTCTTTCAGGCCGGGGGTCAGGTCGATAAACGTCCGATCAACCATGTGTGTCATGGTCAGGTTATACCCAAGGGAGTTCGAAAAGCTTGTTTCGCCACTGCCGGACCAGAAGTAGGACATCTTGTCTTCAAGGTTGGAAATTTTTTGGATTTCGTCTTTGATTTCTTGAATGTCACTTTGCGAGTACGATTCCGTTAGATAACCTGTGCAGAAATCGTTTTTGAGGAAGTCATTGATGTTTTCATCTTTCAAAAGCGCAATGTCATCTTCTTTCAGCACTTCATAGGGGCCGACTCTTGGCCGGGAACGACCGAACAGAGCCAGATCATGATCATCAATGGCGTAGAACATCAACTGTTGCGCCTTGTCAAAAGCGCGCTCCTGCACCTGATCATTGTTTGGGGCTGGCAGGGTAAATAGGTTCGACAGGGTTAAGTTCGGGCTGGTGTTTTTGTTGGCAGAGAACAGGCGCTGGGTCGCCAGAGCCACAATATTGCTGCCTATAGATTGTGGTCGGCCGTTTTGTGCCTGAACCAATGTGCGGGCGAGTGTAACGGTGGCTTTATAGTCAGCAGCATCAATCAGGCTGCCTTTGATGGTGTGGGTTTCATGGTCATCATCGGGCATCAGCATTGGGTCATAGACACTCGCTTTGCCGCTAATGTCATGGTAATCCAGCGAAAAGTCGATTTCTGCTGTTCCATATTTACGTGTTTGGCTGATGTAGTCTAAAAAGATGGTTCGGAAGGTGACGTCACATTTCAGCTTTTGGGGATAGCGTGCCGGGTCACTTTCGTCTTCAGGATTAACTAGCTCACCTTCTTTTAATCCCAGAATGGGGGTGTAAAAGGCCGGTGCATCGCTGTAGCCTTCGTCACCGGGGCTAAGGTCATCCAGTTCACCTGCTGACATATTAATATCTTCAAATAGGTCGCTGCCTTCAGGGTAGAGAAGTTGGGAGAATGGAATGATGTGGGTGTTGCCATCCCCGGTCGCCGATTTAACTTCTTTAAAGCCGATTTCTATGTTGTACCACTGAAGCGCTTTGCCGTTTTGGTCGATTGTTTCCATACGATAGGTACAGCCACTGGAGGCGGTAAAGGTGTGAACTTGTCCATTGCGTTCGACCATTCCGTTGGCGAGGCAGGCTAAACCTTTGCGCCATAAAGTCATGCGGCCATATTCGGTGTCGCCATCCGCGAGGGAACGGATCCAGGTCACATGTTGATCTTCCATGACGCAGTCAACGAGTGTTCCGTCGATAAGAAGATTCTCACCAACGATGTGAATTTGATGAAAGTTAACGCCATTCGCCACAGCAGATACGCGTGGAGAATGCACGTCCATAAGATGGATATACATATAAACGTCCTTTGATAGAAGGAAAGGTGATAACAGGCGTAGTTCCAGCGTTTTTTTTGTTTTTATTGGGGAGCTGATTAATGCCCGTGATGCGGGCTTGTGTGACTACTGCTTCTGTTCTTTGCGGACTTATCGGATTTCAACCCATATTTAGACGGGCCGTTGGCGGAATCGATCCACTTTTCCAGATCTTCGCCGTAAATGGTGGTGGTGGTCGTCCCGGCACCAAAATGTGTTTTCACATGACTGTTTTGTTGTTGGGCGAGCTTCAAGACCGGATTGAAAAGGGCGTCATAGTTACTGCTGCCTTCTTGAAAAGCCCCGGAGATGGTGGCAGCCCAGCGATGGCTTCGCGGGTCTTTCAGGTCTTGAAAATAGCTATTCTGCTGCCAGACCTTAATAATTTCAGATCCAGATTTGCCTGTTGGATCAAGGAAATCGGTAAAATCAAGTAAAGCGTAGACGGGGAGGGGCGTGCCGGACGTAAAAGCCTCAAGCATAAAGCCGTTGGTGAAAGCTTGTGTGGTTGTATTTTTAACGATGTCGCCGAGCAAAAGGTTTAGTTCGTTCGAAACAAGGGACAGGCTGAGTTTTTGGCACAAATAGCAGGCGATATAGTACTTCCCCAGCTTTAGACCATGATCGTCAAACCATTTCAGGATCAGGTCGTTGTATCCGTTGGTGCCTGAGGGCAATTTTATGGTTTGATTGAAGCTGTGGTACGTCATGGTAGACACCAGATAGCTGATATATTTGACGGAGATTTCCGGTGCTGGCGCATGTTGAAACTCGAGCGCGACGGTATTGTTTTCCGCGTATTTACGCAAAAAGACACTGAAGTTATCGATGGCAATGTTGGGACTGAAGTTCTGCTTGGCCATATTGAGGACCGGTGGGAAAAAGGTCTTCATTACCCCATCATCTGAATATTTAACTGTGTCCTCAAAATAACGTTGGAATTCCGTATCCGGGTGAGATTTTAGGGCCTTCACGATGCCAATCAGGTTATCAAACACGCTTTGGTGCATTTCATTCATAGTACATGCCCTCAAGTCCTATTGGTTGTATTTAATTTTCAATAAAACCTTTGCATGTAATTTATATGTTTTGCAACCAATAAATTGTTAAAAATAATTTCTAAACACTAAAAGTAGAAATTGAGAGTGGCATCTTTCTGCTTTGACAGCGAAAGGGTGAGGAGAGGAATTTATCTATGGGGGCGGGGAGGTGGTCGCGCGCTTGGAAGGGGCAGCCGTCTTTGTGGTGCAAAGAAAAAGGACTTAGCTCGCAAAAGCTAAGTCCTTTAAAATTCTGGTGCCCCCACACGGACTCGAACCGCGGACCTACTGATTACAAATCAGTTGCTCTACCAACTGAGCTATAGAGGCATAGAGTGTGCCTTCCTTGGAAAGCGAGCGGAAGTTACTCCACACTCTACAGATAGGCAAGTGGTTTTTTACAGAAAAATGAAAAAAACTAAATCGTTTTGATTAAGGTGCTGATATTTAACGTTAAAATGATTGGGAAATCAGGTGTTTTGACCTCGCCCTCGAAATATATCCCCCGTTTGTCATCGGAGGATATAGTCGTTCAGAAGCTTGGACTTAGCCGCGTTGCCTTGCGATTTCATAGAGGGCGACAGCGGTGGCGTTGGAGAGGTTCAGGCTCTCAATTGCCTGTGAAATCGGGATGCGAGCTAAAAAGTCGCATTTTTCTTTTGTTAACCGGCGTAGGCCCGTTCCTTCCGATCCCATGACCAACAATGTTTTGCCGGTCATATTAATATCAGACAGATTGGTTTCAGCATATCCGTCCAGACCGACACTCCAGAAGCCGTTCTCTTTTAAGTCTTCCATGGTGCGCGATAGGTTGGTCACACGAATAAAAGCGATCCGTTCCAAGGCACCGCAAGCGGCCTTTGCCATGGCGCCTGTAATTTCCGGCGCGTTCTTGTCAGGGATAATGACACCCAGTGCGCCAAAGCCAGCTGCCGAGCGTAGGACAGCCCCAATGTTTTGGGGGTCAGTTGCTTGGTCGAGGGCGACAAACAAGGCATTGTCTTGATCAGTCGCTTGTGACAAAGCATCATCCAAGCTGGCGCGGGGCAGGGGATCAGCTTGTAAAGCGATCCCTTGATGGACACCGCCTTGCAGCAGGTCTTCGATCTCCATGCGGTCCATGATTTCCGCATCCGGGCGCTTGCGCTCCACACTCTGTATGGCTTGGTCCAGCTCTCGCCCATGGTTTTTTAGAAACTCGGATGTGGCGAGGAGGCGATGGCAATTCCGTTTCGGGTTGGCAAGGGCGGCGACTACCGCGTGACGACCATAAATCCACGGCGGGCCTTTTGCGCGCTCGGTCGATTTTACGGGGGCGGGTTTTCGGGATGGGCCTTGCTTAGCGATTCCGTCTTGGGGCTTATGCCGAGAGGAATTGCCTTTTTTAGGGCGGCTATCGTGTCTTTTATTTTGCTTGCTCATGGGGATTAACCTATCATCGGGAATTGGACAAATCCATAGGCTTGCTGTGTCAGAAAAGAAACATTTTATTTTTTTCGTAAAAAATGATTGTTTTGGCGTTGACAGCGCAGTCTTTTTTCCATATTCCCTCCACCACGCACATGCATTGGCGATCTCTTTTGTGGAGGGATGCCTGAGTGGCTAAAAGGGGCGGACTGTAAATCCGCTGGCTACGCCTACGCTGGTTCGAATCCAGCTCCCTCCACCACTTAGAGATTGCAAGATGGATCGTGCAAAATATTGCAAGAGACCGCTGCGGAAAATTGCGAACAGGGCGGGTGTAGCTCAATGGTAGAGCAGCAGCCTTCCAAGCTGAATACGAGGGTTCGATTCCCTTCACCCGCTCCAATTTTTTTACGTGGTCGTTTTTGTGTTTGCTATTTACTTAGATTTCAAGGACGAAAAATGGCTAAGGAAAAGTTTGAACGTAATAAACCGCACTGTAACATTGGTACAGTTGGTCACGTTGACCACGGTAAAACAACTCTGACTGCTGCGATCACCAAAGTATTGGCTGAGCAAGGCGGCGCGAAATTCTCTGACTACGCTGACATCGACAAAGCGCCTGAAGAAAAAGCACGTGGTATCACGATTTCTACAGCGCACGTAGAATACGAAACAGAAGCACGTCACTACGCACACGTAGATTGCCCGGGTCACGCTGACTATGTTAAAAACATGATCACTGGTGCGGCGCAAATGGACGGCGCGATCTTGGTTGTTAACGCTGCTGACGGCCCGATGCCGCAGACACGTGAGCACATCCTGTTGGCACGTCAGGTTGGCGTTCCTGCACTTGTTGTTTACATGAACAAAGTTGACCAAGTTGACGACGAAGAACTTCTGGAACTGGTTGAGATGGAAATCCGTGAACTCCTCGAGTCTTACGAATTCCCGGGCGACGAAATTCCGGTAATCGCTGGTTCTGCTCTTGCGGCTCTCGAAGGTCGTGACGACAACATCGGTAAGGAATCTATCCTGAAGCTGATGGCTGCTGTTGACGAGTACATCCCGCAGCCGGAACGTGCGAAAGATCTGCCGTTCCTGATGCCGATCGAGGACGTGTTCTCTATCTCCGGTCGTGGTACAGTCGTAACAGGCCGTGTTGAGCGTGGCGTGATTAACGTGAACGACGAGAT
>NZ_JHYO01000042.1 GCF_000688235.1 Terasakiella pusilla DSM 6293 | reverse complement strand
GGCGCCACCTTGTCGTGAATGAAACTGAAATCAATATGCGCATCAATTTTGCGCAAAAGATGGTTGGACGGAACCAGACTATCCAGACTGACCATCTCAAGTTCCGTTTGTTGAGGACCGCGTTTTTTAAGCATTCCTCATTGAATCACAAAGGCCCCGCCTAGGCGAGACCTTTGTCAGCAGTCTGAAGCGGCATCTAATCCAGATGCCGCTTTTTTTAAAATCTTGCGTTCTTATTTAACGCCGGTTGGAAGGGGACCGAGGATCATGATCATCTGACGGCCTTCCATTTTTGGCTGGTGCTCAACTTTGGCGAATTCTTTTGTATCCTCTTTCACCCGTTTCAGAACCTCCATGCCGAGGTCCTGGTGTGCCATTTCACGGCCACGGTAACGTAGAGTCACTTTCACTTTATCGCCATGTTCCAGGAATTTAAAGACGTTGCGCATTTTAACGTCATAATCGTGCTGATCGATGCCCGGACGCATCTTGATCTCTTTAACCTGCACGACTTTTTGCTTTTTCTTCGCTTCGGCCTTGCGTTTTTGGGCTTCGTACTTGTACTTCCCGCTATCGAGAATTTTACATACCGGTGGCTCAGCATTCGGCGAGACTTCGATCAGGTCGATCCCCGCTTTCTGTGCTCTTTTCAGTGCCTCATCAATTGAGACAACACCAACCATTTCCCCATTTTCATCTACGAGCCGAACTTGCGGTACGCGGATTTCTTTATTGACGCGTGGACCCTCTTGGGTCGGTTGCGCCTTCATCGGACGACGAGCTATTGAAATTCTCCTATGTCTTGCCTACGTCAAAATGCACTTAGCGCGAGCCCTTAATTTCCTTGAGGGCTCGCAGCTTCAGCTACTAGTTTATCGACGACGTCAGCAAGTGCAAGAATTTCTTGCGTTTTTCCACCCAAACGACGCATTGCGACCGTCCGATTTTCAACTTCTTTGCCGCCAACAACCAAAATTACAGGCACTTTCGCATGAGAATGTTCCCGAATTTTGTAATTAATACTCTCGTTTCTGAAGTCTGTATCACAGGCAAGGCCTTGTTTTTTCAGAACATCACAAACTTCTTGTGCATAGTCGTTATGATCACTGGTGATTGAAGCGACGACAACTTGCTGCGGTGCCAGCCATAACGGGAAGAGACCTGCAAAGTTTTCGATCAAAATACCGATGAAACGCTCGAAGGAACCGAGAATCGCACGGTGCAACATCACCGGACGGTGTTTCTGACCGTCTTCCCCGATGTAATCTGCATCCAGACGTTCCGGCAAAACGAAATCAACCTGAAGGGTTCCACACTGCCAATCACGACCGATGGCATCGCGCAGAACGAATTCCAGCTTCGGACCATAGAACGCACCTTCACCCGGGTTCAATGTCCATTCCAGACCCGCAGCCTCGGTTGCTTCTTTCAACGCGCTTTCCGCCTTGTCCCACGTCTCGTCAGACCCGGCACGCACGTCCGGACGATCCGAGAACTTCACCTTCACCTCTTCAAAGCCGAAATCTTTATAAACCGATTTCAACAGATCACAGAAAGTTTTGGTTTCAGAAATAATCTGATCCGGGCTACAGAAGATATGCGCATCATCCTGCGTAAAGGAACGCACACGCATCAAGCCATGCAACGCGCCGCTGGGCTCGTTACGGAAACAGGAGCCAAACTCCGCCATACGCAAGGGCAGGTCACGATAAGACTTCAGACCTTGGTTAAAGATCTGCACGTGACACGGACAGTTCATCGGCTTGATCGCCAGAACCTTATCTTCCGCCCCTGTGATGAACATATTCTCGCGGAACTTTTCCCAGTGACCGGAATCTTCCCACAGTTTGCGATCCACCATCTGCGGCGTATTTACTTCAACGTAATTCGCGGCTTCCAGACGGGTGCGCATGTAGTTTTGAACGGTGCGATAAATTTTCCAACCATTCGGATGCCAGAAAATAGAGCCAACCGCTTCTTCCTGGAAGTGGAACAGGCCCATTTCCTTACCGAGTTTACGGTGGTCGCGCTTTTCCGCCTCTTCCAACATATGCAGATATTGGCGCAGCGCCTTTTTGTCGGTCCAAGCTGTCCCGTAAATCCGCTGCAACATCTCGTTGTTGGAATCACCGCGCCAGTAGGCACCGGCAACCTTCATCAATTTAAAGGCTTTGCCCAGCTTGCCTGTTGAGGGCAAGTGCGGGCCACGACACATATCAAACCAGTCGCCCTGACGGTAGACGGTGACATCTTCGTTTGCCGGAATAGACTCGATAATTTCCGCTTTATAGTGCTCGCCCATTTCTTTGAACTTGGCGATCAGCTCGTTACGGTCCCAGACTTCGCGTTCGATCGGGAGATCACGATCGACGATCTCTTCCATCCGCTGCTCGATCTTTTCCAGATCGTCCGGTGAAAACGGCTTTTCCGTTGCAAAGTCGTAGTAGTACCCGTTTTCAATCGCCGGGCCAATGGTGACCTGAACGTTTTCAAACAGTTCCTGTACGGCCTGAGCCATCACGTGGGCGGCATCGTGGCGCAAGAGTTCAAGGGCGTCGTCATCCTTGGCCGTGACGATGGACATGGTCGTGTCTTCGGTCATTTCCCAAGACAGGTCTTTCATTTCCCCATCAACACGGATGGCCAATGCCGCTTTGGCAAGGCCGGGTCCAATATCAGCTGCCACTTGGGCACCAGTCACTGGACCATCAAATTCACGGACGGAACCGTCCGGCAAGGTAATCGCGACCATTGATCTCGCACTCACTCGTTATAGAAAACATTAAGAGGGGCAAATTAGCGAGATTGCACGAACTGTCAAGCCTCGTCGCGCGATTATCGTTTATTTAAACTCTCAGAAATTTTAGACAAGTTGGATTCCAGCGTCTTTGTATTCGCCATTTCCTCGTCGTCGCTATATTGACGTTCATAAACCAAAACACCAAGATAGCCGAACAGCACGAGACTAATGACTGCCAAAACGCTGACCATCTTGATCTCGTCTTTCTTCGACAAGTCATAATAGTGGTCACTCACAGTCTTTCTCCATCACACTATCTAAAAGTATTAATACTTTCGCATTTTTAGCGATTTTTAACTGTGACGCCCATCACACCCTCTACAGGCAGATAAAAGAAAAGGCCCTGCAGTCACAACCACAGGGCCTTTCAATAAACGTGTAAGCTCAGAGCCTTAGGCAGACAAAGACAGCTCGATATACTTATCACGTAACTTTTTAGTGACCTCCCCAGGCTTACCTGAAGCGATGATGTTTTCATCAATGGAAATCACCGGCATCGCAAAGGAAGAAGCCGACGTCGTGAAAGCTTCTTTCGCCGCATAGGCTTCCGCAGGGGTGAACGGACGCTCTTCAACGACCATGCCCAACTCTTGCGCAATCGCCAAAATGGACCGACGCGTGATGCCGTGCAGGATGCTGTTGCTCAACTGTCGCGTCACGATTTTATCGTCCGCGGTCACGATATAGGCGTTGTTTGACGTGCCTTCAGTGACAAACCCGTCATCATCCAGCAGCCACGCATCCTGTGCGCCTTTAGCTTTGGCTTCCATCTTCGCCATACACGGGTACAACAGACCGACCGTTTTAATGTCACGACGTGCCCAGCGCAGGTCCGGCAAGGTAATCACCGCCACGCCTTTTTCAGCCACCGGATCGGTCAACAGGTTCTTTTTCTGCGTAAACATCACCAAGGACGGTTTAGCGTCTTTGGGGTAAGCAAAATCACGATCTGCCGCACCACGAGTGACTTGCAGATAGACCAGACCTTCGTCAACACCATTGTCCGCAACCAGCTTTTCCATCGCGCCCAACAGCTCTTCATCACTACAAGGGGCCGCTATATCCAGCTCATTCAAGGATCGATGCAGGCGCGTCACGTGCCCTTCAGTTTCCAACAACTTGCCTTGCAGGACAGAACAGACTTCATAAACCCCGTCTGCAAACAAAAAGCCACGATCAAAAACCGAGATTTTGGCATCTTCTTCCGGCACATAGGCGCCATTTACATATACAGTGCGGCTCATCGCGCATTTCCTTCCCTAAAACCGGACCCTAGCCCCACAAACGGGCATCCGGTGCGGACATCATTCCATTGTTAAACTCGATAGCTGGATCATAGTCTTTTGCCAATAACAAAGGACCGTCCAGATCAACAACCTTGGCCCCTTGAGCAACCACCATTGCCGGTGCCATCGCCAAAGACGGGGCAAGCATACAGCCGACCATAATCTGCAAGCCGGCTTTTTCGGCAGCGTCTTTCAACAACAACGCTTCGGTCAAGCCGCCGGTTTTATCCAGCTTGATATTGATCATATCGTACTTGCCTTCGATATCCGCCAAAGACGACAGACCGTGGCAAGACTCATCCGCACAGACCGGAACGGGACGTTCCATGGTGCGAAGTGCTTCATCTTCCCCCGCAGGCAAAGGCTGTTCGATCATCTCCACGCCGAGCTCAACCAGTTTTGGCGCAAGCTTGGCATAAATCTCAGCCGTCCAGCCTTCATTCGCATCCACGATGATCCGCGCATTGGGGGAGCCTTCACGCACAGCCGCTACACGGTCCAGATCATCCGGTCCGGCCAGCTTTAGCTTTAACAGCGGCAAATGCGCCACGTCACGGGCCTTTTTCCCCATATTTTCCGGGGTATCCAGCGACAGGGTATAGGCTGTTTGCAGCGGTGCCAAGGTGGTCAGGCCCGCTAGTTCCCACGCGCGTTTACCCGCTTTTTTGGCTTCCAGATCCCAGAAGGCACAATCCAGCGCGTTACGCGCCGCCCCAGCGGGCATACGATCCTGCAAGCCCTGGCGGTCCAAGCCCGCTTCGATCTCATCCTTCAGGGACAAAATCTGATCGGTGACAGACGTAATGCTCTCGTCATAGCGGGCATAAGGGACGCATTCACCGCGCCCCGTTACACCGTCTTCACTTAATTCAACAACCACCACATCCGCAGACGTTTTCGTCCCGCGTGAAATGGTAAAGCTGCCTGCGATGGGCCATGACGCGTTTGAAACAGTTAGTTTCACGCTCATGAAAGCACATCCACAATGCGGGCAACACCGTTACGAACCGGATCAACACACGGCAGACCAAATTTCGCTTCGGTTTCTTTCATATATTTATCCGCTTCCTCTTCGCTCAGATGCGAGGTGTTGATGCTGATGGCAACAAATTTCGCGTCTTTATTGGTCAACTGGGCCATGTGCAAAGCCAGTTCCATCACATCTTCCATAGCAGGGACCGGAAAGTCCGGCAGGCCGCGCATGTGCGTACGTGTCGGTTCGTGACACAGGACCAACGCATCCGCTTGCGCCCCGTGGATCAATCCGGTTGTCACCCCGGCGAATGACGCGTGGTAAACAGAGCCTTGACCTTCGATCAAATCCCAGTGATCCGCATCATTGTTGGGGGAAATGGTTTCAACGGAACCAGAGATAAAGTCAGCCGCAACCGCATCGATGGACACACCGGAGCCTGTAATCAGGATACCTGTTTGACCCGTTGCGCGGAAATCCGCTTTCATGCCGCGCGCGCGCATTTCTTTTTCAATAGCAAGGGCTGTGTACATCTTACCGCAGGAACAATCTGTCCCCACTGGCAACAGGCGTTTACCTGTGCGTTTGACACCGCTTGCCACCGGATAAACTTCTGTCGGGTGGCGCACATCAAACAGTTTGCGACCCAGCTTGTCCGCTGTCTCTTTCAAGACAGGCACGTCCGCCAGCTTGTTGTGCAGACCGGCCGCCAGATCAAGGCCCGCTTCCAGCGCTTCTGTCAGCACTTCAACCCATGCATCGGAAATCACGCCGCCACGGTTTGCCACACCAATCACCAGTGTTTTGGCACCGGCCTTGACGGCTTCGTCAATCGTCATATCCGTCAAGCCAAGGTCTGCTTTACAGCCTTCGAGACGGATTTGGGCCAACGCATTTTCAGGGCGCCAGTCCTTGATACCTTGTGCAACTTTTGCAGCCAACGGGTCGGCAGCATCGCCGAGAAACAGTAGATAAGGGCGTTTGATTTCCATGGGTTAATCCTTAATCAAATGAAACTCACTTACAATTAGTTTGCCAGATTGCAAAAAGTAATGTACCCAATCTTGGCCCGAAATTGGGTTTTTTGCATCAAATAAGGTGTTGATATGGGCAATTTACCCACAGAATTGGACAAAACCGACCGGCTTTTGTTAAATCTTTTGCAAAAGAATAATCGGCTCTCCGCAGAAACCCTCGCTGATCGGGTTGGGTCTTCCCGATCTTCCGTCCAGCGCCGCATCAAACGCCTGCGCAAAGAAGGCGTGATCGAAGCCGACCTCTCTGTCCTGTCGTCAAAGATTCTCAACAACCGCGTCCAGGCGATTGTGGATGTAAAACTGGAAAGTGTGCGCGGCGAACTGCTCGACAAGTTCCGGCAATCCATGCTGGAGCTCGACGTGGTCCAGCAATGTTATTATGTGACGGGAGAAGTGGATTTTATCGTGATCCTGTGTCTCGACAACATGCAGGAATATGACCAGATCACCCGCAAATACTTTGCCGATGCACCCAACATCCGGCGCTATCACTCCAGCATCGTATCCGATCGGGTGAAAGTGAACTTGAACGTTCCCTTAAAAGTCTAAAGACATAAAAAAACGGCCCCTGTCACTGCAAGGGCCGTTTTTTATTCAGACGACATCACCGACTTAGTAAGGTGACACCGATTGACCGCTGGCCGGATTGCCGATCATGGTCAAAAATTCTTTACGTGTCGCCAGATTATCACGGAACGCCCCGAGCATACGCGAGGTCACCATGGTCACGCCCGGCTTGTACACACCACGTGTTGTCATACATTGGTGCTGGGCTTCAATCACCACGGCAACACCGTGGGGGTCCAAAACTTCCTGAATGACGTTAGCGACTTGCGCCGTCATCTTTTCCTGAATTTGCAGACGTTTGGCGTAGACTTCAACAATACGTGCCAGCTTGGAAATCCCGACAACGCGCTTTTTCGGCATATAGGCCACATGCGCTTTGCCCAGGATCGGCACCATATGGTGTTCGCAGTGGGATTCAAAACGGATGTCGCGCAGCAACACCATTTCGTCATAACCGTCTGTTTCTTCGAAAGTGCGGGTCAGAATTTCGTCCGGGTCTTGGCCATAGCCCTGAAAAAACTCTTCATAGGAACGTACGACACGATCCGGTGTCCCCAAGAGGCCTTCGCGGGTATGGTCATCGCCCGCCCAGCGAATCAGCGTTCTAACCGCTTCTTCGGCTTCTTCCCGGCTGGGGCGACCGCCCACTATATCTAAATTCGGTTTCGTGCTCACGAGACATTCCTTTCAAGTCTGGACATTCACTGTGATCTTATACGTATGTACGGGATCACTGGATTGCCATACCCGAGTAGAGAAATCAACTATTTCGAACGCTCGTGAGCAAAAAACCGTCAACCTGCCTGATTAACGCAGGAAACGCAGGCGAATTGTACCCGGAATTGACGTCAAGGCGCGGCGGATGCCTTGGCCTTCTGCAATATCCGCGTCCACATCAACAACCACATAGCCAAATTCCCCGTCCGTTTGCAGGAACTGGCCTGTAATGTTGAACCCATGATCGCTCATGATCTCGGCGATGCGGGCCATGACACCCGGCTTGTTTTCATGGATATGCATAAAGCGCGTGCCTGTGCCTTTGGTCGGCAAAGACACTTCCATAAAGTTAACCGCCCCCAATGTGGAGCCATCGTCGGAATATTTAACCAACTTCTCTGCCACTTCGGTGCCGATGTTAGCTTGGGCTTCTTGTGTAGACCCACCGATGTGCGGTGTCAGGATCACGTTTGGCAAGCCACGCAGTTCAGAAACAAATTCATCATCCGCACCTTTTGGCTCAACCGGGAAGACGTCAATCGCCGCACCCGCCAGATGACCGGACTTCAAAGCATCGGCCAGCGCCGGGATATCCACAACCTTACCACGGGCCGCGTTGATCAAATGAGCGCCTTTTTTCATCTCGCCCAATTCGCGGGCCGTGATCATGTTTTGTGTTTCGGCTGTATCCGGTACGTGCAGGCTGACCACGTCAGACATCTGCAACAACTGATCAAGGCTTTCACACGGTGTCGCGTTACCCAACGGCAGTTTGTTGATCACATCATAATAAACAACGTTGAAGCCAAGCGCTTCCGCCAGAATGGACAACTGGCTGCCGATATGACCATAACCGATGATCCCCAACGTCTTGCCGCGTACCTCATACGAGCCCGCAGCCGACTTCATCCAACCGCCCGAATGACAACTTGCCGATTTTTCCAGAATGCCACGCATCAACATGATGGCCTCCCCCAAAACCAGTTCCGCCACAGAACGGGTATTTGAGTAAGGCGCATTAAAGACAGGCACACCCTGGGCAAGGGCTGCGCGCAAATCAACCTGATTGGTCCCGATGCAGAAACAACCGATGGAGAACAGTTTCTCCGCCGACTCCAGAACTTCCTGTGTCAACTGTGTGCGCGAACGAATACCGACAATATGCGCATCCTTGATTTTTTCTTTGAGTGTTTCTTCATCAAGGGCTTTTTTGTGGAATTCGATGTTTTTGTAACCGGCCTGTTCCAAAACGCGTACGGCGTTCTCGTGGACACCTTCCAACAACAGGATACGGATTTTATCTTTAGACAAAGACAAGTTGCTCACAGGAAATCTCCTTAGTTTTTAGTGGCGGAATATGCCCAAGGCTTTTAAGTGATCTGGGGCGCGAAAACAACTTATTTTACGGGTTTTCGCCGACTTTTAACAAAGATGTGATCGCATATATTTTCTGTCGAAATCAGCTATAAGAAGTGACTAAGATCACTGGCATTCCCTTAGATTGATTCTAGACTCGCAAATTGGAGAAAAATTACCTATACTATAGTTTAATAAATCGCAGGGAAGATCAACTAAATGTCGGAAGTTACTCAGAAAGATGCCATAGCGCTCTACAAAAACGACTCGCCTGATCAACGTGCTGTTCTTGCGCTTAAGCTGGGGCATGATATCAACAGCGGCACCTTGTCAGAAACCGAACTGGCATTGGCCATAGCGATCTGCGAACAACTCTCAGAAGATATCCATGTTGCCGTCCGTCAGAGTCTGGCGCAAACCCTTCGAAAATCCACAGATATCCCCAAAGAACTGGCACTCAAACTCGCTCAGGACGTGCTAGAAGTCAGCCTGCCGATGATAAAGTTTAGCGAGTTGTTAGCCGACAAGGATCTCATTTCGTTGGTGCGCAGCGGAGACAAAGACCGCCAGCTTGCCATCACCCAGCGCAAAACACTCAGTCCGGTCGTGTCCCACACCTTGGTTGAAGAAGGCGACGAAGACGTGGTCGAGTCGCTTTTGCACAATGACGGGGCGGATATCGAGGATGAAACACTGGAAGCCGTCTTGGACCGTTTTCAAAACAGTCCGGCAATCCATACCGGCATGGCACAGCGCCACAAGCTCCCAAAGCATGTGGTCGAACGCATGGTTGACCTTGTCAGCGACCAGATCAAGGCGGAACTGCTGGTGCGCCACCCGCTCAGTGAAATCCTGTTGGAAAAAATGATGCTGGAATCGCGCGAAGATGCCGTGCGCCGCATCCTGTCTGCCCCCCACTCCAAACGAGATGCAGCCCTTTTGGTCAAAAAACTGTCCAACAGCGGCAAGCTCAGTGCGGAATTAATCTTTCGCGCCCTTGAAATCGGGGACCGCGCCTTCTTTGAACATGCCTTGGCTGAACGGGTCGGCATTGACCTAAACTCAACCCTTTTGCTGATCAAAGACCCCGGTGAACGGGGGTTCGCGGCCCTTTACCGCAAAGCCGGTCTGCCGCAAAAAGATTTTCAGTCGATCAACTATCTGGTTGATGCAGAATATCGCAGCAAACGTCACACGCCAATTACCAGCTCTAAAGACACTTTCGCACCTGACGAGGCCGAGCCCGAAAGCTGGCTGACAGCTACCAAAAACACCAAGTCTAAATGGCGCTTGTTTTAAGATCAGGTCAGTTAGCCAAACAGCTTGTCGATATCATCCTGCGAGGCTTGCCCACCGGCGGGAAACTCACTCTTTTCTTTCGGCTTCTCTTCCTTCGGCGGCGCTTTTTGCGGATTGTCAAACATACTGTCGATCGCGTCTTGTGACACACTGGCAGAAGAGGCGACCTTTACCTCTGGTGCTGCGGGACTATCAAACATGCTGTCAATCGCATCCTGCGAAACTTGCTGATTGCTTTTTGACGGTGCCGTCACATCCCCGAACAAGGCATCGATGTCATCTTGAGAGACCGCTTCATTCATGGTTTGCGGACCATGCATGGCGATATCGCCGTCCTTCATGCCAATCACATCTTCAATGGTTTCATCGGCATTCATCGGCATGGCTTCCAGACCTTTTGGTCCGACGATTTGGACCAGACTGTCCAACGTGCCTTCCAGACGATTCATGATCCGGACGATTTTGGAAATCCGCTGCCCTGTCAAATCATGGAAGGAGCAGGATTCAAAAATCTTGTTGGTACTGTCCATAATTGCGTGACAGGATTTTTGCGCTTCGGGGTACTTCACATTCGCGCTCAGGTCGTCCACTACGGTCAGGATCGTCTCTGCAGACTCCATAATCGTGTTTGTTGCTTCTTCCGTTGTCTCGCAAATCGTGTTCAATTGCTCCGCAACAGTGTTGAAGTGATCAACCGAGGATTTAGGGTGTTTGATGGCAGCCAACTCTTGCTTAATCTTTGTGATGTAAGAAACAAGATGGTGGATTTGTTCCGCCAGTACGTCCATTTGATCGTGATCGGACATTCAACACTCCTTAAGATGCCGGGCCGACATCGGCACCAGCTATATTCAATTACCGCCCCATCTTACTCGCAACACGCCCCCACTGCCAAGCCTTGCGATTATATTTTTTGTACGCAAGACAGCACGAAACAGATCAGCGGTGCTGACCTATATCCCATATGATGATAAAGGCGCAACATTACAACCATCTGGGAAAATAATGGGGCACATTACTTCTCGTTGATTTTTAAACTTTTCTTTTTCGGCAGACTGTTTTCCTCCCGCCAGGAAATACGCACTGTAATGTTGCTGCGTTCATCATCCTGATTGGCACTGACTTTAAGATGCAACAGACCATCCGGTTCCAGCACCATATTGCCGTCTTCATCTTCCAGCACAACTTTGCCCTTGGCGATCCCGTTGGTCAGCGCCTTCAACAACCCTTTGATGGAGTCTGTGCTTTGCAGCGATTCATGTCTAAATCTGGACGATTGTTTCATCGTTTACGTCTTTCTGTTGGGGCCACACGTAAGGCCTTTAACGTGGCCAGCGGTTCAAATACTTTGATAAACGGATAATCACTGGACACCCCAAGGATCATCCCTTTGGGGTCAAGGATCGTCACCGACGCCCCGCGTCCCCGCACCTTTTCTTTCTCGCGGGTATGACGGTCCAGACTGGTATCACATTCAAAATTAATGACACCTCGGCGCATGGCAATACGTTGTCCATTATGTAAATTGCGATGCCCATGAATAAGGGCACTAATGCCTGCCCGCCGCACATAGCGCGCGCCTTTTTGGCTAAAAGGATGGTCCACAGTGCGATATTTTGTGCGCACAGTGTTACACATGGACCCATAGTAAAACTCAAACGGGCTGGCCTTCAACGCGGCCCGAAACGCGCGGTTCATTTCTTTCGCGCCGCCTTCGCTGATATATTTCGCCATTTGATTATCCAGTCCGGCATGGACAAACAAAAACGACCCCGTGCGATAGACCAACCGCATGCGGTTGAAGAACCAGTAAAACTCGCCCTTTGGCTCCCAGAACAGCTCTTTAAACGTCTGTACTACGGCATAGACCTGTCGCAAACTAAGCCCCGCGGCTTCGCATTTCCCTTCAAAGCTTTCGTATTTTTTTCGAATGCGGCTCAGTTCACGTGCGACCTGTGGTTTAGAGATCCGCCCTTCCGCAACATCAGGAAAGCGATCAAACCAATCCGCTGCGGGATAGAGCAAACGGCGACATTCCTTTTTGCTGGGCACGCCTTTCAACGCGTGTCTACCGTCCAAATATTCCGCCACGATTTCTTTTAACAACGGGATGATCTTTTGGCCGGTGCGGATGAAAAAATACTCACTTTCGGTGGTTTGGGCTTTGCCTACGCTTAACATCCCAAACAAAACCCGCACGTCATGATTTCCCGCCAACACCCGCACACGGGCGCCCTGTTTTTTAAGATGCTGGATCGTGCGCAAGACACCAAGGGAACTTGGCCCCTTATCAAAACAGTCGCCACCGATAACAAAGTTGGCCAACCGTCCCTGATCCGTCAAAACAAAATCAGTCGGTGCCGGACCTGTCTTTTTCACCCCCCCACACGCCACCAGGGACGCGGCAAAAGCGTCCGGATCGCCATGCAAGTCTGAAAAAAAATAGTGTCGCCGTTTCGGGAACTGCCATGCTTTGGCCTTGTTCAGCGCACTCAGTGTCTCGATCAGTTTGGCTTTACCACCGTCACAGGCTGCAATGGATTTCACGCCACCGTGGGTCCAGTCTTTTGCCTTTCTAGGCAGGGGCACATCCAGCCACGACTTGCCCTGATATTGTGGCAAAAACCGGCCTGTCTTCAATGTCGACATGACTAATCCGTAAATCCTTCTTTGGGTGTTCTGACTTTCCATTTACCGGCCACGTGACGCCATCTGCCGTTGGGGTTTACTTCAAACACCACAGGGCTTGCGTGGTACATGGACAGTTTCGCGATCTCCTCAAACGCCAACACACCCAAATGATGCGCTGCATGTCGAAAAGCCGCCCCATGCCCGACAAACAGTTTCAGGGTTTTGCGCCCTTCGGCCTTCGGCAGGTTCTCCATCGTATCACGCACGTGCTTTGCCACACGCGCCCCGGCCTCCATCAAGCTTTCCGCCCCGATAAAGGGGAGGCGGTAATAACTGTTGGATTTCCAATTTTGCGGGGGCGCTTCGAAACGAGGATCCATTTCCAAAATTCCCTCAATCGTCGCCACATCCAGATTTGCCGCTACGCCGACCCCGCGTTCTGCCAAACGGTCGAACCCGTTCACCCGTTTGATCCCGTCAAGGTTTTGACGCAAAATATCCGCCGTCTGCCAAGCGCGCAACAAAGACGAACTATCAATGATGGGGTCCAGCTTGTAGCCATGCTTATCGATCAGGCTTTGCAGCACATCTGCGCCTTCTTCGGCTTGTTCCACACCTGCGGGCGTCAAGGCAAACGGTTGGTAGGCACTGGGGGCATCCGTGATTTGGTCATAGTCACCGTGACGGATAAAGGCAGCGTATTGATTAATCATTATGACTTCTTGCTCACATAGTCAGCTAGTCCGGCGATAATCTCGCCCAGATCGGCATTATTGATTAACTGCGCGGCGCTATCCGCCAGCACCCAACGGCGCAGACGGTGGTTTTCTTCCCATTCCTCCGGCTCCAATTCGCGGGTAACTTCCATAGGGTACACGGTGACCTCGCACGTCGCCTCCCACTTGGCATAAGCATATTGCCCTAGCACAGTGTCGTGAACCACCCCTTCCACGCCGGCTTCTTCCAACGCCTCGTTGGCTGCGGACTCCTGCGCGCTCAGGCCCGGATCATGAATGCCTTTCGGCACCACCCAATGTTTGTTTTTGGACGAAGAGATAATCAAGACCTCCACCTCATCATTTTTTAAACGATAGGGCACAACACAGGACTGGGTATAATAATAAGCCGGACGCACCCGTCGTTCTTCCCCCGCCAGATCGGGATAAGGGAACAGCTCCGGCAAGCCTTCCGGCGAGACAAGCTGCACTTTTTTCGACGCCTCAGGACTAAGGTCCACCCAATCCCCCGTAATCTGTAAATGCGCCATGCTCCCCGGTTCCAAGCCACACGGCTCACCGGATAACATACTTGCCAAGGACGACAAGGACGGATTATGCCCGACGATTAACAAACGTTCCGTCTCTGGCGGGCAGGACTGAATAATCCCCAGCACCGTTTGCGGCAAGGCATCAAACAAGCGATCATCAAAGGCGATAGTGCGCGCATTTAGCCCGGCAGTCTTGCAGCATTTCTCCGCCGTGCGTTTGGCCCGCACCGCAGGGGAAGCAATGACGCAATCGGGCTGAAGCTCATTTTCCGCCAGCCAGACCCCCATGCGCTGTGCATTGCGCTTGCCTTTATCTTTTAACTCCCGCCCAAAATCACCATAAGTCGATTTGCTTTTCGCGTGTCCGTGACGCAGGATCAACAGGTCTTTTACCATGGCAACTCCTTTAGGCAAAAACGTGCGGCAGCGTCAAAATCAATCGTGCCGCTGGCTTCATAAATCGGGACATCTTGCAACGCTTCAAGATACGGGACGGGATCAAGGTCGGTGGTATCGGCGAAAAACGATCCGTCCGCATATTGATAAAACGGTCCCGGCGACTTCATAATTGCCTTGTGCAGCAGTTCGGGGCGCGCCGACAGATCAACCCGATCAATGCTCAGGGGCTTTGTGCCCTCGCGCTGCCAATTAAGGATCAAAAACGCCCCCAGCTTGGCGCTTGGCGTGATCTTCTCTTCCCCATAAACATCTTCGACAAACACGTCATATTTTTCTTCCAGATGCCAAAGCTCCTCTATGGACAGCGCCTGTAACTCTGCGGCGCGCTCATCAGACAAGATCGGTCGCAAGGTCTCATTGTTCAGGATCGTCCCCGGATTAATACGCGGCAGCTTGGGGATACCGATGGCCCTTCCATCCTTTAAAAACAGACGATCATTGGTCAGATAGCTTAAACCCTGTTCTTCCAGCATCTTTAACATCAGCGTGGATTTCCCGCCGCCAGAAAAACCAGCCATCCCCAGACAAGCCCCGCCGCGCACAAGACCGGAGGCATGGCAGATCAATGCCCCATCCTGTTGCAGCTTATTCATATACTGCGCATTGATGTAGTTGATGATCTGGTTATCATTTGCCAAAGATGGACCGGAGGCAATCAAATGATCGCGACTTTGCAAAAAGACCATGCCGGTGCGCACCTTTAGAATCAGGCGACCATCTGTCAGATCATAAAAGGCATCCTTGCGACCGGACTTACCGGCCTCGCGCTTCCAATCCACAAAGGGCAGTCCCAGATCGGGCGCAGGTCCCTCAATCGCAATGATCCGGCAATCAGGCTCCCCTGCCCCCAGTGTGTGGGCAAAATAGCGCCCCAACTGTTCCAGCAACTCTTGGGAGTTGGACTGCACCTCAATCTTATAGCCGTCAAGGTCCAGCACAAGGCGACCTTCATTCACCTGCGCGTTCCCGATCAGGACGTCAGCGGCCTGTTGTGCTGTCGTGATCATGCCAGTTCCTCCAAAATATAATCCGCATAAAGGGCCGCGGCATCAATGCCGATCCCTTCCTTCGCGCCTTTAAAGCCCCCAAAGGCGGAGACTTCAAAGACGATCGGGCCGTCCGGCGTGTCTGCGACATCTACCGTGGTAAAATCCATGCCAAACAACCGTTCCGCCTTTGAGGCCAGCTCAATGGTGCTTTGGGGCGGTTCATGCAATGCGTATTTACCGCCGCTATTAATCGTCGTATTCCAGCTTTCGTTTTGGGAAACACGCGCGTAAGTACCAAGATAGCGCCCCCCCAAAAAGACCATCCCGTAATCACGGCCCGGCAAGTCCAGTTTCTGTTGAATATACATCACCGGATTATCCTGTTTAAACGCCTCAATCTCGGCGCGCATGGTGGCGTCATCAAGATCAGCACTGATCACGCACATACCGCGTGCCTTGGTCGAAAACAGCGGCTTAAACACCGCTTCCCCATAGGTCTTCACGATCTCCATGGCGGTGTCGACACTTTCACACACCTGCGTTTTCGGCATGGGGATGTCGCCATTGCGCAATGTCACCGTACAGGACAAACGGTCAATCATACGAATGATCGTTTCCGCTTTGGAAAACACCCGCACGCCCTTCTTTTCAGCAAGGCGCAACAGCTCGATCCGATCCAGCGTGTTCGGGCTATAGACTTGCGATATTTTTTTGACCGCCAAGCCATCTAACTCACACAGGTTGACCCCGCGCGCCCACAGGCTATTGGTCTCTAGGTCCGCGTGAACTTCGGCCATATCCAGCACAAGGCGAAAGCCCGTGCGTTCTTCCAACGCGTCCGCCAAAACCTCGGTTGACCATTTCCCCGGAATACCGATTACTGCAATTTTTTTAGCCATATTACAAAAACAACTCTTCTATAGGTAGTTTAAAGGAGTGTACCTCCTTTTCATTCAATTCGCCAAGGCGTTCCAGAATGTACTTGCCGCGCAAGTACATGGCGTTGGCCAGCTCCGCATCCAGTATAAACCGTGTTGAGGTTATAAAGGACCGCGCCAAACCAAGGGCCAGACGGACTTCAAAAGACGCATCCCCCTGCTTTTCGGCAAACTCACGGGCAAACTCGTACATATGTAGCGCCGCCGCCCTGATGCGTTGACGGGTTTTGCGATCCAGCACCTGTAAACGGTAGTTGGAGATCATAAAGACCGACACATCTTGCGTATAATCCTGATAGCAGGAGCGATGGAGATCAATAAACCGGATCTTCTTGCTATCTGCATCAAAGATAATGTTATCCAGATTAAAATCACCATGGATGTAAACCGAAAAGGGCGGCGCGAGCTTGGCTTCCAGTTTCCCCGCCTTTGTGATCAGCTCCTCCAACGAGGACACATCCGCTTCCCCCACCCGTTTTGCGCAGGTGTTGAAGTCTGAATGGATATCCAGCACCTGAGGTAAGCGCTTTTGCAACTGCCCCATATGATTGGCTGAGATCCCCTTTTTCCGTTTCGTTTCCTTCCAAACCGCTTTTAAGGTTTTGCACAGGTGCTTCAACGCCTTTTCCAGCGTCTCTTCCTCATCTTGCAACAGGATCGTATCAAAGGTTTGACCCGGCAAATGCTCAATCAGTAATGACGCATTTTTCCCTTGCTTGTGGTAGGACAATATCTGTGGGGCCAGACCGGGGAAAATCTCATGCCAGTTCTCCACACTCTCGCGCTCTTCTTTCAGCTTGTCTTTTTTGCCGTCCTTAAAGATGGCGACATACCCATCCTCATCACTGTTCGCATCCGAGATACCGGAAATACCGCTACCCGATTTTGTTTCCGCAATAGGCTCGACCTCGGCCTCAATCAATCCCAAATCGGATAGCGCTGTTTTTAGCGACCGGAAACGATCAATATGCATGGGTTGCCCCAACTGCGCCGACATCACAGATTCAGAGATGCTCAGCAGAACATCACCGATTTCCGCCACCCGTTGGGCAATAAACAACATGGTGACCATATCTTCCGGCTGGTCACTTTTGCGCATCTTCTTGATATTCTTTAAAAAGATATCGTTGTACCGGCGGTCCAGTTTGCGTTCGATCTCGGCGATTTTCAAGGTGGTCTTGGTATCTTCCTCTTCAATCGCGCGCTCAATCAAATCAATCCCGCCCAAAGCTTCTTTCACCAGGGTGGGAATACCGCTTTTTCTCAAGATCTTCCCTTGCTCGACATTGCCGACAAAGCGCACACATTCAAAACAAATGTGGCTAATGCGCTCCAAATCAGACGCAATAGCTTCGGCCGCGCGCAGGGAAAACACATTAATGCTGCCTTTAGGCCCATGACGCAGGGCATGGATACAACCATCATGGATGCGCATTTTTAGATTATAGGTATAGCCCTGTCGATCAAGAATGCGCTGTGCGACTGTGGCGGCCTGCGTTTCCAGCAACACCTGAAAGTTGGCGATTTGGGAATGGGTTTCAGCAAGCAAAAATAAGAGATTATCGCGAACGGCTTTGGGCAGACGCATTGTATAACAGCCACTAATATTTCATAAAAAGTTTATAGATATTCAGGTTTAAGTCCTATACTAGTCATGTTTTATGACAGTTTCATATGGTCAAATGAAAAAAATTACAGTTTCTCGCCCCGTCACTTTCCCCGATGTCCTGCGCATTCGCCGTTATGAACGTGCACCGGAGTTGGGACCGAAAATTCTGTTCTTTTCCGGCGGAACCGCCCTGACCGATATCAGCCGTCTTCTGAAAAAATATACTCATAATTCCATCCATCTGGTGACACCGTTTGATAGTGGCGGTAGTTCTGCCATCTTACGCTCTGCCTTTGATATGCCTGCTGTCGGTGATCTTCGCTCCCGCCTCATGGCCTTGGCCGATGACACCATCAGCGGACAGCCGGAAGTCTTTCAGCTCTTTGCCTATCGTCTGCCGAAAGATCAAAAACGCAAAGAATTGCTTGCCCAGCTTCATGCGATTGCTGCAGGCAAAGACCCTCGCATTAAGGTCATTAAAAACCCCATGCGCAATCTCATCTGTACTCACTTGCAGATGTTTATCGAAGCCATGCCCGATAAATTCGACCTCAAAGGGGCAAGCATCGGCAACCTTTTGATTGCGGCGGGCTATCTCAATAACCGTTGTCAGCTTGATCAGGTAATCTTCATGTTCTCCAAACTGGTGAACGTTCAAGGCCAAGTCGCAACCACCGTCAACGATCGCCTGCACCTTGCCGCCCGTCTGGAAAATGGCAAAACAATCCTCGGGCAACATAACATCACGGGGAAAGAAGTTGGTCCCCTCGACAGCCCCATTGCAGATTTCTACCTGACCCAAAGCTTGGATAAAGATCAACCGACCACCGCCCGCTTGCAAAAGAAAAAGCGCAAGCTGATCAATCAAGCCGACCTGATCTGTTTTCCGCCCGGCAGCTTTTATTCCAGCCTTGCCGCCAATCTTTTACCCAAAGGTGTCGGGGCTGCGATCCGCGATACCGACTGCCCCAAAGTCTATTTCCCCAGCCTTGGCGAAGATCCCGAACGTATCGGTATGTCACTAGACGATACGGTCTTTAAATTACTCGATATTTTACGCAAGGATGCGGGGGAGGACTGTCCGGCAGATAAATTGCTCAACTTCGTCTTTATTGATAGTGAAAACGGATGCGACCTCCTGCCAATGACAAAATCAAAACTGACGAAAGCCGGCATTCATGTCATTGATATCCGCTTAATCACGCCCCAAAGCACCCCTTACTATGAACCGAACCTACTGGTCTCCAGCCTACTGTCCTTGACCTAGATGGTGCGCTTGTGGCGTTGACTGAAGAATAAACGGCTTATACTGGACCCGTTCCCTAAAAGTGGAGAACACCTTCTCCGTTTAGGCGGCCTTCATTTCGAATTGCATTGGACTGATATTTCCTAAATATGAATGTCGGCGTTTCGAATTGTAGAACCTATTAATATATCCAAACAGGGCTTTTTCTGCCTGTTCTCGTGTTTACAATTTCATTCTCCAGATTAATTCAGCTTTCAAAGATTTGAAGAATGTCTCAACAGTGGCATTATCATAACAATTACCTTTGCCTGACATAGAAGCCTTGCAGGCATGTTTTCTGAGAAATTTCTGGTAGTCGTGCGAGTAATATTGACTTCCACGATCTGGATGGAAGATCACGCCTTCAGGCGGTTGACGTAAAGCGATCGCCCGTTGTAGGGCATCAATCACCAGTTTGCGTTTTAAGCGTTTACTTGTCGCCCAGCCAATGACACGGCGGGAATAAAGATCAATCAGCCCG
>NZ_JHYO01000041.1 GCF_000688235.1 Terasakiella pusilla DSM 6293 | reverse complement strand
ATCAATCACGCTGGACGACCTCTACCATCGTTATATGGATGATCCGGCACGTAATCGTTCACAGAAGACGGTGATGACCTATCAGTCGGTTTACAATGTGTTGATCGATATCTTCGGTGCCGATAAATCCATCGCCGATATTGACCGTGAAGATTGTCGTCAGTTCATGGATGTGGTGCGGTATCTACCTGCGAATGCGAAGAAACGGTTTCCACGGAAATCATTGGTGGAGATTTCTGAGATTGCCCGTCAGAAGAAGATGACGCCGATGGCACCACTCACGATTAACAAATACGTGAACAAATTGTCAGCGATGCTGAATTGGGCGGTTGAAGAGGAATTATTGGTTCATAACCCTGCTATCGGGTTAAAGGTCGCTGATCCAGTTCATGCTCAAGACAAACGGTTGCCATTCAACGATCATCAATTACAGAAAATCTTCACGGCATTATCGGATAAATCCGGTGCAGAATATTGGGTTCCGCATATTGGGCTATACAATGGGCTTCGGCTTAATGAAATTTGCCAATTGAATGTCGAAGATATAATCGTCCGGGATAAAGTTTGGTGCTTCAACATCACCCGTGAAACGGATCGTGGTGTCGATGACAAAGTATTGAAGACCAAAGCGTCTGAACGTATCGTTCCTATTCACCCTCAGTTATTGGAATTGGGCTTCATGCGATACCTGAAACAGTTTGAGCGTAAACCACGGGGGAAGTTGTTTCCTGATATTCGCGTAGGTACCACCGGGTATCGCTCAGACATCTTTTCAAAGTGGTTTGCTCGGTTTTTGAAGTCCATTGATGCCGATGGTGATCGCACTTCGTTCCACTCGTTCCGTCATAACTTCCGTGATGCTCTTCGTGAAGCAGATGTACGACATGAAATCGCCATGCAATTGGGTGGTTGGGCAGACGGTTCACGAGGAAAGTCTGCCCAACTGTTTTATGGCAAAGGGTTTACCATGAAGGCTGTTCTGACGGAGTTGAAGAAGGTTGATTATGTGGTTTTAAATGACATTACGGCCATAACACATCAATGCCCTTAATGACCTCATACCCTTTATGCTTAAGGGTTGTAGTCATTTCTTGGGCGTGGTGATCATCATTTGCCAGTAAAGCCATATGCTGCCATGTCGGATCGTGGCGACAATCAAGGGAACAATCTTCGTATACTTGTTCGGTAAATTCACCAACTGCTACTTCCAGTATCATGGTTTCGCCTTTGCTATATGAACAAGTAGCCAGTGCTCCATAGCATGTTGCATGAGCGTCAGATCGAACAAAGATATACTGGTTGTTGCCGTCATGGGGAATATAGCTTTGGTAAGTGATTTCTTCCATCGGATTTTATCCTTATTATTTTAGTTAAAACCGATGGGATTGTGACGCTGCTCAGGCGAAAAAGTCGATAAACTTTTTATTTAAGTATAGATCAGGAGAAGCTGTAGGTTTTGCTATAATGCCGATCAAGTTCCCCGAGCTAAAAGCCCGAGTGTAATCCAAAAACAGGGTAGACAAATTTCAACGTCGATCACCCCAAAACTTGATCAGTTTTGCACGATGGTTAACAGTTCTACTGATCTGAATGAATTACAATCCCTACCTCTAACATGCTAGAAATTTAATAGGTACTGAGCCAAAATTGTACTCTAATACTAAACTAATCTATCAAGGGCGACAAGAATGTTTTCTGTATGCTGTTTCCAAGTATGTTTGGTTTTACAAATCTTAAAAGCCTCTTGTCCAAGTTTTAAGCGAAATTCGGGTTTTGCGATCATTTTTATCATTGCGTTTACCAGTTCGTCAATGTTCCCTGGCTCAACGAGAAAGGCTGTTTGTTCATGGTCAAGTAATTCTCCAATCTGGTCTAAAGCAGAGGCGATAATGGGTTTGCCTGTGGCCATGTATTCAAACAGTTTCGTTGGTGAGCCAAAAAAAGCAGAACCATCCGGATTGGGAACATGTGGAGAGACTAAAACATCAGAAGCATTTAAATATGTAGGCGCATTTTCTTGGGGAACTGTCCCCGTAAAGATTGCTTGATCCGATATGTTTGCAGATTTTATAATATCTTTACAATCTCGGCAAAAATTTCCATCCCCAATCATCAGTAATCGAATTTTCTTAGCTTGTGGATGATCTGATCTTGCCAATTTTGCAAAGGCGTTTGAAAGAACCTCTGTACCATGCCATTGGCCGAAGGTTCCAACAAAACCAAAAACGATATCGTCTTCTTCGAAACCTAATTCGCGGCGCAATGATGCAGCGCTATCATCAAGATCGGTAAAACGTTCAATATCCACGCCATTTGGATTTACCAAAATTCGATTTTCAGGGATACCGCGTTCAACCAACTCGACTTTACTGGGCTGACTGACCACAACAATAAGGTCCGCGCCTTTTAAATTAGCATCCTCGATCATCAACATCTGATCAAAGAATTTCATTTTTTGGGTATCCCAGTGTTTGTTCATCCATAGAAATGACCCATTATATTCGCAAATGTAAGGCACCTTCATATGCCGGGCGATGGCTAAAGCGGCATAATTCCCCAACGCGTACCGGCAATAAATAAAACGAGCTGTTTCAAAGTTCTTCTTGACGTAAGAGATTACCTGACTGTTATAGGTCAATAATGGAATATTGGGCATATTACGGCCCAGATTATATTTCGGTGTGACTTCGTGAAAGGCTGCGTCCACATCTACCGATGTCAGCTTGTCTGTCGAAACCACATCGATAACGCCACATAACGCGCGCAGCGAATTTAATACGCCAGATGTATGGGCCACGGAACCACCCGCTTTTAGATCAAATAAGTGATCCATACGCATATATAAGGGACAGGCCTCTGCAGGGCCATGCTGCGTCGCTTTTGGTAAGTTTAAATATTGAACTGCCACCTTCGCATGTTTGTTTGCAATAAAAGGGGACAGAGTCATATCACGTGCAAATCGGTAGGACGCACCTAAAAAACTTCCCCGCTCTTCAGTGTTTCCATGATTATCAGTCCAGTCCCATCTCCCTTTGGCATGAACATGCAAAATACCTTCTGCAAGATCCGCGTAGGGTTTCACCCCTAACCGTGCCGTGTACATATGAATGGGGTCGCCAAGCGCCTGAATCGCCTTTCGCCCGCCTTCATGGCGCCAGATTTTATAGATATCCGTGCTTTCGAACTTTTTTTTTGAAGAAGTGCTCATATTCGTATTAACCACTTTTAAAAGCTAAAACTTTCCTTGCGAATGAAATGTTTATGCCAGGCTGCAAGGTTAAATAACCACCACAGACGTACGCCGTCTTTTTGCTGGAACATGGCATTTACATAATTAAGGTCAAACACATCTGTCAACGCACAGAATTCATAAATTTCCTGTTTCATGTGCTCGCCAAGTTTATCTTGGAACCACTCATGGATAGGAACACCAAACCCCTGTTTAGGACGATCGATGATTTGATCGGGGATCGTTCCGCGCACCGCCTTCTTCAGAATGTGTTTCAAAGTACCGTTTCGCATTTTTACCTCTGTCGGAATGCTCATCCCCATGCCAACAAATTTATGATCGAGGAACGGCACACGACATTCCAGACTGACGCCCATGCTCATTTTATCAACGCGCATCAACAAAAGTTCCGGTAGACGCAGATTTAAATCCACATAACTCATCCAGTTTAGTGGCGTATCTTCCTGAACGCCTTTCTTATATCTGTTTACGATACCTGAAAGAGCATCAGCTGTACTTTGACCTTTAAACTTTTCGCGAAGACGCGGTGAAAGAAGAGATTCACGGGCGTTATAGGTAAATGTCTCTGCCCCGCTAAAGAAAAACGGCTCATTCATCGCTTTGCGTCTAATAAGATCGCGCACTTTATGTTCTTTGAAAGTCCCCATTGCACCCAGCATATGATAGCCAAGCTTATAAGCGGTGCGAGGGATAGGCCATGTCAGTTTTTCATTCACAGACATCAACACCTTCCACCACGGATAACCCCAGTAAACTTCATCCGCACCCTCTCCGACCTGACACACCGTAACCCCGTTATCACGCGCCAGCTTCGAGACATAATAAACCGGTACACAAACCGGGTCTGCAATTGGTTCATCCTGAAGATGAACAAGCTGAGGAACAAAGCTGGTCAGATCATCCTGTGTTAAAGTCAGTTCATGATGTTCAGCGCCTAGTTTCTCTGCAACCAGACGGGCATGGTGAAGTTCGTTTTTATAACTGCCGTAATCCTCACTATAACCGATGGAAAAAGTTTTAATCGGCTGGCTCTCACCTTTTGTGAATAGGGCAGCGTTCGTCGAACTATCAATCCCGCCGGACAAAAAGACACCAACTGGAACATCGCCTACTTTACGGTAGGTTACAGCTGTTTCAAGGTCTGCAAGGATACGGCTAGCAATATCGTCTTCGCTCATATTGGTCATGGGATTTACTTCGTCCCAAATATCCCAATAACGACCGCCTGAAATTTGACCTTGCTCATCAATTGTCATCCAGCATCCAGGTTCCATTTTTTTGATGCCTTCAAACATAGTCATAGGAGCAGGTGTGCTCATTAAAGCAAGATAATGGAAAAGGGCTTCTTCATCCATTTTGCGTGGCTGTGCAGGATCTTCCAATAGCCCCTTGATTTCAGAAGCAAAAGAAAAACGGCCTTTGCGTTTTGTCCAATAAAGCGGCTTGATACCGATCCGATCACGGACCATAGTCAGGGTACGTTCCTGATTATCCCAAATGGCAAAAGCGAACATTCCTCTGAACTTAGCAACTGCATCAAGCCCCCAGACACGATAGGCATTCAAAAGGACTTCCGTATCTGAATGATCCGTAACCCAGTCTGTCACGCCTTTTTGCTTTAGTTCTTCGCGGATTTCGACATGGTTATAGATTTCGCCGTTGAAAGTCAGGACAAACCGGTTATCTGTTGACACCATAGGTTGGCTTGCACTTTGGGACAAATCAAGAATTGATAGGCGCCTATGGCCTAGACCGATTTTGCGATCATCACTTAACCATATACCCGCCCCATCAGGCCCACGGTGTATCATAGCGTCACGCATAGCAATGAGACATTGCTCTTCTACAAGCGGACCATTCTCAATTGCAAAACTACCTACGATTCCACACATACTTTATGACCTTTATTCAGAGTGACTGTTTACTCAAGGAAGCGAAAAAAAACTTATTTGATCGCTTCTTCTACAGCGAATGCAATATTTGAAACCTGTAACTGCTGCCACATAGGAATGGGCCAATCTGCTTTACCGCTGAGTGCCTCATAAAGCGCTGCGATTTCCGCTTTATGACCTTTATCGCTTGAACCGGACCAGAGTTCTTCCTGCTCTTTTCCACCAATAACTTTATTGTAATCGTCAAGGAAATAGACTTCCTGATCACAATAAACATTCATTTGCTCTTTCGGCCAACTAGAATTACCCAATGCCGTATAGGTCAATTTGGCAATGTCACCATTCTTGAAGCGGATGGTCGCCACGAAATTATCATTCTTTGCCAACATGCCTTCTTTCGGCACGATAGACAGGGCAGAAATTTCTTCAACTTCACTTCCACTCAAAGCTGTGAATAGGTCATAGATATGACAGGCTTCACCCAGATTGCGCCCGCCACCTTCTTTGCCATGGACCCAATGATCAAGCGGAATATGCCCCGCGTTCATACGATAGTCAATGATCATCGGACCTTGTCGGTCTTTCAGTTTTTCACGGATTTTTGCCACACCGGGCGCAAAACGACGGTTATAGCCGGTTAAAAGAACCGGAGCCTTCTCCCCTGCCTTTTCGATAATGTCGGCGATTTTTGCCAACTCTTCACGATCCAGTGTCAGCGGCTTTTCCACAAAGACATGTTTGCCGGCTTCAAGAGCCTGAATGACTTGGGTACCATGCACATCATGACGTGAACCGATCAGGATCAAGTCAACGTCCGTATCAGCCAGCAGTTCGCTATAGTCGGTTGTGGAATAACTCGCACGTTGATTGGTCGCAACCGTCGAAGCAGCATGGGCCGTTCTACTCATAACCGCGCGAATTTGATAGGCTTCACTCATGGCCGACATATTGGGTAAATGCGTGCCCTGTAAGAAGGCACCTGGGCTAACCACACCCACTTGTACAGGACCGTCTTTTTTTGCAAGACCTGTTCTTGTTGCAACAGTACGTTTTGACAAGATACCCTGAAACTCATCATCATTTTCCGTATAAGTCAGAACAATCCCCAACGGACGTTCCCCTTCTGCCTTCAAAGATGCATAAGCTGCGCCCGCATCGTGAATGGCATATTGACGATCGATAAGTTTACTAGGCTGTACTTTTCCATCACTGATCAAGGACAGATAAGACAACATGTTTCTGTTTTCCGTCCAACGGACATAAGAAACAGGATAATCTAGGCCTTCTTCCTCATACCGGCGATCATAACGCCCCGGACCATAAGAAGTTGAAATTCGAAAATCAATTTCATTGCGGTAAATATCGGCACGATCAATCTGAATTGGCACATCACCAACCAGTACAACACGCCCTTTGCGGCGGCATAATTTAAAGGCCCCGCCAAGCAGTGCTGAATCAGAACTCGCCGCAGTAACAATCACACCATCAACACCAACGCCATTTGAAATCTGAGCAATTTTTTTGACAGGTGCTTCATCACCTGCTTTTAATGTCACATCCGCGCCCAACTCCTTAGCACGCGTAAGGCGGGCGTCATCTACATCTGTTGCAACGACATAACAGCCATTAGCTTTCAATATCTGCGTCGTGATCTGACCAAGAAGTCCTTGACCGACAACCACAAAACATTCACCCAATGTCGGTTCGATGCGTCGAACGCCCTGCATGGCAATGGCCCCCATTGTCACTGTTGCCGCATCGGCATATGAAACATTATCTGGCAGCGGAACTGTCAGATTAACAGGAACACGAATAATTTCAGCATGATGAGCCGATTGCGCACCCGCACAGGCGACGCGCATGCCGATTTCTACATTATCTACACCTTCTCCCAGCCCAATAACTTCACCAGCCGCACTATAACCAACAACCAGACCCGCACCTAACTGGCCACGGATCACGTTCATGGTTTCGTTCACCCCTTTAGTTGCCATCATATTCAATGCCTTAATGACTTTGTCCGGACGTTTAAGAGCACGCTTCCAGATCGGCTCACTGGAAGACTTCAAACCGCTCATTTCTGTACCAACAGAAATACAGGAACGATAGACACGTACCAACACTTCACCGGGTGCCGCCATTGGCGCAGGAACATCTTCAATAATTGCTTCGCCGTTTTTCAAAAAAACTTGTTTCATAAGTCTGACTACTCTTTATCTCAGAAGGCCAACAGTATCTAAATGTGGTTTTGCCACGATCTCATCTTTGAAATTTTTGAAAGAATCATGACCAACCAAGGTCACGATCAAGTCAGCGCTCTCAATCGCTTCTTTCGTTTCAAACAATTCAAAATTGCTCAGGGAGGGAGGTAAAACATCAATATAAGGCTCTACCAGTTGCAAAGTTGCATCCGAACATTTTTCATATAAAGCATGGACAATGCTAATTGCCGGGCTTTCACGCAGATCATCTGCATTTGCCTTATATGCCAAACCCAGAATTGCAAGCTTTGAAGCTTTATGTTCTTTGATCAGATTAACAATTTGTTCAATAACCCAATCTGTTTTTGCCAAGTTCACTTTACGAGCCTGATGGACAATTTGAGCCAGATCAGGGTTCTTATGAACGATAAACCACGGATCAACCGCGATGCAATGGCCCCCAACGCCTGGACCCGGCGTCAGGATATTTACACGGGGATGTTTATTCGCAAGTTCAATCACTTCAGAAGCATCCAGCTCGTTCACGTCAGAAATCATTGAAACTTCATTTGCAAAAGCAATATTTACATCGCGATAGGAGTTTTCGACCAATTTCACAAATTCGGCTGTGCGCGCAGTTGTCTGATAACATTCACCTTGCACGAAAGCTTTATAAAAGCTTGTTGCTTTTTGTGAACATTTTTCAGAAATACCACCAATGATGCGATCATTTGTACGAAGTTCGTATGCAATATTTCCCGGCAAGACACGCTCTGGACAAAAAGCCATATATACATCAGCATCCTCAGAAGCATCACTTGCCAATAACAAGTCTGGACGCGCTTTTGCCAACAGATCGCGGATATGTTCAGTTGTACCAACCGGAACCGTTGATTCAATAATAACAAGGCTCCCTTTTTTCAAGAAGGGTGCGATAGATTGTGCAGCGGCTTCCACATAGGAAACATCAGGAACATAACCCGGTTTGAACGGTGTTGGAACCGCAATAACAAACGCATTCGCCTCTTCGGGGGTTAGTTGCCCCTTAATGCGGCCTTTGGCCACTTCTGAAGCAAGAATATCAGCCAGAAAAGGTTCGCTGAAATGCATTTCAGAATTATTAAGTTTCTCAACAACCGTTTTGTTAATATCAACACCGATAACTTTATAGCCAGATTCAGCGGCAATAATTGCTGCGGGAAGTCCGATATAACCCAACCCGATAAGGCAGATTTTTTCCATTAACTTAGTTCCTGTTGTACAAAATTTATTTGATACCTAGCCAGTCGCAAATACGCGCAGAAGCCAAACCGTCTCCATAAGGATTAATTGCAGAAGACATTGCGTTATATGCCTCTTCATTATCCAATAATTCGTTAACTTCGCTTACTAGTTTTTTATCATCGGTGCCAACCAGTTTCACCACGCCGGCATCCACCGCTTCCCAACGTTCCGTCACTTCGCGCGTCACCAACACGGGCTTCCCAAAAGAGGGGGCCTCTTCCTGAACGCCACCACTATCAGTAATCACCAAATGGGATTTTTGCATCAAACGGATAAAACTCGGATAATCTGTCGGCTCAATGAGGGAAATCGCGTCGTGATGACCCAATGTTTCCTGAACAGGACCTAAAACATTCGGGTTAAGATGGACGGGATATACAATCTGCACATCACCACGATCAGCAATGCTTTTCAATGCATGACATAAGCGTTCAAAGCCACCCCCGAAATTTTCACGGCGATGACCGGTCACCAAAATCATTTTGCGCTTTGTAGGAATAGCTGGCAAAGAGGCATCAATGCGCTCTCGAAGTTCTGCATCTTCTTTCAAACGTTCATGTGCCATCAACAGGGCATCAATCACCGTATTGCCCGTAATGACAACATCTTCTGCCTTGTGACCTTCTTTATAAAGCGCCTGAGCAGAAGCTTCTGTTGGCGCAAAAAGATGCTTTGCAAGAGAGTCAATAACGACCCTGTTCATTTCCTCAGGGAAAGGAGCGAAAAAATCACCGCTTCGCAAGCCTGCCTCAACGTGGCCGACAGGTATTTGCTTATGAAAGCAGGCAATCGCAGCTGCAGAAGCCGTTGTCGTGTCACCATGCACAAGCGCCAAATCATAACTTTCTTCGGACGTTACTTTATCAATCGATTGAACAATGCGGGAGAATAATGTGTTCAGAGTTTGCCCCGGTTGCATCAAATCCAGATCAATGTCGGGTGTGACCCCGAAAAACTCCATAACCTGATCGAGCATCCCACGATGTTGTGCGGTAACACAAACTGTAACTTTGGCATTTCGTGTCCGTAGGGTCTCTACAACCGGCAGCATCTTGATTGCTTCAGGTCGTGTCCCAAAAATACAGAGGATGTGAATAGTTCTGCTCCTTACGCATTATTGTGTTTTGATCACTTTCTGAAATTATAACAAAGACAGGAAATGTTTGGATCATCCGTGACCTTTTATTACAAATTATGAAATCTTTAAAGAAACAAATCATTCTGGCCTATTTTTTTTTGCCATGGATGTGTGGCGCAGATGAATGTAAAGCCGTTATCTTTTACGACCTAACACAGAGATAACTTCAGACATCGTTTCATTACTTCTTACCATATCAAAGTCCTCCCGGTCCTCGCCGTAAATCTTGTCGAAACCAAAATAGGAATAGTTACAGCTCGCTCGGTCTAAAATTTCGTAACCGACCTCACCCATCATGTAATCCAATTCGCTGATGGTGAATTCGCGATGATGGCCAAAGAATGGAATTTGTGTATGGAATTGGATCCCGATATCGGGGTGAGGAGAATTCCCCGCCAGCATTTTTTTTCTCTGTGGCCAATATGCTAGATTAGGCGTCTCAACGACCATATACCCCCCAGGTTTCACCATTTGGGACAAACTTTGAAGGAAATATTTTGGGGTATGCGGTATATGTTCAATCGTCCCTAGAGAGAAGACAAGATCAAAAGCTTCTTTTTTGGAATGAGAATTTTTTTCCAAAGCATCAGGTGCCCAGTCATACAATTTGACCTTATTTTTTTTAAGGAACTGGATTGAGCTATCAAAATCGCTTTCTTTATCCCCATAGTTATCGATCGCAACCACATCATAGCCTAAACGCAAAGCGCTTAGACTGAGGTTCCCAAAATAGGAACCGTAATCCAATACTTTCAGGTTTCTAAGCCCTTGACGGTCAAGCATTGCAAAAATTGCGCACAAGCGGATCGCGCTTAAGCGTATATAATTTGCAAAATCAAACGTTTCTGCAATATTGCCCCGCTCAGAGATGCTGCGGTGTTGTCCGCGACTATTAATTTCAATAATTTGTTCGGTTGCGCCAATGATCACATGCGCCCTGTCAGGAAAAACCCGATGACATTCTGCTTGCCAGTCGAGTTTTTCAAAACTTCTGAGTTTCCAGCGGATTTTATTGAGTAAAGAAGCTGAAAAATTATCCATAATCGGTATCGTTTCTTTGTAGGGTCACATTTGGGGTTTGTTCCGGGAGAACTTTTTTGATGTTCAAGATTTTTCCACTCGCCATTTCAATCACACAATCGGCAATAACGGAAAAATTAGGGCTGTGTGAAACAATGATGATTGTATGGTCTTGTTTTAACCTTTTCAATGCATCAATGATAAGGGTTTCTGCCTTTTCATCAAGCGCACTTGTTGGTTCGTCAAAGATGATAATTTCGGTTTTGCGTAAAATCTCGGTCGCAATGGCAATGCGCTGCCTTTGTCCCCCTGACAAAGCCCCGCCACGATATCCAACAGGGTAATGTAGCCCCCCCTCCAGATCATTGATAAATTCGCAATGTGCCGCTTTAAGGGCGGCTTCGATCTCTTCTTTTGTCGGGGTATAGCTCAACCCCTGCAAGAGGTTTTCAAGAATAGAACCATTCACTAATGTGGGGTGTTGCTCCACATAACCGATCCTTTGGCGATACGTCCTTAAGTCAAGGTCTGTTAGCGGGGTGTCCCCAACAAAAATATCTCCTTCAGACGGCTTTTCCAAGGAAGAGATTAGATTGATTAATGTTGTTTTCCCAGAACCTGACTTTCCAATAATCACATAACAATGACGGGGGTTAATCGTCAGGTTAATATCTTTTACAGAGGCAACCGGGGCAGCCTGATCATTTTGACTATAATAGTAAGTGACATTCCTGAAATGGATCGGTTCCTCAAAAGCTTTGATTTTGCGTCCTTTTTCATACAGGGTTTCTTGATCGCCCCACTCCTCTCCCCGTTTGGTCAAGGATACTGTCGCCTCATGTGTATTCAAAATGCCATTCCAGCTTGAATTCATCCCGGCAATATAAGGCATGGATCGAATACCAATTACACCCAAAGCCGCAACGGAGATTGCGTTGATATCAAAATATACTGTGGAAATCGTCATTGCCGTCACAACAATTGTCAAAAAGAAGATTTGCGTACTGTTCAAAATAATTTCATTGATCAGTTTTTGTTTTAATGTGACTTGGCGCAAATTATCTGCCGTAGAAATGATTTTATTATAAGAATACCCAATCGTGCCACATAAGCGGTCACTTCTCAAACGGTTGACTTGTTCATCCATGGTCCAATAAAAATTGCGATTGGCATCATCAAGTTGACGGCCAAAAGTACTGCCACTTTTAATAATTTTAGAATAAGTTAAATAAAAAATAATAGATACTGAAAAAATAAATATAACAATTGTATGTTCTATATAAATTGCAATTAAGCCATAAGTAAAAACCATTGTCATATGGGTCAAGAACAAAACAAAATAACCATAATATTGTCCGACACGATAGGTTTCATTTAACATGGATGTTAAAAAAGGTTGGCGTAAATTGAGTATATGGCTCAATTCTTCAGCATGCATATATTTTGCAACAAAATGACGGCGTAACTCAATATTGACACTTTCCTGTACGAAGGTAATCAGGTAGTCTTTGAGCATCAAAATCAATCTATTAAACGTAAAAAGAATTAAAAGAAGAACGAGTAAACTGAGAAGTCCGACTTCCAGATTTAAAATATTTTCAAAAAAGTAGTGCAATTCATCGGCATAAGGGAAAATTTCGTCCAAGGGCCGGGCGCTATTTTGCATGAGAGAGAAAATCGGGCCGAGCAATAAAAGTCCAATTCCTTCCAGCGCAATCCCTGCAAAACTAAACGTCAATGCCCCCATCAGTAAAAAGACATTCTTCTTGTCTTTAAAAGCTTTAAGAAACGAAGCAATATAGCCATCTGAACTATCGAGATAATCAATCCATTGTGTCATTATTTTGTTTAGTCCTGTTAAATCGCTATAAATTGTCGTTACTTTTTCTGAAAGGCATACCAGTAGCCGCTAGCGATGGGTGACAAGGCTTTACCCAACATCAGGTTCAGCTTCATTGCCCACCAATAACCGGTGAATAGTAAATGTGAAACAGGCCCGCTTGCCAAGACTGCCCCTCTCTTGCTTATGCATCTAAAGCCATATTTTGCCAACCGCTTAGGTAATTCGTTATAGGAAAAGCACTGTACATGCGGAGAACTATCAAAAGAGGTTGGGTGAACACTGTCAACCCAATTCCCTATAAGTTTGTTTTTTACATTCTCAAAGAACCAGCGAATGTTGAGCTTTTCATTCCAATGGCCTAAATTCAGTTTTTTCCAAAGGGCGGCTTCAGCTTCATACCATCCACGCCCATTGGGCACTGTCACCAACAAGACCCCTCCTTCTTTTAATTTGTCAGTTAGCAGAGGTAAAATTGTTGCAATATCCTTGTCATTACAGTGTTCCAATACTTCACTGGCGATGATGACATCAAATTGGTCTGGCAATTCTTCCAATAACTGACATTTTAAAATACTTTTATCATAGCCTTTGGCGGCGAGAACATCTTGGCCATAAGCGATACTTTTCTCATCACGGTCAAGGCCCGTCACATCATATCCCAACGTTATCAGAGGAAAGCACACGCCCAACCCGGTGCCACATCCAAATTCTAAAATTTTATCTGAAGGTTTCAGAAATTGGCGAAAGAATGAAATACGATTTAGATGTCCGTAGGCGTTTTCTTGCATATCCGCATCCGCAATTCTACGAATATATGCCATCTCATTCGTCTGCATCAAATACTCACTCATCACCCGTTGTATGCAAGGGTTTTGTCACCCGGCAAACAAGATACCACCCCCAATAAGTTCCCAAAAAATTAAAAAACCTTTGTGGGAGGGACAGTAAAAGTTTCTCAGAAATAAGATCTAAAAGATTCAGGGGCCTCGTGAGCCACTTCGGCCTTTTATCGAAGACAAGGTAGTCAGGGAAACATAACGGAAAATCAAAGGGTGTTGCTTTTCGACAGATCACAGGGTCGACAACAAAACCTTCCTTTTCAAGAATCCGGGTAATTTCTTTATCATCAAAGACTCTGACCAATGGCATTCCTCCAACACCGTTATATTCAATCAAAGACAAAATCTCTTCTACAGATTTTTCCTTATTATAGCGGTATTTAAAAGAATAGGAAGCTACCATTAGTTTATAAAAAATGGATTTTTTATTATAAAGCGTGATGAAGGCACGCCCCCCTGGTTTAAGTACCCGAAAAACTTCGCTAATTGTTTTGTCGAACTCATATACGTGATGTAAGACTCCATTGGAGAAACAGAAATCAAAACTATTATTTTCAAAAGGCAACTCAATAGCATTGCCTTCTCTAATGGAAAACGCATTCAGGTTGATGGACTGCAAATTCGCGTTTGCCCGTTTTATATTTTGCGGTGTCAGGTCAATACCAAAGTAATTGGCTCCCAGTTCGATTAGGGTTTTCGCGTCATATCCCGGTCCGGTGCCCACCTCAAGGGCTTTCTTACCTCTCAAAGCTTCCTTGGACAGCATATCTCGAAGCCAGCTCATTTCGTAAAAGTCGCGTTTTTCAATGACAGTAAGAAACTGTGAACGGGTATCACCTTTCTGTTCTGACATAAAAGTTGTGCCTGTCGGGCTATCTCCCCAAGTGGTAATCGACTGTTCTTCATATTTTTTTTGCTTAGACATTAAGAATACCTCACATAGTTATGTGACAGCGGATCAGCGACAGGTTCTTTGTGTTTTGAAACGAAAAGCCTTTTAAGCCGTTTCAAAAAAGGTGTTAAAAATAAGATAATGCCTATTGCAGCCGGCGACCATAACCAAAATTAGCAGGGGGGCTTGGTACTATGAAAGTTTTGAGTTGTAAAGAAGATGTGTCTACGATCCGAATGCCGTTCTCTACCAACTCAACAGTACGCAAAATGATTTTATCATCGGCATGCAGCTTGGCGACGGTGCGTTCTTTGCTAATTTCAACCAGTTCCCCCACAACCTTGTGTCGGCAATCAAAAAGGTAGTCGTCGAAATATTCTACAATAGGCCAATTTTCAGCACGGGGTACAAAATGTGCCCCCGCTTTTTGGTAAACACGGCGTTGGTCCGGTAAGGAAGTATAGACATAAGTGCCCAGATCTTGTTTGACCCAATTGCCATTCACCCACAAGGTCACCCCGAGGTTATCATCATGGGTATGCCCCATAGGGGCGCCTTGGGCATCGTGTTTAGCCACACGCAATGTCATATGAAGATAATTATTTTTCCATACGATGACACCAAAATCACTATAGTAAGCCAATTTTAGGTCTTTTTTGAAATCTGTGGGGATTTCAAAAAAATATTCTTTACGGTCCTTGATCTCCGGCCATGCCAAAGCAGCAGGGGGTGTCGTCTTATCACTGTAAGAATGGAATTGGCGTGCCTTAGGTTTTTTCAGTGTTCTGCCATTAGTCAGGAAATCTATAATGCAGGCTCCAAGTCCTTGGCTTTTTTTACCAAACAACGCATCGACAGCTTCAAGAACCGATTGTGTGTGCAGAACATTTTCATAGAGTTCTGAGTTTTTTTGAATAAAAACAGTATTGAGCAAGAAGAAACGCCCGGAATCCATATCCCCAATTTGAACAAGTTCGTCAGTAGGCGTGGATAAATCTGACAAAAATTCCCGCATGAGAAAAAGACGTGACACTAAGTCGTCTGGTAAGCTTTCACAATAAAAGGAAGCTTCTTTGCCAATGTCGTCTTTAATCGTATAGGGCACTGAAGATTTCTGTGTCACATGCATTGTTTTAAGCGCATTTTTTTTCTCATCAGACAGCCCTAAAATCAAGGCAAAACTGTAAATAGACAACTCCATAGATAGTCTATGATAACCAACCGATCCCTCATAATTACTGCCGTCTGAATTAAATTGAAGTTGGGTTTCTTTAACCATTTCGCAAATCCCAACGGCCAGCCACGTCATTGTTTCATCACTCTGTGGTAAGGCAGTCGCGATAAAAATCAGACCTGCAATATCGGAAAGATAGTGATTGCTCCGTCCTTTATCGGACCACTCCAAATTATTAAAAATATGATGTCCGTGCGCCCGCAAAGAAGCGGCGAGTTCTTGAGTGAACGCTTTATCGAAAATATGTCCAGCAGATTGACAGAGGCTAACGGCTAAAGCCATGTTTGCTGCCCTGATCCCTACGTCCATTGGACATCCCCAATTTGGTCCGAATTGAGGAGGGTTCGCCGAGATGAAATCTAGTATCTGATTGCGGATTTCTGTGACATAAGCCCTCTTTTTTTTTCCTTTAGAGGCCAATGCAAAGCGCACTAAATGCTGTAATCGCCCAAGTTCCCAAGGCATTTTGATATCAGTCCCCAAAGGGTAACCAATATTCAGATCTTTGAAATACACATCACTATACCATCGAAAACCGGAACGAAAGTCTAAACGCCAATCAATCTCTGAATAATCGACTTTATTAATCAGACTATGCACTTTTTCCGCATAAGTTTTGTTTCGCGCATTTACTGTTTGATAAGGTAAACTTCTTCCTTTGGCATCGCACAGGTATTTTTGACCGTCCAATCCCTCTGGCTCATACCCAGGCTTTACGAGGACCCAACCTGAACCTAACATGTCAAATTCATGTCGTAAATTACGGTCTAAGACTTCTCCAATTACGTCGATTTGCTCAGAAACAACATGCCATTGCCCGTCAGGCGAGAGGCCAACAAAATCAAAATTTGGATCAGCGGATATAAATGTACACCGTTTTCTCGCATAAGTTTTCTTGACTTTTTGTACACCTAAGCGCCAAATAAAGCGAATAAAACGATAGAAGGCGTGATGGGGTGGCATATCCATAGCGCGACGAAAAAGGTAAGATAACTGCATGAATAGAACCTAAAAGAAATATATGTGTATGATTGGTACAATAACCAGTGTTCACTAGGTGTTTAGTCCCAGAGTATGATGGAGTGGATCTATTTTGAATCTTTCCGGCTCCTTTGTCCAGATTTTATAGACATATTCGTCTGGCGTTAGATCTCTTAAAGTTTTTATGCGCTTTGCAAAATTATAGGCCACAATAAATACCATCCAGATGGTTGCAAAGTTGATTGTGATTTTCGTAATGGTAGCACTTGGCAGTTGCTTCCTTGAGCTTTCGGTTCATTCGCTCAGCCCGTCTATTTGTCCAAGGTTGATTAATTTTGGTGAGACGTTGTTCGATATCGAACTCATCACATACTCGATCAAAGATATGCCAACCCGCTAATTTTTGGCGTTCCTGATTGGTGAACTCAATGACATTGCCTGTCAAAACAGTGTGGATTTTATAAAAACAGCTTCAATTAAATGACGAAGGAAGCTGGCCAGAATTCTTTTGGTCTTTCGATCGCCTTTAAGCGAAAGGCGGGAGATCTCATGACGCTGAAAACAGCGATGCAAAGACGAACGGGTTAAATGAGGAATACTGGCCTGCAAGGCACAAAGGCAATCATCCAGCGGAATAAGGTATGACGACAGCGAAAGGCAACACAAGCGGCTTCTTCTTCAAGGCTGAGAACCGTTGAATGAGGTTTCTTTGGTCCCATGGTAGCATCTTCAACGCTATCACGCTGTTTCCATTTGCGAACCGTCTTAGGGGTGATTCCATAACGTTGGCTTAACTCCGAGACCGAAGCTTGCGATCACTGTATTGCTGCTCTTACTGCGTGCGTGGTCTTGGCGCTTCCCTGTAGAACCGTGTAGAACTTGTCCCATAATGCTCTTCGTGTTGATGGATCGCTATAACTCATTCCATCACACTCTGGGACTAAACAGTTTTGCTATTCACACCGATTAAGGCAGCCGCACATATGGCGGTCGTCCCAGCCACAAAATGTTCAGCAAGACGATCTTGTTTTGCCTGACTTAATCTGTTTTTCCTAATAGTACCCATTATAACACCTAAATGGCGTTATCTGGATCAACCCCTTTTATTATTTGCCAGCATCAGATAATCGTAGATTTCTCCATATTTTTTCATGGCTTGTTTGCGCCCCAATAGTGCCGCATTTTGGGTGGAAAGTTCCAAACGCTCATGGTTGGACAAACTCGGAAATTCAAGTTTCTCAAAAGGAACCTTAAAACCAAACCTCTCAGCAACTTCAACACAGTCTTTAGGCGAGTCTTTTAAAACGACTTTTAAGCCTGTCATTGCATATTCGGCAAACTTTGTTGGGAATGCTGCATCGTTGAGAGGATGCTTTTCCCGTAAAATATAAGCCACATCCGCAGCATTCAGATATTTCGCAACTTCGTCATGCCCCACAGATGTCAATATATAAGCGGTGCTATCTAAGCCTGCCAAAAAGGCCTTTGCCTGTTCCTGTTGATTGGTCAGAATAAGTAAGCGAGCCTGTGGCTTCCGTTTATACAAGGCTTTAAAATGCTGGACAGTCTCACTCATACATTGGTAAGGGGCCATACTGCCGGAATATACGTAGACAATATGTTCGTTTGAATACCCCAACGATGCACGTGTTTTGGAGCGGATGTCAGCATCAAAGAAGAACAGGTTTTCTGGCGCATAACAAGGCGTGCTCCACACTTTCGGGGCTTGCGGAAAATGTTCAAGTTTTTGGGCAAGGTAATGCGTAACACAGGTACATGCCTGACAGTATTTTGCTGCGTTCATCGTGTCTTTTGCATATTTTACCAAACGCAATTGAGCCGCAATTTTCTTTAAGCCGCGGTAGTCTCTTGTTCTTGAGCTGAACTCTGCACAACTGTCGCCACGACAATCCCACAGCAGGGGTATGTGCCTGCGGTGTGCCAACGGCCCGACAATTGCAGCACTATAGTCAGTGCGCGCATGAACAAAATCGTATCTTTTTTTCGTGATGAAAGGGGCGAGTAATCGACGATTGTACCAAGACGAAAAGGGCATTACCGGTCGTGTCCCTTTTAACAAATAGCACGAACCTTTTATGCACTTATCGATTTTCAAATGTTTTTTTTTAGAGCTTTCGTAGATGCTCTTCGTTGTCGCGACCGATAAGATATCAAACTCTATATCAATATTTTCTTCACAAGCGATTACATGTTGAAGAACTTGGGAATCAAAAACTGTGTCTGGAAAACCTTCAAATAAGATATAAAGACCTCGTTTGGCCATTAGAGCCTCCAATTAAGTTAACACAGGTGGATACAGGAGAAAAGTCCCGCAGTTTGATTAAAAGACAACATTACATACCTTTCTAATTCTTTCAACAGGCTTTAACCTGATTATTCGCACCATACCCGAATCGGCATGCGTCAGGCAATTCCTTCCAGCAGCATAACCAATTGCGCTGATGTGACATAGGCTTTAAGGTCTACTGGTGAGGGGGCATGCAAAGCATCCTTCTCTAGACAGTTTGTGAAAAGGTAAGCCCTTGGTTTGGCAAAAGTACCGTGGTTGCCGGATTGAAAGGCTTTGTCACCCACGAAGACTTTCTGTTAACCATCGTGCAAAACTGATCAAGTTTTGGGGTGATCGACGTTGAAAACTGACCACCCTGTTTTTGGATTACACTCGAGCTTTTAGCTCGGGGAACTTGACAAATGTCATATCAAAATAACAACTGGTTCCCCTCATCTATACTTCAAAAAAGTATATCGACTTTTCCACTTCATCAGCGTCACAATACCATCAGTTTTAACAAGAATAATAAGGATAAAATCCGATGGAAGAAATCACCTACCACAGCCACTTACCCCATGAAGGCAACAACCAATATGTCTTTGTTCAATCTGACGCTCATGCCGAATGCTATGGAACACTGACTACTTGTTCATATAGCAAAGGCGAAGCTATGACGCTGGAAGCGGCTGTTGGTGAATTTACCGAACAAGTCTACAACGATTGTTCCCTAAAATGCCGCCACGACGCTACATGGCAGCATATGGCTTTACTGGCAAATGATGATCACCACGCCCAAGAAATGACTACAACCCTTAAGCAGAAAGGGTATGAGGTCATTAAGGGCATTGATGTGTTATGGCCATGATGTCATTTAAAACCACATAATCAACCTTTTTCAACTCCATCAGAACAGCCTTCATGGTAAACCCTTTTCCATAAAATAGTTGGGCAGATTTTCCTCGTGAACCGTCTGCCCAACCACCCGATTGCATGGCGATTTCATGTCGTACATCTGCGTCACGAAGAGCATCCCGGAAGTTATGACGGAACGAGTGGAACGAAGTGCGATCACCATCGGCATCAATGGACTTCAAAAACCGAGCAAACCACTTTGAAAAGATGTCTGAGCGATACCCGGTGGTACCTACGCGAATATCAGGAAACAACTTCCCCCGTGGTTTACGCTCAAACTGTTTCAGGTATCGCATGAAGCCCAATTCCAATAACTGAGGGTGAATAGGAACGATACGTTCAGACGCTTTGGTCTTCAATACTTTGTCATCGACACCACGATCCGTTTCACGGGTGATGTTGAAGCACCAAACTTTATCCCGGACGATTATATCTTCGACATTCAATTGGCAAATTTCATTAAGCCGAAGCCCATTGTATAGCCCAATATGCGGAACCCAATATTCTGCACCGGATTTATCCGATAATGCCGTGAAGATTTTCTGTAATTGATGATCGTTGAATGGCAACCGTTTGTCTTGAGCATGAACTGGATCAGCGACCTTTAACCCGATAGCAGGGTTATGAACCAATAATTCCTCTTCAACCGCCCAATTCAGCATCGCTGACAATTTGTTCACGTATTTGTTAATCGTGAGTGGTGCCATCGGCGTCATCTTCTTCTGACGGGCAATCTCAGAAATCTCCACCAATGATTTCCGTGGAAAGCGTTTCTTCGCATTCGCTGGTAGATGCCGCACCACATCCATGAACTGACGGCAATCTTCACGGTCAATATCGGCGATGGGTTTATCGGCACCGAAGATATCGATCAACACATTGTAAACCGACTGATAGGTCATCACCGTCTTCTGTGAACGATTACGTGCCGGATCATCCATATAACGATGGTAGAGGTCGTCCAGCGTGATTGAT
>NZ_JHYO01000040.1 GCF_000688235.1 Terasakiella pusilla DSM 6293 | reverse complement strand
ACGTCATCCTCTTTCATAAGAAAGTAAATGTCCGTCGGAAGGACATCACGATTACCGATTAAGTAACACAGTGTCACCTCTACACCCTTCATCACGATTTGCTCCACTGTGTTTTACGACGGGCGTTATGGATCGCTTCTGTCAACGTGGCGTCACGGTCAGTGAGAGCTTGCTTTAATTGTTCAAGGACTGTCGCGACGGAGGGAAGGTCGGGGCCGCAAAGGATACTGCGGTGGTTGTTTATGTGGATGGGTTGGGAACTGTAGCGGGGGGTCGTAAATTGTTTCGCTTGATCGCTTGCTTCAAATTATCTTCTGTCCATTTATCACCATTTACGGTTAAGGTTTCAGTCGAAGAGTTTAGAGCTTGGGCCAACTTTTTATATGTCAATTTGCCATTTTCTTCGAGCTTCAATATTGCTTCACGGTGCGGGTTATAAAATTCATGGGCGTCTTGTTTTTGCTTTGCAACTCGTGCAGTTCGAGCTTGTTCAGTAATACCCGGTAATCGGCCATCTTTGTGTGCTGCTGTGGTAGCTTTGGATATTTTACGTTTACGTCGTTTATCTTTTGCAATCTCATTTTTTTGTTTCCTATGCCATTGAAAATGACACTGAATAGAACGACCGCAGGCTAAATCACTAACGTTAATTCCTTTGAAACTATCTGATCTGTTACTTACAAAATTCTTCATTGTCTTCATACCGTAAGAACGCCATTTGTTTAAATACGAGAGATCACAAAAGACAAGCTCCACGTTTTTTTCTGTATCTTTACTTAAGAAGGAACAAAGTTTAATAGCTTCATTTAAAACATCTTCAAAATCGTCAGGATAGTTTAATTCAGGCGGTTTATCCCATAATGATTCAAACGCAATTTCATAGTCTGGTTTTCTTCCAAGCTCTTCAATGAGTCCTGCTTGTTGCAGTTTTATGGTCTTGCTACGGCTAAGGGCATACTCGAACGAGGTCCGTGACCTTGGGAAAGTATATTCTTCGGGTTTTGATGGATAACTTAAAATACGGGTTCGAGGCTCAACTGGCACCCTCCATCTCGTAACTTCATCAAAGTAATATCCGGGATCGCGATAGGTCCAGTAAAATGCAACAATGATCTTATCCTGGATTTCAAGCTCATTTTCATCAATTACTTCACATAAATTTCCATCTTTGATTTTAACAACCATTGGCATGTTCCGTTTTATTTTTATAAATTGAAACAATAAGGTAGCATAAAAAAATACTGCCATTATACGATTTTTCTATCGCCAAGTGGCCTTCTTTTCATCCCCCGATATTCTATAGCCGATTTTGCACAATATGCAAAAAAAACCAATCGCTTTAGGAGATGACAATGAGCATGATTTCAGAAATCAAAGAACTGGCTGAAACACTTAACGGAACAAAAGAGGACATTCTTTTGGGGCAACAATTGATCCAGAAGTTGGCAGGTTATACCGTTCAACTCATGGATGAAGATAACGACAAAAGCATTCCAATTGAGGAAAATCAGCAAATGCGTAAAACCCCTCGCCACCGTCTGACGCCACAAGAGCGTGTGCAGATCATTTTCAGTAAAGATGCCCCTTCTAAAATTTGTGAAGACTATAAAATTTCCCTCTCAACAATGCGTGGGATCAAAAGCGGTTCTGGCGGGTATCATAAATTTGGAGGCTGCAAAGAGTTTTGGAACTCTTACACTAATAAATTTAGTGAAGAAATTCAGTTGCTGGAACATGTCAGCAAAAAAAAACGTGTTCAGCCTGTTATAGACAAAATTCAGGATGTCATTACATCAAGCGAACCACCGAGTGTTTTGATTAAACGATATGGCTATTTGATGTGCACGATTTGTCAAATTAAGTCAGGGACAAGTCACTATAAAACTCATGGTGGCGATAAACAAAATTGGTTGGATTACAAACGACTGCATCTTGAAGAAATTTCACGACTGTCAATTGCAGAGCGTAAATCTGCAAATGCGAATTAAATCGCTCCCTACGCGGTAACCGCTTCTACGACCTAAAGCCTAAACCAAACACTTCCCCGACATCGGTGACTTCACCCGGATCGTTTCCCCGTGAGACGTGAACCCTCGAACTCGGCTTGAGTTCACTGGTGTCGGTGATTTTTAAAAAGGAATATCGACATGTATCACGCAAAAAATATCAAAGTTAAAAATCAAGCTCCAAAGTCCAATGTCATCTACACCCCAGATCAATTGGCAGGTCAGATCGCAAACCTCGTGGGTAAGCATTCAGTTGTTTTTGATCCAGCAGTCGGTGGCGGAGCATTGATTAAACCGATGCGTGTCATGGGGCTTTGTCATCACGTTATTGGCATTGATATCAATAAACATGCAGAAGGTTTCCGTTTTTGCAACGAAACCGGGGTCTGTGACTTTACCAAGCTCGAATATTGGCCCTTTAAAATGCCTGACATCGTAATCATGAATCCACCATTCAATGGTGCGGAGGGTCGTCAACTTTACCCGGAACTCTTCCTCCGTAAGTGCTTTGAGTTTTTTGGCTACGATATTCCAGTTGTGATGGCTACCCCAGTTGGTTTCCGTTCCAACCTCCGCTCATTCACCTCAAAGCGGCTGGAATTCCTGCGTGACTGCAACATCACTTCGATCATGACCGTGCCTGCGACGATCTATCCCAGTGCATGTATTCAGACGGAAATCCTCTTTTTCAATCTTCCAAAACTGCCGCCACACATGGTGGTCGATCTCACTGACTTTCAACAAGCTGCCTAAACACAAACGACCTTCCTGAAAACTTTGGTCGGTGCATCGGGAAGGCCGCTCAACTCTCTCGAAAGGAGAATTTATTATGGACCCAATTAATACTTTCGACATCCAAGGTCAAGATACTGCCGCCATCGAGCATGTCCAGAACATCTCGGTCAGCGAAGACGAACTGCTAGAGCAAGCTGAGCAGGAGAATATCGATTTTGTCGCTGCTCAATGCATGGACGACGACATCGCAGAAGCTGCCACTTTGCTTCAAAATCTGCAAGCTGATATTGATGAAATTGAAAACAACTATGAAACGTTGCGTATCTTGCAGTTGGCTTATTCCATCCATCTGCAAAGCAAGAAGAAACCCGACGAATTTAAGATAAAGTGCGATATGGTAAAAGCAAAAGCTCGTGCTGATGCCAAGGATGGCGTTATCGTCTTCAACCTTCTCGAAAAGGTGAGTGGCACCCAATGGGCTAAACAGAATAAGACCCGCTGGGCAAAGGGCCTTCGTCTGGGTGCACAGCAGAACATCAGTATAGAGGATTTTTCTGATTATCTCGAAAGCCTTGGTGGCTGGTCTGCTGCGGCGAAGTTTTACGATAAATCAATCTCAGAAGATACCAAGGCTGAACGCGATGAGAAAAAACGCGATAATAGCCACCGCATCGCCACGTTGGAAAAAGAGGTTCCTGTGATTGCTCAATTGCCGGAAAATGGAGATGCTCCGGTTTGTTCTGGCACTGCCGGTCTTGGCCTGCTGGTTTACCGTGAAGGTGTTCATGGCGAAGACGGTATTCTTTGCCGCCTTAATATCACTGCTGATGATGTAGAGAGCCTGATCCACAAGCATCGTGGCAACTTGAGCAATGGACAGGTTGACGATATTCTTGCAACTCTTTCCGCTGAGGAGGCCGCTGACAATGTATAACTTTAGCGGAACACCGGAGGGAGTTCTTCTCCCTCCCGCACTTCCTGCGGCCAATGACACTGGGAGTGTCCGATGGGCCGGTGGCAAGTGCGGTCAAACCGATAAACTGGCAATGCTGCTGCCCGAAGAGATTGAGAATTATGCTGAACCTTTTGTTGGTGGTGGTAATATCTTTTACCATCTGCGAAAGACGGGTCGTATTAAGGGTAAGACATACCTTAGCGACATCAGCCTACCGTTAATCAACTTCTATCTGGTGCTACAGCGTAACCCCGAACAGGTTGCAAAAGCGGTTCTGCATCTTCATGAGCGATGTGGGCGTGGTAATCAGCAACTCTTTAGCGATGCTGTAGAGACCATCAACAGTCCCACCAGCACAGACTTTGAGAAGGCGGTTGCATTCTTTGTTCATAACACCTTGGTCTTCTCGTTGGCGACATTAAACTTTACGCGGAAGTCGGCTTTTGCTCAATCTTGTGCAGATACGAGAGGGCTAACGCTTCATAATATCCGCCGTCTTGTTGCAAATGGCAAAATGCTGGAAGGGACGATCATCGAATGTCAGGACTATCGGACTGCTGTTGAGAAACTGCCGGATAATACTTTCCTGTTCCTTGATAGCCCCTACGATGGAAGCAAAGAAGAAACTTATTGCACAGAGTTTGATCAAAACCTCTACGCAGCCAATTGCAAGGAATGGTCAGAGAAATTCCAAATGATGGTCACGTTGGATGCCGGTGTGGATAGTATGAGGCGGTTCAATCATTTTAAGCAGATCATCCGGCCCGTTCGGTATCACTCCACCAAACGGAAAAAAAATGAACAGGTGAGCCTGAATTACCAACCATCATTTTTGACAGACAAACTTGAGCTTTTGAACTGGACACACGTTCAACGGACAAACGGCGGAACATCAGACCAATGGTTCACGCCATTCGAATTGCTGAATACCCTGTATGATGCCTGTGGGGTTATGCAGTTCGACCTTGATCCGTGCAGTCCACCTGAATATTTGGCTCATACCAAAGCCAAGAAACGCTTCTGTGTTGAGTCTGGTGATGATGGGCTTGCGGAAGATTGGAGAGGGAAAACCATCTTCATGAACCCTCCCTATGGTCGTGGCATTGATAAATGGGTTGAAAAAGCCTGCACGGAAGTTGCCAATGGGAATGCCAAAACGGTCATTGGCTTGCTCCCGGTCAAAGCTGACACAGACTGGTGGCATAATCATGTCGCCATGAAAGCAGACATGTTCGTTTTTAATGGACGATTGAAGTTTGGTAACGCCAAAGGTTCAGGGCGGTTTGCATCAGCTTTGGCAATCTGGGGAGATACTTCGAATTTCGATATTTCTAAGTTCGGTAGCGATGAAACCTATCCCGGATATTGGCAAATGGCAGTATAGATAAATCTGAACAGGGCCCTCCCGCTTTGGGAGATTTCGGTTGCCTCCCATTATGGGAGATGGTAGATTTATAAAATGCGAGTTATATCGAAAAAGAAACTGCGGCAGTTCTGGGAAATGCAGGGCCGAGAAAACAGCAAGACCGAACTGGAAGTCTGGTATGACGTTACCAATAAGGCTCAATGGCAACACTTTGATGATGTGAAGCAGTCTTTTGGTTCCCGTGTCGATCTGGCGTATGGCAAGACTGTTTTCGATGTTCGCAACAATAAATACCGCCTAATTTGTTCGATTGATTATCAACGTCATGGGGTTTTGGTTCTCTGGATCGGCACCCACAAGGAATACGATGAACTCAATAAGAACAAAGGCAAGAAGCTAAAGGAGCTATGATCATGCCTATTGCAGAATTGACCATCAATGAAGTCATGGTCCATCCTTTGCGTTCAGAGGCTGACTATGACGAAGCCATCGAAACCATTGAAGAACTCTGGGGGGCAGAACCCGGCACAGACGAAGGTGACCGACTGGACGTGCTTATGGATTTGGTAGAGGCTTACGAAAGTAAATATCATGCAATTGATTTACCTGACCCCATTGAAGCCATCAAAATTCGCATGAACGACCTTGGTATGAATCAGAACGCCTTGGCTGAGGTGCTGGGCGTGAACAGCGGTCGTGCGTCAGAACTTCTGAATAAAGCCAATAATCGCAAGCTCACCTTGCCGATGATCCGTAAGCTGAATGAAGCTCTGGGCCTATCATATGACTGCCTTTGCCAATCATATGACGTAAAGGCCGCGTAAGTAACACTGTGTTACTTACGCCTTCGCCCATTCAGCAGACAGTGCTTCGGCTTGTTGCAGAACCAACTGCACGGCCTCGTCCGCTAAATCAGGTGGGTAGCCAAATTTCTTCAATACCTTCTTCACCATCAGGCGTATACGAGCACGGGCAGCATCACTGTGCATCCAATCAACACCCGTTGCATATTGGACCTTATTGAGAAGTTCTTGAGCGATGACACAGAGCTTCTTGTCAGACATGACTTCGCGTGCACTCTCGTTTTCGGCCAATGCCTGATAGAATGCCCATTCCTGATCCGATAGCCCCAGTTCATTACCCTTGGCGTTGGCTTCCTTTATCTCCTTCGCCATTTGGATCAATTCTTCTAGGACCTGCACTGTTGTCAGAGCATTATTGTGATATCGGGCAATGGCATTTTGCAAACGTTCAGAAAATGCTTTTTGTTGAACCACGTTGGTTTTTAGACGGGAACGAATTTCTCCGTTCAGAAGCTTTCGTAAAGCCTCCAAAGCAAGGTTCTTTTGTTCCATCCCATTGACTTCTTCAAGGAATTCGTCAGACAGGATCGATATGTCCGGGCTTTCTAAACCGGCGGCTTGCAAGACATCAACAATTTCAGTGGAGACCACAGACCGACTGACCACCTGTTGGATGGCAAGGTCAATTTCAGCCTTTGTCTTTTTGGCCTTTGTATCACTTTTGGTGATGACGGCTTTGATCGCTTGAAAGAGGCCGATCTCTTCACGGACTTCCTTGGCTTCATCGCTTGCAGAAGCCAATGCGAATGCCTTGGAAAGAGCAAGAACAGCATCGGCGTATATACGCCATGCCTTCTTCTTGTCATTCTCGTTCCTGATTTTCTCAGCTTCTTTGCGTTGATATTCAAGCACCCATTCCACACCACCGGCAATTACAGCCAGTCGGTCACGGGCGGAACCGCCAACTCCCTTGGTATAGTCGAACCCATGGAAAATATCGCGAACGACTTCCAGATATTCCAGCATCAAGGCAATGGCTTCATTTTCATCGACACCCGTATTTTCACGATCACCGGGCGAATATACAGATAGAGCTTTTTTCAGGTTCTGGGCCAACCCAATGTAATCGACAATCAAACCGCCGGGCTTATCACTAAACACCCTGTTGACCCTTGCAATGGCCTGCATCAAGCCATGGCCTTTCATGGGTTTGTCAATATACATGGTGTGCATGCAGGGGGCATCAAAGCCGGTCAGCCACATATCCCGCACAATGACCAGCTTGAGATCATCTGCCGGGTCTTTGGCCCGTTTTGCCAGTAATTCCCGTCGTGCCTTCCCGCCGATGTGTTGCTGCCAGTCCAACGGGTCTGTGGCTGATCCGGTCATGACGATTTTGAGAGTGCCCTTTTCATCATCTTCGCTATGCCAATCCGGCCGGATTTTGGTGATCTCTTTATAGAGGTCCACACAGATACGGCGGCTCATGCAAACGATCATTGCCTTACCATTCATGGCGGCCACACGATCCTCGAAATGCTCAACCAGATCAGCAGCGACGAGACCTAATCGTTTGGGGGAGCCGACCAAGGCTTCAACGGTGCTCCATTTACCCTTGGCCTTCTCGCCTTCTGTTTCGTGTTCCTCGCCAATGATGTCTTCAATCTCGGCATCAATTTTGGGCTTTTCGTCTTCGTCCAATTCAATTCGGGCCAGACGGCTTTCGTAATAGATCGGGACAGTCGCCCCATCTTCAACGGCACGCTGAATGTCATAAACATCGATGTAGTCACCAAACACCGCTGGCGTGTTTACGTCGGTTGCCTCAATAGGCGTTCCTGTAAAGCCGATGAAGGAGGCATTGGGTAAGGCATCCCGCATGTGTTTGGCAAAACCATAACCGATCTCACCAGTTTCCTCCTTCACCTTGGCCTTAAAGCCATATTGGCTGCGGTGGGCTTCGTCCGCCATGACAATCACATTGGAACGTTCTGTCAGCACCGGAAAGTCTTCGCCTTTTTCGGGAGAAAATTTCTGTATGGTCGTGAAGACAACACCACCGGACGGCACGGCCAGAAGTTCCCGTAACTCTTCACGATTTTTTGCCTGACGAGGTGACTGTCGGATCAAGTCCTTGCAACCCGCAAACGTCTTATAGAGTTGGTCATCCAGATCATTACGATCCGTGATAATAACCAGTGTCGGGTTCCCCATATCAGCATGGGCAATGATGCGACCGGCGTAGAAGGCCATCAGGAGGCTTTTACCGGAACCTTGTGTGTGCCAGATGACGCCAGCCTTGCGGTTGCCATCATCATCACTTGCCGACAAGCTGGTGCGAACGGCTTTTTGCACGGCGTGGAACTGATGATAGCCAGCGATCTTTTTAATCAGCTTGGAGCCATCACTATCAAACACGACAAAGCCTTGTAGGTAATCCAGCAGTCGCCGTGGTTCAAAGATACCGGAAAGCAGAATGTCCAGTTCCGGCACACCTTTGGGGGCAATGGCCTGACCATCCGTCGTTCGCCACGGCATGAAGCGTTCTTCATCCGCTGTCAGGGAACCCACACGGGCCAAAATGCCGTCCGAAGTTACCAAAAACAGGTTGGGGCGAAACAGAGCATGAATTTCTTTCTTGTAGGTTTGAAGCTGATTAAAGGCCCCTTCAATCGTGGCGTTTTCATCTTCCGGGTTTTTAAGTTCGATGACACCAAGCGGAAGTCCATTCACAAAGACAACGATGTCCGGGCGACGGTTATTGCGTCCTTCAATGACGGTAAACTGATTAACAGCTACCCAGTCGTTATTGTCCGTGGCATCAAAATCAAGCAGCCATACTTTTTTGGCTCTCAGTGAACCATCGGGGTCATAATCTTCAATATCAACGCCATTTGTCATCATCAGATGAAGACGACGGTTTTCTTCTATCAAAGACGGTGTGGCACTATCAATCACCCGGTTGATGACTTCGGTCAGACCCTCTTCGGAAACATCCGGGTTGATGATCTGTAATTGGTCCCGCAAGCGATCCACCAGCACGACATCACTGTAGGACGTTCGCTCACTATCACCACCATCCGGCCCAATATCTGGCCCGTGGAGAATGTCATACCCAAGCTCACCCAACCATTCCAGAGCAACCTGTTCTACATCGTCTTCGGTGATGATTTTCATGCGTTACCATCCCCTAATAATTGCTTGGTCATAAGTGCCTCCCCTTGTTCAGCGTCCAATGCCTTAATGTAGGGTCCCATAACTTCTTTGAGTTTTTCGAGATGGGATTGCATCCAGTTTTGGTAATCAGCCCAATGAGATTCATTCATCGGATTGCAGTTTGGTTTGACAAAGAGAAGTTTGGATTGCTTTCGATTTAAGAGTTCTTTCCAGTCCAGTTCAAAACCGAGCTTGCTTTCAATTTCTTCTTTATCTTCATGCAGAAGCCAGAATAGCGGCTTAGCATCATCACTGGTGATGTTAAGTTCCACACCGATTTGATGTTCGGTGGAATTAAGGAGAGCAGACATATGAAAACCGGATCGGCCAATACCAAAATTCATCCAATGTTGAGGATAGGCTTTCTGTGGTCGAACGGGGCTGTTTTCACTCAACAGTTTTTCACGGAATATCGTCCAGTATTTTAACTGGGAAGTCTTTGTAGGTGTCAAATCGCTTTCGGATATTTGCTTGGTCGCACGGGCAACAGAACGGGTCCAGTCATTGGGCTTGGCGATGATATTAAACTTGGGGGCGGCTTGGGAATTACCGATTTTCCAAAGTTCAACTTCAAGACCGAAAAAACGGAAGTTGTCGGATGTAATTTCATTCAGCCAGTCCATCGCTGCCCGATGATCATCGGTAAACTTGGCTGCGATCCATATGATGGTTGCCGCATCCAATCCGGCAGCATAGGTCATCAATTGCCCAAGGTGTTTGTGGTCCGTATTTTCCAACTGATTTTCGATCAACACACGGGTGTCGTTGTCGTCTGTGTTACGACAAAGAATATCTGCCCGAAATTCGCCGACGGGCTTTTCGACGGCTTCCAGTTCAAGGGCAAGATTTAGGGTTTCACCAAGGATTGCGAGGTTTTCCTCACGAGCCAGCCAAGGGGTAAAGTGCTGGTCCTCTTTTTCCCAAACATCACGAAGATTGACTTTTTCCAGACGGCCTAATTCTGTCATAGCTGATCCTCAACAGTTTTTTCCACGTCACGAAGGCGGATTTCGCCGGACATGAGTTTAGGGAGGAGGGTGTCGCGAAGGTCGGCGAGGGTTTGGTTTTGTTCTCGATTTTTTAAAGCCTTATATAATAAAGGTCCTGCAAATTCAGTAAATGCCAATACGCATTCCTTAGGCGGAATTAAAGCTCGCATACCAAGTAAACTTTGAGGCCCCACTCTCTGATGGCTCTTAGACGTTCCAGTTACCAACCCTTGATACATTTTCCTAAATTCGTAAGACCTAAACAGGCTGTTCAGATACACAAGAGACGCTCTCTTCGTTGGCAACATCACCAAAAACTCGGTCGAACAAATTTGCGGTCTACTGCTCTTCGCTAACGGAACCCAGACCCTTTCAATATCAGGGTTAAGTTTTGAAAGAAGAATAGAACGTTCAACTATTGGAGTTTTGTTACTTTTAATTTCTGACCCGAATTCGACAATTGGCATACCTGTCTTATCAAATGCAGGGAGACTGTAATGCTCATATGAAACTAAATGATTTTCTTGCGGTTTTACTGTTCCTTTACAATGAGAAGCTAAATCACCCACCACTCCAATAGACCATCCCTTTGGTAGGCCGTTTGCATCAAAGGTATCAGGAAAAAGCTCAGCCGTATCCGCAGACATATGGGCGGGGGCTTGTCCGGCGGCTTTAGCAATGACGGGATCGAAATCGACGAACCATGACTTGAAGGTTGACCGAGCCATCTCCTCCAACGTCTCATTCATCTGTCGGTTTAGTTCGATTTTGTCGTCAATACCTTCTAAGACCTTCACAATTCGTTTTTGCTCATCCATTGGGGGCAATGGGATTGGAAAGGAAGGAAATTCTTTAATTGATAATCGGTCAACAGTGCTTCCGGGGATAGTTCTGGAAACTAGAAATTTCTGATAAGAAGGAGATAAATAATTATATAAGAAGAAGCGAGGTAGTATTTTGGAAATATCTAATCGGACTAAACCCATTCGGCGGCCCAAACAACATTCCAAACCTTCTGGTATAATTGCCACTTCACCAATTCTTGTTTCATAAGAAAAAACAATATCATCGGGTTTAGGGGTAACTCTCCTTGTCCATTTTATAAAATCTTCATTTGATACGTGCCGAGTTTGCGAAAGTTCAATACGACCTTGATTTAGGGCACTTATGCCAAGGAATATTGGCCCTTTATCAATTGTTTTTGGCGTGGCATGAGGGCCATCAAAGATTTGTCCAACCTTTCCGATCTCAGTAGTAGGCCAAATCACGACAAACACCCATTCTTTAATGTTTCAAGCACTTCTGAAATATTCTTGGATAGCTTTTTTTCTCTTTCCAACTGATCTAATAATTTTGTTTTCAATGCCGCAAACTTTTCCTCAAAAGACACGCCATCATCTTCTTCATCCGCAGCCCCCACATAGCGGCCCGGTGTCAGGACGAAGCCGTGAGCTTCTACATCCTTGAGGGTAACGGCTTTGCAGTAGCCCGGCACATCTTCGTAAGCCCCGATCCGCTCTATCGCCTCAGCTTCACCACGCCACGCATGGTAGGTATCGGCAATTTTCTGGACATCTGCGGGGTCGAGTTCACGACGGGTGCGATCCACCATGCGGCCCATTTCACGGGCATCAATAAAAAGGATTTCGCCTTTGCGGCCTCTAAACCCGTTCTCGCCTTTATGGCGAGCAAGGAACCATAGGCAGGCGGGAATTTGGGTGGAATAGAACAATTGCCCCGGCAGGGCGACCATACAATCCACGACATCATCTTCCACCATGGCCCGTCGAATATCGCCTTCACCGGATTGTTGGGAGGACATGGAGCCATTCGCCAAAACCACGCCAGCGGTGCCACCGGGTTTCAGGTGGTGCACGATATGTTGCAACCATGCGAAGTTGGCATTCCCCGCAGGCGGAATACCGTAGGCCCAACGCACATCATCTGACAGCTTGTCCCCACCCCAATCAGACGAATTAAACGGTGGGTTTGCCATGATGTAATCAAACTTCATGGATTTGAATTCGTCGTTATGGAAGGAGCCTTCGTTGTTCCAGCGGATATCGGCATCAATGCGACGCACGGCCATATTCATTCGGGCCAGACGGTAAGTGGTGTTGTTTGACTCCTGCCCATAAACAGCCAGATCGCCGATGCGGCCTTGGTGGGCTTTAAGGAACTTATCGGACTGCACAAACATACCGCCGGAGCCACAACAGGGATCATAAACCCGACCCTTGGTCGGCTCCAGCATCTCCACCAGCAGACGCACAACGGATTGCGGCGTGTAGAATTCACCACCCCGACGGCCTTCGGCACCGGCGAAACCGTTGAGGAAATATTCGTAAACCCGCCCGAAGACGTCACGGCCCTGTGCATCCTCCCCCGTGGTGTGGATTTTGGCGAATTCGTCGATCAGTTCACCCAGCATGGTTTTGTTCATACTGGGGCGGCCATAGTCTTTTTGCAAAACGCCCTTTAACGGCGGGTTGGCATCTTCAATGCCCCGCATGGCCTCATCAATCAGGTTGCCGATGGTGGGTTGCTTCGCGTTATCTTGCAGGAATTTCCAGCGGGATTTTTCCGGCACAAAGAAGATATTTTCCGCCAGATATTCGTCTTTGTCTTCCGGGTCTGAATATTCGTCTTCCATAAGCTCGGCATATTTGGCCTCAAACGCTTCGGAGATATATTTCAGAAAGATCAGACCAAGGGCGACGTGCTTATATTCGCCCGGTTCCATATTGCCCCGCATCTTGTCGGCGGCGGCCCATAAGTTCTCTTCAAATCCAACATTGGCACTTGTGTTCTTGTTATTCTTTTTTTCAGCCATAACTGAATGCGACCCCTAAATAAGATGCGTAATAAATTTCAAGTATGCAACCATAAGGACGGCAGGTTACACCAACATCTTTTTAAAGGCTATAGCCATCAAAGTCCAAGATGATTCTAACGATTAGGTGACAGGGTGTTACCTATAGACCAAGTAAGGCCGCATACCGTTTTACATCCACCTTGCCATCGCCATCACCCAATCGCTCGTTTTCCAGTGACAACAGCGACAAGATGATCTCGGCTTTTCTTTCTGGCTTCACATTTTTCTTAGATTTGAGCATGAGACGCTCAGCTTGGATGATGATGTCTTGGAGACGTTGTTGATCGACGCCAAGGCTGGGTTCAATCGGCAGTCGGTCATCAATGAGATCGGCGGCATGACAGCCAAACACTTCTGCAAATTCTGACAAACGTATTGTGGTTGTTGAGCTTCTATCATTCTCGATTCTGTTTACCTGAGAGACAGTTATGCCTAAACGATGGGCGGTTTCTTCCATCGTTAAGCCAGCTTTTTTACGAAATTCTTTGATGCGGTTTTGCATAATATGCCTCCTGAAAGCTTGGAATTTTCAAGCTACAGATAAGACTTTGCACGATATGCAAACTTTCAAAAGGTCATTATATGCAATTTATGGATTGACAATAATTGCATTTAACGCTCAATAATATCGCATCATAAATCGGAAGGTGTGAATGTTGCTAAAGGCTTATCTCAAGAAAAAGAAGATCACCATGTTGGAATTTGCGGCTCGAATTGATGTGAATGTCTCGACCGTAAGCCGCATCTGCCGTGGTGTTGTCGTGCCTTCACGCTCAACCATGCAACGTATCTTTGATGAGACCGACGGCAAGGTTCAGCCATCCGATTTGGTTCAATTTAATCAGGGGAATGGAGCATGAAGAAGCTTCTATCAGCACTGACTTTAGCTGCAATTTTATTGGCAAACGGTGCCGCTGTTGCCGGTGGCACAGCCTATCAAGTGCGTGTTTACTGTAAAGGCCAGCCAATGTGGGAGACGGTGATTACCGCTCAAGCTGCCGGTGCTGCACAAAATATCGCCGAGCGTCAAAATCCCGGCTGTAAGGCCGTTGTCATTGGCGTTGCAAAATAAGGATCATAGATATGTCAGACACAGAAATTCCGGTAACACCCAATGCGGTGACCTTTCTTCACCACGCACAGAAAGACATTAAGGTTGTTAAAAACGGGTTCGATTGGCCTGCTTTCTTCTCGCCGTTCATTTTGGGATTACCGCATCTCATTCGCAAAGTCTGGGTGATCGGCGGCATTTTGTTGGCACTTAACATTCTTTCTTTCTTCATCCCCGCTGGGGGTGCTTCTGAGGAAGAAGCTATCGCTGTTCTCATCTTGTCTCTCGCCATTGGCATAGGAGTAGGCATTTGGTTGGGTAAAAACGGGCGTGCCCATCACGCGAAGTCCTTACTTTCGCAAGGCTATGAGTTCGCTCACCCAGCACATGAATCGACCAAGGCAGCCAAGCTTAAGTGGGGCATTCTGTGATCTGGCGTTTCTTCTGTGTCATCGGTCTTTCACTCACTTTAACCGGGTGCTTGCAGACTCGCATTGTTACCCTTGTTGACGGTGATGGGGAGACGATGACGCAAGTCGGGATGACGACGAATGTCGTATATGCATCCGTTCTGGAACAACAATTTAAACAAAATAATCAGCAATATATCCACAAAATATTGCCGGATGGGTCCATTCAATTCGTGTTGAATGAAACCTTGTCGTCTGATCAGTTTAATTGCCGTGGCTTTTTTCTAAAAGAATGTTCAATGGATGTCCGCATTCCTATAGCGGTCAACGATCCGATGATGGAAGCGATCATCAAAGAAGCCATGAAAGGCAGCGACAACGAAATGATGCCGATTGTTTCTTACGTGGTCATTTTGCCTAAAAGTGCCCGTGTCAAATCAACCAATGCCCATGAACAATATACCGATGAAGACGGGCTTAATCTGGAATGGACCTACAAACCCGGTCCGGGTGATGTGCTGGTCTTCAAATTTACCGCAGGAATTTAAAGATGAAAAAAATTATCAAATTAGCCTCTTGGGGCGTGGTCGCCTTGGGGTCTCTGTTCGGTGCCTCCAAAGTCTTAACGGCTCTCCTTGATACAAACTTGGGTTGGCCTGCGACAGCAGCTACTGCCGCCATAGGAATTGGATTTGCTGTCGTGCCTTATTGTATTGCCCGTGCAGTCAATGAAATTCTCTATGAGGTGGAGTTATGAATAAAACACTGAAATACTTTTTGATCGGTCTTGGTGTTGTAGCGGTAGCTCAGATCATCAGGCACGTTTTTCTTTGATGCGACTTATTCTTTTGATCTCCATTTTTTTCACACTTCCCGCATGGGCCTACAACGAGAAATATACGCCTGACGTTGACTATAACCGGGATCCGCAATATTGGGACCAACGTCGCCAAATGATGGAAGGTGGTAAAATCAAACGCATCGCCGACAAATGCGAAGAATATACCCAACTTCACGGTGACATGGCTGAACGTGCGAATGGCTGGCTTTATCGGTTTGCGGTTCCTTATGGTGGCGGTAATGCTTTCATTGATCGTCCAACTCATTTCAAAATCGAAAAACGCATCATTGCTATCCACGGCCAACTTCGCGAAGACAATCGTTGGGAACGTCATGGGGCTGCTGTTCCGGGTGCCGAAGAACGTTGTAGGGTCAACTCAGAGAAGGCCAGTCAGCAAATCATCGAATTGATGAAACCTTTTGGGGCGGTCTATATGCAACGCGATAATGATTGGACAGAAGGTTGGAAATAATGAAAATATTTGAGTGGAACATCGATATTCAGCACGAGAAGCTCCGCAGATTGGTTTACTCACCAGCGTGCGGTAAGACTGTGATATCAGGATCAATCAGATTTAGTGTAGTATCATATCCAACCACATCAATGCATGTGGCCGATTTAATTTGAAATAGCGACATCTCTTCGCTTTCAGCAAACAATGCAAGGTCCACGGTGAAGGCAATTTCTTGGCCGCAATCGCCTGTGCCTCGCATCTGCACACTTCTGACATTCGCGACTGTGCAGTTCAATAAGGGGAAATAGACCCGTATATCGTCCACGTCTTTTGGGGAAAGACGACCCGCAACTTTCGTCGTAACCATAACAGTCCATTGATACAGGTGTTGTGATGTGAGGCTTGGTGGTCTTGGTTGATCAAACTGGTTTAGACGCATAGTGAGTCCCTTGTAAATTCACTTCTATTTATGCCAACTGATCAGAATATACACAAAAGAGAATAAAATTGACTAAATATATGGAATAACGTATATATATCCCTGAGATAATAAATTTAAATATACTTTATTAGATATAATAGTTACAAAAATATTCGGTATTTGATATGGAAAAATCAATCTTTGATAAGATGCTCAAGACCATCAAACGTCGCCGTAAGGAATTGAAGATATCTCAGACAGAAGTCTCCCAACGAACAGGTTTAAACCAAGGGAGAATTTCTGAATTTGAACGAGGTAACGTTAATTCCAGAATGGGAACTTTTATTGAAATCAGTAGGGCTGTAGAATTAGAACCTGTGCTGGTTCCTCGTGAACTCTTGTCATCTGTAATGTCGATAATTGATGGAAAGCAACAATCAGACCGACCGATTTATGCCCTTGATGTGGAAGACGAGGACGATTGATTATGGCTGACATATTGGATGTCTATCTTCATCAAAAACATGTCGGAGAGATCATCTCTCTTTCCAATGAACGCAGCCTGTTTAACTTGCTTGATTCTTATACCGAGGATGAAAAACGCAGCACATTATCGCTCTCTTTCCTTCGAGCGAACAATACGGTCGGGACGAGTGGTAAGCCACGGAAATTGAAGGTCGAGCCGTTTTTCTCCAACCTTTTACCCGAAGGTCGTTTAAGAGAATATATAGCAGAAACCAACAAACTCTCACCCAAACGAGAATTCCATTTATTGAATGTCTTAGGCCATGACTTGCCCGGTGGCGTTGTTGTTAAATCCCGTGCGGAGCTTACAGATGAAGTAGCCGAACTAAATGACGAGGCGAAAGCAGGCACATATGAAGGAGAGATGAAATTCTCTCTTGCCGGTGTTCAAATGAAAATGTCCGCCATTAAAGATGCTGCGGGAGGCTTAACGGTGCCTGCACACGGGTTGGGCGGAGCATGGATATTGAAGTTTGCCTCGGAACGTTTCCAGTCGGTTCCTGAAAATGAATTCTGGATGATGACTTTTGCTCAACGTCTCGGTTTCGATGTTCCGGAAATAGAACTGCTGGAAACCCATAAAATTGGCGGATTACCGGAAGGTTTACGTTCTGACCTCGGAAGAACTTTTGCTATTCGGAGATTTGATCGAACAGATCACGGGCGTGTGCATATCGAAGACTTCGCACAAGTCTTTGGTATTTGGTCGAGTATGAAATACGACCGTGTGAATCACGAAATGATTGGCCGCGTTCTCGCTGAACAAGTCGGAATGGATGGCGTTCTGGAATATGTTCGCCGTCTTGTTTTTTCAATGGGGATCGGCAACGGAGATATGCACGCTAAAAACTGGTCGCTCATATATCAGGACCAACGCACACCAACATTAGCACCGATGTATGATTATCTCTCAACACTGACTTATGAGGCGAAGCCTGCATTTGCATTGAATTTTGCTGATCGCAAAACATATGAAGATTTTGATATAGATAGTTTCAAGCAATTCGCAGATGCACTTCAATTGCCTTCGGGGGCAATTGTAAAGACGGCAAAAGAAATGGCCGAGAAAATTGCTGATTTTTGGGCAACATTAAAGACTGAGGTCGATCTACCTGAGTTTTTGATTGCTGCCATATCAGACAATATCAATTCAATACCTCTGTTCAAGAAACGATAGAACTGCCCAGATACAGCGTTAATGAACAACATTGATAAATACTCTTAATGACAATATCAGGAGTAAAAATCATGTTGATAAAAACCGAGGGCATGCCGCTTCATGAGCAAGTCTTTGAAGTGCTCAGAGCAAACTATTTCTTGAACGATGCGGCTGATTTTAGCCGTCAGATGGGACGTAGCCGGACTTACCTGTCTACGCTCCGATACAACGGACATTCGCCGTCTACGGACGCTTATGCGAACCTTCTGAACTACTTGCGGGAATGCCATGGCGAAACAGAAGACGCCGACCTGAAAGCCTGCTTGGGCCATTACATTAAACTGGTCGAGGAGATCGTGGCATGATGAAAATTTCTATTGTGCCGATCAGCTTTCAAGGCACCTTCCCGATGGGGTATAGCCTCCCAAACTGGCTTTGCTCAAAGATGGAAATCGGCGGTCACAGTGTTTTGGTGTCAACTTTGGAAACAGAAACCGTGCTCGGTGATATTTGTCAAATCAAAGTTACTGGACGGCTTGTCATTCCGCACGAACTGGAAGACGGCCACCTTGAACAAATCAAAGACATTGAATCTGGAAGCTGCTTTTCAAATGGGGTTACGGCTCAGGTATGGAATGTGAAAACCAAGGTTGCCGCTGACAATATCATAATCATTGATCTTGATGGACTTCAAAACGCGATGAACGGTTCAACAGAAAAACCAAAGGATTTCGATTATAAATGCAGGTCCTATTCAGACCTTGATCTGGCTCATCTTGATAGTTTGGTCAAATTACTTGCGGGAGAAAGTTGAGATGTCAGAAGATCGAAGCCGAGAACTACAGAAAGAAATGCAAAGCGGCCTTAACCAACTAGATAAAAAGGGTTAGGCCAGAACTTCCAACCCTTTACGGTCAATCAGATCAAGTAGACGTGCGGCGGCCCCCTTCGGTGGGGTGCCGTCCTTGGCTTCCCATTTAACGACGGTTTTTGTAGAAACGCCGACGAGTTTCGCTAATACCGCTTGGCTGATATGCTCACGTTCTCGCAGTTCCTTGATCTTTTTTCGGTCAAAATCAGTTTGGTGCAAGCAACGTTCATCAAATTCCCGCATGGTTGTTTTGGAAATGGCACCGGCAGCATGAAGGTCAGACATCACACCGTGTAATGATTTTGATAGATCAGATTTATAAACACTCATTGTATAACCTCCAATTCCCGAAAGACTTTCAAACCGCTTTCATCCAATTTCATAATGACCTTGGCGGCAGCTTTCAGGTCCTGCTTTTCACCATTCGAAATATTTGCCTTTTGGTTCTTCTTGAAGCCGTGGATAAAGAAAGCCTTATCATCAATCTTTAATGCGATAATGGTTCTATACGAGCCGCTCTTACCCTGACCGACAGCAGCGATCCGCTTCTTGTAGACCATGCCGCCCAAACTTGCCTCATACTGCCCTTCATTGACCTCTAAAGCAGCTTTAACCAACTTGGCATCAGTGATATCGGTTTGCTCGCACCATTTATCGAACTGGCGTGATGTAAAGACCCGCATCAAATCCTTCTATGCTAAAAATTACTATACTATAATATAGTATATTTGAGAAGATGCAATCTCTATGAAATCAATCGCACCCGGTAGCGACTATTCATTTCAATCGATATTCCGATCTCACGCCACAGTCGTTTTGACATGATAGCCTGTGTTTTGATGTTCGGGTTATGACGATAGCCAAGTGTCCGGCCCGACGTCTGATTAAACTGATCCAAATGAAACAGCTTCACCATATCCTTGGTGCCGAATACAGCATTCTCAATCAGCAACTGTTCATACTGAGCAGGCGATAGCATATGGTAAATGGCGGTGACAGCATCAGTGCCATCTTGATTAAACGAATTCGAGCCTTTCGCTGTATCATGTGTGGTGGCCTCAATATCATCAGACATATTGGTAATGATCGCCCCGCTTGGATGTTTGGCCTTAATATCGGCGACCAGTTCATCCGTCTTCTCACGATTGGCCCGATTATCCAGAATGAGGTCAAGGGTGATTTCATTCCGGTCAAACAGTTCCGGTCTATCGAAGTTTAAAACCAGAGGTCCGTCCTTCATATTTTTCATGGCACGAATGATGCGGTGCTCGGTAGTCAGGAAAGTGATCCGCGTCTTGTCTTCTTTGGTCCACCAATCATGGAACTTCACATAATACATGTTACCGTTAATCGAACGGTAGGGACTATCGCTGGTATTATTAACGCCATAGCCTTCAAGGGAAGTATCCACTGTCACCAAATGCTTCGCAGTGAATTTCAGATTGGCGATCTTTCTGGCTTCATCAAACTTCACATGTTCAGGGGCTACTGCATTATAAGCCTGTAGCTGCTGTGATGGTGGCAGCTTGGCAAACCTCTTGCTCATCTTTCGCACCAGCTTGACCTGACTGGCTGGATAACGGTGCATCAGGTCTTCCATCGTCACTTCATCATAGATGATCCATTGAGCACGCATATCAGAGGCCAGAGCTTTCATGTTTGAAGTGCTTTTCCGACGCTCCCGAGCATAGTCTGGGTGCATCCACAACCGGGTGCCGCCGACAGCGTGCCATTGTTTCACCACAGCATGCACTGTGAAGAACACAGGACGGAGTTTGCCATCACCAATATTAAGCTGATCCCACATAGTGGCTTTTTCAGTTTCCATCCATTCAGCGACTTCCGGGCGGTGGTCATACACATAATCCAACATGCTGGTGGCATTCGCCTGAGCAACATCCTCAACTTTAAGCTTTCTTACGCCTGTTGCAGCACACGCAATCTCAACCATCTTGGAGGCTGAATATAAAGTAATCCCGATATATCCATTTCCATGATTGATCCGGTTAAACTCCTCACACTTTTCTTCTGCTTGCGAATAACTTTGGCAAGCAAAGATGATGTGACCTTCACCCGGTTGGTCATACAGTGGAATAGCACTCATGATTGATGTGGACTTAGAGGCCCCTTCGCCCGTGAAGATACACGAATTTACAACGCTCTCAGACGTGGCAGCCAATAATGCGAACTTACCCAGCTTATTACGAACGTCTTGTGGTGTTTCGACCTTTGCATCAAACATACGCTCGACCCCAAGTGGGATTTGCGGTTTATCCAACGTCATCATCAGGTGATCGTTAATCAAGAAATACTCCATCAAGTCGTTTGCCGTTTTCGGCAGAATGTATTCCTTTTCTCTTGATCTCACCTCACCCAACAAAACCAACCGATCATGATCCCCTGATACAAAAGATGATGGCCTTTGATCTTCTTCATCATTGAAGAAATTGATCGTATAGCCATTGACGGAAGTTGATACCGATGCTGGCCGTGGGTGGCACTTTGGATCACCAAAGGCTCGATCACATAAAATGCTCAACTCCGAAATAAAGCGTTCTTGCTGATCTTCTGTCAGATCACAATTCATTACCGGGATCGGTTTCTTAGGCAACTTTGGCTTAACTTTGGCTTCAAGAAATTTCCGGGGCTGATGTAACCAGTCTATGCCGCCACGACCATCGTTGCGTAATTTTGACCACAACATGACCTGCGGCACGCATGATCCGGCTGGTATACCGATAGCACTTCCCTTGGGATAAGAACGTAGGCCCCAAGGCAACCTCCGCCATTGCTCCGGTCGTCGCAACGCCATATCTGCATCTGCCATAATGCCATGGGCCTCAAAAATCTCGCCAAGATGGTCCCACGCTTCCATATACCCGGCACGCAGCATATCGTCCGGCAAGTCAGCCAGATCGGCATCAACTTCCGCCTTGCGAGTATATTTCAGTCTCTGTGGCGACAGGTGCCGGGTATCAAACATCACATGGAGGTGACAAGATTTATTGCCTGACCAGACGTATTCCACCCCACGGAAATCTTTATATCGGGATAGTTCCTGATAAATCTCACCAATTTTGCAATTGGTGTCTTTTTTGCCACCCATGCACCACGAAATTTGTTCAGCCAGACCCGCTTGATAATTCTCAGCCGGGTCAACTTCGAAGGTGTGGACATAAAAGCCGCAGTTAATGACCCGTTCAGATGGTGGCGGGAAATATCTTCCGGCTTCATCTTTGTCTGGCACCGTCAGCGTGTTGGTGAAGTATTGAATGCCTTCTGTCCCAGCGTTTTGCATCGATATATTTTTTGCAAACAGGTTTTCAGCTTGCTCATGGTTATAACCCGGCACAAAAACACGGTCCGATACAGGTAGGTAAGTTTTCTTTGGCTCATTGTATAAGTGCAGAGCCAATAGAGGGAGTAAGTTGCTTTGTGGTTTCTCAATTGCCCGTGTAACCCGGTTTAGGGCCTTCGTCGGTAAGAAATGAAGGTGCTGCTGGACACAAGCAGTCCAGCCCTCAACATCGTCCTTTATATATGTAATTTCACTCATCAGCGTTTCTCATTGTCATCAGATATGATCCTTATTTATCATTGTAGAACATAGCTGCTGTTCATCAGTTGAATTGCCTTAGACATCGAGTTCACTGAATCGTGCAATTTAAAAAAGCTCTCGACTTGAATTTTCTTTTGAAATGATGGTTGCTCAGCATTCGATTCGCTCAAGATACAGTGCTTTCATGCCGAAAAATCATGCAATATGAATGAACTAGCTGGAATCATCGAGTCCATTGAAATGACTCGCGAATTTGAAATATTTGAGCATTTCATGTGATTTTACTGAGCATAAAATTTGACAAATCAGAATGAAGTCATAGCATTATTATAGAACAAATCAGGTGCTACATGCTTAATCTTCAATTTTCCGATCAAACAAAACCAACAGCAATTAAAAGCAGACAACGCGATCCGCTCGATATTTTCTCAGAAAGTCTCAATCAGCAAATCGAACTGGTGAAGCTACTCCAAGAAGGCAAAACACTGACACAAACGAAACGCCGTTATGTGAGCGGCAAACGTGTTGAAGTTGATGTCGAGGTCCGCCCTTGGTTTTGGCAAAATAATGATAATCAATACCTCCTGACCCCCCGCTACAGTTCCCAACCCATCCACATAAACAACCACCGCAGTATCCTTTGCGGCCCCGACCTTCCCTCCGTCGCGACAGTCCTTGAACAATTAAAGCAAGCTCTCACTGACCGTGACGCCACGTTGACAGAAGCGATCCATAACGCCCGTCGTAAAACACAGTGGAGCAAATCGTGATGAAGGGTGTAGAGGTGACACTGTGTTACTTAATCGGTAATCGTGATGTCCTTCCGACGGACATTTACTTTCTTATGAAAGAGGATGACGT
>NZ_JHYO01000039.1 GCF_000688235.1 Terasakiella pusilla DSM 6293 | reverse complement strand
TTCTTCAAGCGGGCGTTTTCCTGTTCTAAAGCTTTCATCTTTTTGGCCTGAGACGTTTTCATGCCGCCATATTGGTTGCGCCAACGATAATAGGTCTGTTCAGTCACACCGATTTTGCGAGCTGCGATAGCAATCGTATTGCCTTGGGCAATGATAACCTCGGCTTCTCGAAGCTTCGTGATGATCTGCTCAGGCGTTGGTCGTTTCAGTTTTCCCATGTCTTTTCTCCTTATCCATGGATTTGAATAAGCCAGAAAAACTAACATTTCGTGTGGATCACTTTTTGGGGGCTACGCCACTCTCGCTCATAACGAATATGCACATCCGCTGGACCATGCGCTTGATCCGTTATTAATTCGGGCAAGGGTAAGTCAGAATGTATGCTTAACCCATACGCGCGATAATGTTGCACTTTCAGGTTTTCGTCGTGTGATTGATTTTTCTGCATATCTCAAAAGATGATAGTTAAAAACGATTTTTAAACCATGCGATATAAAGTGCGAGTTCAAGGTTTTTGTAGATTTTAGGCTTATCACTGTCACCTACGTCGGTACCGGCCAGAAGTTTTCGCAATCTCGGAATATCTAACAATGTTGAGATTTGATCGATGCTGGAACAGTTATTTAGGTCTTCTAACAATTGATCTTTATCTTGCCATAATCCTTTAAACAGATTTGGCGTAGAGCCTTGTTCCTTATTATGCGCCAACCGAATACGTTCCGGTATCAGCCCTTTTACAGAGCGACGAATAAGGCTTCTTTTTCTATCGAGATAAAATTGCTCCGGGGGAATAGACATACAGTAATTAATTAAACGAACATCTGTGAAGGGAGTGCGATAATCGATAGCATATGGCAAAAATGTATTACTCAGCGTTTCTAATGTCACCGACGTTCGATCATACTGAATAAACCGTTTCATGATATCGGTTATTTTTCGTGGAAAAGGCTGAACATCAAATGACGGTCCCCTTAAGACGCTTTCCCTGAACCCCGGACGATGAGCGAGCTCCGGTAACACCATTCTGCGCTCTACTTTTTTATTATACCAAGTGGTATTGCGTCCCTTTGGTAAAGAAGCCTGCGTTATATTTCGTAAAGTTCTAAGCAACATTTTGATGACGCCACTCATCTGACCATTGTTTGTGGATTTAAGCAGTCTCAACAATGTTGACCATTTCCCCTCCATCAAAAGTTGCTCAAACACCCACATACCATGATAAGAAGCCACATGGTCACCACCATAGCCACAAAGGTGCACCCCAACATTACGTTCAGACAAAATCGGTAACAGTTTATCAAGGTAAGCATGGCTGGTGTAAGGGAAGCCATCATACCGCTTATGGGTATTTTCGATACATTGGCGAAACCCTACATTTTCCCGCGTTATGTAGACGTGATCGAAGTTATTTTCAGCCAGTATGGATTCAATATACTCTTTTTCATCAATCCCCTCTTCATTTTCGGGCAAAATAAAAGAGGTCGAGATAAGTTGTCGGTTTTTTTCCTGAAGCTTTTGATGCGCCATACAAGCCACTGAACTGGAATCTAATCCGCCACTTAAAAATGAGCTGACCGGTAAATCGGTGTTGATACAGGCAGCCACCGCCTGTTCAAACTTTTCGTTAAATCCTTCACAATACTGGGTATCATCAGCATATCTTATCGTCTCACCGGGTTCTGGTTCCCAATAACGTCTGAGCTTTGTTCCGGCATCATTTACCTGAACTGAAAACCCCGCCGGCAAGCGTTTAATCCCTGCAAACAAGGTAGAGCTTTCTTCATTACAGGTGCGCCCCATCAAGATGTTAAACACACCTTGAGGGTCAATATCCTTACTTGATCTGCTGTGATTAAGGATCCCGGTTGGTGTTGTGCAAAAAACAAAGCATCGACCTTTGATGTCATTTATTTCGCAATAAAACAGAGGCTTTTGCCCCAGGTGGTCTCTCGCACAAAATAAAGTTTTAAGACGCCGGTTCCAAATGGCAAAAGCAAAGCCGCCTATCAGATAATTGACACAGTCCGTTTGCCACTTTTTATAAGCTGCCATAACCAGTTCACTATCTGTGACATTATCAGTCATCCCGCCAAGCATTGTGCGGAGTTCATCGCGATTATCTAATCTCAGGTCTGCAACCAGTACCACCTCATCATTGAGTAAAGGCTGGACTTCAGAGACGGAAGTGGGAGAAATAGGCTGGTGCCAATACTGCAGGTCAATCGCTTCTTCCTGCCAGTGCTTGTGGTAACTATGCTTAAAGTTCGTAAAGCAATCAGAAAACCTGGTGGCCTGGGTATCTGTATTGTTCGAAAAATCAATGCTACCCGCAATGAGGCTCATGCTATTGGCATCCTGAACGAGTCCCTCAATTTATTCGTTTTTCAGCTTATTGTGATCAGTTCGGCCGCTTTAAGTTTTTGCAAAAACTCCACGACTTCCGCTTCACATTGCTCCTGAGAAATATCAAATTCACTCATCAGTTCATCACATATGCTGTTAACTGTCCTTGGCGCCGAGATTAATTGCCAAATCCGAGTAGCCACTTCATTAAATCCATGATACTTGCCTGCTGCGACATTAAGTAATACTGTTCTGTCTTCAATTTCACAGCAAACTGAGTTTTCAGCCTGCTGCACGCAAGACGTTAAATCCATGACAAGTCCTTTAATTCAACACATATAATTGGACGTCAAAATCGCATAATTGCAAGACGAAGTCACGACACAAAATCGACGAAGAGATGATTAAACCTTGTTCAGAACTCTAAAGCATAAGTTGACCATGTTGTTCAAAATGGATCAAGAAGAACGCAGCCTTCTGATCGAGGCGATGTTCTACCTCGCTCTTGCCCGTTTCTGTGTGCGGTTTCTCCCTTTGAAGTGGTACGTGAATTCACTGGGCACTGAAAAAGAAGCCCCGTATCAGCTCACTCATGAGAGCGCCTTAGTCTCCAAATCCGTCAGTAAAGTGATACGGAAAGCGGCAAACAATGTCCCTTGGAATGCTGTTTGTTTACCAAAAGCCATTGCAGCAAAATGGATGCTTGGTAAACGCCATATTCCAAGCATGTTATTTCTAGGTGTTTCAAGCTCAAATGAAGCTGTTCTTGAGAATGACGCTCAACAGGAAATGATCCGCAATAAGCCGCAGTTGGCAGCCCATGCTTGGCTAAAGACCGGTGACATGGTTGTTACAGGTAAAAATGGTCATGAAAAGTTTACACCCCTTAAAACGTTTTATTAAATGGCCAGACTCTCATTTTTCATCACAAGTGATTTTGCTAGATAAATGGACAAGATAAATCGTTTAAAGCGACAGTTTTTAAATTTTGTTCTGTGCAAAGATATCACAATCTTCGACACCAACTTGTCAGAGAATGATTGGGAAATCATTGTAAAATGGTGCGTGGATCATCGGATAATATATTTATTTATTAAGAACTTAAAACAAACAAACCATTGGGCTTCTCTGAGCCACAATCAATATATTCAATACCTCGAAAAAAGGGCACACAAAGCCCCGGTTCGCCAATTAAAAATACAGGCAAACCTGCTTCACCTCGATACCATTCTGACGGCAAATGGTATTGAATATCAAATCATAAAGGGCCCCATCTTAGCCTTTAAATACTATGAAGATAGCGCCATCAGGCGCATGAGAGATATTGATATTATCGTCAAACCCGATACCTTTGTGAAAACGTGTAATCTGCTGCTTGAACATAACTATCGGCTAAAGTCTAAAGAGCAAAAAATTGATTTTGATGCCCGTCTCAAAGTCTCTCACGATGCACCACCACTCACGCACGATAATTTCAATATATCCATCGAAGTGCATCACAGAACATTCTCGCCTAGAAAGAAACAATCAGAGATGGACTTGTCCTTTATGCCCGAGTTCTGGGCAGAGGTAGACAAGATCAAAATAGGAAACCAATCCTTACCCTGCGAGAGTGCCGAGATCTTATTAGCGCACATTATACTTCACGGTGTACGTTCAAGTGCGTTTAACAACGGCCCTGTTCTTATTTCTGATCTGTATTTTCTAATTAAAAATGGACAGATCAATTGGAAAAAATTTCATTCCTACAGCGCTTATCTGAAGCTGGGAAATGAGGCCAATTTAGTCTTTTCGCTCCTGCAGGATTTTTATCCCGATTTAAAACTCCAAGAGCGCTTTGTTCCATGTAAAGACGATAAATTAATAGAAGCTTGTCACAGCCTGATGTTAAGTGACCCGTCGCAAAAACGATATGAAAGATTGACCTCTAGTTTAAAGAGCGGGACGTTACATGAAGCCCTGATCCAGCTTAAAAAGCTCCTGCTTCCAAAACGAGAACTTATTACGGCTCACCTCGGCGTTAGTTCTCATCCCGCTTTCATCCGGCTGCCCGTTTGGTGGGGGTATATCTTAAAAACCCTTTATTTCCAATGTTTGGGCCGGAATTCCGACCTCCAAACGTCTGAAGAACTCACCCGTCTGTTTCGTTGGCTTAACCGATAAACACTCTTCATTGTAATTCCAGTTTAATATCCGCAAGCATTTTATCACCCGGTCTATGACTTATAATTACGAACGTTGCTTTTCCTCGAAGCTGCAATAGCGAGTCATGTATTTTTTGTTCTGTTTGCGCATCTAAAGCACTGGTCGCTTCATCCAATATAATTAACGGTGCCTGCCTTATAATTGCCCTTGCCAAGGCAATACGTTGTCGTTCCCCCCCAGAAAGCGAGACACCGTTCTCACCGAGTAATGTCTGTAACTTTTCAGGTAAGGCATTCACAAATCCATCCGCAGCGGCTAATCGAAGGGCATTCCAAATGGCATCATCTTCTATAGGTTCATTATCCGGGTTGAGATTGCGATATAATGTGTCATTGAGCAGGTAAGTTTCCTGACTGACATAACAGATATTGCGCCTCCAGCTCAGCATATTTTCTGGCGTGATCAGAGTGCTATCGACGCTGAATTCTCCGTCACTGGGAACTAATAATCCCGCAAGAATGTCCACTAATGTACTTTTGCCCATCCCAGAATCACCTGTCACCAGACAAAGCTGCCCCTTTTTCAATTTAAAGGACAGTCCTGTTAAAACATTGATCTTGGAGTTCGGGTATCGGAAGCTGATATCATTAAAGGTAATCGTCTCATTAAATTTGATCTCTTCACCTCTATCAGGTTTTTCCTGAACATGGTCACATTCAAGCTGTAAGCGATGAATGTCATCATAAACAGGCACCAATCGAAACAGGCGTTGTACCCCATTATTTAACGCCGACACCTGGGGAAGAATTCTCGAAAAAATGATTAATAAAAGGATCAGCTGTTCCAGCGGAATTTGTAGCCAGAAATGACTGAGCGATAGAATAATCACGAAAAACAGGGCAGCGCCCATTTTGTAAACCCATTTCGTGCGGCTCTGAATAGAGATTGCAATCACACTCTGGTTTTCTAGCTTTTCACTGCTTTTTTCTATATCTGATAAAAAGCTTTCCTCATGCTGATGGCTCTTGATCATTTTTAAAAATCTTAACTGGTCCGACAGACTGTTGAAGATTTCTCTATAATTCACTAGTTCCTTGTTACCGTTTTCCTGACTTATACGAAAATATGGCCACAAGCATAAAACAAACAAAGCCCCTGCAAAAAGGGTGATCAGAGTCATTGACCAAGACACAGAAAACGATAAAAAAATCAATACGCCTAATGAAATCGTTGATGCAATAGAAGCAAGTATCAGATGCGTTGCATTGCTGATAGATCGTATTTGAATAGCCAATGTGTGGTTAATTTCTGTTGAGCGTTTTTGTCTTAAATATCGCCACTGACTATACAGAACCTGCCGATAGATTTTTGTGCGCAAATAATGAGTATAATGGTGCCTCAGACGCGCCCCCCTCACTTCCACAATATAATCAATGACAGTCGCTAAAAGAAGCAGGACGAGGAAGATACTGATAATACTTATAAAGTCCGTTTCAATACCCACACTGTCGCTCAGTGATGACATGAGGCGCGATACGGTATCACTCCCTTTTACATCACCTCCCCCCATCAATTGCAGCAAAGGTAAAAGTAATAGCAATCCGATCCCAGACAGCATTTTTTGCAGGAGCATTAAACAGAAAATCTTAATCAACTCTACCGGGTTATATTGGTAAAGCTGTTTTAATCCTGCTTGCAAAATACGAAATGATTGAATGGTCACAAATGCTCCTGTTTGTATTCTGTCTTTTACCGTCTTTTGATCAGGGAACGATCTCACGCTTTCTCAGTCGTCTCCCATATGCCTTTACTGACCTTGAATTTGAAACAAGCGTTCTTTCAATTTGCTATTCACAGGTAAAAAGTTTTCTACATTTCCCCGCAAGGCACCGTACATCAGTTTGACCCCATCTTCTTGTCGTCCTTCTTCTTCTAACAGAGCTAGGCCTTTAAACCAATTCCCCAAAGAGACGGTCATTCTTTCCTTGGAAATTTCGTCGGCTAGCTTTTTTAATGTCTCAAGTTTTTTGTTTTGATACAGCCAATTCATATAAGGAATAGCCAAGTCCCCTCTTTGAGGTGCCAAAACTAAAACGCGATGGACATTTGTGTCCCAACCGGACAGCATCTGGTCAAATAATGATGGTTGAGCACTTAATTCCATTGAATAATTAATAATAAAATCACTTCTTACCATTAGCGCGCGAACACCGGGGAGGAGGGCCTTATCATCCTTCAAACGCCTATCTGCTTGACACAGAAAGCTGCTCAGCCGTCTCCAATCTTGTCTCCCCACACGTTCGGTATTTTCTTTCAATCTTGAATTCAGGCCTGCGCTAAAATTCTTGAACAATTCTGTAAAATGAGTCCCATTTCGGCCAATATCGGGGATCAGCATATCGCAATAACCAACCGTCTGAGCCGGCGGGTTGATATTCATCAACACCTCCTTTGACCCTTTCTGGCCTAAAAGAAAAACGTTTAATTGGGCCACAAATAAACCAATCAAGGTCACTAAGGTACAAATGTAAAATAATGAATTTATATTTTTGATTTTAATTCGTTTTAGGGGAAGACTGCCGGACATTGCGCCAAAAGCAACAGACATAACGCCAACTGTTGATGGCATTTCAAACCACATGGAATTTAGAAGGACCCAGCCCAATACGCTCCCGAATGCAGCGCCCCCTAGTCCCTTTCTTGCAAATTTCACCACCGAAAAAACATAGGCAAAGATAAGGAATAAGCCAACAACCCCCAAAGAACTGAACGTTTCTACAAATAGGTTGTGGCTGTGGAAGTCTTGCTTGTAAATGCCATCCCAGAACCAGACGTCATAGTTTTTCTTTTGATAATAAAATAGTGCTGTTTTATCCGCTGGAACATACTTCATAAGCAATTCAGGGAACTGTCCCCAACCAACACCAGTGAACGCCGTTTGCCAAGAATTTAGAAGCGGGGCAAAGACCGTGTTTGACAACAAATGGCGTGATTGCATAGTCAATGTCGTAAACGACCCTAAGCCGCTGAAAAACTGGACTAACACTGCAATAAAAACAGCGATGCCAATACAGGAGAAAGAGGAAACTGTCCTGAGTGACATGCGCAAAGGCCATCTTGATGATATAAAGCAATAGAAGAAGGTACCAAACGCCATCGCCCCTAAAGCAACACCTGCCGATAAGTTATGACTCGGAATGACGATGACAGCTGACACAGCCAAAGCCATCAAACTGGCAACGATCCTATTACGAATGATAACAAAGGGAAGTCCCCACAAAGCAATCGCAAAAAAAGCAATATGATCATCGAAATGAAACATTTTCCATTGCAGCACCCCTGTAACAGTTACAAGGCTCACAGAGATGCAAGCAAGGATCATGTAAGAAACCAGCATCCTTTTGCGTCTGATGTTTGCTATTCGGAAAACACATCTGGCAACGGCAGAAATAGCAGCTATGGACAAAAACCATGCGCCCCCCAAACCAGTTTGAGCATTTCCAAGCAGATTGCTTTGCCAATTGTCCCCAAGTAAGGAATGTATAATAGAAAGGCAGCCCATTAAAAATGGCAGGATTACAACAGGGTGCGCCAAACCGTCTCTCATTATCTTGGGACGAGATAATAATAATACAAAGACTGTCAGCGCAGAGATAAAACCAAGACTGAAGAGCGCAAAAACCAAAGGCTCGGATTGATTCCAAATACCAAAACTCGAGAAAACAGGTAAACTGCTAAAGCCTATCCATGGTACTGTCAGAAGAACAGCGACCATAACCGTGATTATGAACTTGGAAACAGCTTTCATGAGTATCTTTATAATGTGATGGGTTTCACTGTGGATTATCGAGTTTCGCTTATACTGACAGGCGATAATATTAAAGGAGAAGGCGCCTTGAAGAAAACATTATTACTTGGATTAACGCTGATAGCTGGATTTGCATCATTTTCGGTCAATGCTCAATCAACATCACCAAACGTGACAATCATACCTGTAGAAAAGCAAGTTGAGGCTATCAAACAGGCGACTAAAAAGAAGTGTGCAAAGCAAGATAGTGGGAAAGCTTGCCTAGAACCAGAGCTTAAACAAGAGAATAAAGAAGCTCCCGTTAAAAAATAATCACCACCTCGTCTTATTTGTAAAATACGTTTCCCAGCAACATGTGTGATCAAAACCGGGCAGAACCGTCAGGGATGGTGACGGTTGGCGCATCACCTTCCCAAGTACGTGTTCATACAAGCTGGCGGGTACAACATCATCCGCTTCTCCGGCAAAGTGCCATTGAGGCAACCTTCCCCATACGTCAATTTGATGAACGGGGTTTAATGAGTTTCTCAGTGGGGATAAATCGTGAAAGCTGGTCCATTCATCCGTGTCCAGTGGCGCCGCCATTGTGATGAGTTCCACAACATCATCACGATTGGCTGCGATTAAGGCAGCCAGTGTTCCTCCACCAGAAAATCCAAAGAGCCGAATACGATTGATGGCGTACTCCTGCTTCACTTGATTGATAGCCACATTCATGGATGTGACGACTTCAGGGGCAAATCGCGCATTTGTCCACATAACGGGATGGCAGTTTTTCCTTTGGTCGCCTTCAACATATTGGCAAGGCCGGGCAATATATACCGAAAATCCCTTTAAACTTTTCGCGATTTTGAAGCCAACAGGAGTTTGTGGCGTTGGGTCTGACGACGGCCTGAATCTTGTTTGCCAAGCCTTTCCATCACCTTCGAGAACAATGTTGATCACGTCACCGGTCGGTCTTGACTTTGGAGTTGCTCTGAACAAGTAAAAATCCTGAGCTAATGTCACCTTGGAAGTCCAGTTTGTTTTCTCCAACTCTTTCAAGATGGTTTCGTGTGTAGATAAATGACAAGCGTTCACCCATAACATCACAAAAGAAAGGACAGCCAGTTTCCCAGCTGTCCCAAAACTATACGTCACGACTGATTGTAACAAGATTAGAAATTGATATGTAAAAATACAGTACCACCAGCTTCCTTATAATCACCCTTTAGAGTGCCGTTTGCCTCGACACCTGCAGAGACGGAAGATCCATAATCAAAATTCACCCCAAGGCCTGTTTTCACAGAACTTTCATCATCGGAACCACCATCTTGATAGTCATAAGAGTATTTTGCACGTACATACGGCGTCATCATGTCAAAGAATTTGTAACCAACATTACCACCAATGCTCACTCGGCCAATTTCAGTTATGTCATCACCAACAGTCGTTGCACCTGAGCCAACTTCAGTGAAACCGTCTTTATCCTCATGGCTAAAGAGGGTCCCAAGATTTGCACCATAAACGAGATTGTCGTTATTCCAGTTACCATTAAAGTTCAAAGCACCGAACCAACGTAATGCATCTGTAGAACCTATGATGGTGTTCTTATCCAGCTGATCCTTACGATCCATGTCGTAATCCAGCTTACTGAAGCCCGCACTCAAATTGACGCTGTAATTGTCATTATACTGATAAGAAACGTAGGGTGCTGCTGTCCAGCCCTGAGCTTCTTAATGGCCTTCATTGAAGGTCGTATCAATATCAGTTTTTTCATAGCCGAGTCCAAGACCGACTCTATATCGGTCTGTCAGAGCGTAATCGACGCCAACCATGCCAGTGAAGATATTGCCATCAAATTTAGAATCTGGTTTGTCAAAAAGGAAACGTGAACCTGAGAAGTTAACCCAAACCCCAACCTTTTGTTGACCATCACCAGCGGATTTACCTTCTTCGTCCACATCAAGACTGTAACTAAATTTGTAATCATCACCATTGGCTTTGGCAGAAATGTTGTCTTTTCCAAAGTTTAGATTTGATAAACGCTCAAACACGAGGCTTTCTGTCGCAGTTGTTGCAACACCAACTGTTACTGAAGATGTGACAGTGGTACTCGCTGAAGCCGAATTACCTGAGCAGCTACTATATGTTGTCGAATTGCTACCAGATGTACATGGTGCGGCATTCGCGGCCGTTGGTGCAAAGTGAACCGCTGCAATCATTACAGCAGCCAAAGCGACAATCTTTTTCATTATGTTCCCAGTCTAAATCGAATCATTTAATTCAGACTATATTTTAAAGCTTTCATGTCAAGGAATTAGCCTTAGCTGCGCATAAATAAAGTGCTTGTGTTGCAATTAAAGCACCGAACATGGGATTGAGGCACGGACCTCACTACTCATCGCCTGATTTCTATTACACTACAAATCGATGCCTACTTCCGCGAGACTCACGAAAACATCAATGCATTAGAGAATCGGTCCCCAGTTGCTGGTTATTCGCCAATTATAATTTCCCCATGTTTCATTTGGTCTGTGACTGACTTGGGGAGAGGACGATCTGTAACCAGGATATTGAAAGCAGATAAGTCGCAGACTTTAATCAAGCCAGATTTATTGAATTTACTATTGTCACTCAGCAAAACGACTTGATCAGCCAAGGGCATAATGACGCGCTTGAAATCACTTTCAAAAATATCATAGTCCATACACCCATGTTTGGGGCTGATGGCCGCGACAGAGATAAAGCACATATCAGGCGTGAACTGAGAGATAAACCGGATGGCTTCGGCCCCCGTCAGGGTCTGGTCTTCAGGGCGCAGTTCCCCACCGGACAGAATCACCCGATTGCCTTTTGTGCCCGTCGACAAGATGTTGGCAACTTCCAACGACAACGTAATGATGGTGAGGTCAGTCCGCGTTTTGAGTTGGCGCGCCAGAAAACAGGCGGTGGACGAATTATCCAGAAAAATAGTTGCGCCCTTGTCGATGAGTTTTGCCGCGCTGATGCCGATTTGCAATTTAGCCTGCGACATCACCCGCATACGGCTTTGGAAAGGCGCTTCTGACCTTGCGACATTAAAGCGCACGCCGCCATGAAACTTATCCACCAACCCATTTTCCGAAAGCTGGCGCAAGTCCCGACGAATGGTTTCGTCGGAAACTTGAAAATGATCGCTCAGATCCTGAATAGAGGCGGATTGGATTTCTTGAAGCCATTCAGCAATATTTTGTTGGCGAATGTTAAGGCCGTTTCGTTCCCACATCATTTATATCTCGGGCTGAATATGTATCGCTTGACCACTATCCGAATTATAAATTCGCAGGTGCTGAGTGTCAAATGCTAGCCCGACATCACTGCCGATTGCTGGCACCTGATCCACACGCAGACGGGTTGTCAAACGGTCTTCACCGATACTGACTTCCACAAGGGCTTCCGGGCCAAGCAATTCAACCCGTTCGATAGATCCTTTCAGGGTCGCCTCTGCCATCGGCGCAAGAACGATTTCTTCAGGACGAATACCCAGAATGACCTCTTTCTGAGACGATCCCGTTGCACTCTGGTTAAGGTTCAGGGGGGAGCGCAAGGCCGGATGACCGATACGCCCCTGATCCAGCTTACAATGCAGCTGGTTCATTTCCGGTGCCCCGATAAACGACGCTACAAACAGGTTTTCCGGTTGGCGATAAACGGTCATAGGTTCGTCCAGTTGTTGGATGCGACCATCATGCATCACCGCAATCCGCGAGCCCAAGGTCATCGCTTCCACCTGATCGTGCGTGACATAAATCACCGTGATGCCGAGTTCATTGTGCAGACGTTTCAGCTCAGCACGCATGCGCCCGCGTAGTTTTGCATCAAGGTTGGAAAGCGGTTCGTCAAACAGATAGACTTTTGGCTTGCGCACAAGGGCCCGACCGATGGCAACACGCTGGCGCTGTCCGCCCGACATTTCCTGTGGCTTTCGATCCAGCAGGTCATGGATGTTGAGAATATCGGCGGCTTCCATAATCCGTTTACGGATTTCATCCTTGCTGAGCTTGGAGGTTTTCAACAAGCCGAACGCCATATTCATGTAAGCTGTCATATGGGGGTATAAGGCGTAGGACTGAAAGACCATGGCAATATCGCGTTGGCTGGGTTCAGCGTGTGTCACATCGACCCCGTCGATCATTAAGTGCCCTGCACTGATATCTTCCAAGCCCGCAATCATGCGTAATGTGGTTGATTTGCCACAGCCTGACGGCCCGACAAGGACCATAAATTCCTTATCTTCGACCTCAAGGTCTAGGTTTTTGACGGCACATTGAGTGCCGTAATTTTTGGTGATTTGGCGAAGAGAAACGGTTGCCATTCATTTATTCCTTAAGTCTATTTCAGGCCGGCATGCATGAAGCTATCGACAAAGCGACGCTGGAAGATAACAAAGAGAAGAAGAAGCGGAGAGATCACGATAACAGTTGCCGCCATCAAGCGGGTCCAGTCTGCGCCACTGTCAGATTTTGCAAGCAGCCCCAACCCGATCGGCAGGGTGCGCACAGATTCTGAATTGGTGACCAACAAAGGCCACATATAGTCATTCCAATGCGTCACAATCGAGATGATCGCAAAAGCAATCAGAGTGGGGCGCACCAAGGGCAGATAGACGTGCCAAAGGGTGCTTAGATGACCGCAGCCATCCAGTTTCGCCGCGTCACTGAGTTCCGTTGGGACTTGGCGAAAGGCTTGGCGCAGCATGAAGGTGCCGTATCCACTGGCCACAAAAGGCACGATCATCGCCGGTAAACTGTTCATCAATCCCAATTCGCGCACCGTCAGAAAATTGGTCAGAAAGATCGCGTAAATCGGAAACATGATCTGCAAAAGAAAGAGGGAGAAAATCAGGTTCTTAAACGGGAAGGTCAAACGTGCAAAAGCATAGGCCGCAAGCGAAATGGTCACGATTTGACAGACAAGAATACCGCCTGTGACCAAAAAGGAATTCATCATATAGGTGCCGAAAGGCGCCACAGACATTGCCGCCGGATAGTTGTCCCAGATAAAGTTCTGAGGGAACAGACCACTGCTTGCATCAAACACTTCAACGCGGGTTTTGACAGACGTGACCAAAATCCATAGCAAGGGGCCGATCCAAAGGAGTGCCGCAGGAAGCAGGATCGCGTGCAGACCGTACTTTTTGAGAAAGGATGGTTTCATTTTAATCTTATCTCCCCAGATAATGAACACGTCGACCAAGGGTCGCGGCGATCAAGGCAATGAGAATACCGATGAACACAAGCAGCATATTCGCAACCGTGCTGGCAAAACCGATGTCCTGATATTGAAAGGCGTTCTGATAAATATAAAGCGTCAGGACGTTGGTAGAATCCGCCGGTCCGCCCTGCGTCATAACGAAGACATAATCAAAAATCTGGTAAGAATGCAGGATACCGATAATCACGACAAAATAGATCGTGGGCGAGATCAGCGGCACAGTGATATGCACAAGCTGATGCCAGGTCGAAACCCCATCCAGTTTAGCCGCTTCATAGAGATCACGCGGCACCAATTGCAGGGCCGCAAGTAAGATCAACATAAAATAGCCGGAATATTTCCAGATGCTCATAACCATAATGGCCGGCAGCGCCCATTCAGAAGAATAGAGCCATTCCAGTTTCGGCAGACCAAGGGCATCCATCATCCCATTAATTGGCCCATAGCCGGGGGCATAGAGAAAAACCCACACCATGCCCGCCGCAACAGAAGGGATCATGACCGGATAAAAGAAGGCCGAACGATAAAGGGCAACGCCGCGAATTTTTGTATCCAGCGCCACCGCCAGCAACAAGGCGCAGACAATCGCGAGGGGGATTGTGATTAAGGTATAAAACGCAGTGTTGCGAAACGACTTCCAAAAAAGGCTGTCGGTGAGAACACGCTCGTAATTCTCCCATCCGAGGAAAAAGATTTTATCGGAACCGAGCATGACATCATGGAAACTGAAATACAACGAGCGCAGGATCGGCCAGTAGGTGAAGGCTGTCAGAAAGATCAAAGAAGGCAGCAACATCGCAAAGGCGACCAATGATTCTTTCGTTGCATTTTGGAAAGGAAACCGCATCAGAAAATTCTTTAAAACAAACATAAATAAAGGAAATTCCGACCCGACACGAAGACGGGCCGGAATTGATCTGTTAAGCGCGGCGACGCATCAGGCGTTCGATCTCGCGGTTGGACTGTTTCGTCGCATCCTTAAGGGCTGAGGTCGGATCGATCTCGCCAGCAAGGGTACGGTCCAGCGCACTTTTGAGGTACTCACGCACTTTATGATACCCCGGCACCTGCAAGAAGGCCCCCGCATAGGCAGCCTGATCCAAGGCGACTTTCGCCGCCGGTACTTCATTGGCAAACGCTTTCAGTTCTTCGCCTTCCCATGAAGATTTACGCGCAGCGATATAGCCCGTTTCCTTGCACCAATGTGTCTGGTTTTGGGTATTGGTCATCCAGCGTGCGAACGTCCAGCTTGCCTGCAAATGAGCATCCGGCTGATTTTTCGCCATCAGGATGGGGCCCCCGCCGATGGTTGCGCCATATGTTTTGTTTTTCGGCATAAACGCAACGCCCACTTCAAACGGCGAAGATTTACGCAGGTTGGCGAGCGACCCCGTGGAGTGATAAAGCATCGCTGTGCGACCCGCCATAAAGTCGTTCGCAGAGCCTTGCCACGTCGAAGCCGAAGGCATCACGCCTTCTTTCACCATCTTCACCCAGAACTCAAGGGCATCAATTGCTTCGGGTGCATCAAACATAACTTTGTCTTTCTGCCACGGAACCAGCGCGTTTTGACGCACAAAGCTTTCAAAAATCCAGTCGTGCCAACCGCCACCGAAGGTCAATCCCCATTGGCTAACATCAGCACCGTTACGGATGGTCAGCGCTTTGGCTGTTTCCATCAGCTCTGTCCATGTGTCCGGCGCTTTGTTGATCCCCGCTTTTGCAAACAGGTCTTTGTTATAATAGAGCACCGGTGTGGAGCATTGGAACGGCAGGCCGTAAAGCTTCTCTTCAGATTCGCAAATGCTCAGGAAGCCCGGCAGGAAATCTTGATAGATGTCATCCGCTTTCGCCATCGCCGTCACATCAGCCAGCGCATCCATGCCAAGGAAAGTCTGCAGTGCAGAGTTGATCGGCAACCATGTTGCAGGTGTCTCCCCCACACCGAGGGATGTCATCACCTTCTGTTCGGTATTGTCATAGCTACCGGCATAGATCGGTTCGACCTGAACTTTTTCGTGACTTGCATTAAAGTTGTTGATCATACCAGTCACGATACGGTTAATGTCGCCTGATACACCTACCGGATACATAAATTGCAACTTCACAACATCCGTGCCGGAGGCAAACAACGGCGTTGTGCCAAGCATACCTGCCGCCGTAATTGCGCCTGCCCCGACTTGCAGGAAATGGCGTCGTGAAATAGGTAATTTTGTCGATGTCATCGTAAATTCCTTATGAAATTTCCACCTGGACCTAGGGCGCCTGAATGCCGTTCTCATACCTAGCTTGCGACATGCAAATCATCCCGAATTGAGGCCATAGAGTTGCAAAGGACTGTTACACTTAAATGACAGTCTGATGTAATTTGTGGGAAATTTTGTATTTTTTTGGTTTTCTGTGAAAAAACCGCAATATTCATGTGCTAGCTTTGGGGAATTAAAAGAAATCTGTGGTTTCCTTAAATGTCCCTCTGGAGTTTACTTTATGCTGATTGCACAAATTACAGACCTTCATATTGTCCGCGACGGCGAGCTACTCAGCGGCCGCGTCGATACCCGCGCTGCCTTGGCCGCCTGCATCAAGAAGCTGGCCACTCTCTCCCCGAAACCAGATGTCCTGTTGATTAGTGGCGACTTAACCGAGACCGCCACAGAAGGAGAATACGCCTTTCTAACCAATCAGTTGGATAAACTGGATTTTCCGGCCTATGTGGTGCCCGGCAACCATGATGACAGAGCCACCATGCGACGCGCCTTCCCAAACATGGCGACTGGCGAGGAAGAGGACCCGTTTTCTTACAAGATTGATAATCCCGACTGGCCGCTGCTATGTATCGGGCTCGACAGTACGGTCCAAAGACGCTCTGATGGTGCGATTTGTGCGGATCGTCTTGCTTGGCTTCAAGATACCCTTCAACACGCTACACCTGAGCGCCCGGCCTTGATTTTTATGCATCACCCGCCTTTTAAAACGGGGATTGCGCCGATGGATGCCTGTGGAATTCTGGATGGCTTGACGGAGTTCCAACAGCTTATTAAAGACCATTCAGATCGAATCGCCGGCATTTTATGTGGGCATGTGCATCGTGTCATCCACAGTTCTATTGCGGGTGTTCCGGTTTTGCTTGCCCCCTCGTCAGCCCATCAGATCACATTAGACCTACAAAGTGACGCGCCTCTTACCTTTACCTTAGAACCCCCAAAAATCGCCCTTCATCAGTGGGAGGAAGGCAGTAGCCTTGTGTTCCATATTCTATATGTTGACGATTTCCTTGGTCCCTATTCATTTTAAATCATAAGGCTCAACAAGCTGTATTTGGACCTGTACGGAAAAAATGGAGTGGATCAATTGTCCTATAGAACTTCGATCTTTTTGATGCGGCTCACGAGTTTGGGGCCGATTTCAGTATTGAAGCGGTCCATGTCAATCATAGTTGCCGGCGCCCCGCACACAAAGGTCACAGGTTCGCTAAAGGACGGGCTGCGTAAAGGGACAGCGGCGGAGTTAATGTCGCTGGTCCAGCTGCCTGCGGAAGAATAAAAGCCATAGTTTTCAATCTGGAAACGGCTTGCTTCTACTGATTTCATGATCTCTTCGCGGGAAATCCCGGCGGAATCACCATAATTTTCCACAAGCGCCTCTACATTTGCAGGACGCACAGCACCCAAATAGGCCAGACCTGAGGATGTTGTGAAAAGAGGCAGCTTAAAGCCCACATTTAACCAAACAGAAGCAGCATTCACCGGACGCCAGCAGTGGGTGATCAACATTTTGTCCGCATCGCGCATGGTCAAGCCCACAAAGGCGCCAACTTCTTCTGCCAAAGATTGCATCATATCCGCGGCCGTATCCATGAACGGAATGGTCTTGTTTGCAATACTGCCCAACGAGATCGCCGCGGCCCCTAAGCGATATTTTTCGTAACTTTCCAGATGTTCCAGATAGCCCAGAACAGATAGTGTATAGGTCAGGCGTGAAATGGTGGATTTTGGAATACCTGTGCGTTCCGACAGTTCCTGATTCCCAAGCGGACCATCATCAGACCTGAACGCCTTCAACACCTGTAACCCACGTGCCAAAGTTTGCGCAAAGCGTCTGTCGCTTTTGTAATCCATTTCTTTTCCCCAATTTTCTGTACGCCCGAGTAGGCAGACATACCGCTAAACCGCCGATTTTGCAATCTCTTGGTTTCTACACCTATCCAGAATTAATTACAACAAGTTCTAACATGCGGAACTTAATTTTTCATATTGAAATCAAAAGTCACTTTTGTTATGACTTTTAGAGAAATTGAAAAAGAACCAATAAAACTGATAGGAAACGACATGCGTGAAGCCGTTATTGTCTCCACCGCGCGGACACCACTCACCAAGGCCCACAGGGGTGAACTCAACATCACGCCCGGCCCGACCTTAGCCTCTTTTGCGATCAAGGCTGCCGTGGAGCGCGCCCAGATTGATCCGGAACTGATCGAAGATGCCATTCTCGGCTGCGGTTACCCCGAAGGCACAACAGGTAAAAATATTGGTCGCCACGCTGTCCTTCGTTCCGGTTTGCCCATCTCTGTTGCAGGCACCACCGTCAACCGTTTTTGCTCCTCCGGCCTGCAAGCCGTCGCCATGGCGTCTGCACGTGTCATTACTGACCGTGTCCCTGCCATGATTGCAGGCGGTGTAGAAAGCATCTCCCAGATCAGAACCCGTCAGGATGAAGGCAACGACAAAGATCCATGGTTGGTGGAACACCGCCCCGATCTGTTTTTGTCCATGATCCAGACGGCAGATGTGGTCGCTGAACGCTATAATATTTCACGCGAAGCCCAAGACGAATTTGCGCTAAAAAGCCAGCAAAAGACAGAAGCTGCCCAAAACGAAGGGCGCTATGACGACGAGATTATTTCCATCACCACCACCATGGCGGTAAAGAATAAAGAAACCGGCGAAGTCACCCATCAGGAAGCAACGGTCGCAAAAGACACCTGCAACCGCCCCGGCACGACCCTTGAAAATCTCGCCAAACTGAACCCGGTCATGGGGGAAGACAAATTCATCACCGCGGGCAATGCCTCGCAACTTTCTGATGGGGCATCAGCCTGTATCGTCATGGATGCACAGGAAGCTGAAAAACGCGGCCTGCAAGCCCTTGGTGCCTTTAAAGGTTTTGCTGTTGCAGGCTGTAAACCTGATGAAATGGGCATCGGCCCGATTTATGCGGTCCCCAAACTCCTGAAGCGTTTTGGTTTGAAAATCGAAGATATCGACCTTTGGGAAGTGAACGAGGCCTTCGCCTCTCAATCAATTTACTGCCAGGACAAGCTTGGCATTCCTGACGAGATTCTGAACGTCAACGGCGGCGCCATTTCGATTGGTCACCCGTTTGGCATGACAGGCGCACGTCAGGTTGGACACCTCTTGATCGAAGGGAAACGCCGTGGCGCAAAATACGGCGTCGTCACCATGTGTATCGCCGGGGGCATGGGCGCTGCCGGTCTCTTCGAGATCTACTAAGGATAAGAATAATGGACTTGAATTTTACATCAAGCGAACTTGCATTTAGAGACGAGGTTCGCGCCTTTCTCGACACAAAGCTGCCAAAACGCCTCAGCGAGATGGTGCGCAACGGTCAACGTCTAAGCAAAGCCGATCAGGAAGAATGGCACGCCATCCTGAATGAAAAAGGCTGGCTTGCAAACCATTGGCCCAAAGAACATGGCGGCACTGGCTGGACAGCTGTTGAAAAATTCATTTTTGAAAATGAGTGCGCGCTTGCACATGCCCCGCGCGTCCTGCCCTTCGGCCTCAGCATGCTCGGCCCCGTACTGATCAAATACGGCAACGACCAGCAAAAATCTTACTGGCTGCCCCGTATCCTCAACGGTCAAGACTGGTGGTGTCAGGGCTATTCTGAACCGGGCGCGGGCTCCGACCTCGCAGCGCTGAAAACAACGGCTGTACGCGATGGCGATGACTATATCATCAATGGTCAAAAAACATGGACCACGCAAGGCCAGCACGCCAACATGATTTTCTGTCTTGTGCGCACGTCCAAAGAAGGCAAAAAGCAAGAAGGTATCTCGTTCATTCTCGTAGATATGACCACCCCCGGCATTGAAGTGCGCCCGATCAAAACCATCGATGGCGGCTTTGAAGTCAACGAAGTCTTCTTCAGTGATGTCCGCGTCCCTGCCGAAAACCTTGTTGGGGAAGAAAATAAAGGCTGGACCTGCGCGAAATATCTGCTGACTTATGAGCGCACGAACATTGCAGGCGTTGGCTTCTCTGTCGCTGCCCTTGAAAAGCTGAAAGCCATTGCCGCTGATCAACAAGCAAACGAAGGCCGCCTGATCGACGATCCGCAATTTGCCGCGCGCCTTGCCAAAGTTGAGATCGAGCTGGAAAACATGAAGACAACCAACCTGCGTGTTATCGCTGCCGTTGCAGGCGGCGGTGTTCCCGGTGCGGAAAGCTCCATGTTGAAAGTCAAAGGCACCGAAATCCGTCAGGAAATCACCAGCCTGACACGTCGCGCCGTTGGCAGCTATGCTCTCCCTTATAATCCGCCCGCCTTTGAAGAAGGCTTCAACGGCCCGCACATCGGCCCGGACTATGCGGCCCCTACTGCCAAAAGCTACTTCAACAACCGGAAGCTTTCCATCTTCGGTGGCTCAAACGAAATCCAGAAAAACATCATTTCCAAGATGATCCTCGGTCTATAAGGAGAAAACAAAAATGGACTTCAACCTCACAGATGACCGACGAATGCTCGCAGACACTCTGTCGCGTTTCATTCAAGATCAATACACCATCGAAAGCCGCAACGAAGCCGCAAACTCTGCAATTGGCTATAGTCAAGACCTGTGGTCGCAATATGCCGAACTCGGCGTCATCGGTGCTCTGTTTGATGAAGAAAACGGCGGATTTGGCGGCAAAGGCTTTGACCTTGCTGTCGTATTTGAAAACCTTGGCCGTGGCCTTGTCTGCGAACCGTTTTTGGACAACGCCATTTTGGCGGGTGGCACATTGGCTGCTGCGGGCAATGACGCTCAGAAAGCCATCATTGAAGACATCATTGCAGGCAGCAAAACCGCAACCTTCGCCCATTTTGAACCGCGCTCGCGCTATAGCTTGCAAAAAGTTGAGACAACAGCTGTCGCAACTGATGACGGTTGGACCCTGAACGGGGCTAAAGCCGTTGTCCGTTTCATCGACACAGCCGATTATGTGATCGTCTCTGCGCGCACGTCCAATGGCGTAAACGACAAAGACGGCATCAGCCTTTTCCTGCTGGACACAGCTAGCGTCAACCTGAACGTCAACAGCTACAACACCGTCGCAGGCGGTCGTGCCGGTGAAGTCACTTTAAACAATCTCACGGTCTCTAAAGACGCTTTGATTGGTGAAGTAGGTCAAGCCCATGACGTCTTGGAAAAAGTGGTCGGTGCAGGCATTGTGGCCTTGTGCGCAGAAGCTTTGGGCGTGATGGAAGCGGCGAAAGAGCAAACCGTCGACTATATCCAGACCCGCAAACAGTTTGGCGTTCCGATCGGCAAATTCCAAGCGCTGCAACACCGTATGGCAGACATTCTGATTGAAATCGAACAGGTTCGTTCTGCGGTCATCAACGCCGCTGCGGCCCTTGAAAAAGAAGACCGCGTTGAGCGCGAGCGTGCTTTGTCAGCCGCTAAATACACCGTTGGTCATGTCGGTCAAAAGATCGCCGAAGAAACAATTCAAATTCATGGTGGCATTGGCATGGCGTGGGAGTTACCGCTAGGGCATTACGCCAAACGTCTTGTCATGATTGATCATGAACTTGGTGATGAAGATTACCACCTTGGGCGGTATATCTCCCTTGGTAAAACCCTCTCACCCACATCTGATCAGTAATGATAGCTAAATACTTTAAAAATAAAGATGGAATTAAATTCCACTCTGTAAATAATGCATTTAACAAGGAGTGCTTCAATTGAAAAAATCAATGATCAAATACGCTGGTATTGCTGCCCTGACACTGGCAGCCGTATCATCAACCGTTCCGGCATCAGCAACCACTTTAATCAGTGGTCAATCCACATCGGGCCGTGGTCCGTTTGGCGCAGGTATCGAATGGTTTAACGACGAAGTTAAAAAACGTACGGACAATGCTGTCGATTTTGACATCCAGTGGGGCGGCGCTTTGTTTAAAGCCCCTGCGGCCCGTCAGTCCATCGCCGATGGCATTGCCGACCTCGGTATCGTCATCGGGGCGTACACCCCGCGTGAAATGGTTGCCTATTCTATCTCTGATCTGCCTGTAATGGGGGCTGACCCATGGGTGAGCATGAAAGCCACACAGGAATTCATGACCACCGAGCCCTCAATCAAACAACAGCTCGCAGAACAAAACCTGGTTTATCTCGGGACATACACCACATCAGCCATTCAGTTGATTTGTAAAGGTGACCCGGTGACCACCATTGAAGACATCAAAGGTAAAAAAATCCGTGGTATTGGCGTTTATGGTAAAACGTTCAAAGAACTCGGGGCAAACCTTGTCTCTATGAGCTACTACCAATCCTACCAAGCCCTTGACACCGGCCTTCTTGATTGTACGCAAGGCTATTCTTATGCGACAAAATCACTCAAACATTACGAAGTGACCGACAGCATCACCCTGCTAAACTGGGGCCAACTTGGCGCACTGGGCATGTTCATGAACAAAGACACGTTCGACAGCCTGCCTGAAAACGTCCAAAAAGCCTTGCTTGACGTGGGTAACGATGTGCCAGACTATTACGGTCAACGCATGAATCATGAAAATGATACCGCCCTGAAAGACATGAAAGAAGGGATCAACGGTAAGTCCATCGACGTCCTGTCCTTTGATCCAGAAGACCTTAAAAAGGTCAAAAAAGCTGGTGAAAAGTACATCTCAGACTGGGTTAAAAATGCCAACGAAGCCGGTCTGGAAGGCGAACGTATGCTCGAACGCGTAAAGTCTCTCGTTGCAAAATACGAAAAGCAACGTGACGAAGAAGGCTACCCTTGGGCTAAAAAATAAGCCGAACCTGGCTTGCGGGAGGATACAATGATAAATAAAATAGAAAATATACTACTCGGTATCGCAGGGGCCTGTATTGTGGCCCTCTGCACACTTATCACCTTAACTGTTCTGACCCGAAGTTTCTTCGGGTTTGGGGTTCCTGACGATGTCATCCTCGTAAAAGAACTGATGATCGGTGCCATTGTCCTCCCGCTTGCTGCCGTGTCTTCAGCACGCGCCCATATTGCGATTGAATTTCTCTATAATCGCTTTTCTCGAAACGTACAGAAGTGGCTCATCGCGTTCGCATCCGTCTTTGCGTTGGTGGCGCTTTTACCGATCACCTATGCCGCCTTTCTTGAACTCTCCCATGTTCTCAAGGTCGATGCTTATTTCTTCGGGGAACTCTCTCTTCCAAAATGGCCGGGCAACCTCGCCTTTTTAGTCGGCATGGCTTTCTTTTGCTTACGTATGGCGCTGCTCTTCCTGCACGATTTAAATGTAGCACTCGGTTTCGACACTTCTTCTTCCCCTCAGAATAATAAGGCCTAGAAATGGATCCAGTTACAGTTGGCATTATCGGCTTCGCATGCATCATTGTGCTCTTGGCCGTACGCGTTCCCATTGCCTTTGCAATGGCGGGGATTTCCGTCATCTGCACATTTCTATTTTATGCCATGCGTACCGGAACCTTCATGCCGGAACGTGCGATCCGCCCCACGGTGTCGCTCATCCATGGCAACACCTATGACCTCATTCATTCCTATGAACTGAGCATGATCCCGCTTTTTGTCTTTCTCGGACATATTGCGTTTCGCACAGGCATGACCTCCGACATCTACGCCGCCGCCCGTTTGTGGCTGGCGCGCATCCCCGGTGGGGTTGCCATGGCCTCCGTCATTGGCTGTGGTGGCTTTTCTGCGATCACGGGTTCTTCCATTGCCTGTGCGTCTGCCATGGGCCGCATCTGTGCCCCTGAAATGCTGCGTCTGGGCTATGATCCGCGTCTCGCAACCTCTTCTGTTGCGGTCGGCGGCACCTTGGGCTCCCTCATCCCGCCCAGTGTTCTGTTCATCATTTATGGCATCTTCACAGAAACTTCTATCAACCAGCTTTTCCTTGCAGGCGTCCTTCCGGGGCTCTTGACACTCTTTGGCTTTCTGGTTGTCATCTTTATCTGGGTTTATCGCGACCCCGCAGCCGGCCCTGCCCCGAAAGACGAAGTAAGCGCAGAAGATCGCAAAAAAGCCCTGCTCCATACATGGCCTGCACTTTTGCTGTTTGTCATCATCATCGGCGGGATCTATGGCGGTCTGTTTACCGCAACCGAAGCCGCTGCCATCTCGGTTGCTGTGACGCTTCTCATCAGCCTGTTTCGTAAAGCCATCAGCATGGATGACTTTATTCAATCCATTAAGGAAACGTGCATTCAAACCAGTCAGATTTTCTTCATCGCGGCGGGTGCAAAAATGTTTGTCGGCTTCATTGCCTTGACAGGTATGTCCGGTGATCTGGTCTCCCTGATTGATCCGCAGACCACACCTGTCTGGTTGTTCCTGCTGGCGTTGGTTGCGATCTACATCGCCCTAGGGATGTTTCTTGATCCACTTGGGATCATGGTTTTGACCTTGCCCTTTATGGTGCCGATGGTCGAACTTTATGGCTTAGACCTGATCTGGTTTGGTGTGGTTGTGATTAAGCTTCTGGAAATCGGATTGATCACCCCACCTGTTGGTTTGAACGTCTTCGTCATCGGAAACGTAATCGACAACAAGGTCCCGGTCGCCAAGATTTTCGCAGGGGTCTCAAGATTCCTAGTCATGGATATCATTGTCCTCGCCCTGATCGTGATTTTCCCGATAATCTCGCTCCTGATGCCGACCACCATGCAATAACAATAAAAGCCCCCTTCCTTAAAAGGGGGCTTCTTTACAGGGACTCCAAATGGCTTTTCAGTCCGCTCATCCAATCCGCACGATCCACGACCTTAGACGATTGGAAGAAACACCGCTCAGTGACGCCTATGACGTCAAGAGCACCTACGATCTTTTTGTAAACGCCGCCAATGCCTTTCAGGACAAAGTCGCCCTGCGCTTCCTGAAAGATGCAGTGCCCGGCTCCCCCGACATTACGCTGAGCTATCGCGAACTGCTGCAAAAAATCAACCAGACCGCAAACCTTCTCCATTCCCTCGGCGTGGGCGCAACGGACACGGTTTCCATTCTACTGCCCGCCTGCAACGACTATCACCTTGCCCTATGGGGCGGGGAAGCTGCCGGGATCGTCAATCCGCTCAACCCGTTATTGAACGAGCAAAAACTCATCGACCTGATGACGGCCGCTCAAACAAAGGTGCTGATTTCCTACGGGGATAATGTCGAAAATGGCTATTGGGACAAGACCCTTAAACTCATCCCCCATGTGCCGTCTCTCAAAGCTGTCTTACGGGTTGCTCCTCATAGCGAAACCAGCCTGCCCGCACTTGGCACAGCCCAGTATCATTTCGCCCAAGAAATCGCGAAACAAGAAGACAGCCACCTGATCAGTAAACGCACCATCCAGCCTGATGACGTTGCGGCCTATTTCCATACCGGTGGCACAACAGGATCGCCCAAACTTGCCCTGCACACCCACGGCAACCAGGTCTTCACCGCTTGGGCAAGTGTCCAGATGCAAGGGATCAGCGCCAAAGACAAGACCATCAACGGCTATCCGCTCTTTCATGTTGCAGGGGTTCTGCCCGGTGCGCTCGCGGCACTCTCCAGCGGGGTTGAAACCATCATCCCGACAGAACAGCTCATGCGCAATAAAGAGATTGTGAAAAACTATTGGAAGCTGGTGGACCATCATAAAACAACCACCCTGTCCGCCGTCCCGACAGCTTTATCTGCCATTGCCAACGTCCCGCTTGAGGGGGCTGACATTTCCTCAGTGACCTATTGTCGAACCGGTGCAGCGCCACTGCCGCCAGAACTCGCCGCGCGCTACCAAAAGCTTTTCGGCCTGCATATCCATGAAAGTCTTGGCATGACAGAGATGGCGGGCATTACTTCGATCTCCCCACCCGGTGCGGGTGGTCCGGTTGGCAGTGTCGGCTTTCCCATTCCCTATTCGGATTTCAAAATCGGCCAATTGGATCAGGACGGAAAATTTAATGGGACGATCTGTCCTCCCGGTCAATCAGGCATGGTCCTGATCAAGGCGCCAAACGTCTTTCCCGGTTATCTCGACCCCAGCGAAAACAGCAAAACCTTCACAGAAGATGGCTACCTGATCTCCGGTGATGTGGGCTTCTTTGATGAAGAAGGGCGCTTGAACCTGTCCGGTCGTGCCAAAGACCTGATTATCCGCAGCGGTCACAACATCGACCCCAAAGCCATTGAAGATGTATTGGGCCACCATGAGGCCGTTGACCTCTGTGCCGCCGTGGGACAGCCCTGCCCTTATGCCGGTGAACTGCCGATCGCGTACGTCACCTTGAAAAAAGGGAAAGTGCCTAACGAAAGCGATCTTCTCTCCTTCATCGCAGAACGGATTGAAGAAGCCCCGGCAAAACCCAAACGGATCGAGATCATCAAGACCATGCCACAAACCAATGTCGGCAAAATCTTCAAGCCGGAACTGCGCCGTCAAGCCAGCGAATATGCGGTAAAACAGATGGTACAAGAACTGGGGGAGGTTGAAGCCATGCTGGACGAAAAAGGGTCGCTGCGGGTCACCATCTCACTGTATGACAAAAGCGACAGACCTGAAACACAAGCCCTGCGAACGGAGCTGTCAAAACTCCCCCTCGATATTCATCTTTCCTGACAAAAGGCCCCGAACTCCGGTTCGGGGCTTTCTTTTCTCGCACGTTTTTACAAAAAAAAGCCCTGCTCAAAAAGAGCAGGGAGGGAGTTTGACACTCTAGGGGGAGTGTTTCATAAACTATGTTCAGTGGTCGCGAGTTTATCCATTTGATCAAACATGAACGCGACGCCCGCATACTGTTCCTCAAAAATCAATTGGTCATGGGGCGTCTCTTTGCCTTGTTCCGTTTGATTTTCAGGCGCATTTTTTGGTGTGGGCGTAGCCTCCATCGTTTTCTCCTATCTGCACTTATAATGTCTCTGATAATTGGGGTACGGCTTCGAAGAGATCCGCAACCAGACCGTAATCGGCAACCTGGAAGATCGGTGCTTCTTCGTCTTTGTTGATCGCGACGATCACTTTAGAATCTTTCATCCCGGCCAAGTGCTGGATCGCCCCTGAGATACCGACTGCGATGTAAAGTTCCGGTGCGACGATCTTACCTGTTTGACCAACCTGCAGATCGTTCGGCACGAAGCCAGCATCCACAGCGGCACGGGACGCACCAATGGCAGCGCCCAACTTGTCAGCCACTTTTTCAAGCAGTTGGAAGTTTTCGCCGTTACCCATGCCACGACCACCAGAGATCA
>NZ_JHYO01000038.1 GCF_000688235.1 Terasakiella pusilla DSM 6293 | reverse complement strand
GTTGCAAAACGCTTTATATTGAGCCGGGGTCACCTTGGGAAAATGGCTATAACGAAAGCTTTAACGGCAAGCTTCGCAATGAACTTTTAAACGGAGAAATATTCTATACCTTGCAGGAGGCAAAGGTTCTGATTGAACGCTGGCGGCAGTTTTACAATGAAGTTCGTCCGCACAGTTCACTGGGCTACAAGCCTCCGGCACCAAAAACACTCTTGCCTCGTCCTGATGTTCTGACTTACGCTACGCTCCAGTCGCCACATCAGGACGACAATAATAGCCAGAAACTAACATAGCGGTTGGACCACCAAAGTGGGGCACGTCACAGTTCATCAATAAACTTTGCAAATTCACGTAATGTGGAGATGCTTGGTTCAGGTGCAGAATACCAATCATTCGGGTCAAGCCCACAGCGTCGTAATGCGGAGTAACGTTCTCCGGCACTATCCAGCGTATTCACAATATAATTCTTTAATTCCCTCGTTTCTTCACGTTCAGCTAAGGATGCTTTTGGGGCTGCATTTAACACATCCTTCACACTCATTTCTTCCGGTAAAGTCAAATCACTCGTTTCAAGATCGAGTATCACTTTTCCAAGTTCTTCCAATGCTTTTGGAGAAGCACTGCCTTTGGGGTATTCTTGGGACAACCGAGGAAAAAACCGAGATTGAATTTCTTTTTCAGGCGATTTAACAGGTATTCTGATCTCGCCTTTTTTACGACCAATTGAAGATTTGATCCAATTATCGTCATGAACGTGCTTGGCATACTCCGCATAAAGAAAGTGGGCTTTACTCAAACCTGCATTTGTCAGGTTTCTAACTGATAGCGTTGGTTCAACCCCACATCGTAAATATCCCATAGCTTGAGCATGAACAAAAATACGATTTTTATTGAGCAGGTTTCGGTGTCTTTCAGAAGTTATCGCAAGAGGAAGTGTATCTTGCGTGTGTTCTTTGGGATTAACTCTAAAAAGTAAATCTCGTACACATCTTGGCTGGCTCAAAACATCCAGCATCCATAACATGTAAAGCTCTTCATCAAAGACCGCTTCATCTTTGGTCTTATCAATGAATTCCAGAATTGCATTGGCCAGCATAAAATAGGCTTTTGGTATCATAATTTCCCCGTTCCAAAAAAAGCATCCTGATTAGTCAGGGCGAGTATGCAGGTTCGCTGCTACTTGGTCTCTAACCTAAATTTAGGATGTCATTATGGCTACTAAAATTGAATGGACGGACGAAACATTTAACCCGCAGGTTGGTTGCAACCGATACTGCAAAGGTTGTGACAAATGTTATGCGATCCGTATGGCTAACCGCTTGCAAGCGCAAGGTTATGTCAAATATCAAGGCGTGGTTCACAAGAACCATAAAGACGAATTGGATTGGACGGGCAAAATCAATTTTGCCCCTAAAGTCCTAAGTGAAGGCGTTCGCTCTCTTTCCACCCCGTCAATGATTTTCATAAACAGCATGAGCGATACATTCCATCGCAATGTCAGCGATGATCAAATCGACTGGTACATCAACCTGATCAAAAACACGCCGCAACATGTTTACCAAGTTCTCACGAAACGCCATGAGCGCATTGCTCAATTGGACATGGAATTACCCGAAAACATGTGGCTCGGTGTGTCCGTGTGCAGCAAGTCTGATTTGAAGGCAATTGATGGTCTTCGTTCATCTTCTGCCAAAGTGAAGTTCTTGAGCTTGGAGCCTCTGATTGAGGATTTGGGAAAACTGAACTTGGCTGATGTGGATTGGGTCATTGTCGGCGGTGAAAGTGGTCCGTCTGCCCGTGGAATGGACCCTGATTGGGTTCGTTCGATCCGTGATCAATGCCTTTCTGCACGTGTTCCATTGTTCTTCAAGCAATGGGGAACAGCTCATGCTGAATGGCAGATTGTGGAAGGTAAGCGCAAGCGCGTGAAACAACCTCCCATGATCGATGGGAAATACTGGCTTCAATTCCCGACAGACCACCCCGCCGTGAATCGCAAACGACGTGATGTCATCTCAACTTATACACGTTCAGAACTCGCACCTTATCGGGTTCGCGCATAACGCAGACCATGCCTTCTGGGTGATGATTGAAAACAATCTGTCATCACCCACTCAACCTATTTTCGGAGAAATTTTATGACAAGGGAAATTCATTATGTGTTGGTCGTAACTAACAAAAACTATAGCGCGTATCTGTCTCAGGCTTTGGTTGCGGCCAACGACAATCGTGAGCCAACCAAGCAGCCGCCATCTGCGGCTGCTCTGGCAGCCTAATTTTCAAATTCATTTATTCATTTTTAGAAAGGGGAATTCTTATGAAATCCATCGAACAATTTAATGCTGATGCCCGTAAGGTGAAAAAAGCTGTAGCTGTTTTTGTTGCAGGTTTGGGGCGTTCGAACCTGCAACTCTATTTTGCGCTTGTTAAGGCGTATTTTGTTTACATTGCGGCTTTAGAAGCACCAGAAGCATTTATGGCTGCTGCTAAAGGTGCTGGCATCAAAGTCAGAAAAGATGCGAAAGATGAAATCGCCCTGACCGTTATTAAGTGGATGTTCACCCAAAACGATCCGAAATTCCAAAAAGATATGCGTCGCCAGTTCAATACGTGGATGAACGTGCTGCTGGCTTTGAAGTATTTCGCCGATGAAACTACTGCACAAACTGGCGGAGCCATTCCAGTTACGTTCCATGACTTGCTGGAACGCCTTCAAAAAGTGGGGAACGACAAACTGGTCACACAATGGCGCAAGAAAATTAATTCAGACAAGCCCAAACCAAACAAAGTCGCCAAAATCAATGAATACATCGCGGAGCACATGATCCAGCTTGGCGAAGAAGCGGGTGATGACGATGAACCTGCATGGGTAATCTGCCCCGACCAAGACAAAGTGCTGGCTGGCCGCAGAGGTAAAATCCTGCTGTTGGCAGAGATGGATGAAGACCAGAACTTCGTCATCCACGGTGTCTTCGAAGAAAACAGCAGCAAGGTTGAAAGCATGATTTTTGCCAAAGCTAAGAAACAGTCCGCAAACGACAATACCCCTAAAACCAATGCACAGAAGGAGATTGCATAATGACTATGACACGTAAACACCTGACTTCCGCCCAGAAATTTGAAATCGAACATTGCGATTTGAAACCCACCGAATTGCTCAAAAAATATGCCTGCCATCCCCAGACGTTGAAAGCGATTAAATCTGGTTCTGGTGCGTATGCCGATTTCGGTGGAAGCCTTGCAAACTGGGGAATTTATTTCGCCGATAATTATCGTTCGTTTCTCAAGGAGATGAAGCTGGCTAATGATAATCGCAAGCGTTACCCCGGTAGCCTTGAAGAGCGTTACCTTAACGTCATCACCTCACCCGACCACCCAGCCATTCTCATGGAAGAAACAGGTTATACCATGAACACGATCCGTCTGCTGAAAAGCGGTCAAGGCAGCTACGCAGGCTATGGCGGGTCACCCGAAATTTGGGCGGATTATGTCGCCCAATATGGCAACGCCATCAAAATTCGTCTGAAACAGTAAAGGAGAGATATATGAAAGTTTCAGCAATTCTTCAAAGCACACACAATTCTCCGATCCGTGCAATCGGCGGAAAGTCCAAACTTGCCCCAAATATTGTCCAAGCATCCCCCGTGAAGGTCGGTGAGTGGCGCGAACCCTTCTGCTATTCCGCTTCGACCTCAATGGCAGCCATTAAGAATGGTGTCGCTTCTCGTTATTGGATCAATGATCTGAACCCGGTGATTATTAACTTTTGGAAGGTTCTCCAAGGCGATCCTTCTGAAATGATTGCTCAATTAGCTACAATCTATGAAAAACACGGGCTGGGTAGTCTTTCTCTGTTCGACGAGAAACAAGCACTTTTGAAAACGGAATATGCTCGTTTGGCGGAATGTGCCGCACATGGTGAACTTGTTGATGTGCGTGACCAAGACCGTTTGAAAATTGCAGTCGCTTTCTTTGTCGTCAATCGTTTGGCTTATGCTGGCGGCGATCAAAAATGCGGATATAACCATAGTTATGAAACTGATGGCCGGGGCATGAAAATGTCGATGATTAACCGTCTGTGGGCATTTCACGAACTGATTTCTAAAAACGTGAAAATCACCCTTGGGGACTATAAGCCTGTCCTGACGGCACCGGGCAAAGATGTCTTCCAGATTGTCGATCCACCTTATATCGGGGCTGGTGACAGCATCTATAATAATACGTTCGATGAAGCTGCCATGTCTGAATTGGCTGAACTGGTGAAATCATCCAAGCACAAATGCTTTGTCACCGTTGATGACAGTCTGGAAAACCGTGAACGCTTCGGTAAATGTAACCTGTTTGTGCATGGCTATACGTCGAATGCTGCGGCTGAGAAGAAAAAAGCAACCCAGCTTCTTGGCGTGAACTATCTCAATGCCAACACGTTCCATGAACTGACTTCCATTGCTACTCCGATTAAAGATGCCCCGCCGCCAGATAAGCCTACACCACCAAAAACAACCGTTAAAAAAGCCAGAAATGATAATCGTTCGGAAAAGTCGAAAGCCAAAAAACACTATTACGGGCAAGCGGTAGATCGCAATTGTCAGGCTTACACTCCCCAGTGCTTTCTCGAAGCCCTTTATATCGCCAATGACAACCGTCCGTTCGATCTGGACCCATGCAGCCCTCGTAAAGATGAAACTGCCCCGGTGAAGGCTAAAAAGTATTTTACGCGCAAGGATGATGGTCTGAGTAAACGTTGGAACGGGATTGTGTTTATGAACCCGGAATATCTTCACCTCAATAAGTGGGTCGAAAAAGCCGCTGATTCCGTCTGGTGTAAATCAATGGGAAATGCGCCGACCGAAAGTGCTGGCAAACGCCGTAAGCCGCAAGCTGAAACCGTCATTGGTTTGTTTCCCTGCCGATTTGATGCGCAGTATTGGTCTAAGTTTGTCAGTTCTCATGCAAAGGTGTTCTTGATTGATAAGCGCATGCGCTTTGAACATTATGATGAAAATGATAATCTGGTTCCGTTCAAACAAGGGTTGCCAGAACCAATGGTTTTGGTGATTTGGGGCAATCATGAAAAGTTCACCAAATACTTCCATGAAAATCCAACCATTAACGGCTACACGTTCCATGACCGTTCCCATCCGAGCATTCCTGATCAGCCCGTGGCATATTGGAAACGCATCGAACGCCAAAAACGCGCCAAGGAACTCTCTAATAAACGCGGTTTCGTCACTGATGTGATCCATCATCATAGCTGTGCAGATATGAAACACCTGCCGAATGACAGCATCGGGCTGACCGTAACCTCTGTGCCCTATAATGTCGGTATTAATTATGGAGATGTTCAGGACAATCTGAATTGGGATGTTTATTGGGATGAAAAACGTCAAATCGCAGAAGAACTTTTCCGTGTGACCGAAGATGGTGGACGGGTTGCAATTAATGTTGCTGAAACGGCGGGTAAAACAAATTACCCTTTGGCGCACAAGTGGACCGACCTGATGCTTGAAGTTGGCTTTAAAAGCTTTGGACGCATTAACTGGATTAAAGATGGCGTTAAACGCCAGTCAACGGGTTGGGGCAGTTATCGTCGTGCATCAGCGCCAAGCATTCGTGAAGAACATGAACCCATCCTTCTGTTCTACAAAGGCGATGAATTCAAACGTGAGAAATATTCCAGTGTTGAAAGTTGTTCCCGTGACACCTTTTTGTCCGCAACCATCAGCAACTGGTTCCTGCGTCCTGAAAGTCGTAATGATGATGGTCACCCGGTGCCGTTTCGTGTTGACCTCCCTGCGCGATTGATCGAATTTTTATCTGGACCAGATGACGTTATTCTTGATCCATTCATGGGGTCCGGTACAACTGGCATTGCCGCACTTGCGCATGATCGAAAATTTGTCGGATATGAACTAAATGAAAAGTTTGCCATTGATTCTCGTGAGCGTATTGCAAATGCGGATGATGAGATTGCCGAGTTGAAACTCAACGGCATTATTCCTGACGCGGATAAGTTTTGGGTGGGCATGTCATCAGACACAATTAAGGAGATTAAATTACCGATCACCAGCATAAACGCTTACAATCAGCACCTCGCTTATCCTGTCTATCAATCAAGTTCTGCGTATAGTAATTTTAAAGATTTCTCAGGTCGACCTGTACTCGATGATAACGCTAAAACGGAGTGCGAAAACCCGCACTCCGAAGCCGCCTGATGTCATTTTAAATGACATCTGTTATTTCACACGACGACGCGCACGATCTTTACAGTCAGCAATTTGTTTATCGAGTTTTCCCTCAAGGATCATTTTTTTTATGGTTTCCAAGACTTCCACAATGTCCTGTTTATTTGATCCACATTCGATGGAAGGTTTCCCGGGTTCGATTTCGAAGATGTAGCTCGAACCGTACCGCAATTCTACCAGCCAAATTCCGGCTTCATTTTTCCAAAACCACTCTCTGGGCTTGGCGGCAACCAGCTTCTTCTTTTTGATAATATTGCCATTTTCGTCTTCATGATTGACATAACGATAACGTTCAATTTTGTAGCTCGGGTCATTAATCAAAGCTATCTGGTTTTCGATCCCCTCAATCATCACGTCTTCGCCTTTTTTGCGCCGTTTTTGCTGAACAGTTGGACGGTTCTGTGTGCTGAATTTAAGCTCTTTCATGACGAATCTCATTGTTGTGTTTCCATAGAAAAAGCATATGGCCGACTGATAAGGGCGGCCAAGTTCAAGAGTATAGTTTAGGCAATATTTACAGAATGTTATGGCCCAAAGGCCACTAAACCAACGCCATCAATTGGTCCAAGTCGCTTTTGGTCTTTGCGTGTATGAAAATTTGATAGCAATCAAAGAGTTCCCGTTCTGCAACCAACGTTTCCCGGGTGGCACTCAACCCGATTCCATCTGTGGTCAAATGGGGTGTAGGTGATTGGTCCAAACGTTCAAAGGTGCTGATAAGTTTGCTTTCCAAATGGAAGCAATGTGGGTATTTTTTGACAATATTTGCTACGTGGTCTTCATAAAAGGGCATCATTATTCTCTTCAAAAATTATCTGGTTTTATTTATCAATTTCTGTTCCCGGGGCAGCACCACGGTTCTGAAATGATAAATATTTAGAAATCGAGAAGGTGAATTTGATGGATACCCGTGAGCTTTATGCAGATTTGAAAAGCCTTGGAACGGTCGAAACGGCAGATGATTACAGCAACCTGTTCGGCTATGGTGATAGTACGATTAGATCACAATGGGCGAAGGATACATCACCAGATTTATCCGCGTGGGTTCGATTGTGGTTTTCTTTGACGACTATTGCAAATGATACCGAAAAAGCTATTAAATCCGCACTTAATGAAGAACGTGGTGAATATGAAGCCGGGCTGGAAGAGCTTCGAAAATTACAAACCCGCGTGTGGCGACATATTGAGGCACTGGCAGGTTAAGGACGGCTGGTGTCCATTTGCCATGCACAGTCCACAGTTTGGAACTCTTTCTCTGTAATACCGATCAATTTGAAGTGCGGCAAGACCTGCATAATGCAATTCATCGTTTTGATCGCGTCATCACGTTGATAACCGCATTCAGATGTTGGTGCGCCATTATGCATGGCTTTGCCAATTTTTTTATAAGCATATTCAGAAGCATTGCGTAATTTTCGCTCAAAACTTTGGATGTCAGTCATGACCATAAAACCGTCCGTTTTGTTGACTGAGAAGGACCAGACTTTATGCGCTGCTTTACTGAACACTCTATTCACCGCAAGCTTTTGTTCATAGCAATATTCGGCGCGTTCTTTTAGGTGCATTCCTGACGCACCAACACCACGGGCGGCACGTTCTTGTTCCAGCCAATGGTTTGGGTCCATTAATTCTTGGTCAGTGGTGGCATGAGCGGGAAAAGTCGCCCATGCCAACATTATGATGATTAACCACCGCATTTTGCATTCACAGATGCGCTCTTGCCTTCCAGCATCGCGATAAGCTTTTTACGGTCAGGATCATTTTTATCGGGAGAAGCCGAGAAATATCCATACAGAACAGCCAAAGGTTCACTTTGCATTCCAATATCGGCACGGCAGTTACAGGTTTTCTCGGCACTATCATCAAAGAGAAGGTCTACTGTTTTTCCACAAACACGATACATTTCCGCTCGAATGCCGACTTCATCTTGAGAACAGGTGTTTTTCAATCCCGGCCAGAAGTAATCGCCGATTTCCCAAACCAATTTGTTGTCAGAATTATCTTTTGGACCATCCAGAAAGATTTGAAGCTGCTTATCTGTGTAATCAGCATCATAGACCTTGTTCACGGCGCATTCGCAGAAAGCATCTGTTGCCCCATCACGCCCCATGCAGCTTTTGTGTAAATTACCTGCAATCCACCCTGCTCGAATTTCTTCGGCTTGCACATTGACTGCTGCCAGTAAGAGGGCAAACGCGATCAGTAATGTCTTCATTTTCAATTTCCTTATTGTTTATTCCACACGACCAGCACGTTGCAGCCAGTCATCCCCATTGCGGCACGTCAGCGCTGTAAAAATGTAGGGAACGTGCCCTTTTGGAAGCAGTGCTTTGTTCTTGTAATCCGACATCCATTTTTGGATACCTTCTTCGGGCATATATTTCTTCATGGAGGATGCCGTGCAGGAACAAACACTCTTTTCAAAGCCTTGGTTTGTACACAGCTTTGAAAAGTTTGTGCGCGATTGTGACGACCATTCAAATGCATTTGCAGCAGTTGTCATGGTCATGAGAGTTACCGCGACCATCAAAATTGTTTTCATGAATTATTCCTCTATTTCGGCAGTAGGTTGACCACGTTCTGAAAATTTACAGATGCCATAACTCGTCACCATTTGGCCGTAGCGGTTATGACCTTTGACACGCACTTTCACATTGACCAGCGGCAGGTTTGAAAGGTTTTGGGCAAACACCAGCCCATTATTTTCCAGTTCTTTTTGCTGACGTTCTTCTTGCTCAGTAGAAGGAAGGTTCTCAAAAGCTGCTAATGTTAGCCCACCGCGCATATTGGTCCGTCTTGACTTATCCCAATAACGGTATTCCGCTTCGTAAAACTTGGCTGTCTCGGGGTTAAGCATGAGGTTTGCAATTTTTGTCTGGCAACGGGGTAAGTAATGATTATCAATGGTATATTGGCTTGGTTCGATTAATCCCGTGCTTGGATCAACTTTCATTGAAGATGAGCCAGAGCCATTCATTTGTGAAAAGACCACAACAGCTATCAACGCCACACCAGCCAATGCCCCGCCGAACATGACCATTTTTGGTTTTCGTTTTAGTGTTTCAGTCGTTTCCTGCCGAACTGGGGAATGATCTTCTTGATCTTGTCTTACTTGTTTAAAGCCACGCCCGACCAATGATTTGATGTAACTTTCATGGGCAAGAAAACCAAATGCAGTTCCCAATCCTGCACTACACAGTAGGGCAATTGTAATAGCTGGGCTGGGTTTAAAACCTACTATAGCTCCCATAATAAGCGACACTGGAAAAACCAACAGAGCCAACACCGCAAACATCCACTGGCGGCGTATGAACAGCGGAATACCCAGAAGAACTGGCGAAACAAACGCCAACCAACTGAACCCGGGTTTCAGCACTTTGACTTCACCCGTGTTCGGGTTTTTGAAATGTAGCATATTACTCATTATTGGCCCCTTGATGACAGCAATTGCGGTTTTGATTATTCATTCCCCACCCATCTCAACCTGAATAAATTTAACAAGCTTAAAAATTGAACATTTACGACAATAAAAAATAATGACTAATTGCGTCAATAGTTAAAGTTGAATAATTAGAGCAATATCCATCACATGATGGATTCACTAACAAAACAGATAGGTCGCCGCATAAGGGCACTGCGAAAGCAAAAAGGCTTCACACAGGCAAGGCTTGCCCGTGCCACATTGAAGACCGTTGAGACAATTTCAAAGATTGAAAACGGTCACGTTTCCCCATCTATTGGGACGCTGGAAGAAATTGCCCGAAAACTTGAATGTCCCATTTTCGCTTTCTTTGAAGATTGTGAACTCCCCACTACCGAAACAGAACTCACAAAAGCTACACAAAAAATTCAATATGCCCTCAAAACCTTTCCTGATGGCGACCTTGAAGTTCTTGCTGAACTGGTTGATGCGTTGGAAAAACGAAGACTCTAATTCTCAAGTATATGAGGCTGCGTGATCTAAATGATGGAAATCCATTAGACATGGTGGCTGCATATAGCTAACATTCGCCCAACATTTTGAAATATTGGCCTGATTTTGGTCTGTATTAAATTCTCTTTGAAGAGGCATATAATGAGTAACTTAGACATTAGCTCTGTATTCCAACCCGAATCACTTTCTGTTTTATCTTTTTTACGTGAACCGGGGTGTTGCTTTTATATTCCTGTGTATCAACGCCCTTATTCTTGGGATGATGAAAAAGTTGAGCGATTGGTCAATGATGTTGTTCATGGGTTAAATAAAATAATTTCACATGAAGAAGCTTTGACTTTTATCGGTACAATTATTTGTATCCACGATAATCAATACACCTCAATTCGTCCGATTTTTCGCCAACAAGTTCCAAGCAAAGTTATGACTGTGATTGATGGTCAACAGAGATTAACATCAGTTATCTTATTGAACACAATTCTCCATGATGAATTGCGTAAACGTATTGGAAAATTTGAAAATAAAGAAGAAGAGCATTTCCAATGGATTTATGACCAATGCAGCGAAACCCTTGGGGAAATTGAAGATACAATTTATGAAAATCAGAAAAAGGGAGACGCTCTGTTTAGGCACTACCCAAAGGTTATCAGATCAATTGAAGATAAATGGTCAACACGAAAAGGGGAAGCTGGTTATAATTCGCCGATAGGAAGATACTTGTTCGAGTATATTTCACATATTATTGCAGATGAGACAAAGGCTTTCAAATTTTTGCCAAAAGATAAAAATGGCGTGAACGATAGCAAGTACAATGTGATTATTGATAATCGCAAAACCATGATCCGCCAAATTAAGAAAATCTATAATGGTGAAGATTCGGACTTTCCTGAAATCATGGAAGTCTTGGATAACAAAACTCTTTCAGAAAATGTCCTCGGTCATGAAACTCCAGAAGACGTGAAAAAATATATCAGTGAAGGGGCCGACCAAAAGGATAAGATTTTTAATGCTTATATTGAGACGGTTAGAATTCTTCTGTTCGCCAAGTATTTAAATAGAAATGTCGCTATTACTACAGTTACAACGACAAAAGAAGATTATGCTTTTGATATGTTTGAGGCGTTAAATACTACAGGTGAGCCTCTTAGTGCATTTGAAACCTTTAAGCCTCAAATTGTTTTGCTTGAAGGTGAAGCCGACTATGAGACTTCTCCGAGCCACGAATATGTCCAAAATATTGATAGCTATTTATCAAACTTTACAAAAGCAGATAAAAGGCAAGATGCGACGACCAATTTACTTATCCCTTTTGCATTAGCAGAAGATGGTGAGAAAATAGGCAAGAAAATGACTGATCAACGAGTATATCTACGTCGGTCTTTCACACCAATAAGCGAAGATATAAACAAAGGTCGTGATTACATCAAAAATATGTCGCATGTATCTGTTTTCTTAGAAAGTTGTTGGCCGGAAGGGAATCAAACGCCTCCAAGTATTCCGGGGTTTTCTGATATTGAAGATCAACCTGCTCTCGTATGTTTGGATTTCCTGAAACAGATGAAGCATTCAATAGTTACTGCACCATTGGTTTGTTTTCTATCCAAGTTATTGAATGCGAAAGACGATGAGTTGAAACAAGAGGCTCTTCAAGATTTCTTGGATGCGATTAAAGCCGTAACAGCATTCTCAGTTATTTGGAGAGCAAAAGAACGAGGAACTCGCTCTATTGATGGTAAGTATCGTGAACTTATGGAGAAAGGGCTTAACGATCTATCGATTCAGCCATTTGCCCGACAAAAAGGTGCTGTTGGATATACAGCTGTAACACTAAAAGGTTTGAAACGTGCGCTAAATCATTTTCTTCAAAAAGAAGGAATTTCTAACCTTGAGCAATGGAAGCATGTAATTGCTACGCAGCCAGTATATCAGTTCTCCAAGCCATTAACTCGTTTCCTACTCGTACTTGCCTCAAATTTAAGTGACCCAAAAGAAAATGGTAAGTTAGAATTAAAACGTGGTCGGGCAGGAAACAGGGATTTCTTAAACATTAAGGATTGGAAATCTTCTGATTTAGCAACTGTAGAACATATAGCACCTCAGTCAAAAGCAGATACTTGGTCTGACGATCTATTTGAAGAACCAGAGACAATACACACATTGGGAAATTTGACTCTGCTCCCAAGTGGGGAAAATAACATTGCATCTGATTTTTCGTGGGAAAAGAAAAATTTAATTTTCAAGATTTTTGCTTCAAAGACAGATGATGACTTTGAAAGTGCTATTAAGGATGCTGAATTAAAGGGGATCAACTTTAGCAGAAAGAAACAAGATATATTGAGTAGCTCGAAATTTTTACCAATGACGACTGCTTTGGCAAACTATGATGCAAGTTGGTCTATCTCCGAAGTACAAACCAGATCGGAGAATATCGCAGAACTATCTTGGGAATATTTGTCTGAATGGCTAAAAGTTGACGAAACCTAATCATTTATGACAGACGATACATGCTCCAGCCCCTTCATCGACACCGTAGAGTTCGTCAATTTCTAACTCTGGGTCCAAATCTTCAAGGAGGGGGTTGGGGTAGCGTTCGCGCAATTTCTTTTCGCGTTCAACACGTTTGGCAAAATCATCTTCAATAGCTTGGATACGTTCAGGTTTTTCAAGGTCCGTCAGGGGTTCACCTTGCGTCCAAGTAAATGGGCACCCGTGATCAGCAGCATTCTTTTCAAGGCTTTTTGCGTGTTCAAAAGCTTCTGGGTGTTCACGCATTAAGCGCACCCATTCAATCTTCTGCTGGAAGAAACAGAAAGTACAGCCACTGCGTGAACGCCAACGATAGTAATCGGGCAGACCCACACCAGATGAATCGAGAATATCAATAACTCCGGCCTTATCAATATCGTCATCACGAAATGGCAGGACTACTTTCAGGTTGGGGTCAGTGGCTGCGTATCCTTCCCGATAATCCTCATCGCCGCGAATGGCGACATAGGAATATACCGTGTAGCCTTTTTCGAGATATTCACTCCTAACCCATTCTTCAAACGGCTTGAGTTTGAGTTGGCGCGTACACCACCGGGTCTGCGCCGAAGGCAAGAAATGGTTGTAGCGGCGTAACCAATGATCAAAGTCATGATCAGGGTTTAGTTGCTTGACCTCTTGCCCCAAATAGCCACTCAGTTTGTGAAGATAGGTATGAACCTCGGGCAATTCACTACCCGTGTCAGTGAAGAAATATTGTAGCTGGATGTCAGGGTAATTATCGCGCATGTAGATGGCGAGAGCCGCAGAATCACGACCACCAGATAAACCTAAAACATGCACTTCTTTTTTTTCTGACATAATTTATCTACTCGAAATAATCTTTAATCCAGCCTCGGCCAGTGTTGCGATCTGAATGGTTCTGTCATCAGATAGTTTGCTGAGCAAATCATTCAACTGTTCAGCATACATTTGAACGTCTTTTGCTTGCTGCTTGGTGAGGTTAGCTGACTCCATGTGGGTTTCTGCTTCTTTACCCGTTCCAACGACAACAGCAATCGCCTGATGACCTTCTGACATGTCTGTTTTAACATGCGCCAAAGCTTCTTCACGACGGAACTGGGTTGCAATAGCAGTCAGTTCCATTTTGGCTTTTTTCAAGTCGCCATCACGCCATTTCTTGGGGATCGCTTCACCAACCAGTCCAGCTATACTTTCAACCTGATTGTTGTCACCCGAGAAATGAGAAAGACGAGACGCAAAGCTTTTCAAGCGAAGGTCGCCTGTTTCGTGCTCGACCGCTTTTGCTCGGCTTTGAAGGTCAGCAAGATTAGTTAAACCATCCCCTTCGGCACCGACCTCAATCAACAAGTGTTGCTTAAGCCCCTGAACCATCGTGGGATAGGCTTGTGACATTTCAGATAGCGCATCACCGACCTTTTGGGCAATCATTTGTGCGCCCATATCTTCACTTTCCGCTTCTACATCTTCAAAAGCAGATGCCAAGTCTTCAAACAATAGTTTGTTGGGGTCTGATGCCAGTTTGAGGATTGAACGGACCATCTTCGCATCTTGGGACAGTTCATTGGTTGCATGTACCCATTCAGGTAAACGCATAAAGAATGACACCATTGCTTTTGCTACATCAAAAGCTTCACGCTTAAGTTTCTTGTTACTCAATCGTTCCATCGTTTCATGAAGGTTGATCAGAACCTTTTCACGAAAGCCACTCAGTTTGGTTTTGCGCACAGACAAGAGTTTGGGGTCCGCTAACATGTCATGGACAATGATTGGTTCCCAACGCGGCCTGAATTTTCCGTGTAAATGAATCGCTAATTCAGAGCGGCGCGACAGCATGTAGGTCAGTGCCAACACGGGTAAAACGCCGTTTGCCAAACCAAATGGTGGCAGGGTCCATGTGTCATAAACTTCCGTCAAATCTGTCAGTTGCCCGTCATCCAAAAGCTTATCTGTCATTTTAAATAACTTTTGGAGGTTCTTGTCCGAACAACGCTTTTCTGAAAATTCCCAATTCCCGTCTAAATCTTGAGAATGTAAGCCGGTGGCTTTTAAAACAGTATAATACAGACCTGCATCAGCAGGAAAACCCTCATATCCAAGGTTTTCCTTTTGCTCGTTTTCCAGCATTTTTTCCATCAATGAACGACGCGCAGATGCCGCACTTGACGATGGTTTGCCCCGGTTCAACAATTCACTGCTGATAATAGGAGTCTGGTTATAATAATGCTCGGCAATTTCAGAGGCAAATTGGCTCAGTGTGTCCAACCGTTTTATGCCTTGAGATTTTCCTTGCCAATACCAGTCCGCATGTAAAATTGAGCTATTGAGGGCTTCGGCAAGAGCCTGTCCTGTTTGGCTGATGCGTGTATCCACCTCTTTTCGTGCAATGCTGTCCCCATGTAATGCAGGATGGTTTTCAAGAATACTTTCCAACGCGCTTTTTTCTTTGGAGAGCGCACGGATTTGATCCGCATTGGGGAGGGCAGCAATCGAAATGGAAGAGTTTGCTTTTGATTTGGTCAATTTGGTTATTTCAGAAATAACTTTGTCTTGCTCCACATCTTCGGTTGTTAGTGCAAGCAAGAAGAGGCCCATTTCTCCAGCCGAGGGCGTGAAGTCAGAAACGCGCTTTTTCAATTCGTAAAATTCACAAAGCTCAACTTGGAACCATCTTAATGCCCCCGTGTTGATATAGTGTTTCTTTGCTACGGCAGGGCGAAGGTTGGCTTGGCTTTCAAGCTTTTTAAATTCAATTGCCAACCCGCTACGAATTTCTTCTTCAATTGCAGCTTCAATGTCAAAGTCACTACCTTCGAATAGTGCGAATGCCCCAATATGTTTCCGGTAGACCGCAGCCGACCACTTTTGAAGGTCTTCGAGGGCTTCCTCAACTTCATTTTTTGTAAAATTTGGGTGACAGGCAGACAAAATTTCATGTGATGCAACAAGTCCCGTTTGTCCACGGAATACTTCGATCAATCCAATTGATTTCGCCAATGAAATGTGCAGATCGCTACCTAAACTATTCACCCGTGAAATCGCATCACTCGCCGTCGCCCATCTGTGTCCATCAGGAGAGGAGATAATCAGTGGTTCAAGGTTCAGTTGAAGGTAATCCCAAAGCCTTGATGGGGAGAACGATTGATTATCTTCAATGCTGAATTTATTGAGAAACTCTTGAAATGCCCCCGGTTCACCCGAAGTCAAAAAACCGAATGTGCTGCGTTGGTTCTGACCAAAACGTCTTCGAGAAATTGGACCAAGCAAAGCTGTAACAACAGGGTGAAGCGGCCATGCCCCATGTAGTCGATTAGATAAATCCGCAGTTGTCCCCGGGCGGCGTTTAATGATTTCGTTGGCAACATCATCAGTGACATCTTGGAATTTCGCTGGAGTTTCATTTGCTTCAATTGCGCGACTAATGAGATCGACAGTTTCATCATGGGTTTGGATGAACGGTATATCTATAAAACGACCTTGGATTTTTGCCCACTCATCTCGTGCTGTTTGGCTTAGTTTATGGGCATATTGGTCAAATGATTGGTGCAGGAAGCCAACAGTAACAATTTTTTTCTGATGACGGGCAGAACGTTCTGCGAGTTCTTGAAAGAAGAAAAGGTCTCCAGAATTCGTTGCTGCATATTCAAGGAATTTGCCCATTTCATCAATAAGCAAAATGATACCGCTTTGATCCGAAACCTTGTTGGCAACCTCTTCTAATAATGCAATTGCACCTTTCTCACGGTCTTTTTCTGTAACAAGATCGGATTTAATCAGAGCATCTACGATTGCGTCGTCGGGTGTTTGTTGAGAACCAATTATTGGAAGAGCAATCCAACCATTTTCATCCCGGGATAAGTTGTTCAAGATAACATTTGCTGTCTTATCGCCTAAGACAGAACGGGCTTTGTTATGGTTATCTTGTTTCTGACCTAACAAGCTTCCTAATACCACAGCTAAACTTGATTTACCGCCGCCAAATGGACCTGTCAGTGTAAATGCTCTCTGTGGGCCAGAAGCGACTTGTTTAGAAATTGATATTAAAGCGTTGGAAGCAGAAGGTGGACATACGTATCCTTCCAAAGCTTCGGCATCATACATGTCCGTGTCTACACGGATGGACCTCTGAAAACGGGAAACGACTTTAACACTATGGTTTAATTTATCTTTTGGCATTTTAAATCTCGAATGCAGGGCGTAATAACTCGATTGACGATGAAGGTTCATTCACCAAAGCGACTTGTCGCAACCCGGCGGTTTCAGACCATTCAAAAACTCCATTTGAAGTCTCAGCAATATCAACCAAGCGACTTACGGCAGATTGTTCATCAAGCTTGAAAACGCGCCCGGGAGAACCTTCGCCATAAACAATCTTATCGACAGAAATCGTGTTCGATGAGCCTGACGACTTGATGTATTCGTATAAGCAAAAATTAAAAATGGCGGAATGAAGCGTTGGTTTGTCCCCTTTTTGAAGGACGTAACGTGATCCATTCTTGATAGGTTGAATAATGTTTAGATCGCCGAGTGCTGATTCAAGATCATCTCCTGCCGCTTTACCGCGTTTTTTCGCATAGCAGCCGATGAAACAAGTAACATCATTTTCGATTGTTTTATCTGATGTTCGGGAGATATTTTTATCTGCACAAAATGTCATCAAAGATGACATTAAATCATGCTTTTCAAACTTATCTTCCAAAAGCTGATTAAAGACCCAATACCAAGTGGTGCTTTTGTTTGGAGTGGAGCAAAGTTTCCAATGTAGCAGCCACAATGTGGAGTGCGTTTCCGCGTAAACATCAACGCCACGTTCACCAAATAAAAAATCACCTAATTCAGTGACCTTCCATGTGTTGTTTTGGTTCTCAATGATTTGTGTTGCAGTAGCCCAATGGCGAATTGAATTCACCATATTTTTACCAACACCAAATCTAACAATAGCGTCAGCATCAGAAAAAATACCTCGATTATCGGTGCTGTTTTTGTGAATTTCAGCCGTGGCTTTGGTTAGCCAACCGTGTCGCAACGGAAAGGTTTCATGACCTGAAAACTGAACCGAACTTAGATCGTCGATAGACACTATTACTAAATCTCCAAACTGGACAACTTCTCCAGTTCGCAAATTAGTCCCTAAAGACTTCTGTTGTCAATGAAATGAACCAGAACAAAATGCGTTGTTTTATGATTAAATTCATATTTCAGGGTAACTTCATGTATTCATGCAGGGAATACCCTGAACACACAAGGTTCATACCAGCCTTTTCATACGGTGAAAAACAGAAACCACATTCTGCTGCAAAATCTGGAACTACACAATCAGTCAAAATATGGACTTTTCTTGTCAGTTCCGGGTCGCTGAGCGATATCCCGTGCAACAGATCATCAAGAGTTGATGTGATTGAGTGATAACCTGAATATCCAGCGATAAAAAGAAGATCATTATTCAATAATCTGTGAGCGAGTGCTGTATTCTTTTGGTCAAGTGCTCCCTTTCCATCCCAACGCAATAAGTAATCCGCACCGAACACAGAACGACACTCTGTCCACGGATTGGTATCATAGATTTGGAAATTGGGCTGAACACCTCGGGCTATTGAATGAAACCAACAAGCTTCTTGAACAATGCCAGTCATATTCGAGCCGCGACTTCCCACCAAACAATGGAAGGGGTGTATGCGAAGTTGATGTCCCATGCCTTCAATTGCTTTGACATAGAATTCAGATTGTTTAAGTGCCCAAGTGTAATTTGTTCCTGTAAATTGAGACACTTCGGGCGATGGCTGGAATTTACCTGAACGTATGTCTTCACTGGATATAACCGTTGCGGGTTCAAGATTTTTGCCGCTTTCGTCAATCCACCAGATTGGTGAAAATATTTGATACGGCCAATGAATACGCATCATTGTCGTGATACATGAAATGTATGGCAAATTTCTGTATATGAACTCAGCAATACGAATACTGACATCAACGCCCTGACCTTCACTTTGACCGGGCGAAACAGGAAAACAGAAATCTTGCTGGCAATCTATAAGCAGCAACTCTACACGGGTTCTGTCTTCAAAACCGTTTAGGATATTATGTCGTTTTTTATATTGGTTGGTGGCTTCCATAACATCTGGCAAAGAAGGAGAAAAATTCAAATCCCTTCCATGAGCAGGATTAAAAAGATTTTGGACTTCAAGATCGGTCATTTTCTCTTAACCTCCGTCTACATCCGCTCAAGAATCTCTTCCATCATCCTGCGCAGATCGTGATAAACAACCTCGGTAGCATGCGGGTCCATACGTTTGACTTCCATGACATCGCTTACGAGCGTCGGAAAGCAGCTTTGTCCATCAAAACATTGTCCTGCCCAACGAACTTCAGATGATCGGATATGTGACTGGATTTCAGAAAGATCATTTCCGAATGAGCAGACGCGCACGGTAAACCCGTGAGGACGCTTGTGATCAATTTTCTTGCTGATGGTCACACATTGGGAACCGTTAATTTGCGCCACGGGCCACTCTTCTTCACCCGTATCCGATAAATTCACCGGGACTTCCAGAAACTCAATATTGTAGATGAACGTGGATGCTTTCTCAGGGCAAAATTCATAAAGTCTCATGCCATCACCTCCTCATTTTCGAAAAACTCGGCGGTGCGGACTAAAGTCATGGAACGCTTTGCATCAAAATCCGTAAGCTGGGCAGACCCAACATATATATCAAGCTCATCAAAATCATGCCGCCCCCGATCTGTCCATAGCACGGGTCTGGATGTTTGCGCTGTTTCAAGGGCGTTTTGGAAATTTTCGTCGCCGCTAATAATAATCGGATAAATCCCATAACAATCTACCGTCACCAGATATTCAGTTGCACCCAGCGGTTCGATTGAAATATCAGACCCATATTCATTAATGGGGCGATCCATCAAGTAAAGCCAAGCCGGAGTTGGCTTGTAGGGGAGTTGAATCGTTCCACAGACGCGCAAAAAGAGGGTAAAAACCTTCATGCCCGTGGCTGGTTCTATTTCGATTGATTTGGTGTGGTTTGGATAGGGTGTCGTTGAAAAATCTTTTAATCGCATGCGTGTATCTCCTCATTGATACACCTATTTATGCAAACCAAATCGTGTGGTTTTAAATGACACGCAGACTATGAAAACAACAAACCTTGTTCGAAATGATTAAATTGATTAAAATAATCAACCTAATCAAAATAAGGTTCATGCACCATGCAGTCCATCAGTTCAACAGAAGCAAAGACCCACTTTGGCGATGTTCTTTTGAAGTCTCAAAAAGAACCTGTCAGTGTCACACGAAATGGCAAACCTGTTGCTGTCGTGATTTCCGAAGATGAATACCGGGAATTGAAACTCCAAGCTTTGCGCGTCGCTGCCTTGGAAGGTGAACAAAGCGGTGATGCGGGTCCACTGGATATGAATGCGATCAAGGCGCAAGCCAAGCAGGAATATAACTCCAAAACCTGATATGGCGCACATCCATCTACAACAAAAAGCCCAACGCGATTTAATCGGCATTTGGTAATATTCCTGCGATAGTTGGGGTGAGTACCAAGCTGACGTTTATCTTGACGCTCTCGATAAGGTTTTCCATCTTCTGGCAAATAACCCCGATATGGGTGTCCCGTGTGATGAAGTGCGAAAAGGATTAAGAAAACTGATCCATGAAAAGCATTTAATCCTTTATCGAACCACAGGGGATACAATCCGAATTATCAGGGTGCTGGCTGCGGCTATGGACTATGAAGCCCACTTGCAGAAATAACTCGATTACCCTCGAACCTCACCATAACGACCACTTTCGAGACTTTTCATGACGCTGGCGATCTGCCCCTTCGCACGACGACTGTCATCATAGTCAGCCATTTCCAACGCCTCTTCAATGGTTGACAGGGTGCAACCCTTTTTCAAAAGAATATATCCAAGGTCAAAAAACGCCTTGTTACGATGTCCGGTTCCTGCACTAACAGCACGATAATAGTCAATGGAAGTTTGGATCGATTGATTAGATACAGATTTCCCGATTGATGGTTTCAGTGTGGGCGTATCAGGAAGCTCAACCACGTTCAGAACCTCAATCGGGTCTAATAAGCCCCCCTCACAAACATCAAAGAAACTATCACCGTCTTTTGCCTGACACGGGAGGTAGAAAAGTGATGCCGCATGGCGTTTGGAAAGGTCAAATCCGTGATGCTCATAACCATGATCGGTCAATGTCTGGAAAATATGGTCAACGACGATTTGATGGACTTCGGCAGTCATAACTGTGGTTGTTGGTAAGAACACTCGATAGCGACCATGACCAGAGTGGGAATTACAACCGACCATTTTCAAGTGCGCAAACACCTTCTTGAAGTCTTGCCACGCCACACCGTCTGGATCGTCATTATCCAGCCAGATACCCCATGTGTTTTCAACGTTTTTTAACCCGCGATCTGTCTTTTCAGACAGGGCAGGATTAAACACGGCTGATGACACCAGATGGTTATCCTTCTTCTTGGCGTAAGTTACCTGCCATGCCTCATAAAGCTGATGGATCAAGCCATCTACCGCAGAAACGTCAAAAATTTCACCCTCTGTATCATAAAGGTCCGCCAGCACCGTCAGTTGTGCATTCACGTTCTTCAATGCGGTTTGTTCTGCTTTAAGGCGTTGGCGATATGCCTTTTGGCGTTCGGCAGCACTTTCATGTTGGGCGGGGCGGCCACGCTGTTTTTGTTCAGGAAAGGTGAAACCTTCTGGGGCAAAGCAGCGAACGGAGCTACCGGGGAAGATGTTCGCCAACCATTCAGCCGTCATCATATCTGTCACATAGACATTCACAGGCTGGTTCGCATTGGGATTGCGCAACGAACAACGCATGACCGATTGATATGTTGTTTGATGAACCAGTGCATCACGAAGTTCCCCCGCATTGATCCCTTGAGCTTGCAGAAACTTGAAATGTGCGGGTGTTCGATTTAACGCCGATAAAAAGGCAACATGGTCAATATGCTGATAAGAGTTCAACCCGTGGGAGATGTTGGATAGTCGGGTCGCCCCTTCGCCATCGGCAAAGACATTATCTTCAACATCGTTGTTCGCCACCCACAGAAATTCTTCATCTTTCAGGCGCACCATCAATTCAGAAAGCATCCCATCCATAACGGTGGTGTCGCTATCTTCCATTGTCTTATCCCGCAGGTTCTTCGACCAAGCTTCATCACTGAAATAATGGACATTCAAGCGATTTCCATTGTTATGCTGATGATATTGAAGCCCTGCCATGATTTCAGAATGCTCTTCAAACCGAACACCCCAAGAAGACCATAGTCTGTACATAACGCTTTCCATCGCGCATGCACCCATGATGACAGTTTCACGGAAATCCTTGAACTTGGTCGGTTTGAGAAGGGCAAACAAACTCAGCTTTGTTTTCTTTTCGAGATCATTGCCGATAACGACATCGTGGTAATTGGATTTTATCGCGTACACGTTCCAATGCTCATCCAACATCTTGTGGGCAAAGCTTTGCAATGGCTGGTACACATCGTCATCACCACGAGTGAATTTCCGCAGTCCATTGTTTTCACGCGCGATAAGTTTACAATAATCGTCACTTTGATCCACAGGCTGAACATATCCCATAAACATATTATGAGAGCGAGGAACACGCATGGTCAGGTCCATATCAACAACGGGCAATTCGTCATAAATGACAACCCAATCTTGCGCCCGATGAAAGTACGGTAGAAGGTCAAAGGCTTGATGGGTCATCATTGCAATGACAGATCGTCCTTGGGGATAGTCTTTCAAGAATGCCATGACCGATTTCGTGACGGATTGACCATCAAGTGCATCCGTATCAAAACGGCGTAACGGAACATGTTGTCCAGTAGATTTGATCATGGGTTTCAAATCGGCTTCTGTCTGTTGCAACAATTTGATTGAAGGCTGGACAATCATCACCTTCTGACCAGCGAGAGCCTGTTCCACTGCCCATCTACACGCATTGTATGTCTTTCCAGCCCCGGCCAGTGCATCAACCAGTTTAATCATGATATTGGAATAGTCGTATTGAAACGCTCCTGTTTGAGCATCAATGGGAGGATTGTTTTTCATTATTTTTCTCCTCAATATGATCTCCTCGAAAGAAAAGGAAAGCCCCACGGTGAGGAGAAACAAACCGTATGAATTCAGATAGCTACTTCTGAACGAGGCTTTCCATTGGGTATTTATCTGGCTGTGAAATTGGTGTGGATAAATCAACGAACTTTGAACGTGTAGCGTTGAGAATTGATATTTTGAAACTCGGCAACAAGGTTCCCTGCTTCAATGTCGGCTTTCAAGACGTTCAGCACTTCAATGCGATCCGATAATTCTGCTTCTTTGTTCATTGAGATATAAAGGTGTCCTGCATAATTTGCTCCGTAGTGACGTTTTCCACGGGGCGTGTATTCAGGGTTATAGCGCGATGTCACTTTGCACTTGTCTTTCTGGAAGCGCAATTTTGAGCGTAATAACCGTGCAACATCTGCTGGCTTTGTATTTTTCAAGATTTGCTTTACTTCAATACAAGAAGCGTAAAGGTCAGGATCAAAGTCTCCGCGAATGTGATTTTTATGATTAAGTGTGAGGTGTGGTTGCAAGTTCATACGCACAGCATCCAATGGAGCCAGCATGATGATGTTGCCATTGAGATAAAACGGTTTCACACAAAAGTCGTCTAAAGCTTCTTCAACTGCGCTTTCCGCAATGAAGTGGCAGCCTTCATCAAATTCGAACATTTTGTGTGAAGGGTGATATTGTTTAGTGCGTTTGGAATTGCGCTGTGTAGACATAGTTCAATAATCTCCATAACATCACCCTCCCATCGAGGGCGTTTTCTGACTATGACGTTACCTGCACAAAACACACCGTGCCAATTTGTTTAATACTTGAAAATCAATTAGTTAGATGCGAAATAAAACCACATCTTCACTTCAAAAAAACGCTTGCATGCCTTTTTGAAATATAGATGTCTTCATTTGAAATGTAGTTTGGAATTCCCGGGGGAAATTATGCGGGAAATGACTTGAAGTGAGGTCCGTGTGGTCGCTATTTCGTGTCATTGGTGCCACAGTGATCTCAGAAAAATCATCCCTGAATACGACTTTCAAATAAAGATGAGATGAAAATGTTTCCGCAAGTAAAGTTCCACCAAGAATATTCCGATCTGGTCATCACAACAGAAGTCCCGGGAATTCCGATTGATGATGTTGATCTGATATTGGTGGTTAGATATGACCAAGAACGAGAGGTGGTGACATCACCCGTGAAAATCACTGCTGCGTCATTTGTGTCTATCTGTGATGCGATTTGGCATAGGTATCAATCAGATCGAAGTGATTTCTGGATTATGGAAGCTTTGGGTCAGTTATCACTGGAATTGAATGCATAACTGGGCAGGAAATCACGCCTATATATTTGAATTATCTAATGCGTTACGAAAATACTATAGTAAGGGAATAACGTAACGGTTTTGTTCTGACAAATACCAATGCCCCCATCTATCTGCGTGAGCTTCTATTCGTGATGTCCTTTTATAGGACATAATCTGATTTATGGTGTCATTTAAAACAACACGATCTGCTTTATGGGGACAAGGGGGTATGTTCCCATAAATCGGCGTTCCAAAAAATGAACAGTTATTGGAACCCGGCTTGGCCCCAGTGAAAATCGGCCGTACCATGTGCAAAAAGTATGTCTGAAAAGTCATCACTGATTTTTCTTTTTGGAAGCGTTTTTTGGAAGTGGGGTATGTTATGTCCAGAGCATTCGGTTATTCACGGGTTAGTACATCTGATCAAGATTATGAACTACAAGTCCAAGCATTGGTCAAATGGGGTGTAGATGACCGAGACATCTACGCCGAGAAAGTATCTGGATCAAAACGTAACCGTGATGCGTTGGAAACTGTTCTAAACCAATTGCGTCCCGGTGATAAGTTGGTGGTCTGGCGTTTAGATCGCCTTGCTCGTTCACAACGTCATCTGTTGGAATTATCCGACATGATTAATGACAAGGGTGCCGAACTTGTATCCATCATGGATAACATCGACACCAGCACGGCAACTGGCAAACTTTTGTTCTCGATGTTGGGCGCGTTAGCAGAGTTCGAGAAAAATCTTCTGATTGAGCGCACCAAGGCAGGGCAAGCTGTCGCCCGTGAAAACGGCAAAACCTTCGGTCGCCCGAAGAAACTCACGACCGCACTGGCTCGTCAAATCCAACTCGCTCATGATGACCCTGCCACAACAATGATGGATACGTGTCGCCATCTCAATATCAGCAAAAGCACCTATTACAACGCTCTCAAGGCAGCAGTTTAAATCCCGGGGAAGACCAGCGAAGTACAGTTTTACTTGGTCGATTTTTTATGACTTTTGATAGGTCGCGGCCGTAGCATTGTCTCAGTTACAAACCTCCTCAACAAGAAGGATAAAGACATGGGACAAGATTACCCCTTCAATCACAATCTCGCCGCCAATTATGCGCATCAGTTTTTTACAGATATGGACCCCGAAGATGTAGGGGCATTCACCCCTACGCTTGATGACATCTGCGCGTATGGATTTGACTGTGACCCTGAGCTTGGTCGCATTGCCATATACTCAGATGAAGATGCTGCGAAATTAATGAAAATAGAAAAGTTAGATACTCGGTATGGACCTCACGCAATTAAGCATGTCCCACTCGAGCGTACGCTTAATCATCTCAGTTATGAAATCCGTAAAGCCTATCGCCAGTTCGATATTCATACGAATTACCGTATTCGTGAAGAAGAAGATGGTATCAATTATCTAACGGGACGTATCTTTATCATTCCATTTGATGGTGAAGAAGCTGATCTTAAATCCGTCGCAGAAGAGATCGTTGAAACGTTCGGTGACCACGGCGTATCAGCTTTGCACCTAAATGATAAGAACACGCTTCTCGATCTATATGTCGATGGGCATTAGAACTGGGAGAAAACATAGGGCTTGGCCGGGTTAAAGAAATCCGGCCCACTGCGGAAATGATCCCGCTAGGCTCCACCATTACAGAGACCACACAGGCGGTTACGTCGTGTGGTCTTTTCATTTTTATACCCATGATGATCTTGTCTGTAGATCGTCAGAATTGGCGTGTGAACGGTGCTGGAAACGTCCGTGGTGTGATTGCGTCAATCATCGTCAAACCCGCTGTAATCAACGGATACACACTCCCGCTTAGCTCCACCATTACAGACGGACATTCAGACGGTGACGTGGAATGTCCGTTTTGTTTTTTACGCACAATACTGCGATTTATGACGACTGGTGACGTTGATTACGACGGTCAAATCAGACGTTATTTGACGACGATTTCCGACCAGAATCGACAAACTGTTACAGGAAACTGTTACAGGCGAACTCCATTTGAGGGTCGCCATGGGTAAGATTATCGGTCTGGAAAAACGTGGTGATGTATGGCGATGCCGACGATGGGTGCCGACAGATATTCGTCATATCATCGACAAGGAAGAAGTGGTCAAATCCTTACGCACCAAGGACTACAGAACCGCTGTAGAACGCTATAAAACCGTCAGCGTGAAGATTGAAGCTTTATTCGACGATGCCCGTCAGCGACGCTTAAACGGACAATCTGAGTGGTCAAAACTGTTACAGGAAAGTGTTACAGGACCATCCAGTTTTAAAGCTCCACCATCATCCGACCCAGACGGTCTCAGAGCGTTAATTAAAACGGTCGTTGAGGAAGTTCTGGAACATCATGCACCACGGAAGCCATCAATCACTTTAGACGACCTCTATCATCGTTATATGGACGATCCGGCACGATCTCGTTCAAAGAAGACGGTGATGACGTATCAATCCGTATATAACGTGTTGATGGAACTATTTGGGCGAGAGAGATTGATTTCAGATATTGATCGTGAAGATTGTCGTCAATTCATGGATGTGGTGCGGTATCTACCTGCGAATGCCAAGAAACGGTTTCCACGGAAATCATTGGTGGAAATTTCTGATATTGCTCGGTCGAAGAATATGAAGGCGATGGCACCGCTCACGATCAACAAATATGTCAACAAACTGTCGGCAATGTTGAATTGGGCCGTGGAAGAGGAATTATTGGATCATAATCCCGCAATCGGATTGAAAGTGGCTGATCCCGTTCATGCTCAGGATAAACGATTACCGTTCTCAGATTGGCAATTGGAAAAGATATTCACAGGGCTGGTTGATAAATCCGGTGCTGAATATTGGGTCCCTCATATCGGGCTTTACAATGGTTTACGGCTAAATGAAATTTGCCAGTTGAATGTCGAAGATATAATCGTCCGAGATAAAGTCTGGTGCTTCAATATTACCCGTGAAACGGATCGTGGCATTGATGATAAAGTCCTCAAGACCAAAACATCTGAACGTGTAGTGCCAGTTCATCCGCAATTATTGGAACTCGGCTTCATGCGGTATCTGAAACAGTTTGAGCGTAAACCACGGGGAAAGTTGTTCCCAGATATAAAACCCGGAACCACGGGCTACCGTTCGGATCAGTTCTCCAAATGGTTTGCCCGGTTCCTCAAATCCATTGACGCCGATGGTGATCGCACCAGCTTCCATTCGTTTCGCCATAACTTCCGTGATGCCTTACGTCAAGCAGATGTCCGACATGAAATCGCTATGTTATTAGGCGGATGGTCCGACAGGTCTAATTCACGGGCATCACAAGCATTCTATGGGCGTGGATATTCAATGGACGTTGTGGCGGAGGAACTGGGGAAGGTTCGGTATGAT
>NZ_JHYO01000037.1 GCF_000688235.1 Terasakiella pusilla DSM 6293 | reverse complement strand
AACTGACGCTCGGAGCGAATGCCAAAGAGATAACCGACCAGTAAAGCCTTAAACAACATAGTCGGATCAAGCGGAGGTCGACCATTATCGGCGCAATATAAAGGCGCCACTTTGTCGTGAATGAAACTGAAATCAATATGCGCATCAATTTTGCGCAAAAGATGGTTGGACGGAACCAGACTATCCAGACTGACCATCTCAAGTTCCGTTTGTTGAGGACCGCGTTTTTTAAGCATTCCTCATTGAATCACAAAGGCCTCGCCAAGGCGAGACCTTTGTCAGCAATCTGAGGAAGGTGTTTATGACCTTCCTTTTTTTCTCTCTCAACGGTGTTAAGCCGTCGGCGGTAGCGTTTCCTGCCGACGATAATGGGTCGGCGCGCTAAACTTATTGATCTGTTGCGGCGGACGGATGCTGCTGACCAGTTCGAGATAAGGTTTCAGTTGCAGCAGTACTTTTGCCGTTTCCGACATAATGACGCGTGGGGTCAAACTGCCTTGCACCTTCACTTCTTTAATCAAAAGGATACGCTGTTTTTCATCAATCCGAACCTTGCCGCGCACAACCCGGCTGGCTTGGCTCACCACGGTCATAATACTGCTGCGCGCAAATGAGCTTTGGTACGAGTAGGGTAAATGCCCGATGATCCCATGCACGCGCAAAACCGCCTGCTTGTCTCTCTGATCCGCATGGACCGCGAACCAATAGCCCTGATACTGCACCATAAAATCAATTGCCGTGCGACAGACTGCGTGGGTTAATGCCCCATCCTCAGTATTGATCCGATCGGTTAGCGCTAACGCCCCGCTTTTACGATTTGAAAACTCGACAAGGCTTCTGGCTTTCGTTGGCATTTGTTTTTTGCACACTATCTAATTGATATCCCTTTTTCCAATCTATCACGGACTTTCATACAAACAAAAGGAAAAGCCGTCTTTACGCCATTGCCGTATCCTGTTACGAAGAGTGCAATATTTATCTTGTCAAATGGAAGAAGACCGTGCTGAAAGTTCTCTTTGTGCCGATCAACCGTGAAGGTTGGCCCTTTATCGCTATCTTTGCGATTTTAACGCTTGTCCTGATGACAGGTGCCTATGCTTTGGAATGGTTTAACGCCGTTCAACCTATTGGTTGGGTTGGGGCGATCCTGACCGTCTGGTGTATCTGTTTCTTCCGTGACCCGCATCGCGTCACACCGACTCGCGAAGGTCTGGTGATTTCCCCGGCTGACGGTGTGGTCCAGCTGATCGACCGTGCAGCACCGCCTGCTGAACTGGGGATGGGGGATGCAGAACGCACCCGCGTTTGCGTCTTCATGAACGTCTTTAATGTTCACGTTAACCGCTCTCCATTAGATGGTGTTGTTAAAAAAGTTGCCTACCGTCCGGGTAAGTTCCTCAATGCCTCGCTGGATAAAGCCAGTGTTGATAACGAACGTATGAGCCTGTCACTTGAAACCAAAGACGGCAAGGAAATCGCCTTTGTCCAGATCGCAGGTCTGGTTGCGCGTCGCATTGTCTGCTGGACAAAAGAGGGCGATGAATTGAAAGCTGGGGAACGTTTTGGTATGATCCGTTTCGGCAGCCGCGTCGATGTGTACCTACCGGAAGGCGTGGAACCTATGGTGAGCTTGGGTCAAACAACCAAAGCTGCGGAAACCGTACTTGCCGACATGAATTCAACTGAACCGGCACGCGTCGGCGAAGTCCGTTAAGGCGAAGTGAGAGACGATGATAAAACAGCGCCCGCCGCGATTAAAAAGATTACCGATCAACCGTCTGATCCCTAATATGCTGACCGTCACGGCGCTTTGTGCCGGGATGACTGCCATCAACTTTGCTTCCCGCGAAATGTGGGAAGCTTCTGTTTTTGCGATTGTGGTCGCTGCGGTCCTTGACGGGCTGGATGGCCGCGTCGCCCGCATGCTGAATGCCCAAAGCAAATTTGGGGCGGAACTGGACTCCCTGTCCGACTTTATCAGCTTTGGTGTCGCCCCGCCGATGATCCTCTATTTCTGGACGTTGGAACATGCCGGTCGCATCGGTTGGGTATTTGTCCTGTTCTTTACCATCTGCATGGCTTTGCGCCTTGCGCGCTTCAACACCGCCCTGGAAGACCCGGACAAGCAGGAATGGGAAAACAACTTCTTTACGGGTGTGCCCGCCCCTGCAGGTGCTTTGCTGATCATGTATCCGCTGGTCCTGTCCTTTATGTTTGGGGATGACTTTTTCCGCAACCCTGCCATGGCAGCCGTCTTCTTGATTGCCATCGGCGGATTGATGGTAAGCCGTATCCCGACCTTTTCCTTTAAAAAGGCAAAAGTGGCACAAGCCTATGTGCTGCCGGTCATGATTGGTGTCGGTTTGATTGCGGCCTTTCTGGTCAGCGCCCCTTGGGCCATGCTGTCGGTCATTGGTGCGATCTATCTGGGAAGCATTCCGCTCAGCCTGAAGTCCTATCGCACATGGAAAAAACGCGCCGAACGCGGTGAGTTTGATGTGAATGACGAAGACCTCGACATTCATGATCCAGAGCATCAAAAGGACGACAAAGAGTAAGCTGTCACACCAGCACATAAAAAGGACGCTGACATCCCTGCCAGCGTCCTTTTTTCATGTTTGTAGCGTGACGGGGGTTGCTTAGCCGCGCACCACACTTTCCACAAAGGCATTTACGTCATCAGACAGCACCTGTGCCTGTTTTGCCAGCTCCGCAGAGGCCGACTGGATCTCCCCGACCGCACTGCTTGACTCTGACGCGCCGGTTGCGACATCACCAATGGTATCGGCGACCGTGCGCACTTTGCCAACCGCATACTGGGAGTTCTGGCTAATCTCGCTCACGACCGCAGACTGCTGCTCAACGGTAGTTGCAATTTGGCCTGCGGTTTCGTCAATTGCTTCAATCATCTGTGTGATTTTCTGGATCGCATCAACCGCTGAATCTGTAGCGCGTTGCATGGAAGTCACTTGAGTTGTGATCTCCTCTGTCGCCCGTGACGTCTGATTTGCCAGATTTTTCACTTCCCCGGCAACGACCACAAAACCTTTACCGGCTTCACCTGCGCGGGCGGCTTCGATGGTTGCGTTCAGGGCAAGCATGTTGGTCTGATCCGCAATATCGTTGATCAAATTGACAACTTCACCAATACGCGAGGCGGCTTCATGCAACGTTGCAATCACCTCGTTTGCATCACCGGCACGGCCCACCGCTTCTGACGCCATTTCAGCAGAACGGGTCACTTGGGCATGAATCTCGTTGATTGACGCGTTAAACTCTTCCGTAGCTGCTGCCACACTTTCCACATTGCTGGAGGCACTCCCAGCCGCATCACGGACAGTCTCTGACTGATTGCTGGTGCGCAAGGCAACATCCCCCAAAGACGAACTTGAGGCTTCAAGCTCTTGCGCCGCAGAGGAGACATTATGAACAACACCTTTGATATTTGCCCCGATTGCACTGGCACTTTTTACAAAGTCTGTAGTCTTTTTACCCATCGCGTCCAGACCGTCGTTTACGACAGCAGCGTAATTGATAAAGTCACCTGTAATCCCGCGTAACAGAATTTTGCGAAAATACTTGCCCTTTGATGCGTATTCCAGTGCCGCCCCTGCTTCACGGGCAAAAGCTTCTGTCTGGTCAAGCAAATGGTTTGTGTCGTGCATCAATTGCGACACCGTGCTTCTGCCACGGATATCCAGTACGCGCACGTCCAGACGACCTGCTGCCGCCTGCGTCATAACCTGACGGGTCTTTTCGACCATATTGTTCGCCGTAATGATCGCGCGCAGAGCAAAGACCTGAACGATGACACTAAGTGCGGCTATACCACCGGCAACCGGCCCGAATTCAACAAACAGGTAAATTGCAACAGCCACAGAAACAATAAGCGAAAAGACCATAACTCGTTCTGATCTAGATCGAGAGAATAAATTCATCGTATTCCATTCCTGCTTCTGCGAGTTTACCGAGCAACATTTGATAGGCCGCATTCATCCCGTCTTTACGGTTCGAATGACGGTCTTCTTCCGCTTTCAGCTCTGCATAAAGGGGTTTAATAATCTCTAACGAACCGGGGTTTGGCACCCGTCGATTAGAATGATAACCTTTAATTGTTTTCCCATCTTCGTCAAATGTCGGCGTAACATGAGCAAGAACCCAATAGTGATCACCAAATTTAGTGCGGTTGACCACATAGGCAAACAACTCACGTCCTTCGGAAATCGTGTCCCATAGCAGTTTAAAGACACAACGCGGCATATCCGGATGACGGATCATACTATGGGGCTGACCTATAACTTCCGCTTCCGTGTAGTCGGCAACCTGTAAAAAGGTTTGGTTTGTATAGATCAATCGCCCTTTGGTATCTGTTTTACTGACGATAATTTCGTCACGAGCGAATGTTCGCTCTCTACCTGTCAAAGCCGCTGAGTTTTCCGCCATTAACGTCCCCCTTTTCTATTCAACCAGAGAAGTGCGTATTTTTTAGAAAGTAGCACCGCCCAAATTAAACTTTTGTTAGAGCCATAAGAAGTAATACTTTAGCTTAATTTTTGCTGTTATATACTGCAATCAGATAAGAAACTCAAAAACAAAAAAGGTGAAATTCAGTAAAATTTTACGGATTTGCAATGTTATTTTTTTAGAGTCATCCTAATATACAGCATAACCCCCTACAAACTAACTCTTCCAATTAATACAAATGGCAGTCAAATCATCATCTAACGGTTTTGGGGCCACGGCAACAAAAGGGGCTAGAATGTCCTCAACCGTAATGTTTTTCTGGGATTGAGCGAGGTTCAGAAGCATTGTTTCAAGTCCATCCTGCCCTAAAGACAAGTTCTCTTTTCGACCATGTTCGATCAATGCATCACTATAAAAAAACAACTTATCCAGAGGTGAAAGTTTCATCCGCCGGTCTTCATATACCGCATTTTGGGCGATCCCAAGCGGTACTCCCTTACCATTCCCCACTTCAATGGAGTAATCGGAAAAGCTAATCCTGATGGGGGAACGCGCACCTGCTGCCGCATAGTCAAAATAGCCTGCCTTACGATCAAAGACCCCCAAAAGAACAGTTGCAAATTGACCTGTCTGCAACTGATTGCACATCCAATGGTTGAGATGGGTAAGATACGCCGCCGGTGACTTATCGCCAATCGGGTCACTGTCAATCTTGCTGTGAAGGCGAAAGGTATTCATGGCCGCAGAAATCCCATGCCCCGAAAAATCTACAAGATAGAACATCACTTTGTCTGGTCCCAAAAGATGCACCCCCCACATATCCCCGCCCAACTCCGTTGAAGGTTCATAGTGACTGGAAATTTCCAGTCCGCCTTTTTCCTCCACATCCTTGATGGTCTTTTGGCATGGCAGCAGGTCGCTTTGCATGGTATGCGCGCGTTCCATCTCCTTTTTAATTTCATCATGGGAGTTTTGGGCATGGCTGGTGACACGTCGCACCTGGCGCAAACAGGTTTCTACCCTCACTAACAGCACATCAAAATCAATCGGCTTGGTCAGAAAATCATCGGCCCCGTCACGCAAGCCTTTCAACATATCGTCACGTTCCCCAAAGGCTGTGAGGAAAATAAAAGGTACATTGCCCCACTGGGCATTACAGGTCCGCACTTTTGACAGCAATTCATGCCCATCCATCCTTGGCATGCGAATATCACACAAAACCAAATCGGGACGTTGTGTCTGAAGAAGGTGGAGCCCCTCAACGCCATCTGCGGCCTCAATCACCTCATAACCGGTGTCGCGCAATTCTTCGCAAATATCGCGCCGCAGATTATCTTCATCTTCGATACAGAGAATTTTGAACATCATTCCCCTACCCCCCAAGGGAAAACGAACAGGTCAGCTCATTGCCGCTGCCAAGATATTCCAAAGTATTCAATCCCGATTTTTTGGCGATCAAAATGCCGCGTCCTGCAATCTCAGCCCCCTTTTGCTTCAGGGTCAGGCCCAACATTTCCCGCCAATCAAACCCCTTGCCTTCATCCAAAAGGGACAAATGGATCTCTTTATCATCCCGACTGAACCTCAAACGGACATATTTATCCGCATAGCCTTTTTGGGACAAACGGGTTTCAATTTCCTCAAGCCAACGGCCTTTGCGTTTCAGGGCCTGTTTTTGCCCTCCCGATATACCGAGATTACCGTGTTCCACCGCATTGATAAACAGTTCACTCAAACCCAAACGCAGCAGCTTTTTCTCCGGTGCAAGGGTTGCTAGCAACAGTGCCAGCGCCTGTGCTTCTTCCAGTGTTTTAAAATGAAATTCCGCCTGCTCACAGGATTTAATCCCGGTCACAGCTTTGACCAGATCGTTGCGCAACAGCCGCCTTTTAATATGCCCTTCCAGCAAGGCGCGTGACATCTCTTCCAATAAACAGTCTTGCGCATAGACCTGTACATTATCAAAATGTTCCAAGAGAACATCTTTATATTCAGGAGGGCATAGGACAGGTGCCTGACTTTCACGGATCAACAGTTCCACACTGCCAACCCCGACGCTGCCTTGCGGCACATCAACATCGTGACCGAATACCACAAGGTCCGGTTCAAAATCATTCTGTTCGCTGGTAAAGGCACACTGATGATATACGATCATCAGGCCCAGATTACGCGCAACCGCCGCAATCTCCCGCCGTTTCGTCACATTTTTTTCAAGGACGAAACAACACTGTTGTTGACCGATCATCTGTAACGTCTCAAGCGTCTTCGTACGGGATCAAACTATCAAACTCGGATATTTCCAAAATGTCTCGCACAGGGCTTTGGCCAATGCGCAAGGTGACTGTCTTGCCCAACTCCTCACACATTTCTTTCAAGACAAGGATCAAGCCCAAACCGGCCGAGTCCAAAAAATCCAGCTTGGTGACATCCACAATACATTTTGCCCCTGATGTCTCTATCGCCTTTTGGCTTAATAAGCGGAACTCTTCCTCATCTGTAACGGTCAATTCCCCTGTGAGCTGGACCGTCACCACACTATCACTTTCTTGCAGAGAATATTTCATCTCTCGCCCCTATTTTGTTTTTGTTAATCGATACTTAGATCATAGTCACAAAAGGGACATACTGACAACCTAAACAAATAACGGAAGTCTCATATAAAAATATGTCCACTTGCCTTCTTCGCTTTCGCAATGGACCTCACCTTTGTGCAAATGGGCGATTTGCCTGACAATACTTAGACCTAAGCCCGTGCCTTCCACATCCCCTGCCGCCTGTGCACGATAAAAACGATTGTAGATATTTTCTAAATCGCCTTTTGCGATCCCCATCCCCTGATCAGACACTCCAACAATCACATGAGAATCCTCACGCTTAACATGCAAGGTAATCACCGACCCTTTGGGGGAAAACTTGATCGCGTTGTTAATCAAGTTGTCCATTGCAATAGTAAACAACTCCTGATCCAGTGGCGCATGAACAGGCACATCCATCCCTTTAAACATGACCTGTCGATCTTTCAACGCGTCCTTATGGACTGCGACGATATCACGCACGGTTTGCGTCACCTCCAGTAGATTTGCCTCAAGTTTACCGCTTTGATTTTCAATTCGCTGGGTGGTGACCGTTGCATCAATCAATTTTGACAGCCTCAACACCGCATCACGTACAGTCTGCATCCGTTCGATGATCTCTTGCGGTTCCAATTTGGCGAGGCGGCGGCTAATGCGTTGGGCGGTACTATCGATTATTGCCAGCGGGTTTTTAAATTCGTGAGAGACAACAGACACAAACATTTTCTGTTGTTCGTTCACCTCCTGCTGGCGTCGCAATGCTTGAGACAGGTCATCTGCCTGTCTGCGCAACAGTTCTTGCTGGTCCTTAAAGGACGTAATATCCGTATAAACGACGATTGTGCCACCTGCCGGAGTTTTACGCCGTCGGGTCTGTATCCACCGTCCGTCAACCAACTGGATTTCTTCACCACTCACCCCCGCACTCAAACGGGCAATTCTTTCGGCTTGTTTCACCTCATTTTCCCCCGTACGCAGGGCCTGTAATTCACAAAGACGTTTGGCGGGAACACCAGGGCGGATCTCCATCGCCATTTCAGGGAAAAAGACCTCCACCTGACCGCTGGAAAATTCCAGCTTATTCTGATTGTCATACACTAAAATCGCATTATCCGCTGCATTGATGGAGGCAATCAGGCTTTCCCGCGCGCCCTTGACTTCGCGCGTGCGTGTCGCAACCAGTTGCGCCAGTTTATCGCGATGCTTCCGCAGCTCGACCTCAAACTTCTGCCGTTCAGTGTAATCAAGATACTGGCAGATGATTTTTTCAAGCTTCCCTGCTTTTCCATACACACAGGTATAACTCGCCACTGTCCACAATGTCTCACCTGCGGCACTCAGTAAGCGCTGCTCTATTTGCAGGTTCTCGTTCATATGACGCCGCGCCCCATCAAGCCAGCTCATAAACGCATCCCGTCCACTTAGATGGAGAAAGCTTTCCATATGCCGGGTAAACAATTCGTCCTGTCGATACCCCACAAAGTCCTGAAAGGCCTTATTGGTTTCTTTGACAAACCCTTCCGCATCCACAATCATCATGGGCACCGAACCTAACAAAAATGCCTGACGAAACTGTCTGTCCGTTTGCTCCAGCATCTCCTCAATCTCGATTTCTTTAGAGATATCTCGAAAGACCAACAGCCAACGTACATCAGGCACATCCAGCACCGATATAATGCGCACCTCCAACCGGACCTGTGAGGCGTGCTCCCTTTCCAGTTCAATAACGTAGGGGACGTCCAGAAAGTTAAAGCTGCCATCTTCCACATCTTTAAACACCAGATGATCCACACTTTCCTGACCGATCAGACCCGACAGATGTTCCCCAACTACATCCCCCACCTGCTTGTCAAAAAAATCATGGGCCAGGCGATTGGCAAAGCTCACCACGCAATAGCGGTTTAAGCCGATGACGCCTTCCCCCGCACTGTTCATCACCGTATTGTAAAACAGGTTTCGATTTGTAAGCTCGCTGGTTTGACGATTGATCGCGTCCGCCAACTGGCTTTCATACCTGTGGTGTTTCAAGCGACCAATAACCAATAACCCCGTCACCCCGATCCCCAACAAACTGACCAGCAACGCGATCAAGACATCATCCTTGCCTTGCCGGGCGACAAACTCCAGATCCAGCACCCGCCCAGCAACATTCACCTGAAAGATGGTCCGATCTGTTGGCTCACTCCCCTCATCCCATCCATTGGAGAACAAAAGGACCGGATTATTGACCACCGTGACGTCCTGCAAGCGCAGCGCCTTGAGCTGGGCTTTTTTGGATTTGAAAAGTGCCTCTATCGTATGTGATAGATCAAAAAAGCCCAGAACTATGCCGCGATTCCCCCCTTCACTTGACAGGCTGATATCTTCAACCGGCATCACCGCCCAATACCCCAACGCCTTGCTACCTGTCGGGTTTTCACGGGCACTCAGCAACAGGTGTTGTGTGCGCAACGCCCCGTCAATCAAGCGCTTGACCTTAGGCTGATTTAAAACCGCCTGCCCCTCATAAACACCGCGTTTGGGATAGGTCATGGCAAGGGCATAAAGGTCGTCTTGATCATGGTTTAAACGTTTCTCCACCCAATAAAGCTCACGCAAGGCCGGAAACCGTTTCAGAGACGTAGATACAAACAGATCAAATTGCGGTTCGGCAAAATCTTTATTGAACAAAATGACATTTTTAAGAGTACGGATCACTTCCGTTGCCGTGATCATCTCGGAACGCACTTCCGTCGCCATGGCTTGCGCCCATTCGTCAACGATGGAACGATCTTCATTCTTGAGCCAAAGATGCAGAATACCGCCCACAAAAATCGACAGTATGCTACCGATCAACCCAATCAGGACACCCCCGAAGATCCCCTTTTTGTTGTAAAGGAAGTCATTTTTTTCCATTTGAGACATGCATTCCTTAAATTTAGTACTATATCTATCATACGGCACCTATATCTGTGAAATAAATTAAGGGGTTATCCATGTCTGATCATGTTTACAAAAAAGTAGAACTCGTCGGCTCATCAACAACCACAATTGAAGATGCCATCAACAATGCACTCGCCAAAGCCCACAAAAGCCTGAAACACATTGACTGGTTTGAAGTGCAGGAAACCCGCGGTCATGTGGTCGATGGCAAAGTCGGTCATTATCAGGTTGTCCTAAAAGTGGGCTTCCGCCTCGAATAAACCTGCAGACCTCCCCCCCAGACAACCCATAAACCCAACTCTTCCCCACCTGCCAAGCGCGATGTGGGAAGAATTGGGTTTATTTTTGCACAAAAACTCACTACATACGGGGGCAGATCATCCCCTATTGTTAGTTTGTCCCATGACCACACCTCACGCCACCCCCACAGTCCCTACCAAAAAGAAACTGGATCGCCGCCTCTCCGTTGCGCCCATGATGGATTGGACGGATCGTCATCAGCGGGTCTTTATGCGTGGGCTGACGAAGGAAACCTTGCTCTACACGGAAATGGTGGTCGCACCTGCGATTATCTTTGGCAAAGATGGGCCGGGTCGTTTTCTGGACTTCAACGAAATTGAACATCCGATTGCCCTGCAATTAGGCGGCAGTGATCCGGCACAGCTGGCACAATGTAGCAAAATTGCCGAAGAATGGGGCTATAATGAAGTCAATCTGAACTGCGGCTGTCCAAGTGATCGCGTCAGTGCCGGACGTTTTGGCGCTTGTCTGATGGCGGAACCTGATCTGGTTGCCGATTGCATCAAAGCCATGCAGGACGCCTGTGATCTGCCCGTTACCGTAAAACATCGCATCGGCATTGATGATCTGGACAGCTACGATCTGCTTTGTACCTTTATTGACAAGGTTGCTCAAACCGGTTGCGAAACCTTTATCATCCATGCCCGTAAAGCATGGCTAAAAGGCCTAAGCCCCAAACAAAATCGCGAAGTCCCGCCCCTTCGTCACGATATTGTGCATGAGATCAAAAAAGATTTCCCCAATTTGGAAATTATCCTCAACGGCGGCATCCAAACGCTAGAAGAAGCCGCCAGCCATTTGGATAAAGTTGATGGGGTGATGATTGGCCGCGCGGCCTACGAAACCCCGTACATCATGGCAAACGCCGATCAATTGATCTTTGGCAGTGACGCCCCCATTGTGGACCGATTTAGTGCCCTTGAACAATTTATGCCCTATGTGGAAAAACAGGTCGCGAATGACGTCTATGTCCGTCATATGGCAAAGCACCTGTTTGGGCTCTTTCAAGGATTACGCGGAGCCAAAGCATGGCGACGCAGCCTGAGCGAAACCATGTTTCAGGACAACGCCCCGGCTGATATTATCCGCGAAGCGGCCCGACGCATTGAAATATAATAGCTTCTTGAGTTCCAATAGCGACAATTAGTCTTGCTGCATACAATATGCACCACTATACTTGGCACACCCTCCAAGAAGTAAGAAAAGAATGACGTCGTGAAACCAAGAAAAATGAGCTGGAATGAAACGCTCTCCACCGAATTATGCTCACTTGATCGTGACCATAAAAATCTAATTGAAGCCTTTAACGTCTTTGCTGATGCCCTTGATCGCAACGAGCCAACAGACAAACTCTTGGACATGTTCCAAGCGATGATCAACGAACTGGTCCGACATTTTGCCTTTGAAGAAAAAATGATGGAGAACATCGGCTTCAAAGAAATGATAGAGCACAAGCAACATCATGAGACACTCAACGCTGATGCGGTCGAAGTCCTGAGCGAACTCCGTCAAAGCGAATCGCCCGAAGACATTTTGGCATCTGTCAATTTTCTACGCGCCCTGATTATGAAACATATGGTCGAACAGGATCTCAAGATCAGAGATTTCATTCTCCGCGGCCTCTAACACATACAGGCGTATTTATTTATCAAAGCCCATAAAATTTCTTTGGCTTTCCCGATTCAACCTATGTTAGCGTCACAATAGAACTCACACATAGAGGGCGCGGCTTCATGCATTCCACATGGAAAGATGCATATAAAATCGGTATTGAAGAGATTGATCAAACCCACGAACACCTGTTCGCCCTCTTTAACGAGTTTGTCGAACTGTGCGGGAAACGTGCCCCCCTGCAAACCCTGCTCAGCAAGTTTCACACCCTAATCAGTTATGTCGAAGTCCATTTTGCAGAAGAAGAGCAGATCATGCAGGATCGTGGCTATGAAGACTTTGCCGATCACAAAGACATCCACAGCCACCTGATTTGCGATGCGAAAGAGGTGGCAAAAGACCTCGCGCGGGCTGAGGACAGCGACGACATGCTTCCCTACATCCACTGCCTGCAAAGCCTCATCATCGAACATATCCTGCGTCAAGACAGCCAGATCACAGCCCATTAATACGGTTTACTTGGTGCAGTAATAGTCCGTTAAATATGGGAATTCCTTTTGCCCTGTCCATTGCGCGATTTCCAGCAGATTTTGTTCCGCGGACACCTGTTCTGTGGGCATCATCGCAATGCGTTCTTTCTGGCAATCCACCAATACGGTCATATTCAGCGGGTCCACATATTCCTGAATCATCACAACAGCCCCTTGAATAATTCCGCTTTCTCCCACCTGTTTTGCTTGCTGTTTGGCATTGATCGCCAAAAAATGTGACACACGCGGAACAAGGGTTGTCCATGGTGCAAAGATGCTGGAGCTGCGATATTCCTTCAACACGACGATATCATCCCCATAACTGGCGGCTGTGCGATCAAACCAGCTATAACTCATGTAGATATTGAAGGAGAACAAAGTAATCCCCGCTACCATCGGCAAAAGGAACTTTGGCAACTGCACCCGCAAATAGCGTGCAATAGCCCAAATCGGTCCACAAACCACAGCGACCAGACAGATGGCGATTAAAATTGTCCACATGAGATAAATCTACTTTTTAAAAGAAGGGGTAAAGGCCCCTGAAAATGCGAGAAAACGCAGGTTTTGTCAATGTTTCGGACCCATTTCGGGTTATTTATTTCGAAACATAATCTCCCGCAAGGTGATCGTTTCGCCTTTGGTGGCTTTATGGGCGGTTTGCGCCAAAAACAACTCCCCTGACGCGACCGCATCCACCAAGGCATTATGCGCCCGATAGCGCGGCAAGTTATAGACTTCGCGCGCTTTTGCCAAACGCAAGACCCCGCCATCTATCGGCTGATTACGTTGTTGTCGGTTACGTTTTTCCAGCTCCAGCGTATCCACCGCACGGGTTAAAAGCGGATAGCCGTAAATGCGCTCACACGCCACATTCAAAAACCCGATTTCAATCGGGGCATGATGGGCCAATAACACCCGGCCAGACAGTGCCTTCAGGACATGAGGTAAAATATCTTCCAGCGGTTCAGCCTCCGCCAGTCGATCGTCGGTCAGTCCATGCACAATCACGGACTCTTCCGGCAAGGCATGGGAAGGGCGCACCAGATAATGCGCCGCTTCCGACAGGACCACATTTTGATTAACGATCGGGGCGAAACCGATACTAAGGATTTCATCCGTCTGTGGGTTAAGCCCTGTCAGTTCCAGATCAATACACAGATATTCCAGTTCCTTATAGTCGGTCTCCGGCCAAGGGATTGGTTTTCTGTAATAGTCTTTCATGGGACCGTCCGGCATGCGGATCAGGTACCATTCACGTCGTAAATCCGGCCCAAACAGGCGTTTCCACATAAGTTTTTCTCCCCTATCTTATGTGTAGGCCGATGCCAAGGCCGATTGCATGGTTTTAACCACGTTGAACGCATCCTTCAAGTGGTTCCTCTCGAAGTGGGACATATCATCGGGTGCCATAAAGTTATCGGCCTTTTGCCCATTCTGGATTTGCTTGGCCTGATGGCGCAAGCGGGTAATGCTGATAAATTCCAGCGCATCCAGCAAGTCATTCGCCCCGGCCTGACTGATCACCTTGCGCTCCACCGCTGCTTTTAAGCGATCTTCTGTATTAATCTCGGACAAGCCGACATCAAGTGCGTAGGTTCGCGCCAGATCAATAATCGGCACCACGCCATTATGTTTCAGATCAAAGGTATGATTATGCTCGCCCCCGCGGATCAACACGAAGTTTTTAAAGAAACCAAGTGGCGGCTGATGAGACAAGGCATTGCCCGCCATAAAGGACAGGAAAATGCGGTTGCCCGTAGACTTATCGATCACAAACTTGCGTAAATCGTCATACAGGCTCTCAGTGCCATGAAGCGCGCGCATATCAAAGAAAATGCTGGACAGCATCAATGCTTCCGGCTCCGGCGTATCGATCCATTTTGCAAAATAACGTTTCCACACCGACAAAGGTTGGCGCCACTTGTCATTTGTCGCCATCACATCTCCAGGGCAATAGACATAGCCACAGGCGTTCAAGCCATCACAAACAAACTTCGCCAAGGCACGGAAGTAGTCGCCATGCACGGCTTCCTCATAACTGTCATCCAGAATAATGCCATTATCCTGATCCGACAGCGCCGTCTGTTCATGGCGTGCTTCCGACCCCATGATGATCCATGTATAAGGGATCGGTGCTTGCCCCAGTTCCTCTTCCGCCATTTGGATCAAGCGTGTGGCAATCGCATCGGTCACCGTAGACACCACATGCCCGACATTATGGGCGCTTGCCCCGCCATTTACCAAGTTCATCACCATGGTCGGGACTTGCTTAACCACATCCTGCAAGCCTTCAATCGTATCGCGTTTATAGATATCACCGACCAGATAGACCATGGATGTCGACTGTTTCTGCACGATATTGGTATTGGTAATCACCCCTGCCGCACGCCCTGCATCCATCACCGGCAAGTGACGAATATTCTTCTGGGACATCAACAGCATGGCATCAAACAAATAGTCTTCCGCATCGATGCAGATGGGGTTTGCCGTCATGATATCACTCAACGGCTTGGCAATATCAAAGCCTTTAGCAACGACCCGGTTGCGCAGATCCTTATCGGTGACAATCCCGACAATGGCATCGTCTTTTAGCACCAACAGACAGGACACCCCTTCCTTGGACATCTTCTGGGCGGCCTGTTGAATAGTGGTCTCGGGTTCAATCGTAACCGGCCCCTGACGGCGCAGGAGATCACGCACCTTGGTGGTCACAAGCCCCATATCTTCATGCCCGTTTTGATGGGAATGCTCTTGTGCACTGCGTAAACGCTCTGCCCCCATGGGCGCAAAGAAAAAGGCAAACTGGGGATATCTGTCGCGCAGATTATTGAACTCGGCAACCGGCAACAAATACAGCAGGCTATCTTCAATCGCCTCGCAACGATTGACCGCCACACCACGCAAAATCGCGCGAACCCCAAAGCACTCCCCTTCGGACAAACGCGCCAGCAGATTGCCATCCGGGTCCAGCGTCTCTACCGCACCGGTCCGTACAACCCAGAGAAACCCATTTTCTTCACCCGGTTGAAACAAGATTGTACCGCGTCGGGCATAGCGCACTTCTATGGATTTCGGCAAGACTTCCAATGCCTCGTCCGGTAACAGATCGAAGGGATGATGTATCTTTAAAAAATCCCGTATTTCGATTAACTCAATATCCATGAAGACCCCCGTCATCTGATTAATTTTACATGATCTTGGGGGTTTTATCGGCAAAGGTCAAGCGCAACCTATCGTCTTGTATATAAAAGAGAAACCCCTGAAAAATAGATATAAAAAAAACGGGCCTAGCTGAACTAGACCCGTCTTTTATTTGGTTAAGTAGCCGTCGATCTTAGTGATCTTGTGCCGCACCCGCCCCTTTCGGGATACGAATGTCTTCAACCATGGCTTCAATTTCAGCCGGTACCGGTGCAGACATCTTCATGAAGATGAAAGCGACCGTAAAGTTGATGATCGCACCAACGGTACCAAATGCTTCCGGTGAAATACCGAACAAGTGGTTCGCAGGTGTGTTCGCCAGCAACTCTGTACCAGAGATGAAGAAGAACCCTTTGTACGCAAAGATGTACAACAGTGTGGAGATGATACCAGCCAACATACCGGCAACCGCACCTGTGTTGTTCATCTTCTTGGAGAAGATCCCCATCATCAAAACCGGGAAGATGGACGACGCAGCCAAACCGAAGGCCAGAGCCACCGTTTGTGCCGCAAAGCCCGGAGGATTAAGACCGAAGTAGCCCGCAACAACGATCGCACCGATCATAGAGACACGCGCCCACATCAGTTCCTGCTTCTCGGAGATGTCCGGCTTGAATGTGGATTTCAACAAATCGTGAGAAATCGCAGAAGAAATCGCCAGCAAGAGACCCGCCGCTGTAGACAGGGCAGCCGCAAGACCACCAGCCGCAACAAGGGCGATAACCCAGTTTGGCAGTTGAGCAACTTCAGGGTTGGCCAGAACCATGATATCACGGTCAACCTTCACCATTTCGTTACCTTTCCAGCCCCACTCGGCAGCTTTCGCAGCAAACTCTTTGTTTTTATCATCGTAATACTGGATACGACCGTCACCGTTTTTATCTTCAAACTTCAACAGGCCAGTTGCTTCCCAGTTTTTAAACCACTGCGGACGCTCGTCATAAACGAGGTTACCTTCAGGGGAACCAATTTCACCAACCTGAATAGCGTTCATCAGGTTCAAACGAGCCATAGCGCCTACAGCCGGTGCCGTTGTGTAAAGCAAGGCGATGAAGACCAGTGCCCAACCCGCAGATGCACGCGCATCACGTACTTTCGGCACTGTGAAGAAGCGGATGATAACGTGCGGCAGACCCGCTGTACCAATCATCAGAGAGAAGGTGTAGAAGATCATGTTCACGGTACCGCCTTTAAGGGCCGTATATTCCGAGAAGCCGAGATCCATCACAACCTGGTTCAATTTTGTCAGCATCGGTGTGCCGTCAGCAACAGTGTTGGCAAACAGGCCAATTTGCGGCAGCGGTGAACCTGTCAGGTTCAAAGAGATGAAGACAGCCGGTACAGTGTACGCACAGATCAAGACGCAGTATTGTGCGATCTGAGTGTATGTTACACCTTTCATCCCACCAAGTACCGCGTAGAACGCAACTGTGATCATACCGATCAGAAGACCCATTTCGTAGGACACTTCCAAGAAGCGACCAAACGCAACGCCGATCCCTTTAACCTGACCGATAACGTATGTTACAGACGCAACGATCAAACACCCAACCGCAACAACACGTGCTGTTGTTGAATAGAAACGGTCACCGACGAATTCCGGCACAGTAAATTTGCCGAATTTACGCAGGTACGGCGCCAGCAGAAGTGCCAAAAGCACGTAACCACCGGTCCAGCCCATCAGGAAGATAGACGCATCGTACCCTGTGAAGGCGATCAAACCCGCCATAGAAAGAAAGGATGCCGCAGACATCCAGTCTGCCGCTGTTGCCATACCGTTGGCAACTGGGTGTACACCGCGACCCGCAGCATAAAATTCACCCGTTGAGCCTGCTTTGGCCCAAATCGCGATACCAAAGTAGAGCGCAAATGAGCCGCCTACAAAGATATACGTAAGTGTTGATAAATCCATTTTATGTCATTCCCCAGACGTAATTTAGTCTTCATGCACGCCAAAATCGGCATCAATTTGCGCCATTTTCTTGGAATAGATGATAATCAACGCCAAGAAGACATAAATTGAACCCTGTTGCGCAAACCAGAAACCCAGACCAACGCCGCCAAATGGCACCATTGCATCCAGCTGGTCACGCAGGAGAATACCAAAGCCGTAAGAGCAGATTGCCCATACGACCAAAAGCCAAGTTACGAGGCGAATGTTTGCTGCCCAGTAGCCTTGTCCGTCATGATCACTCATTAAAAAAAGCCTCCCCTACAAATCGAGAGCTTCCACCCTTATAAAGAGTGGTTTTTTTGTTTACAAAAAATTCTCTACGGCAACTTTGTTACAAACTCAGTGCCGCAACCCACATTTTTGTACCTTAAGAACTCCCTCACGGTCTAGTGAACAATGTAAAAAAAAGTGAGAATTTTTAATTTTATGTAGGTATTACCAACAACATTGTGCAACTGCGAAGCTACAGAGGCATTCTCCCCCCTCTCCTCAACCCTTTGTTTTCTGCGTGTATTCGCAAATCAAATGGCAAAACGGCACAATTCTGCCATTTCTGGTATTACCGACCATTTTTTTTCGTTTTGTGCACTGCACTATGCGTTTTTTTCATGCCAGATTGGAGAATCTCGTATACCTCCTAAGGGAGAATCAAAATTTTTGACAACAAAAAGGAGGTCAATCCCCGCGGGACTGACCTCCGATCTTCCTTCGTATGTATCCGTAAAACTACGCAGATTTGCTGTCTTCGTTGCTATCTCTGATCATCTCCAAGAAAGTTCGAACCTCTTCCCCCAACGCCTGAATGGACGCATCCATATCATCGACGGAAGCCTGCAATTGTTCGGCTTGCTCCCCCGACACCTGCGCACCTTCGCGCACCTGCGAAATCGTCGAGGTCACTTCCGCCGCCCCTGCGGCTGCCTGTTGCACATTATTGGAAATTTCGCTGGTCGCTGCGCCTTGTTCTTCCACCGCCGCAGCAATGGTCGAAGCAATCTCGTTGACGTTCATCACCGTGTCGGACACAGTCTTGATCGCTTGCACCGTCCCGCGGGTTTCATCCTGAATGGACATAACCTGTTTGGCGATTTCATCCGTTGCCAAGGCGGTTTGGTTGGCAAGGTTCTTCACTTCCGTTGCCACAACCGCAAACCCTTTGCCGGCCTCGCCTGCCCGCGCGGCCTCGATGGTCGCATTCAGGGCTAACAAGTTGGTTTGCGCCGCGATGTCATTAATCAGACTCACGACCTCGCCAATCTTTTCCGCCGATGCGGCAAGACGCCCGACCATCTCATTCGCCCGCCCGGACTCATTGACCGCTTCCTGCGTGGTGTTAGAAGACAACTGGACTTGCGCGCTGATCTCGTTAATCGACGCGGACAACTCTTCCGTTGCAGACGCCACCGCATTTGCATTGCTAGAAGACTCTTCCGCACTGGAGGCCACAACGATGGCCTGATCAATCGAGCTTCTCGAAATCTCCGACATATGCCCGGCATCCTGCTTCATCTTTTGTGCAGAGGCAGTGATTTTGGCGATGGTCTGCCCCAAGGTCACTTCCAACTGTTCTGCCATACGTTCACGATCTTCTGCACGCTGGCGGCTGGCGCGACGCAGGGTTTCTTTCTGCTCCTCCTCCAACTGCAACATGCGCTTGGCGTTGTCGCGGAAAGTTTCCAGCGCCGTGTTCATCTCCCCAACTTCATCGCCACGTTCCGTTCCGGTGATTTCCACATCATAATTCCCCTGCTGCAACTCGGTGATCATCCCGACAGAGGCATTCAGCGGATTGCGAATAATCATCCGACCGGCGATTTGCAGGGAAACCATCAACACAATGACAAGAACCACCGCAACCACAATCATGTTCCACATGATCGCATCCGCTGTTTCCGTCAAGGTCGATGTCGGAATAGAAACCGCAATATACCACGGGCTATTCACGTCCTTAATCTGGACGGGCAGAAAAAGGTTATGGTGCCCCCCAAATTCTTCAATGACGACATCCTTGCCTTCTTTTATCAATGTATCAAGGGCCGCAAGCTGCGGGGCATCATCCTTGCCCAGTTCCTTACCGATTTTGGTTTTGTCAGGATTGGCAACCCATTTGCGCTTGTTGGAGATCAAAGACACCGTCCCTGTCCCCATAGGGCTGAGTTTGGCAAAAGCGGCGGCGATATCATTCACCGACATATCCACCCCGATAACCCCAATGGTTTTTCCCTGTTCATCCTTTAAGGGATAGACGAAGGACGGCAGCAAAATATTTACCCCGTCGATATCATACATCACAGGATCAACCACAAACGGCTGTCCCGTCTGCATGGGTATTTTATAATAGTCGCTGGTGCCGTCATCTGCCAACTCATCAAGGCTGGTCAGATAATAGGGCTGTAGGCCTTTGCCGAAGTTATAAAAATAGGTGACGTAGCGCCCGGTTGTCTCGTTATGTGGCTTCTGCCCCATAAAGTCGGCATCGCGTCCATCCAATGCATTCGGCTCATAGCCGGCCCAGGCCCCCGCAATTTCGGGGTGGGCAAGCATGGTATCTTCCAGAACCGCATTATAAACGGCCCGATTATCAACACCGGTCCGACGCATGGAGGTAAAGGTCTTTTGTAAGGTTTTTGCCACCATCATGGCATTATCCAATTGCAGCTTCACTTCCTTTTCATGCGTTCGCCCTAGCTCTGCCGCCGCATAAAGTGACACCCGCAACGTTTCATCGGAGGCCTGTTTCGCCGCAATTGAAATACCGACCCCAAGACAAATCACAACAATCAATGACGAAATAATCGTCATCTTTCCACTTAACGAAAAATTTCCCAACATTGCTATACCCCTAAAACATCATTCCACATTGAACATGAGATCAGTAGAATATACAAAAAATCAACTGTCAATTAATATACATAGGAACTGTTCGCGCATACTCATTACATTTTTATGTCTTTGTTGCTTCCAAGGTCGTGACATTTGGTATACAAATAAGCCAAGCATTAGGTGATATGAAAATATCAATCTGACAGGACATAAAATAGTGGTATCCAATTACACGCAGCAACGCAGGCGGCGAAAACCTCCGTTCCGACGGCAAGGCTCGACCCCCGCCCCGCTTTACGCTGCACTTGACCTCGGCACCAACAACTGCCGAATGTTGATTGCAAAGCGTACCCAGCAGGGCTTTCATGTTATCGACTCTTTTTCGCGCATCACCCGACTGGGGGAAGACCTCGCCCAAAGCGGCCTGCTGAGTCAGGATGCAATGGAACGGACCCTGAAGGCCCTGTCCGTTTGCTCAAAAAAATTACAATCACGTAACGTACAGTTTATTCGAAGCGTTGCAACCGAGGCTTGTAGGCGCGCAAAAAACGCTGACCTTTTTCTTGATCGGGTAGAACGTGAAACCGGCATCTCTCTGGAAGCCATCCCGCCGATCGAAGAAGCTTCCCTCGCCTTAACCGGCTGCGCTTCCCTGCTTAATCTGCAAAAACCCAAAGCGCTTGTGTTCGATATTGGCGGCGGCAGTACCGAAATTATGTGGATTGAACTGGACCGTGTCGGTGATCCCCAAGTCGTCGATGTCATCTCTCTCCCCATCGGGGTTGTGACCGTCTCTGAAAAATATGCCAGTGCGCAAGAAGTCACCGCCCAAAATTACCAGGCCATTCAAGATCGAGTGACAGAAGAAATAAGCGCCTTTAGTGAACGTAACCAGATTGCCGAGCAAGTTCGCGCCGGTCAGGTCCAGATGCTCGGCACGTCAGGAACCGTCACCACATTGGGGGCCATCCACCTGCGCCTACCGCGCTACCTGCGTTCTAAAGTCGATGGAATGAAGCTGCCATTTGACGAAATTTATCGTGTCTCGGAAAACCTGACCAAGATGGATTGCGACCAACGCGCAGCCCACCCTTGCATCGGCAGCAACCGCGCAGACCTTGTGCTGGCAGGATGTGCTATCCTCGAAGCCCTCTGCAAACTCTGGCCTGTCGGGGAGCTGACGATTGCCGATCGCGGGATCCGTGAAGGAATTCTGTTAAAATTAATGCGCGAACAAGACTAGAGACTTTCTTTCTGCTATAAAGAAGACTATGTAAGCGCACTTTCCACCGAAGAAATATATAAAGCCATGTCCCAGACCAAAAAATGGAAAACTCCTCAAGCACGTCGCGATAAAACCGTTCGTGTCAAAACCGCACGCGGTCGCAAGTCCTCTTCAACACGTTGGCTGCAACGTCAATTGAATGACCCGTACGTGCAGGAAGCACGGCGTCTGGGCTATCGCTCCCGCGCGGCCTTCAAGCTGATCGAACTGGACGACCGTTTCAACTTCTTGAAACCCGGCCAAAAGGTTGTCGATCTTGGCTGCGCACCGGGCGGCTGGACACAGGTCTGTGCGGAACGTATCGAAGCAGAGAAAAACCCGAACGGACACGTAATCGGCATCGACTTACAGGAAGTGGAAGATATTCCGGGTGCAACCTTGCTGGTGGGTGACTTTATGGAAGATGACGCCCCTGCCCGCCTGAAAGAAGTTATCGGCGGCAGTGTGGATGTGGTGCTCAGTGACATGGCTGCCGCTGCTAGTGGCCATCCTCAAACCGATAACTTGCGCATTACGGCCCTTGTTGAGCTCGCGGCTGTCTTTGCCGTAGAGGTCTTGAAAAAAGACGGCTGGTTTGTCGCCAAAGTACTTGCAGGTGGCACCGATGCAGACGTTCTCCAGCAGCTTAAGAAAAGCTTCACCACCGTCAGACATGCCAAACCACCGGCAAGCCGCAAAGATTCTTCCGAAACTTATGTGCTTGCCAGTGGCTTCAGGGGCAAAAACGAATATTCCGATTAATCGACCAACTTCTCGAAATATTCCCCTTTCAGGCTTTCCAGCCCCTTTGTAAAGGCCCCCAATCCCTGACTACGCAACGGGATAAAGGGTTTTTCCTGCTTCATGCACAGACGCTTGATCTCACGCGTGGCCTCGTGACTTACGCAGGTGACGGGAAACATCACCGCGTCTGCTTGCGATAAAATACTGACCAGACGGGCCTGACCATCATGCAGCCCACCATCGTGGTGGATAAACTGCCCGTTCTTTTCTTCCACTTTTTTGCGGAAGAAAGCCGCCTGTTTGGTCTGCCCCCCAATATAAGCAATGCATCGACCACACAAATCGGACTCCGCGGCGGGGCATCCCTCTTCTTCCATACACGGCGCGATCTGGGCTTCCTGCTCCTGCTGGTTTACGAGAGCTGCACGTAATTCTTTATTCCGTTCTTCCACAGCCGCCAGCTTTTCCTGCAAGTCCTTGACACGATCCGTTTCCTGAATGACCCGCAAGGTTAGGCAATCGATGCGTTTTTCCAATCGGGCAACGGTTTCGCCGTCACGTTCTGCCAGCAACAGGGCTTCTAATTCGTCAGACTTGCTCGCCTTAATCTCGGCCTGTTTCAAATCTGCTTTCAAATTTCCGATCAGGTGATCACGTTTGGAAATGGCTTTGCGTGATGTTTTGTGCAGATCATCAAGTTCTGTTTTCAAGTGATCACACGCCCCACGCAGGTTGGCTATCTCGCGGTGATCCGCACGGTTCGCCGCCCCTTCAAGGTGGGACAACATATGGACCTCGCCATACACCTGCGCCAACAAATCCATGGACGCATTGGGATGGGTCATAACTGACCAGAACGCACCGGAAATGTCACCATTATGCAGGGCTTCCACCCATTTTTGCTCAAGCTCCGCTGTGGTTTTCAAGCGCTCAAAAGCTTTAATGGTTCTATAGAATTTACGCTCAAGATATTTATGGAGCAATTTGCCCACACCTTGGCTGAAATGTGCCTGCGAAACAAAGAAGGAATGGAGCTTATAATCAGCCGTACGGCCTTCAAAAGAGGGGGCTTTACATTTCACCGCGATCTTTTTGATATCCGCCTGATTAAGGCAGGTGCCGATCACCGCACAATGCCAATGCATATCCAATTCCCACAATTTGCGGCGTTTGGTCCGAACCTTAAGATCACCTTCTTTGATTAAACCTAAAGGCTTTGCATTACACATTAAAAGAACTCCGAACAAAAAACTGACTTGGGCCTCCAACATTTATGGAGAAGAAGAAAAAGGCTGAAGACCCAAGCCGTCGTTTCACAGTGTCTCTGGGAGAGACAAATGGACGATATTAATAATCATTATCATTTGCAAGCACTTTTTTTATTCTTTTTCGACAAATTGCACTTTTTGTTTTATCGTCAGCGACATGTTCAAGTTTACTTCATTGGGTCAGGACGAGGTTTCCCCTGCCCTTGGCATCATCAGCGCCCTTTTAATTGCCGGACTTTGGTCCGGCTTTATTGTGGTGTCACGAATGGGCGCACAAAGCCCCTTAAGCGTCTATGACATGGCGGCGCTGCGCTTTGGCTTTGCGGGACTCGTGCTGTTACCTGCCACATTCATGTGGTGGCCCATACGGTTAAAAATCTGGCAGATACTTATCTTGGCAGCAGGCACCGGCGTTCCCTACGCCCTATTTGCTTATGCTGGCTTCCTGTTCGCGCCGGTTTCCCATGGTGGTGTGTTTATTAACGGGGCCCTGCCCGTTTTCACTACCATCGTTGGTATGGTCTGGATGAAGTCCTATCCCAATACGCGCACATGGATTGCCATTGCCATCATTCTGTTGGGGTGTGGATTAACCGCCTTTGCAAAAGACGGCTTTGGCGGTGGTGATAGCTGGATGGGCGACCTGTTATTTATGGCCGCCGCCCTGACCATGGCAGTCTATATGCCCGCGACAAAAATCTGGAAACTGACCATGAAAGAATTGATGAGCTTTGTGCCGTTCGTCAATGCCATCCTGTTTCTACCGATCTGGTATCTGTTTTTGCCCAGCCACCTTGAGGAAGCCGAAACTTCGGACATCTTACTCCAGATGCTCTATCAGGGTTTGGGGCCGAGCATACTGGGACTCGTCTTTTTCTTTCTGGCTATCAAGCACCTTGGGGCGACCCCGACAGCCGCTATCCTTGCACTTGTCCCCTCTATTGCCGCCCTTTTGGGTATTCCGCTTCTTGGGGATATTCCTCATATTTATGAGTGGGTTGGCATGGGACTTGTGACCTTGGGGATTTGGATAACTTTACGGGCGAAATAAAATAACAATCCGGCGAACAAACTTGTGGAAGTTTGCTAAAACATGTGTATATATAACGCGCCAAATCCAACCGAACCCCTCGCATATGGAGATGGCCGTGACTATTAAAGAAGCTTTGACCTTCGATGACGTATTGCTGGTACCCGCAGCGTCAGACGTTTTACCCGCTACCGCAAACACTTCTACGCAACTGACACGCGATATTCGCTTGAATATTCCGCTGGTTTCTGCGGCGATGGACACAGTTACGGAAAGCCGCCTCGCCATTGCCATGGCGCAAATGGGCGGGATCGGTGTTATCCATAAAAACCTTGATATCGCAGAACAGGCTTCTGAAGTCCGCAAGGTTAAGAAGTTCGAGTCGGGCATGGTTGCCGACCCGCTGACTTTCCCGCCAGATGCGACCTTGGCTGAAGTTCTCTCCAAAAAAGAAGAAGTCAAATTTTCGGGCTTTCCGGTTGTCGAGCGTGGCTCAGGTAAACTTGTCGGGATCATTACCAACCGCGATATGCGCTTTGCGGAAAATCCTAAGCAGCCGATCTCCGAATTGATGACAAAAGACAATCTCGTCACGGTAAAAGAGGGTGTATCCGGTGACGAAGCCAAACGACTGCTGCACCAGCATCGTGTAGAGAAACTGCTTGTTGTCGACGATAAATACCGCTGCATCGGCCTTATTACCGTGCAGGATATCGACAAAGCCGAAACCAACCCCAACGCCTGTAAAGATGCCCAAGGTCGCCTGCGTGTGGCTGCGGCAACAGGCACAGGCGATAGCGGCTGGGAACGTTCTATTGCCCTGATCGACGCCGGTGTTGACGTCTTGGTCGTTGATACGGCCCACGGTCATTCCCGCGGTGTCCTTGAGCAAGTGGCCCGCATCAAAAAACAACATCCAAACACACAAGTTATCGGTGGCAACATCGCAACAGCCGCTGCTGCCCAAGCTCTGATCGATGCGGGTGCTGATGCGGTAAAAGTCGGGATCGGCCCAGGCTCCATCTGTACAACCCGTATCGTCGCCGGTGTGGGTGTTCCACAATTGACCGCCGTTATGAACGCGGTTGAAGCGGCTGATAAAGCGGGCGTTCCGGTCATCGCCGATGGCGGGATCAAACATTCCGGGGACATTGCAAAAGCGATTGCAGCCGGCGCAAGCTCCGTCATGGTTGGGTCTATGCTGGCAGGCACCCACGAAGCACCGGGCGAAGTTTTCCTCTTCCAAGGGCGTTCTTATAAAGCGTATCGCGGCATGGGCTCCATGGGCGCGATGGCGCGTGGCTCTGCGGATCGTTATTTCCAAGCTGACGTGAAAGACGACATGAAGTTTGTCCCGGAAGGGATCGAAGGTCGCGTCCCTTACAAAGGGGAAGCAGGCGCCATCGTTCACCAGATGGTCGGCGGCTTGAAATCTTCCATGGGTTACACAGGCTGTGCCACCATTGAAGAAATGCGCAAAAACTGCGAATTTAACCGCATCACAAACGCTGGCCTTCGTGAAAGCCACGTTCATGACGTGACCATCACACGGGAAGCGCCGAACTATAGCGGCCGTTCCTAATTTATATCCTGTTGTTGCAACAGGACTTTATGCTACGTTGAACCCCTACCCCTAACGGTGGGGGTTCCTTCTTTTTTACGGTATATCTGCCCCATGAAACCTTCTGCACGCCTCCAATCCGCTATTGAAATTCTCGACGCTGTCTTTGACGGTAAACGCCCTGCCGACGCCCTCATCGGGGATTACTTCAAGGCGCGCCGTTTTGCCGGATCAAAAGACCGCCGCGCCATCACAGATCGGGTCTACCGGATTTTGCGCGCACGGGCGAAGCTGGGCTGGATGGCAGAACAGGTCGAGATTTCCAGCTCACCACGCATCCTCGTCCTTATGGACTGTATCGTGCAAGGCGAAGAGGTCGAAAGCCTGTTTGATGGCGATCAATATGCCCCAGCCGCCCTGAAAGGGCGGGAACTTGAGGTCTTGGCGCCGTTGGCAGCACTGGATATCGCAACGGCCCCCGACCACATCCGCCTTGAATATCCAGAATGGCTGGATGCTGATTTGCGCAGTTCCTTAGGGAATGATTTTGAAGATGTGCTCACTGCCTTGAACGAAGAAGCCCCGCTGGACCTGCGCATCAATGCACTCCATCCCGATGCGGATCAGGCCCAAGGCGAACTTGCCAAACAACAGATCGAAACCGATCAAGGCAGCTATTCTCCCCTTTGCCTGCGGACTCGCAAAAAGGTCAAGCTGGGCGGGATCCAAGCCTATAAAGACGGGCTTGTCGACGTGCAGGATGAAGGCTCGCAACTGATCGCCTTGCTCAGTGAAGCTGAAGGCGCTGAACTGGTCATGGACTTTTGTGCAGGTGGTGGTGGCAAGACCCTTGCCCTAGCGGCGGAGATGAAAAATCAGGGCCATCTTTACGCCCTCGACATCTCCTCAACCCGACTTTATAAAATGAAGCGCCGACTGGAACGGGCGGGCGTGGAAAACGTCTTGCTCAATCCCATCAAAAATGAAGTAGACCCATGGCTGAAACAATTTGAACTGCGCGTGGATCGCTTGCTGATCGACGCGCCTTGTTCCGGCCTTGGGGCGTGGCGTCGCAACCCGGAAAGCCGCTGGAAGATTACGTCCGAACTGTTGGAAGACATGATCTCGCGCCAGGAACGCATTTTAAAGAGCGCCGCGGCCCTGATTCAGCCGGGTGGTCGCCTGATCTATGCCACATGCTCACTCTTAAAGCGGGAAAATGAAGATCAGATTGCAAAATTCTTGAAAGAGAATGATAACTTTGTCATTAAATCTGTTCAAGAGGTCTGGGATAACCGTCTCGGCACCCCTTGCCCGTTTGACGGAGACTTCATGATCATGCGCCCGGACCTTCATCACAGTGACGGTTTCTTCTGCGCCATTTTGGAACGCACAAACTAATGGACTTCCTTGCCCTCGACACCCTGTTGTTTCTCTTTGCCATCGGGGCGATTTCTGGATTTGTAGACTCAATTGCTGGCGGCGGCGGCCTGATCGCCCTGCCCGCTTTGCTTGCCGCAGGCCTTAACCCCGCCCAAGCACTTGCGACCAACAAACTGCAAGGCAGCTTCGGCACCTTTGCCGCCACGGCCAACTTCATCCGCAAAGGGCATCTAAAGTTAACCGAGATCTGGCCCATGATCCTGCTGACCTTTGTCGGCGCAGCGGCGGGGACCATCCTGATTCAAAAACTGGACTCGTCCTTTCTGGTCGATGTCATGCCGTTTTTACTGATCACGGTGGGCTTATACTTTCTGTTTCAGCCCCAGATCGGCACTGAAGATCGCGACAAAAAGCTGGGCATGTGGGGCTTTTCCGTTCTCTGTGGCTTCACTATCGGGTTTTATGACGGCTTTTTCGGCCCCGGTACCGGGTCTTTCTTCGCCATCGCCTTTATTGCGTTGATGGGGTTCAATATCCTGAAGGCCACTGCCCATACAAAGGTCTTGAACTTCACCAGCAACATTGCATCGCTTACCTTCTTTATCCTTGGCGGGCAAGTAATCTGGATCGTCGGACTGGTCATGGCGATGGGTCAAATGATCGGCGGCTTTATCGGGTCAAGCATGAGCATGAAACACGGCTCGCGCATTATTCGTCCCTTACTTGTGGTTATATCTTTCGCCATGACCGCAAAGGTTATATGGTCCACACCGGATCACATTATCCGCGAATGGCTCTCTATCCTTTTCAATTAAAGCGTTTTCAAGGAAAGATACTGCCCAGAAACACCTTTACAGCATCAACTTAAAGTCATAAAACGGCCGCAGAAATAAGCTCTGTAAAAGTTATGTTTGGGTTGATGTGTTCTGGAGGACAGGTCAAATGTGTGTCAGATCTATCAAGAGACTTGTTTGGCTCCTCGGGATTGCCGTTCTTCTTGTCAGTTCACCGCTCTGCGCCCAACAGGCAAAAGTACTGATCGTCTACTCCCAAATTGCAGAACCCTACACCACCTTCATGCAACATTTTCATGAAGCCCTAAAAGACGCCGATATCAGCTACCAGACCATAAACCTAAACAACCGCGAAAAAATTGTCGAACGTCTACTGAGCGATCATGCGTCAGAGACCCCCGATGCACTTGTTGCCGTGGGGACAGTTGCCCTCAGAGCCATCCGCACCCAAAAAGTCCTGGATAGTCAAATTCCGGTCTTTTTCGGCATGGTCAGCGATCCGATCGGGGAAGGGGTAATTGATGCGTTTAACGCACCGCCCAAAGGCCATTTTACCGGCGTGTCCTTTTCAATTGATATCCGTGATCGCCTGCGTGACCTAAAACGCCTTTTACCAGCCGCAAAAAAAATCGGCGTCATCTATTCCACCATGCCTCAATCTGTCAGCTATAAAAAATGGATTGATGAGGTTGCTGGCGAAGCGGAATTTAAAGACCTCCGTTTCATCTTTAGACGGATCGGGATGCGGCCCTATAAAGACGGCCCCACCGACATGATCCACGCAGCCAAACGCCATGTGCAAGACATTAAAGATGTTGTAGACGTTTATCTGTCCCCCAATGACCAAATGGGCATTTTGCCAAAGTTTGCCCAAATGGTGGTGCGTGATACTGGAAAGCCTGTCTTTGGACTTGCCAGAAAAGACGTTCAAGCACCCAAAGCCGCCTTTGCCTCCAGTGCGCCACGTCTGTCTTCCGCCGGGGAAAAACTGGCCCAACAATTGAGCGACTATCTCGCGGGGGCGGATTTTAAAACCCTCCATCCCACACAACCGGAATACGATCTGATCATCAATCAGCAGACCGCAGACCTCTTCAAGATTTCGACAGTAGGTTTTTAACTTCCACGCGGGCCTCTTGCAAGATACGCTCAGACACAGCTTCATCATCCACCATGCGCGACAATGTCACCGCCCCGACCATCAGGGACAGGGCGGCATAACCTTTAGACTTTTCATCCTCCCCCTTAAGCCAACGGGCAAAACGGGTGACAAGTGAAGTTAAGCGTTTGCGCGGCTTTTGATCAAGGCGCGTTGCTTCTTGGGTCAAGGTCGTCAGTAAGCAGCCTTCTTCAGGGTGATCACGATGACCTTCCCCGAGATACCAGTCAATCACCGCCTCTTTCTGATCTCTCAGGTCAACAATACCTTGAGCCTCAAAATGAGCTAACCCGTCGCGCACCATATTTTCACACAGGACTTCATCCAACAAATCGTCCTTTGATTTGAAGTGGGCATAAAACCCGCCACGGGTCAGTCCCGCTTCTTTCATCACCCGATCAATGCCAGCCCCTTTATATCCTTCACTTTTCCATAATTTGCGCGCCGCCTCGACAATGCGTTGGCGGGTTAGTTCTTTGTGGCCTTGTGGATACCCCATACTGATACTGCCTCAATTCGTCTGGACTCACCGTTAAATATGTTATACATCATATTTTAAATATGACATGCATCATATTTAATTACAGGAGCGTTTTTAATGTCTACACCTTTACTGACTGTCACCCCCCTTTATGCGACAGGACTGACCGTTTTATTTCTAATCTTGACCTTCAACATTATTAAACTGCGCAACAAACACCGTGTTGCCTTGCTCGATGGCGGGGTCCCCGATCTGCAACGCGCCATCCGTATCCATGCCAACTTTATTGAATATGTTCCCCTCTGTTTAATTCTCCTCGCCTTTGCCGAATTGAATGGGGCGGCGAGCTTGTATCTCCACATTCTAGGGTCGATTCTGCTGCTTGGACGTATCCTTCATGCCCTCTCCCTTCATACTCGCGTGCTTAAAATGCGGGTTGCAGCCATGATGTTGACCTTTGCCTGCCTCGTCTTCAGCCTAATCTTGCTGATTACATCCTCTTTCATCCTCTAGGCTATTGTCGCTCGTCCCCCCTTGTTGTATGTTGCGGCCACTTTCAAAAAGACATAACTGGTGTCCCCATGACCGATCGCATTCTTATCATCGACTTTGGATCTCAGGTAACACAGCTGATTGCACGACGCGTGCGCGAAAGTGGTGTTTACTCTGAAATTCATCCCTTCAATTCCATCACCGATGCTTTTCTGGACGAGTATGCGCCCAAAGCCATCATTCTGTCCGGTGGCCCGGCTTCCGTAACATGGGAAGAATCACCGCGCGCACCTGAAAAAGTATTTGAGATGGGTATTCCTGTCCTTGGCATCTGCTATGGGCAGCAAACCATGATGGAACAGTTGGGCGGTAAGGTGGAAACCTCCGACCATCACGAATTTGGCCGCGCCTTTGTCGATGTAAACAAAGAATGTTCGATCTTTAAAGGCATCTGGGAAGTTGGCGCGAAAGAACAAGTCTGGATGAGCCACGGCGACCGTGTCTCTAAACTCGCACCGGGCTTTGAAGTTGTCGCAACATCAGAAGGCGCACCGTTCGCCGCCGTTGCCAACGAAGAAAAGAAATTCTACGCCGTACAGTTCCACCCGGAAGTCGTCCACACGCCGCATGGCGCACAATTGATCCAAAACTTCACACATGAAGTCGCGGGTTGTTCTGGCGACTGGACAATGGCCGCCTTTAAAGACCAAGCGATCGAGGCGATCCGTAAACAGGTCGGTGACGGTAAAGTGATCTGTGGTCTGTCCGGCGGTGTTGATAGTTCTGTTGTTGCGGTTCTGTTGCACGAAGCCATTGGCGACCAGTTGACCTGCGTCTTTGTAGACACCGGCTTCATGCGTGCAGGCGAAGCAGAGGAAGTTGTGACCCTTTTCCGTGACCACTTCAACATCAAACTCATCCACAAAGATGCGTCCAAATTGTTCTTTGACGCGCTCGGTGATGAAATCGATCCTGAGAAAAAGCGTAAAACCATCGGTGGCCTGTTTATCGATGTCTTTGAAGAAGAAGCCAAAGCCGCAGGCGGCGCAGATTTCTTAGCACAAGGCACCCTGTATCCAGACGTGATCGAGTCCGTGTCCTTCACCGGCGGGCCAAGTGTCACGATCAAATCGCACCACAACGTGGGCGGCCTACCCGCACGCATGAACATGGCACTGGTTGAACCCCTGCGTGAACTGTTTAAAGACGAAGTCCGCGAATTGGGTCGTGAACTAGGTTTGCCCGACCATTTTGTTGGTCGCCACCCCTTCCCTGGGCCGGGTCTTGCCATCCGTATTCCGGGCCAGCCCCTGACGCCAGAAAAATGCGATATCCTGCGTAAAGCCGACGCCATCTATCTGGAAGAAATCCGCAACGCCGGCCTCTATGATGCCATCTGGCAAGCCTTCGCTGTCCTTCTGCCCGTCCGCACGGTCGGCGTAATGGGCGATGCCCGCACCTACGACTACGTCTGTGCCCTGCGCGCCGTGACATCAACAGACGGCATGACCGCCGACTACTACCACTTCGACCACGAATTCCTCGGTCGCGTCACCAACCGCATCATCAACGAAGTCCGCGGCATCAACCGCGTTGTCTATGATTGCACGTCCAAACCACCAGGGACGATTGAGTGGGAATAATTCCCGCATTCAAAATATAGAGATTACAAAGACTTAGATTTTACACAGTCTTTTCATAGTCATTCAGGGTATGTTATTTTTCAATAGGTTAGAAATTTAGCTGACGGAAGAATTACATACTCTGGTGATTATCGCTCAACATAAGTGCTCCGCAACCAAGACGTTTGTCGATCAGCACCCCATTCTCGGCGGGGACGCAATCGTTTATCGCACCCGACAGAACGGTGAAATCTACCAATTCCGCACATGGATACCGGCTGAGAAAAAATATTACCGTAAGACGTTAAAGACCCGTGATCTCGACACGGCGTTGGAACGCGGTAAACAGCTATTCTATGACATTCAGTTACAACTACGAACCGGACGTAAACTGTTCGGGTTGAAGGTCGGTGAATTGGTTGAAGAGTTCTTGAAGTCTCAGGAACAACGGGTTGCTACGGGGCTAATCACCCACGGTCGATACCTGACGATCAAGACCCAACTGACCAAACATCTCTATGAATTTCTTGGTGATCGTAATCCTAAAGTTGGTTCGAACCGGCAGATCAACGAAATTGATAAATCGAAATTCTATAATTTTGCACAGCATCGCCGATTAACGTCGCCCGGCGTCAAAGACGTTACCATCAGAAACGAACAAACCACGCTGAATGCCCTGTTTAAATGGGGCTACCGTAATGGCTACGTTCATTTTGAGACGGTGGACTTTGAAGAAATACGGGTCCGTAACGCTGATCGACGTGACACGTTTACCTTTGAAGAATGGCGTTTAATTTACGATTATTTG
>NZ_JHYO01000036.1 GCF_000688235.1 Terasakiella pusilla DSM 6293 | reverse complement strand
GATCACATCCTGCAGCATGGCTTTGTCCAATGACAAATCTGCAACCAGCCCCTTTAACCGTTTATTCTCTTCTTCGAGTTGCTTTAGACGTTTCATCTCCGAAGGCATCAAGCCTCCATATTTCTTTCGCCAGCGATAATAGGTTTGTTGCGATATTCCTGCTTTTCTGCAGATTTCCTCAACGGATGTTCCTTCTTCAGCCTGACGTAAAATAAAGGCAATTTGGCTTTCATTAAACTTTGAACGCTTCATCTCAAATTCTCCTCTTTAGATTAAAAATCTAAACGAGAATTTTCTCACTTGAAACGGTCCAGTTTTTCGGAAACAGATCAGTGCAACTAATAGAAAAATATTAGGCCGTAGACTCATAAGCTTCTCATCCAGATGCGAACTGGTGCCAGTTTTACGGCGCCAAGATAGTTTTCAGTGTTCTTATCGTATCGGGTCGCAATGCCTCTGAACTGTTTGAGTTTATTGAAAAACCTCTCAACCATATTTCTGTAACGATAGAGAAATATGCTGAAGGCAAAAAATTTCTTTCGATTACTCTTTGGCGGAATATTTGCCCATGCTTTTTTACTTTGGGCCAGTTGTCGGATAGCGTCACTGTCATAGGCTTTATCGGCCAACAGGATTGCTCCTTCCCGCATGTCTTCCAACATATCAGGGGCTGGTTGGCTGTCGTGAGTTTGGCCTGCGGTGAGTTCAAGTTTGATGGGGCGACCTTCAGCATCGACAAGGGCATGGATTTTGGTTGTTAACCCGCCACGGGAACGTCCCATGCAACCATCGTCATGGTCCCCTTTTTTACCGTTGCACCATGCTGGTGAACGCGAACACAAGAACCGTCGATCATAATCAGATCACCATCATATCCTTTTGAAATCTCATCAAGAAGGTGATCCCAGATGCCCGCTTTACGCCAACGAACAAAACGATTGTAGCAGGTCGTGTGTGAACCATAGCGTTCAGGCACATCTGCCCACGGCGAACCTGTTCGAAATCCCCAGAGAATGCCGTTCAATACGCGGCGATCATCGACACGAGGAACGCCTCGGCTTTTTTGCGGCAAAAGCGGTTCAATAATCGACCATTCATAGTCGGTAAGATCAAAACGACGACGGTTCATAATTCCTCCAAATCTGTTGGAGATTTGAATCACATTTAAGCCCATACAGGAAGAAATTTTATGAGTTTACGGCCTAATCTCGAAAAATTTAAACATGTAGCTGTGTATGATATGCGTGAAATAGAACCATCTCCTCATAAGGAATTCAACAAGACAATCCGTTGAATACTGTGTTTTCTGTAGCCCTGCATCATTGCTCTTCAGGGGTTTAAATTTGTTTATATAGACTACTTTGAGATTTACTGCCTATTTATATAATGATAGCCTCCCCGAACATATTCTAGAGGGGTTTAAGATTGTGCGTAAGAATACAAGCCATATAGGGAAATCATTTGAAACAGCCGTAAATAACTTTTTCATAAAACACCCCGGCATTCAGATAGAAGAGTTAGAGAACTTAATCTCTCCTAGCTTTGCTATTGATGGTATTGGAGCGGCGACAGGCTTAAATGGCTGGAAAAATGGTTTAATTGCTTACGAAATCATATATGTAAAAAACTTCAATGCCCTTGAACGCAGTATTCATAACATATTTTCAAAGCTCCCTGTAGGTAAGCATGGTGAATTTCCAAGTATATTAGTCTTTCAAGAATGGCTGCCTAAAATTCAGAAGTTTTCTTTTGATTGGAAATAAATAAAACCAATAAAGATTAAGGCTTGGAAGTACCAGATAGATAAGATTCGATTTCTATCTTTGTTGCTGCAATACAGTAACCCTTCAAAAGGGCTATTTAAACATGCGCCTATGGATGGGCTGGGTGATAGTCTGGTACCCTGACAAAAAAATAACCCGTTGATTTTCAACGGGTTATTTATAATTCTGGCGGACAGTGAGGGATTCGAACCCTCGATGGACGGTTAAGCCCATACTCCCTTAGCAGGGGAGCGCCTTCAGCCTCTCGGCCAACTGTCCATAAGAACGTGGAAGGTTTCTACAAATAGTCGGCAGTCCTGTCAACGCTCTAAAACGTATTTATTCAATTTATTTTTTATCGACGTTAAATAACGTTTTCAATTCTTCCTTTGTATAGGCTTTCTGGCGGGTATGTTCGCTTAAGACATCAAGGCCCCGACGCACGGCGTCACGCTCTTTAATCGCCAAAAACCAGCGTTTTACGTTTGGATAATCATCCAGATCCTGCCCCTGATTCTTGTAAGACCGGATCCAGGGCATAGAGGCGATATCGGCGATGGAATACTCACCTGCCAGATACTCCGCTTCCCCTAGACGTTTTTCCATCACGCCGTACAGACGTGTTGCCTCTTTCGTGTAGCGCTCAATACCATAATCGATCTGTTCCGGTGCGTAGATGCGGAAATGATGCGCCTGCCCCAACATTGGACCAATGCTAGCCATTTGAAACATTAACCATTGAATGACCTCATAGCGTTTGGCTGTATCGCTCGGCAACAGATTGCTGTCCGTCTTCTCTGCGAGATACATCAGAATCGCGCCACTTTCAAACAAGCTAATCGGCTGACCGTTCGGCCCATCATGATCCACAATCGCCGGAATTTTATTATTCGGGCTAATTTTGAGGAAGTCCGGCGTGAATTGATCCCCCTTGGCAATATCAATACCGTGGACACGATAGTCCAGCCCGACCTCTTCCAACATAATGTGGACTTTCTGCCCATTTGGCGTAGGCCAAGAATATAAATCAATCATAAGGGGGTTCTTTCTTTATCAAATGGTTAAGCATTACCCGATAGACTATAGAACAGATTCTCTATGAATATGATCAATTTCACATTTGTGGTCCAGAAGGATCAAAATAATGCGCATATTTTCAAGGTGAGCCATGTCCAACGTTCTTCCCCAACAAAAACTCCTCCTCGAATTGCTGATTATGTCCGGCGACATTGCCATTGCCGATGATATATCCGGCACGATTCTAGAAAGAACCGTTGAAGAGTGTGAGAAAAAAGGCTGGGTGATGCGCAAGCAGTTTGGTGCAGGGTTTCACAAAACCACCATCACCCCACTTGGACGCAGCAAAAGCGGTATAAAACGTTAGTCTCCGTTTACCCCGACTCTCAATACGCACGTTTCCAGATAGAAAAAGGCGCCTCCCCTTTCAGAGAATCGCCTTTTCATTTGTTCGTTGTAAACAAACGGCTTAGCCCATGATTTTATCACGCAGCAGCTTGTTTACTACGCCCGGATTGGCTTTGCCTTGTGTGGCCTTCATGACCTGACCGACAAACCAGCCCAGCATCTTGTCTTTACCAGCGCGGATTTCTTCAACCTTATCTTGGTTGGCCGCGATGATCTCGTCAATCGCCGCTTCAATCGCACCGGTATCGGTGATTTGCTTCAGGCCTTTTTCTTCTACGATCTTTTCAGGGGCATCGCCTGTTTCGATCATGATTTCAAAGACGTCTTTCGCAATACGACCGGAAATCGTGTCGTTGGAGATCAGCTCTACCAACTTCCCGAGGTTTTCAGCAGAAACCGGGCTTTCGTCAATGCCTTTACCCAGCTTGTTCAACGCGCCAAACAGGTTGGTGATCACCCAGTTTGCCGCGAGCTTGCCATCACGACCTTTCGCCACTTCTTCGTAGAAGTCCGCTTTTTCTTTTTCCGCAACCAGAACGGATGCGTCATACGCAGACAGGCCCAGTTCGTTGATGAAGCGGTTTTTCTTTTCGTCCGGCAATTCCGGCAGGGTCTTGCGGATATTTTCCACATAGCCTTCCGGCAGGATCAGCGGCAACAGGTCCGGGTCCGGGAAATAACGGTAGTCATGCGCATGTTCTTTGGAACGCATGGAGCGTGTTTCACCTTTGGTCGGGTCAAACAGGCGTGTTTCCTGTACGACTTCGCCGCCATCTTCATAAAGCTCAACCTGACGGGCTGCCTCTGCCTCAATCGCCTGCATGACGAAGCGAACAGAATTGACGTTTTTGGTTTCTGTACGGGTACGCAGTTCGGTTTCCCCAACTTTGCGCACAGACACGTTGACGTCACAACGCATGGACCCTTCGTCCATGTTGCCATCACAAGTCCCGAGGTAGCGCACGATAGAACGCAATTTGCGCACATATGCGCCCGCTTCTTCCGGTGAAGACATCTCCGGCTTGGAAACGATTTCCATCAAACACACACCGGCACGGTTCAAGTCGATATAAGACTTAGTGGGGTGCTGGTCGTGCTGGGATTTACCTGCATCGATTTCCATATGCAGACGCTCGATGCCGACTTCTTTGGTTTCGCCCCCGTCAAGGTCCAGAACCATGACGCCTTCGCCCACGATCGGTTTATCAAATTGTGAAATCTGATAGCCCAACGGCAGATCCGCATAAAAATAGTTTTTACGAGAGAATTCAGAATATTCGTTGATTTGCGCCTTCAAGCCCAAACCTGTGCGAACAGCCTGTTCGATACATTTTTCGTTGATAACCGGCAACATGCCCGGCATGCCCGCATCGAGAAACGCGACGTTATGGTTCGGTTCTGCGCCAAACTTGGTGGACGCACCGGAAAACAGTTTCGCGTTGGAAACGACCTGACAATGGACTTCCAGACCGATTACCAGTTCCCAGTCGCCTGTTTCACCTTTGATAATGTAAGCCATGGTGATTTATGCTCCCAACATCTTCGGCTTGGCTGTAAAGCCGGCTGCCGTTTCCAGTACCCCTGCTGTACGCAGAAGTGTTTCTTCATCAAATGCACGACCGATCAGTTGCAGACCCAGCGGCAAGCCGCCTTCGCTCAGACCCGTCGGCACAGAAATACCCGGCAGACCCGCCAGAGACGTCGGGACCGTAAAGACGTCGTTCAGGTACATTTTGACCGGATCGTCTTCATTTTCCCCAATCCCGAAGGCCGCAGACGGACATGTCGGTGTCAAAATCACATCACAGCTTTCGTAAGCGTTTTTGAAATCTTGCGAGATCAATGTGCGGATTTTTTGTGCTTTGGCATAATAGGCATCATAATAGCCAGCAGACAGAACATACGTCCCGATCATGATACGGCGCTGTACCTCATCCCCAAAACCTTGACCGCGTGTTTTGCAATAAAGGTCATCAAGGTTTTTCAGCTCACCTTCTGCACGGTGGCCGTACCGCACGCCATCGTAACGCGCAAGGTTACTGGAGGCTTCAGCAGGGGCCACGATATAATATGTTGCCAGGGCATATTTTGTGTGCGGCAGGGACACTTCAACGATCTCCGCGCCCGCATCTTTCAGCATATCTTCGCCTTTTTTCCAAAGGTCGATGATTTCCTGTGGCATGCCATCCACACGATATTCTTTCGGGATACCGATCTTAAGACCTTTGATATCGCCTGTCAGCGCCGCTTCAAAGTTCGGCAAATCCATCGGTGCAGAGGTGCTGTCGTGCACATCATAGCCCGCCATGGACTGCAACATAATAGCTGCATCCCGCACTGTTTTGGTCATCGGCCCCGCTTGGTCAAGGGAGGACGCAAACGCAACCACACCCCAACGTGAACAACGACCGTATGTCGGCTTCAAACCAACGATCCCTGTGAAGGAGGCCGGTTGACGGATGGACCCGCCTGTATCTGTCCCGGTTGCTGCCAAACACAGCTCCCCCGCAACAGCCGCCGCAGACCCACCGGAAGAACCGCCCGGCACCAAGTCTTTGCCAGCATCCGCGCTCCAAGGGTTTTTCACATTCCCGAACGCAGAGGTGATGTTGGCAGACCCCATGGCAAATTCGTCAAGGTTGGTTTTACCCAACATGACCGCGCCGGCCTTTTTCAAGTTACCGGAAACGGTAGACTCATAAGGCGGGATGAAGTTGTCCAAAATTTTGGATGCAGCCGTTGTACGCACATCTTTTGTACAGAACAGGTCTTTCATGCCGATCGGCAGACCTTCCATCGCACCCGCATCACCGGATTTGATCTTCGCATCGGACGCGGCCGCCTGTTCCAGCGCCAGTTCCGGTGTTTCAGTGATAAAAGCGTTCAGGTCTTTGTTTGCTGCCATCGCATCGATATGCGCTTGGGTCAGCTCAACCGCGCTAAACTCGCCAGCTTTCAACCCGTCACGGGCAGACGCCAGTGTTAAATTTGTCAATTTGGTCATGATTATTCCACCACTTTTGGTACGAGGTAGCAGTGATCGTCTTGATCGGGAGCGTTTTTCAGAACCAAATCCGGCTGGTCGCCGCTGGTTACTTCGTCTTTACGCCAATGCAGCGTCATTTCAGCAACGGAAGACATGGCTTCCACCCCATCGGTATCAACTTCAGAAAGTTGCTCTACCCAATCAAGAATTTTGCTCAGATCCTGTGCGATCGGCTCCAGCTTTTCTTCCGGCACTTCAAGGCGTGACAGAAAAGCAATCTTCTTGACGGTATCTTTGTCTAATGCAGACATGACGATTACGTCCCTCTTCAACCCCATTAAACGGGGGCATACAAAAATGTGAAAAATAGCGGTGCGGAAAGTAGCACTGGCAGATTACCAAAACAAGAGGTAGTGTACAAAAAGTTTTAATCCAAACAGGCCTGAACATGCCCTTTTCCGCTGCCACTTTGCAATCTTTACAGTCCATCGTCGGGGAGAAAGGTTTCATCACCGATGCAAAAGAGATCGCCCCTTTTCTCGAAGAAAGCCGCGGACGGTTTCACGGTACGTGCGATGTTTTGATCAAACCCGCCAGCACAAAAGAAGTCTCGGAAGTTCTAGCCCTTTGTAATGACGAAGATATTCCCGTTGTTCCGCAAGGCGGCAATACCGGACATTGCGGCGGAGCTGTCCCCAAGGGCGGCGTGTTGTTAAATCTGTCACGTCTCAACCGGATCAGGGATATCGACCCGTTAAACGCCACCATCACGGTTGATGCGGGCTGTATTTTAAAAGACATTCAGGATACAGCCAAAAGCGCGGATATGCTATTCCCGCTATCGCTCGCGTCCGAAGGAAGCTGTCAGATCGGTGGCAACCTTGCCACCAATGCAGGCGGCATCCATGTTTTGCGTTATGGCAATATGCGTGACCTCACGTTGGGACTGGAAGTCGTGCTGCCCGATGGTCGCATCTGGAAGGGCTTGCGCGGTTTGCGCAAAGACAATACAGGATATGATTTAAAACATCTGTTTATCGGGGCGGAAGGCACGTTGGGCGTCATCACGGGTGCGGTGCTGAAGCTCTTCCCCCTGCCCAAAGAGACACAGACCTGCTTGATCGGGGCCGCGGACATCTATCAACTGATGGAAGGCTATGCCCACCTGCGCAGCGTCTTTGGCAGCGACCTGTCGGCCTTTGAGATTATGCCGCGCTTTGGGGTGGAGATTGTCGCCAAACATATGGAAGGGTTGCGCGACCCCTTTACCAGAGCCTATCCGTGGTATGCGGTTGTGGAACTCAGCGCCTCGCGCCCCGACACCAACCTGCGCCCAGCTTTGGAAGAGACCTTGCATCACCTGCTGGAACAGGGCTTCTTCCAAAATATCCTGATGGCAGAAACGATCACGCAGGCGGAAAACTTCTGGCGATTGCGCGAAAGCATGTCAGAAGCGCAAAAACATGAAGGCGCGTCCATTAAGCACGATGTGTCCGTCCCGCTGTCCAAAATTGCGGATTTTTTGACAGAGACCGGACATATGATCCAAAACATCTTGCCCGATGCACGGCTTTGTACCTTTGGCCACGCGGGTGATGGCAATATCCACTTTAACATCAGCCAGCCTGTCCAGATGGACAAAGCCGAGTTTCTGTCACACCTGCCCGAACTCAACCAGATCGTCCATGAAATGGCAGAACGCTATCACGGGTCCTTCAGTGCCGAACATGGCATCGGTCAGATCAAGATGATAGAAATGGAGATGTTTAGAGGCGGCAGCGAGCTGGAAATCATGCGATCCCTTAAACGCACGCTAGACCCGAACAACATCATGAACCCCGGCAAAGTGGTCCCTGCCCCTTAAGCGCTTTCTCCACAGAGGAAACGTTCGGGCATATGCGGGGAAAATGTCAGCTTTACATTCACGTTAAACCCATCCGCCAGTGCCTCCAACATTTGCCCGATCAAAGGGCGGCCCGGGTCTTGGGTAATGACAGTCATATCAATATACCCGATCTCATGGGCATCAGCATGCTGTAGAATACGCGTAAAACTTTCGAACGACAACTGGCCCTGAAAATCCAGAATATTGACCAGCACGCGCACAACCTCTTGCCCTCTACGGGTATGAAACAATCTTTCATAGAGACTGACAAAACTGTCCTGCGCAACAAGACCAACAGCGGTGACTTCATCAAAGTCTCCCTTTGATACAAAATCAACTATGCCATCTTCGGTCATGCCTTAACACCTCAGGGATAGAGTGCAATTTGATCTATTATAGTCGATCAAAACTCAACCGTAAAGCGGGTAAAGCGCCTACTATTCTACAGGGAATAAAGTTTTAATCTTCCCTGCAATGTCCTGTGTAACGTTCAGAGACGCCGGGGTCGTTGCTAATTCCTGACCATTGAAAAGACCAGCGCCGCCCTTTTCGACCATTGACGTCACCATACGCTGATGTTTATCAGAAATCATATTGGCAGGTGCAAAAATGGAAACAGGCTTACCCGCGGCACAACTTTCCGAACACATGGACACACTGTCACCGGTGACAACAATATAATCCGCACACGCCAAAAAACCGAAATAAGGGTTTTCACCCGCATCGCCCCATTGATAAATGAAAGCGGGAACGGTGATTTCATCCACGATGGCCTGTGCAGCCGTGCCCGTGCGCCGTGAAGTCGTCAACAACACACCGGCCCCCAAGGCGGCGGCCAACTGATTAACCTGCTGGCCCAGCACCTTTGCCATCTCGGTGCTAAACTCTTTATCCTTGGTCGCCCCCCCTACGATTAATGCGATCAGCGGGCGGCCCAACTCTTTAAATCGCGGGGTCCAAATTTCACGTGCTTCGGCTAGTTTTCCATCCGTCACGCGATGGGGCGCGCCGATCATCAAAACCTCATTTGCCGCCACTGTCTTTGCATCATGATCCGGCACAAAAATCAGGTCAAAATCTTCTGCACCGGCGCTTCCCGGATGCATGATCTGGACGAGTTTGGCCCGCCCCTTGCTTTGTTTCTTGATATATCGGGCAACAGGTGCGGTACGACGTCCCGCCGCAATCACCAGATCAGGCCATGGGGCCTGAAGGCCATCACGCGACAGCGCCTGCACGCCACACAAGCGCACCCCAAGCAAAAAGTTTGGCAATTTCGCCAACTTATTATAGGCAATATCCTTGCGCTCAAACGGCCAGTTCAAGGCTTCTGCAACACCGAGACATTGCCCCACGTTGCCTGCGCGGTCATCTGCCAAAACCCAGATATTTGGTGTATTCACCATGCCTAAACTCAAATACAATGATCAAAAACCTATCTATTACATATATTTTAACATTTTGCACATAGGATTAATCCCTCCTTTGATGCTGGACACCCCTATACGAAACGAGGCAAGTTTCCGGGACACCCCTCAAGAGCAGGGATTTTGTTGAGGCGCCTTTTACCTATGAATGACGATGGCACAAGATAGTTTCCACCTCTCCCAACCTCACACGGCCGCACCGGATTTTGAACAGGATCTGATGCAGAAAAAGACCGTGCGCGTGTCACTCATACTGCTTCTCTCCATCGTCATGCCCTTATCGCTTTGGGCACTGGCAAGCTGGACGCACCGAACCGCCCTTGATGACCTGCGCCAACAACTTGACTCCCGCATGAATCTCTATTCCTCCAACATTGTCAGTGAGTTGGAGAAATATGAATACCTGCCGACCATTTTGGGCCGCGACCCCATTTTGCAAGCGCTTTTTTTTCATGACCCGACCCCCAGACAGATTGAACGGGCCAACCGCCACTTAAACTTAATCCGGCAAACCGCCGAAGTCTCTGTCGTCTACGTCATGTCCCCCAGCGGTGTCACCTTGGCATCCAGTAACTGGGATCAGGAAGACTCCTTTGTCGGCAAGAACTTCAAATTCCGTCCCTATTTTAAAAATGCCATGCAGGGCAAGGTCGGACATTATTTTGCCCTTGGCACAACCTCTAAAATTCCCGGCTATTTTTTATCCTACCCCATCGGCAACGGAGATCAGATTGACGGGGTTGTGGTTGTTAAAGTCAGCGTTGCCCGACTGGAAGAAGCCTGGGCCCGATCGAAAGAGGAAGTAGTCGTCACCGACAATAACGGCGTGATCATTATCTCCAGCAATAAAAGCTGGAAGTTTCGTACATTTGAGCCCATGACGAAGGCAGAACGCACCGCGCTCATTCAGTCCAGACAATACTTTGACGCCCCGCTGAGCCCGATTGAACAAGGCCGGGAAAATATTATTGATGACCACACCAAACGGGTGTCCATCCGTCAACCATTGGGCCGGGTCAAAAACGCGTCCAATTGGGGAGACATATATGTGCGCACCAAAAATATCTTGGGTACGGAATGGAAAATCCATTACCTCTTTCGGGAATCAAACCTGCGTGAAGACACATTGGATAGTGTTATTCTGGGTGCCTTTGCATGGTTAATCGCAATTTTAAGCCTGCTTTACATCTTACAGCGGCGCAATATGATCCAAAACAAGTTGCTCTTTCAAGAACAGCATCAAAAAACACTCGAAGAAGCCGCCATTGAATTGGAAAGACGTGTCGAGCGCCGCACCAAAGCCCTAAGTGAAGCCAACGCCCGACTAGAAGAAGAAATTAAAGAAAGACTGAAAGCGGAAAACGATCTTCATATGGCACAGGATGAACTGGTGCAGGCTGGTAAACTGGCGGCTCTGGGACAAATGGCTGCCGGTATCACCCATGAGATGAACCAGCCCCTGACCGCCATTCGCTCTTACGCCGACAACGCCCGCGTTTTTATGGAACGTGCCCGCTATAACGACGTGCAATCCAATCTGGAAGAAATCTCCAACCTCTGTGCCCGTCTGGGGAAAATCTCCGGGCAGCTTAAAGTGTTTTCGCGCAAAACCCCATCAGAGAAACAGCCGATCAGTTTAAATAAAGTGGTGGAAGAAACCTTAAAACTTATCGACAGTTCGTCCAATCTCACGGGCGTCACCATCCACAACCAGCTGGGCGATTACACCATCATGGTTCTGGGGGAGACGATCCGGCTAGAACAGGTGCTTCTCAACCTCTTGCGCAACGCCCTTGATGCCCTGTCTGAAACAGAAAAGCCTCAAATCTGGATTTCCGCCACCATGTCACGTAGCCGCGTCACCCTCACCATCCGGGATAATGGCCCCGGTTGCGAGGAAAAAGACATGGCGCGCATCTTCGATCCCTTCTTCACCACCAAAGAAGTGGGGAAAGGCCTTGGATTGGGTCTTTCCATTTCCTCGCGGATCATTCAGGATTTCGGCGGTGTCCTCAAAGCCCATAACCACCCGGACGGCGGTGCCGTCTTTAGCGTAGAACTTTTACAGGCTCCTCATGGTTGATTACGAATATAAAGGTCCGGTCCTCTTTATTGATGATGAAATGCACATCCGGCTATCGGCAAAACAGACACTGGAACTTGCAGGCTTCGATGCCGTTTGTCTGGAAAGTGCCGAAGACGGGCTGAAACAGATCGAACAGGGGTGGCCCGGGATCGTCATCACCGATATCAAGATGCCCAACATGGATGGGTTGGCGTTTATGGAGCAAGTCCAGAAGATCGACAAAGACCTGCCCGTCATCCTCATCACCGGTCATGGCGATGTCACCATGGCAGTTCAGGCCATGCGCGACGGGGCATATGACTTTATCGAAAAGCCTTTCCCTTCGGATTTATTAATCGATGTGGCCTCGCGCGCCATGGAACGTCTCACCCTGATCAAAGAAAACCGCAAGCTACGCGAAAAACTCAAAAAACAGGGGGAACTTCCCACCGGACTGATGGGCAAGTCAAAACCCATCGACCATGTGCGCAACCAGATCCGCAACATCGCAGACGCGCAAGCCGATGTGCTGATTGCAGGGGAAACCGGTACGGGTAAAGAACTGGTCGCGCGCTGCCTGCATGACGGGAGCAGCCGACACAACGGCCATTTTGTTGCCGTGAATTGCGGCGCCATGCCAGAAAATTTATTTGAAAGCGAACTTTTCGGTTATGAACCCGGCACCTTCCCCGGCAATAATTCACGCCGGATCGGTAAAATCGAATATTCCTCCGGCGGCACCCTGTTCCTTGATGAAATTGAGTCCCTGCCCCTCACATTGCAGGTCAAGCTGCTGCGTGTTCTACAAGAAAGATCCATCGAACGGCTGGGTTCCAATCAAGTCCTGCCCCTCAACCTGCGCATTGTCGCTGCCACCAAAGCCGACCTGTTAGACGAGATCGAAAAAGGAACTTTCCGTGAAGACCTATACTATCGACTGAGTGTCGTCACCATCCACACCCCGCCATTGCGCAGCTGGAAAGAGGACATCCCCACCCTGTTCCTACATTTTGCCACCGAAGCCGCGGAGCGGTTTAAACGGGATTTACCAGACATTCGCGCCCCGCAAACAGAAGCCCTGATCGCTCATGACTGGCCCGGCAACGTGCGGGAACTGAAAAATGCCGCAGAACGGTTCATCCTCGGGGCAGGACAAAACCCGCTGCACACCGAACCTGTGGCGCACAAAAAGACCGATCTCAATGACGAAAGCCTCCCCCAGCGGCTGGAAACGTATGAAAAGAGTCTCATCATACAAGCCCTGGAACAGACCCATGGCTGCATTAAAGACGCTCTCGATATTCTCAAGGTCCCGCGCAAGACCCTCAGCGATAAGATGAAGAAGTACGACATAGAACGTACGGACTACACCCCAAAAGGCTAACGCAAATTGGTCTGACCAGAATGCGAATCGCTCATCTCAGATATGCAAGTTCTGCATATCTCGGAAAATTGTTTGAATTACGAACAATACAATGCGCGAGATATCGCCCATTCTTTTGTGCCATATGTGCGAAAACCCGCACACGAAGATTACTCAACGCAATAAAACCCTGAATGTTGCAGCGCACAGTCGCACTTTTTTATATTTTTACGCAAATTTGCTGTTTTCCTTCCCCGTTCAATTTGAATACTTAGGCTTACTTTCTTTGCTAAAAGTATGACTTAACAAACGGCGGCAACGGGAGAATTGGCTTCGAAATTATTTTATCGAATACCATTCAGCCGCCGTTTGTATTTTTTAATTGGGAGGAATAATCCTTATGCGTAAGTTTACCGCTGGCCTTTTCATGGCTGCTGCAATGATGACTGCGACTGTTGCACAAGCTGCTGAGCCGATCGTTATCAAGTTTTCTCACGTTGTTGCTGAGAATACACCAAAAGGCCAAATGGCTAACAAATTCCGCGACCTGATCGCAGAGCGTCTGGGCGACAAAGTTAAAGTTGAAGTGTACCCAAGCTCTCAGCTGTACGGGGATAACAAAGTTCTGGAAGCAATGCTGCTGGGCGATGTCCAAATCGCGGCACCATCTTTGTCAAAATTCAAAAAATACACAAAGAAACTGCAACTGTTTGATCTGCCGTTCCTGTTTAAAGACATGGCTGCTGCTGAGAAATTCCAGCAAAGCGAAGCGGGTCAAAAACTCCTCGCTTCCATGCGTAAAAAAGGCATCGTTGGTCTGGGTTACCTGCACAACGGTATGAAGCAAATCTCCGCTTCCAAGCCCCTGCGTACACCGGCTGACGCCGACGGCCTGAAATTCCGTATCATGAGCTCTGACGTTCTGTCTGCACAGTTTGAAGCGGTGAACGCTGTTCCTCTGAAAAAGCCGTTCTCTGAAGTCTTTACTCTGCTGCAAACAAAAGCGATCGACGGTCAGGAAAACACCTGGTCCAACATCTATTCCAAAAAATTCTTCGAAGTTCAGGAATACATCACAGCAACCGACCACGGCCTGCTTGACTATCTGGTTGTAACATCCCGCGAATTCTGGGACAGCCTGCCGGACGACGTGCGTCCGGTTGTTAAAGCGTCCATGGACGAAGCGATTGCATTCGGTAACAAAATTGCCCTCGACAAAGCAATCAGCGACCGTAAAGCCATTGAAGAGTCTGGCCGTTCACAAGTTATCGACCTGAGCGATGCTGAGCGTCAGCAATGGGTTGAAGCGATGAAGCCGGTTTGGGCACAGTTTGAAGAAGCTGTGGGCCAAGACCTGCTCGACGCTGCGATTGCAGCCAATAACTAAGCTGTCTGCAAACAAAAATACCCCTCAGGTCTTCCGTCTCGGAACGCTTGAGGGGTGTTTCCTTATCTGATTGTTTTTTTTAATAAAATTCGGGGCAATATGATGGTCGCAAAATTCGGTCGCCAACTTGAAGAAGGTGTCCTGAGCTTTCTGCTCGTTACCATGACCCTTCTGGTATTTGTCGAAGTTGTTTTACGCTTCGGCTTCAATACCGGCATTCACTGGGCACAGGAAGTCACGCTGCACGCTTCTGCCTGGTTTGTATTATTCGGCATTTCTTACGGTGTTAAAGTCGGGGCACATATCGGTGTAGACGCCGTTGTCCGACTGTTGAACCCTGAAATGAAACGCCTGTTCAGCATCGCTTCTGTTCTTCTCTGTCTGCTCTACTGTGGCCTTATCATGTTTGGGGCGTGGGTCTATCTGGCAAAAGTCTACAGCATCGGCCTTGCCATGGAAGACACACCAACACCGTCTATTTTCATGGCCCTGATCCCCGAAGATATGATGTGGGACGTTTTCAAAATTGACGAAGAAGAACCACTTCTGCCCATGTGGATCGCCCATGGCCCGCTGTTGATCGGCTTTATGCTGCTGACGTTACGTTTCCTTGAAGTGCTGAAAAAGCTGCTGACAGGGGAATGGAATGAAATGCACATGGCTGACGAAGGTAAAGATGCCCTGAAAGAACAAGGCATCGATTCCAACAGCGTGAAACTCAACGATGACGTGGAGGCCAACAAATGACCATTGCTTTTCTGTTCGTCACTTTATTCGGGTGCATGTTTCTGGGGATGCCGATTGCGGTTGCTCTGGGTCTGTCTTCCGTCAGTACGATCCTTCTCTTCTCCGACGACTCCGTGGCATCCATCGCCTTGAAACTGTTTGAGGCCCTGTCCGAACACTACACGCTGCTGGCGATCCCGTTCTTTATTCTGTCTTCCGCCTTCCTGTCCACAGGTGGTGTCGCGAAACGTCTGATCCGTTTTGCAATCGCGCTTGTCGGTCACATTAAAGGTGGTCTGGCAATGGCTTCTGTCCTTGCCTGTATGCTGTTTGCGGCTGTGTCAGGGTCATCACCCGCGACTGTTGCCGCCATCGGGTCTATCGTCATCGCCGGGATGGTCAAATCCGGCTATCCAGAAAAATTTGGCGCAGGCGTTATCGCCAACGCCGGGACGTTGGGGATCCTGATCCCGCCTTCTATCGTGATGCTGGTTTATTCTGCCGCAACAGAAGTTTCTGCTTCTAAAATGTTTATGGCGGGCTTTATCCCCGGCATCATGATGGGCCTGATCCTGATGGTCGCCATCTATATTGCCGCACGCGTCATGAAACTACCGTCAGAGCCTTTCCCGGGTGTGATTGAACTGTTCCGTTCCATGATGAGTGCCATGGGCGGCATCATGTTGATCGTGATCGTGCTTGGTTCCATCTACGGCGGGATTGCCTCGCCAACAGAAGCGGCGGCGGTTTCTGCTGTCTATGCCTTCTTTGTGTCCGTCTTTGTTTATCGTGACATGGGCCCACTGAAAGAAAAAGCATGGTCCAACGACGGTGAAAACCCGATTTCAGCAGGCTTGCGCGCCTTTGGTCAATCCATTGTCGCCCTGCCTAAATGTATCAATGACCCGGACGTGCGCAAAGTCCTGATCGATGCAACAAAAGTATCCCTGATGCTGTTGTTCATCATCGCCAACGCCATGTTGTTTGCGCACGTTCTCACAACAGAACGTATCCCGCACCATATCGCCGAAGCCATTGTTGGCTGGGGTCTGCCATGGTGGGGCTTCCTGATTGTTGTCAACCTCTTGCTGTTGGCAGCGGGTAACTTTATGGAACCTTCTGCTATCATCTTGATCATGGCACCGATTCTCTTCCCGATCGCGATCCAGCTGGGTATCGATCCGGTCCACCTTGGTATCATCATGGTGGTGAACATGGAGATCGGCATGATCACGCCTCCTGTCGGACTCAACTTATTTGTCACCGCCGGCATCACGGGCCGTTCTATCGGTTGGGCTGTAAAAGCCGCCCTGCCGTGGCTGTCCCTGCTGCTGATCTTTTTGGTCCTTATCACTTACATTCCGCAGATTTCACTCTTCCTGCCGGAATGGTTCGATAAGATCAACGGTTATAAGTAAGTCATCCGACACCCTGTCACTTGATGGGCTGCTTCCCCTGTGGGAAGCAGCCCTTTCTTTTGTTGCCAATCCTTGATTTTGAGACTAGAAAGAGCCATCTAGCACGACATTTGAGGATATGTGAGCCATGAGCACCGTTTTGCGCAGCCCGGAACATAAAAAAGCAGGCGAAACCGTCGCCAAAATCCTATTGGAAATTGAAGCCATCAACTTCCGCCCGGAAGAGCCCTATATCCTGACCTCTGGCAAAGCCAGCCCGGTCTATATTGATTGCCGCAAACTGATTTCCTTCAACCGCGCGCGTCGCAAGGTCATGAGCCTTGCCAAAGAAATGCTACAACAAGATGCCGGTTTTGAAGTTTTCGATTATGTTGCCGGTGGCGAAACAGCCGGTATCCCTTACGCGGCTTGGATGGCGGACCAGTTGGACGCGTCCATGCTCTACGTTCGTAAAAAACCAAAAGGTTTTGGCCGCAACGCCCAGATCGAAGGGCATATGGAAGAAGGCAAACGCGTTCTTCTGGTGGAAGACCTCGCCACAGACGGGGGGTCTAAACTGAACTTTGTAAACGCCCTTCGTGGTGCCGGTGCACAATGTGACGATGCCTTTGTGGTCTTCTTCTACGGTGTCATCCCCGGTGCACTTGAAGCCTTGGAACAATCCGGCGTCACCCTGCACTATCTGTGTAACTGGTGGGACGTCATGGCTGTTGCAGAAAAAGGCGAATACTTCAGCAAAGAAAAACTCGACGGTGTGCGCTCCTTCCTGGAAGACCCGATCGGCTGGTCCAAACAAAACGGCGGGGAATAAGCCATGACCGGCCCGCAGAAGATTGCCTTTTGGGTATCGGTCAAACTCGTCGCCCTTGTCGCGATCGGGTATTTTGTTGTGCCAATGCTTATGCCATAACGATACAAAGACGTTAAAAAACGAGCCTTGTTACAGGCTCGTTTTTTTGTGCATAAAATTTAATGACCGATCAGATCAACAGACTTAATTGGTCTTCATCTTTTCAGACGGTTGAGAATTTTCTGTCCAGACAGACGCCAGTTCCTGCCATGCATCTGAGAAACCTTTAACCATATCGTCCCAAGTGTCATCAGCGCCATCTTTCAAGGCATCATATTTAACGCTCAGTTGGTAGCGCTTTTCCTTGATTTCTTTCAAAGCATCGGCTTTTGCAGCGCGGGCTTCTTCAGACATTGCGTCCCAGTTTGCACGCACGTCTTTTTCAAAGGTTGCAATGTCCTGATCGACGGCTGTCAGCGCCTCAGAGGCTTCTTTCAGAGCTTCGTCACGTTTTTCAACTGTGTAATCAGCCATTTTATCAAACGCTTCTGCCGTTTCTGAACGGATTTCCTTCAAGGTGACTTCCTGCTGTGCCTGATCATTTGCAGCCTGTACCGCAAGCGGTGTCATCACACCTGCGAGCGCCAATGAAGAAACAACAGCCGAAGCAAGAAGAGTTTTCTTAAGAGTTAACATGAGATTAGTCTCCATAGTGGTTGAGTTTTTATAAGGTTGGGTTTAGCCAAAACGGGTGAATGTGCGCTTCACAGCATTTTCCATTGAGGGAAAAGAGGTTACTTCGCCGGTTCTGTTCACCTGATCCCTTTCACGCTCGCTGGCCTTAAGCTTGTCCAAACGACTGCGGGTTTCGTCACGTTGCTTTCTCAGATCATCCATTTCCTGCTCGATCTCATACTGGACTCTTGCGTGTTCGATCCGAGCTTTGGTCTGTAAATGAAAGATTTGCAGCGAGAGTTCATCGAGCTTGCGCTCTAGCTGTTCCTGAACTTCCTGTGTGCGTGTCATTCAAGGTCTCCGTTTGGGTTAATCACTGAAACGAAGATGCGCCAAGCGACATAAAGATTCCATGTGCCGCGTCTGTCAAACGCACTAAAAGATCGCAAGTTTGCTTAGGATTTCTGCGCGTTTCATAAAGATTGCATAAAGAAAAACGCACCCGTTTCTTAGGACAGGTGCGTTTCTAAATTTCAGGTTCTAAACCCGATGGTCCTTATTTGGGCAAGATCAGTTTTGCTTCCAGCCCACCCTCAGGCAAATTACTCAGTTGTGCGGTCCCGCCATGGGCATGAGCGACCGATCTAACGACCGCAAGACCTAGCCCAACCCCGCCGGTTTCCTTGTTTCGGGAACTTTCCACACGTCGAAACGGGCGAAAGACCTCTTCCAAATCATCCTCGGGGATACCGGGGCCATCATCCTGTACCCGAATAATCACCTGCCCCGATTCTTCGGCCATCAGCACCTTGCACGCTTGTCCATATTTCAACGCATTGCCAATCAAGTTGGTCATCCCCCTTTTTAAAGCAACCGGACGGCCTTTAAAGGAAAGTTCCTCACATCCTTCATAGGTCACATCCCCGCCAGTTTCGCGCATATCTTCACACAAGCTTTCCACAAGGGCAGCAAGATCGAGATCAGACACGGTTTCATGGGCCACATCATCGCGCGCAAACGACAGGGTTGCAGAGATCATGGCTTCCATCTCATCCAGATCAGCCAGCATTTTTTCGCGTTGCTCGTCATCGTCCACAAATTCAGCACGCAATTTCATACGGGTAATGGGCGTACGCAAATCATGTGAAATGGCCGCCAGCATATGGGTGCGATCCTGAATAAAACGGCGCAAACGGGTCTGCATCTCGTTAAACGCATTTGCAGCTTCGCGCACTTCGCGCGGACCATCCGCACTCATGGGCGGGGCATTTACATCCCGGCCCAGACGTTCGGCAGCCTTTGCCATACGGGCCAGCGGCTTGTTCGCACTGCGCATGATCAAAACGGAACATAAGGCAACAAACAACGTCATGACCGTCAAACCGATAAACGGAAAGAACGGTGGCTCACGCAGGCCAATATAGGGCAGTTGCATATTCAGCCAGACACCATCATCCAACTGCACCGCGACCAACAAGCGCGGACGCCAGCGCTTCTTTTTATGATGGGGATAGTCTTCCCCCTCATCTTTGCGCCATTCTTCGGGCTTTCGGGTCTCAGGCGGCTGGACTTCTTCAACGCGGATACGGTCTTTATCAATATTACCCAGTGTTTCTGCCAAACGGGTGCGCACAAAGGCTTCAATCCCAAACCAGTTATCCAGATCCTCGATGGACGGCTGATTGGATTGCCAGGCCTTCATCCGGTACAGACGGTTGGAGCGCAGTAGAAATTCCCGCTGCAAGGGGCTTGCCGTATTCATCCACTGCACATAGGTTGCCATGCGTTCAATCAGCTTGGTGCGTTCAGCATTTTCGGTAAAGGTCTGCCATTCGCGATAGTGCATGATCCCCCCCAGGATCTGCACCAACAAAATCCCGCCCACCACAATGGCAAGGGTCCGCCCCAACATGGTTTGCGGCACAAAACGCATCAGCTTTCAACCTTTGCAGAAAACATATAGCCCCCACCGCGAATGGTCTTGATCAAACTCGGTGTTTTGGGGTCATCCTTCAGTTTTTTACGCAGGCGACTGACCTGCACATCAATAGATCGATCAAACGGGATGGCTTCGCGCCCACGTGCCATATCCAGCAACTGATCCCGGTTCAACACTCGATTGGGATGGCGCACAAACGTATCCAGCAATTCAAACTCCCCCCGGCTGAGGGTCACAAGCACGCCTTCATCATTCAACAGCTCGCGTTGTTCAGGTTTGAACTCCCAGCCGTTAAACTTGAAACTTTCCCCATCCAATGTTGGGGCGGTTTTTTCCTGGAAGTTCAAGCGGCGCAAGACGGCTTTAATTCGGGCCAGCAATTCACGCGGGTTAAACGGTTTGGCGAGATAATCATCCGCGCCCATTTCAAGGCCAATGATGCGATCCGTCTCTTCGCCCATTGCCGTCAGCATAATCACCGGAATGTCTGAACTTGCCCGCAAGTTTCGGCACAGGGTCAGCCCATCTTCCCCCGGCATCATCACATCCAGTACCACCAGATCGATTGACCAGTCTTCCAAGGCCCGTTTCATCTCCCGCCCGTTTTGGGCGGTGGTAATACGGAGATTATGTTGTTTTAAAAATTTGGCCAGTAGATCGCGAATTTCACGATCGTCATCGACGACCAAAATATGTGCTTGCTTATCCATAGCCTGACTATAACCCGCAAAACAGTAAAGAACAGATCAATCCTGTAACAGACTGTAACAGGGCGCGCCTGTGCAACAGTGTGTCACCATTCGCGGCAGTTTACGACATAAGGCCGTTACAAAAAAGGTGCTTAATAAAGTCATACAAGGCGAACACGCCATACACTCAACCGATGGAGACTTCCCATGAAACGCACACATTTCCTTATCCCTGCCCTTGGCGTAACGGCCCTGATTGGTGCCACAACAGTTGCCTTGGCTGCGGATTCAGACAAAGACGACTACTGCCCCAGAGGCAAAGGCGGCTATCAAGATAAAATGATGCGCGGTGAACATCGCGGCGGCATGGGTGGTCTTGGCATCATGGGCGGCAAACATATGGGCCGCTTTATGAAAGACGGCAACTATGACCTGCAACTCACCCCCGAACGCGTCAAAGAGATTATGGAAGGCCGCATCGCTTGGTCTGGCAACGAAAACCTGAAAGTCGGTGACGTCAGTACAGACAAAGAAGGGCAGATCATCGCCAAAATCGTCACCAAAGATAATTCTCTGGTCGAAACCTTTAAGGTTGATCCCAAAACCGGTGCCCGCGCCCCCCTTCGTTAACCCCTAACCTTCACCCCCCTCTCCCATTAACCCCTACCCCTCCTGTTAACCTTTTCATTTTTCCTCCCGACCCCCAAAACTAAAAGGCCCCGCAAATTTGCGAGGCCTTCTTTTTGTGTGCAAGCTGTTGTGCAACTTAGTGGGTCATAAAGACCGGCACTGTCATATGTTGCAGCATGTGACGCGTTACGCCACCCAGCACGACTTCACGCCAACGACGGTGGCCGTAGCCCCCCATGACGATCAGGTCGATGCTGTTGTCAGCGGCATAGGACAACAGTGTGTCACCAGCAGACAAACCGCCGGATGCCAAATGATCTGCCTCTGCCTTAATCCCGTGACGGGCAAGGTGCAAGGACATATCGGCACTCGGGATCGCGCCATGTGTTTTGTCTCCATGACCTTTTTGCGGGTCAACGGCCAAAACTTCGACTTTCTTCGCCCCTGTCATCAACGGAATAGCTTCGTTGATCGCTTTTGCTGCCAGACGGCTGCCATCCCATGCTGTCAGGATATGCTGACCGATGGTTTCAAACGTGCCCGCATACGGAATGATCAGAACCGGACGACCGGAACGCAGCAGAATTTGATCCGGCATTTCAGAAGAACCCGGTACGTCGATCCCTTCCGGATCACGTTGGCCAAGAACGGTCAGGTCAAAATAACGCGCGTGCAGCATCACGGTGTCAATCAGATCACCTTCAATGCAGCGCCATTCTGTGCGAACGTCCGTATCCGCAGCCATTGCCGTAAATTGGTTTTCAACTTCTTTGGCGGCTTCTTTGGTTGCATCAACTTGGGCCTGCAAAACTTCTTTGCTGAGCTGAGCTTCGATAAAGCCCGGAATAACCGGTTTGGTCAGAACGTAGATCGCTGTCAGATGCGCATCGTGCAAGGCAGCCAATTTTAAAGCAGCGCGGATGCGTTCTTTGCAGCTACGGCTGTTATCAACATGGACAAGAATATCTTTAAGGGACATATGAATCGTCCTTCAACAAGGGTTGACAGAAAAGCTTGGGAGCGACTGTTTTTTAAACACTCCCTATATTCGTAATACCTCTATCCATGACAAACTGCAAGTAATGGAATGATTTTAATGATTTTTTACGCCGCACGACCTTAGCAACTTTTTTGTGCATCGCCCATAATGGACATATTCAGGTCACAATGTTTCGATAAAAACGATTTTATAGAGTATGGGGAACCGTGCCAACCATGGCATGGACGGAGAAGTTTAAATGAATTACGAAGATTTTTTTGCCGAACGTATCAACGCTTTGCAGGATGAAGGCAATTATCGTGTATTTGCCGATTTGGAACGTAAAGCAGGCCACTTTCCACGCGCGCTAAATTACCACAGCGACGGAACGAAAGAAGTGACCGTCTGGTGTTCCAACGACTACCTTGGCATGGGCCAAAACGAAGACGTACTGGCAGCCATGCACGAAGCCATCGACAAATGTGGCGCAGGTGCAGGCGGGACCCGCAATATTTCCGGCACCAACCACTATCATGTCCTGCTGGAAGAAGAACTGGCAAAGCTGCACCAAACAGAAGCCGCGCTGATCTTCACCTCCGGCTATGTCGCCAACTTCACCACCCTGTCCACACTTGGGTCCAAAATGCCGGGCATGCTGATCATCTCGGATGAACAAAACCACAATTCCATGATCGAAGGCATCCGCCTTGGCCGCAGCGAAAAGGTGGTCTTTAAACATAACGATCTGGAAGATCTGGAACGTACCCTTAAAGAACACCCGCTTGATCGCCCCAAAATGATCGCCTTTGAATCCGTCTATTCTATGGATGGGGACATTGCCCCGATCAAAGAGATTTGCGATCTGGCTGATAAATATAACGCCATGACGTACCTTGATGAAGTCCACGCCGTTGGCTTGTACGGGGAACATGGCGCGGGCGTTGCCGAACGTGACGGGATCATGGACCGCCTGACCATCATTCAAGGCACCATGGCAAAAGGTTTCGGGATCGTCGGTGGCTATATCGCCGGATCAAAAGCCATGTGCGACTTTGTACGTTCTTTCGGGCAAGGGTTTATCTTCTCCACGTCCCTCCCGCCGTCGATCGCAGCAGGCTGTCGTGCCTCCATCCAATATGTCTCGCAACATAACGACATCCGCATCCGTCATCAGGCCCGCGCAAAATACTTGCGCGACAAGCTCGATGCTGCTGGTATCCCGCATATCCACAATCCCAGCCATATCATTCCGGTGATGGTGGGGGATCCGGTCTTGTGTAAACAGGCCAGCGACATGCTGATGGAAGAGTATAATCACTATGTTCAACCCATCAACTACCCAACCGTCCCCAAAGGCACAGAACGTCTGCGCTTTACCCCATCACCTTTCCATACGGAAAAGATGATGGACGAGCTGGTCGACTGTCTGGTCAAAGTTTGGGCGACATTAGGCCTTAAAAAAGCCGCCGCCTAAGATATCGCATTTTACTTTTTAAAAGTGGGAAGAGACAGTAGAATGATTACTGTCTCTTTTTTTGCCATAAATACTGTTGCAAATCACTCTCAAACGAATATCATCGCACCTGTTTAACAGGGATAAATCACGAACGGAAAATCGTAGACCATGTATGCTGATAACACACTCACCCCAAAAGAAGCCGTCAGGCTTTGCGCCTTGGGCACCCTTGCCCTAGCGGGTGGCGGGATGCGTTATAGTGTGCTGGCCCATGATGCCCGCCATTTTATGAGCCGCGTCACCGGTCCCTCCCTTGAACTGATGGGCACATCCCTTGAGCTTTTAAAATTTGAAGGGCTGATCCAACCCAGCGAAGGTCAAGGGATGGAAGATGACGCCCTGATGGAACTGACCCAAAAGGGCCGCGATGAACTGCAAAAACTGCTCATGGCGCGCGTGCGTGCCGACAGCAGCGACCTGAACAAACTGATCATCACGCTAAAATTCCGCTTCCTGCACCTGTTACCGCTTGAAGAACAATGCAATCAGGTGGACAGCCTGTGTGATGCGGCCCAAGCCGAACTTGCCCGTCTGGGTGACCTGCACGACAACCACTGTGAAGATACAGGCTATCTCACCAACTGGTTGGACCATGACCTCAGCCTGATCGAAAAACGTCTCGATTGGCTAGAAACCATGCGCAACACGCTTTATGCAAAATTGGAAGAGGCCTAGCACCTGTTTAAAACAGATGCTGTCCGCCCGTTAACCACATTTCCGTCCCCGTCACATAGGTCGAGTCTTCGCCCGCCAGATAATAGATACTGGCCGCAACTTCTTCCGTTGTCCCCATACGGTTGAGGGGAATGCGCGGGATCAGGGTTTCATATTCCGGCTGGATCATATCCGTCTGGATTTCGCCCGGTGCCACCGCGTTGACGCGCACGCCAATTTCCGCAAACTCGTTTGCCATTTCCCGCGTCAAAGCAGATAAGGCGGCTTTGGAAATAGAATAAGCCGACCCTGCAAACGGGTGGATATAGTGCCCGGCAATGGACGTCACATTGACAATCGCCCCACTCCCGCGGTGCAAAGCAGGGGCAAAACCACGCGACAGTTTAAGCGGCGCATAGAAGTTCAGATCAAACACCTGTCGCCATGCGTTTAAATCCCCATTTAGACAGCCCAGACGTTCTTTAAACGGCGTTTTAGGGGACATCCCCGCGTTATTCACCAAGGCATGCAACGGATCATCACCCAACAGTTCCAGTGCCTTTTTGATAAAATGGCTCAGGCTTTCATCACTCGCCAGATCGGTCGGGAAATGAAACAGATTTTCATGATGTTCCAACTCGTCACCGGACAAGTCTTTACGGGCGCAAGTTATTACCCGCCACCCTTTGTTGAGGAAGTATTTTGCTGTTGCGTGACCGATACCTTGTGAAGCACCGGTAATCACGGCTGTTTTTTGTGTCTGTTCTGTCATAGGATGGGAGAGTAGCGCCAGTTGAGCACAAGGACAATCCAAAATGCGACAAAGCGACATCATCACTTTCCTAGACCAACCGCAAGCTTATGGCTTGCCTGAAAACGAAACTATTGGGCGTTTTGACACCCATATCTCCATCGTCTTTCTTGCAGGCCCCTACGCCTATAAATTAAAACGTGCCATCGCCCTGCCCTTTGTTGATTTCAGCAGGCTGGAAGACCGCCATCATTTTTGTGAAAAAGAGATGGAGGCCAACCATATCGCCAGCGCCAATCTCTATATCGGGGTCGTACCTGTACGACGGCACAACGACCAATTGGTCCTAGACGGCACGGAAGGTGAGGTCGTGGAGTGGCTGGTCAAAATGCATCGATTTGACCAACGCGATCTTTACGACCACCTCAGCAATATCGGGCACTTGGGCAAAGATGAAATCAATGAATTGTGCGATCAGGTCTGCACCTTTTATCAAAACACCCCCGTCCAAACAGAAGGATACGGCGGGAGCGGCGGCATGGTCCGTGCCTTTGAGGGACATTATAAAGCCCTTGCCAATTGCCCGGATCATTTATTCGAACCCAATAAAATTGACCAGCTCAAACAGCGCATTACCCAAGAGATCACGACCTATACCCCCCTGATGGATGAACGCGCCGCCCAAGGTTACGTGCGCCATTGTCACGGAGATTTGCACTTGCGCAACATCTGCCGCTTTCAAGGACAGTCGCTTCTTTTTGATGCCATTGAATTTGAACCCGACTTCGCCGTCATCGATATCTTTTACGATTTTGCCTTTCTGCTCATGGACCTCTGCCATCGCGGGGAATTTACCCTCGCCAACAGTGCCTTAAACAGATATCTCGGGCGCACGGGTGACATTGCCGCCCTTCATTTACTTGCCCTTTACATGGCCTCACGTTCTCTCATTCGTACCCATGTGAATGGTGTTGCCTCCCAAAATCAAAAAACCGATCAGGACAGGATCAAATGGGAAAATGATGCCCGCACCTACCTTGAAGAAACCATCGACATTCTCGCCCCACGTCCGACAGCGCTCATCGCTATCGGCGGCTTTTCCGGTAGCGGTAAATCCAGCCTTGCCCAAAGGCTTGCGCCGACACTGGGGCGAAAGCCCGGTGCCTTTATCGCGCGCACAGACATGATCCGCAAACGCCTGATGGGTGTCTCCCCCAACGAGCGCCTGCCCCAAAACGCCTACACACCGGAAACATCGCAACAAACCTACAGCACACTTTTTGTGGAACTCATGTTTGCGCTTCATAGTGGACAATGCGCCATCGCAGACGGTGTGTTTGCCAAACCTGAAGAACGCGCCATGCTGCAAGAGATTGCCACCTCCCAAAATGTGCCTTTCATCGGCATTTGGCTAGATGCCCCCACTGATACCTTGAAAGACCGCGTCTCAAACCGCCAAAACGATCCCTCAGACGCCACGCCAGAGGTCGTTGACCTGCAACAGGGCTTCGATATCGGCGGTCTGGATTGGCACCGGATAGATGCAACTCAAGATGTTGATTTCATTCATAAAAAAGCAACATCTTTCGTAAAAAATGCTGTCGATTTTCCTTTATGAATGACGTAAATAAGCGTATCCTTTTTTAAATGGAAACAAATGGAGACTGTCATGAGCATGAAAACAATCCTCGCCCCGGTAGATGGTGCAAAATCTTCTGGTGCTGTTCTGGACGCCGCCTTTGTGTTGGCTGACGAATTTCAAGCACATATCAACGTGCTACATGTTCTGGCCGACCCAAAAGCTGCTATTCCTCTGTTGGGGGAAGGCATGTCCGGTGCCATGATCGAAGATATGATCGATATGGCAGAAAAAGAGGGACAGGAACAACGCGCAAAAGCCCGCACGTTCTATAAAGAGAGCATTTCTGATCGCAAGATGGTTGAAAGCTCCCAACCCATTGATGCCGACAAAGTCACGGTCCAATGGGTGGAAGATGAAGGCCGCGAAGATGAAGTGATCGCGCAATATGGACGCCTGAACGACCTGATCCTCGTCCCGAAACCGGTCAAGGAAAACGAAATTTACAGCACCTTGGCACTAAACGCTGCCCTGTTTGAAACTGGCCGCCCCATGTTGCTGTTGCCGGAAAAATCAATCACCGCCTTCCCGAAGTCCATCGCGATTTGCTGGAATGGTTCTGTCGAAGGCACCCGCGCGGTTGCCGCTGCCCTTCCTTTCCTGAAACGCGCTGAAAGCATCCATATCATCACCGCTGACACATCAGAAACCAAAGAACCTGTCGGCAATGATCTGGTGACCTACCTTGCTTGGCATGGCTTACAAGCCACATCCACATTCTTCACCCCCGCCGGTAAATCCGCTGGCGAAGCCTTGTTGGAAGAGTCGCAAAAACAAGGGGCCGACATGATGATTATGGGCGGTTATTCCCACAGCCGGATGCGCCAACTGATTTTGGGTGGCGTGACCCGCGATGTCATTGAAATGGCAAGCCTGCCGGTCCTGATGGGCCACTAAGCTTAAAACAGGCTAAACTGTTCGTTTTTGGGGCGTTCCTCTTCAATGGAAAAGGGACGCCCTTTTTCGTTCAACAAAGGCTCGACAAAACGGCGGGTGCCAAGTGACGGATCACACCATGCCTCGACCATCGCTGGCGGGATAATCACCGGCATACGATGATGGACCTTACACACCTGATCTTCTGCTTGCTTGGTCAACAGGCACAACTTCCCCTCCCGCCAGATGGCACCAAAGCCCATCAGGTCGGTGTCGGCAAGGGCAATTCTGTTCTTGAACTTTTTCCCCTCGGCGTTGCGCCATTCAAACCAACACGTCGCAGGGACGACGCATCTTTTTTCGACGCAATCCGCAAAGGTCTGTTTTTGTAAAAGAGTTTCCAGACGGGCATTGATCAGAGGCTGCTTTGACCAGTCAACTGAAAAGCCCCATTGCAGGGTTCCGACCTCTTTATGTCGACCAATTGCCCATACTTCATCCGTCGGGCGAATGTTCTCTTTTTTCAAATATCGATCCGGCACGGTGCTCAGGCCAAAATGTTCCTGAACCATCCGCAGCGCAACTACTGTTTCAAAGTTTGAACACATAGCTCATGCCGATGGCGGGCGGCGTCTTTCGACGACTTTTCGTGCCGGCCAATGTTCCGAACCATCCGCGTAATACCAATGTTTCATCCGGTTTTTACCGTCCTTATACTCCAATCGACCGACAAAAGTCCCAAAGGACGATTGATGATCCAGCTCCCGCATCCGCACCACCCCAAACGGACTATCCAGATACAGATGATTGAGTGACTTTAAGATGGCTGCGCTTGATAAATCATCGGCCACCTGCAACGCGCGGGCTGCTGCCTTGATGGTAAGATACCCGTTGAGTGACGCCATCGTCGGGCTTTCATCAAAACGCGACTGGTAAGTTGCAACAAACCGTTGATGAGACGGCAATGCAATATCCTCCCAGGGGTACCCCGTGACGATCCAGCCCTGACATATGCGTGATTTGAGTTCGCGCAGATATTCCGGTTCGCCACTTAACATGCTGACGACCGACACTTCTTTAAATCGCTCCACACCTTGCGCCGCCTCGATCACCTTGGCCAGATCCGCGGAAAAAGTCGCGTTAAAAACGGCATCATAATTGCCGGACTGTAACCTCTGCGACAAAGCCGTTACATCAGCGTTAAATAACGGCACATAGACATCGCCCTGCCATTCTATATCCGGTCTGCTTTTAGACAAAAGGGTTTTAAAATTCTCCACCGCCGAATATCCAAACTCATAATCCGGTGCGATACACAGCCATTTATTCACCGGCAAGCGCGCCGCCTCCTTCGCCAACATATGACTTTGCATATAGGTACTGGGGCGCATGCGGAAGGTATATTCATTCCCGTCATCCAAAGTCAGGCGATCGGTCAACGCGCCCCCCGCCAGAAACGGAATTTCCAAGCCCTTTGCGGCCGTGGAGATCGCTAAAGAAATATCGGACAGAAAAGATCCGCACAACATGGCGACCTTCTCTTCATTTACCAGTTGATAGGCGAGCTTGACGGCTTCATCAGCTTTCCCGTAATCATTCTGAATACTGACTTTAAATTCCCGATTGCGCACACCGCCTTGCTGATTTACCTCTTCGACCGCCAGCAAGACACCTCTGCGATAAGAGGAGGTATAATAATCCAGCTCGTCAATATAGCTATTGATCTCCCCGATCACGATCGGCCCTTGATCTGCTTTCAACACACCGGGAACCCCCGTCAACGCAGCAGCACCGGTGGCAAATTTCAAAAGCTTACGCCGTGATACCGTCATAAAAGCCCCTTCTCTTTTCAATCTGCCCTATACTATAAGCTGGCGAAACTTGCCGCAACCTGTTAGACAAAAACCACGCATTCACAATAAAAGAACATCAGATGTCCCAAGCACATGTCAACGTCGGTGCCGACCAGATCTGGTCACAGATTTTTGATACAGCCCATCGCTTTAGCAGCCCCCGTCCAGCCCTGTTTCTCGATCGCGATGGCGTAATCGTGGAAGAAGTCCACTATTTGCACAAAGTTGAGGACGTCAAGCTGATTGATGGTGCTGCGGCCCTGATTGCCAAGGCAAATGCACAGGACATCCCTGTAATTGTTGTTACCAACCAGTCCGGCCTTGCCCGCCAAATGTTCGGCTGGGATGAATTTGACGCGGTACAAGCCCGTATGCTGGACCTTTTAAAATCCGAAACAGGTGCCTTTGTCGATGGGGTCTATGCCTGCCCCTTCCATAAATCCGGTCATCCGCCGTTTGTACACCCCGACCATGAAGCACGCAAACCCAACCCCGGCATGCTGTTGCGCGCCTTGGACGTCTTCCCTATCGACAAGGGCGCGTCATGGATTATCGGTGACAAGGCCGGAGATTTAAAAGCGGGGAAAAATGCAGGCCTGTGTGGCGGCGTCCACGTTCTAACCGGTCATGGTCGCGATGAAGGGGAAACTGAAAATGCGCGAAGCCTTGCCAGTTCCACCTTTAACGTGCGCATGGAAAACAGCATCAAAGATGCATTGGACCTATTTTAATCGTTTGGTCCATAATGGATGTAATCGGTCCAGGTTCTCTCCAGACGTTTCATCGCTTTTAAAGTGACGTCGACTTCAGTCGGCGTCAGACCAAAGGCTTCCATGGTCTTCGCGTGATGGTCTTCCATCACCTTAAGGGACTGGGTAAATTCCAACGCGCGCGGCGTCAGCTTCACATTTACCGAGCGACGATCATGCGGAGACCGTTTCTGTTCAAGGAAACCGCTTTCAGTCAGTTTCTTGATATTATAAGACACGTTAGAGCCCTGATAGTACCCGCGTTCAATCAGATCACGGATCGAAATTTCTTCGTCCCCGATATTCGCCAAAAGCAGGGCTTGAACGGCATTCAGTTCTTTGATGTCCAAGCGGTTAAGTTCCGCGCGCAACACATCCAGAAAGCGGCGATGAAGCCGTTCAATCATTCGAGTTAAGTCTAGGTATTCTTGTTTCACGTTTCGTTTCCCGCAATTCGAGCCGCCTTTTTATTACACGAAAAAAACATGAAATCAATCAGCATACGCTTATAAATGGCTGGTAAGCACTTCTTTTTGAACGCTAGGTATGGTTTTGAAACTCTCAAAAACCTCGTCCGTGTTCTTTGCAACGTTATATAAGCCCTTCACCCCTTCATGGGCAAAACCACCCTCGATTGTGGCATCAACCAGCTGTTCAAACGGTTTCCAATAATCCTTGCAATCCAGAACGATGACCGGCTTGTCGTGCAGACGCAACTGCTTCCAAGTCAGGATTTCGAACGTTTCATCCAACGTGCCTAACCCACCCGGCATGACGATAAATCCGTCGGAACGTTCAAACATAGTGCGTTTACGTTCATGCATACTGTCGGTCACAATCAGTTCTGTCAGGCCATGATGCCCGACTTCCAGCTTTTGCAGAAAATCCGGGATAATGCCGGTCACACGTCCACCATTTGCCAGAACTTCTTCTGCCAGCGTGCCCATAATACCGATGGACCCACCCCCATAGACAAACTCGATCCCTTCCTCAGCCATTTTTTTGGCAAGGCGCTTGGCTTCCAGAACATATTCTGGGTCGTTCCCGACACGTGACCCACAGAAGACACAAAGTGATTTTGGTTTAAAGCTCATGGCAATACTTTCATTGATTGGTAACTCTTTCAGGGTATCATAGGCTTATGACAGAACTACTCAACAGTCCACAGATTTTAAGTCTGTTTTTCCCACTCCTTTCGATCCTGATCACCCTGCCGTTGCTGCGATGGGCCGTTCAGGGTGAAAAGGCACCAGCTATTGCGTCAACAAGTGTTGCGATTGCTTGTCTGATCGCCAGTGTCATTGCGTTTGGGCGACCGGATGGTCCCTTCCAGTTCGGGATGAGAGCATTGTTTTACGGCCTGTGCGCCGCGACCATCTTGCTGCTTTTGTCCGTCACCTTATTTGAACATAAAATCCTGCGGGCTGTCGGATGCCTCCTCACCGTTATCATCTGGTGCTGGATTTTGGTTGGCATGCCCCTTGACGCGGCGATGGCCTATAAAGCGCTCTATGCCGGGTCCGTCTTATTCGGGTTATGCCTGCTGTTCGTGTTTCGCAGCCGTTGGGAGGTGGCACATGACGGCAATTTTTCAGGCAATCTGATCTCTTGCCTCGTCATCGCAGCAACATTGTGGGTCATTGCCAGTTGGTCAGATGATTTCTACCTACGCAACATGACGGTAGCGCTCATCGGCATTTCTGCCACGGCCTTAATCTGGACCATTCGCCGCATCAGGTTCCCGTTTCAGGAAAACGCAGTGGTTATTCTCGCCCTCACAATCGCAAGCGTGATCTGGGACATGTGGTTGAATGGGCATGTGCCTGTCGCGTCCTTATTCTGCCTCGTTCTGGTCCTTTTCACCCGATCTGCAGCGGTCAAATTACTCGCGAATGCCCCTTTGTGGCTGCAAAAATGTTATTATCCGGTTTTAGGGCTTCTTTGCCTGCTTCCGGCGGGGTTAAGTCTTATTTTTTATGATATTTTACGCAATTTGTGATTTTTCAACAATTGCCTTAAAAGCAGAATGCGTCTAGTCTGTTTGTAACTAAAAGGGAAATGGTGGTTTAATATGCGTTCTATTGTACTCATTGCGATTGGATTGATTGCGGTCATTGCCGCTGTCGTGCTGGCCCTTTTCCTTGATGATGAAGCGCCCAGCACCCCCACCACACCCCCAGCATCCGTTGAACAAACACAACAACCGACCACCCCTGCCCCTGTAAAGCAGAACGACGAAAAGTCGCAGAACGTGCGTCCCAGCTTCGATGTGGTGCGCATCAACCCTGAAGGGGATGCTGTTATCGCGGGTCGCGCAACACCAAAAGCAAGTGTTGAAGTGATCGATGGCGGTGAAACCGTTGTTGGCACCACGAAAGCTGATGAACGCGGCGAATGGGTCTTCCTGCCGACCAGCCCACTGGAACCGGGGGAGCGTGAATTAAGCTTACGCGCCACCAACCCTGATCAGACCATCATGACCTCGCAAGACGTTGTCGTTCTGGTCGTCCCGGAAAATAATGGCGCAGCTCTCGCCCTGTCCATGTCCCAAGATGGCACAGGTGCTGTACGTGCCCTGCAAACACCGGGGGCGCAAGCCATTACGCTTTCTATTGATGCGGTGAATTACGACGATAAAGGGAATTTGTCCCTGTCCGGCACCGCGCCGGAAGAAGCGACCGTTCTTCTGTATCTGGATAACGAATTTTTAGGCGGCACCACCGCCGATGAACGCAACAGCTGGTCGATCTCTCCACAAAAAATTGTCAAACCCGGCGTCTACCAGTTGCGCGCGGATCAAGTGGACGACAACAAGAAAGTCATTAACCGCGTCACCATCCCGTTTTCCCGTGCAGAAAATATGGATCACGTGCCCGCGGATCGCAAATTTGTGGTCCAACCGGGCAACAGCCTGTGGCGCATCGCCCGCCGTATCTACGGTAGCGGCTTTGATTATGCGGTGATCTACAAAGCCAACGAAGATCAGATCAGCGACCCTGACTTGATCTACCCCGGTCAGGTATTTGAAATTCCGAAGGAATAAAAAACCAACAGATTAATAAAAAAGGAAGGTGTTTATGACCTTCCTCAGATCTCTGACAAACCCCGTCAATTTTGGCGGGGTTTGTTATTTTCTATAAGGTTGTGTTTTTTTGTTCTGTTGGACATTTCTTTAAGCAGGTTGCTCCACTGCTTCATTTTCAGGCATATGTGGGCGTTCCAGTGGGTAAATATCGCCATAAAAACCTGAGACGGGCTAAGATGAGGGCGAT
>NZ_JHYO01000035.1 GCF_000688235.1 Terasakiella pusilla DSM 6293 | reverse complement strand
AGTTTTGCTGATGCCAAACAACTACATGGGCACCGCTATGCCCGTCTGAGAGGCCTGACTAAAGTGAAAGAGCAATGCTTGATGGCAGCCACCGCCCAAAACATCAAGAAAATCGCCCTCATCTTAGCCCGTCTCAGGTTTTTATGGCGATATTTACCCACTGGAACGCCCACATATGCCTGAAAATGAAGCAGTGGAGCAACCTGCTTAAAGAAATGTCCAACAGAACAAAAAAACACAACCTTATAGAAAATAACAAACCCCGCCAAAATTGACGGGGTTTGTCAGAGATCTGAGCGTCCTAAAATACTGGGACGCTTTTTTTATTCTCTTACACAAAATTGGGCTAAGCCTGTTTTTTGCGATCTTCCTTGATATTACGCACATAGGCTTGTTCGCAATGGGTCTCGCAGTAAGGTTTGCCTTCTGTTGATTTTTCACCACAGAAATGAAACCCTGGCGTCCCCGGATCACCGATTGGCCAAGCACACATGCCCGGACGCAACTTGTCCAGCGTCACCACTTCTGGCTCCGGTGCTTTTTTCTTTTTCGCAGGTTTACGCTGAATGGGGGATTGGCGCTTTGGCAAACCCAGTCGGTGCACTTTACCAACAACGGCGTTTTTAGTCACATCGAGACGACGCCCGATTTCACTGGTTGCAATGCCTTCGTTCCAGAGCTGTGTCAGCAACTCGATACGTTCAGGCGTCCAATCTACACTCATAATCGTTCCTTGTGGGTTCTCAATTCTCGCGCTTGGTCACTGTAGCACAGAGCAGCAGCAAGAACGACTTATCAACTTTATCCTAAAGTGCGCGCACATTACAAAATCTCCAACGTTCAAGCAACATGGAAAAGCAAGAAATTCACCTTATAGGGTGTTTTCAGGCACTTTCGCCTGTTTTTTGCATTTCTCATCCGCTAACTTGCGCGCTGCGTTTGCTATTTCTGTCGAGACTCCGGCTTCTGCCAGCTTTTCACGCAGATAGCCCATCTCGTCAGGGTGATGTGTTCTAAAGTGACAAGACACCTCGGCAAGAACTTTCACTTTCTCCAGCCCCGTCTCACTGGCACGATATTTATCGATCGCCACCTGCAAAACACTTGCGGCCTCGCCCACCCGCGCGGCATGGGTTGCGATAAAGCCCAGCACAGCTCCCACACTCACCCCTTCCAACACACAGGCACCTGTCAACACCCCCGTAGCAAACAGGCCTGCAATCACTCTGATCTTCATATCCTTCCCCTCATAAAAAAAAAGCCCTTTGCCACCGGCAAAAGACTTCAACCACTCTTAAATTCAAAAATACGTTACGGGATATCGCGATAAAAAACGTGCTGCCCGATCTCCACACAGGGGATTTGATAGCGCGCCCACGCAGGTAACAATCCATCCACATGATAATGGGTTGCCCCGCCCGTCATATCCGTCAACGCCCCAAAAACAGCGCGTCGGGCCACACGTAAACAAGTTGCAAAGACCTTGTTCTGGCGATCGACCTGCAGAATTTTTTCACGGTTCGGATCATTGACGTTCCAACACGAAAACTGCCACGGTTTCAGACAGACTTTTTCAACATCACTGCCCCACCAATATCCGCCACGTTTCAGGGCTTTCTCCACTCGGTTGATAATCACACAGGCAACCGCCTCAATCCCGCGCACCTTTTCCCCACGGGCTTCGCCATAAAGGGTACGGGCCAGAATATCAATCGCGGTTTCCGGTGATTTTGTATATCTGGACTGCGTCATCTCAGTTCCTTTCGCGTACAGGTAAATCAAGTTTGTTTTCGATACGGACCAAATGTCCGGTTAAACGCCTCTCCACATCTTTCATGTAGGTGATGGAGGCATAATTTTGCGCAACTTCCAGCTTGTAGGCCGACAGGCTCTCACGGCTGTTGCCCAGTCCATTGTCCGTATGTTCGCGCAAATCCGACAGGGTATCGTCGAAATCCTGTCGATTTTTCCAGATCATCCAGAATAGGCTCGCCATTGCAGGCAATTCAAAGGCCGTAATCCACCAAATCAGGTCGATGCTCCAGCTTCCCTTCATTTTTCACTCCTTAAAGACACAAAAAAACGTCCTGCACGCGCCCGCAGAACGTTTAAAATTTTCTAGATTTAAAAGACCTTAAACCCCTTGATCCAACTCACTCGGACCTTTCAGACTTTCCCAGGCTTCACCGGCACTGACGACGCAGGCAACCCCGGTCGGTCGGGTGACGATAATCGTCCAGCTTCCTTTGGTAGAGGCGAAGACTTCAACAACACCGCCGTTGCCCGCCAGTCCCATAGAAACCGGTTCTTCCTGATAGCGTTTTTTCAAGGTATCAATGATATCCATGCGTTGACCACACAGGTTCTGGGCCAGCGCTTCCCAGCTAAACGACATCATGACCGCGCATAAGATCCCTATGCTCATGAAGGCTCTCATCGTGTCCTCCTGTCAAAATGAACTCTAGAAGATATATGGGGAGTTTTTTCACCCGTTCAACGCCTCGATTGCCCTTCATAAAGTAAACATCAACTCAAAGATTAAAGTCTGTCGTTGCCTGATGGCTTGCACTGCCCCCGCCCCAACGGTTCATTACCTTGCCTTCCAACTCAAACAGGGGCTGACGGGAAAGGCGCACCGGTTCACTGGACAAACATCCCGCAACCGCATCCAGCGCGTCATCCCGTGTTGCCACATTCGCCACCCATTCACGCATCTCTACTGGGAACTTCGTTTTCAACACCTGCTGATGCACATGCAAGGCTTTGGACGCCAACACGACGTCAAAGGCACTTAAGATCCGTTCAGCCTTATTGGTACGGGAATGTTTCTCAATCACCGCACAGCGAACACCTTGTTTTTCCAATTCTCGACGAAGCAGTCCGGGTAAGAATTTACCCACGCCATTTGTCTCCAGACAAACCGAGGGTAAATAATACTGGCGCACAAAATCCACCACCTGCCCACAAAGCTGAGTTGCCTCGTCCACCTTGGCAATCAGGCGCGGATCATGGGTCATATAACGCAACCCATGCAGCCAGTACCCCCCCGTTTCATCAGTAAAGACGGCTGCAATCACACTCGCGTCCCCTTTGTCTGGGCTACCAAAAGAAGGGTCCCACCAACAGCTCGACGACACAAGACGTTTGTCCTCCAGGTAAAGCGAGGCTTGCTGATTATGCTCGCGATAATCCAGTTCAGCCGTGTAAGGCTGCATCAAATCCGGGTCAAGGCGACTTTCCGAGATATTGACCGGACGCAACATCATCTGGCTTTCAAACTTATTGCGCCCCGTCCGACGTTGAATGGAAGCAATATTTTTGTCAGGGAAACGTTCCGGCCATTGGCTTTTGCCGTTCACATCCAACAAAGGCAGTTTAAATCGCTCAAACTCTGCCAAAAACGGCTCTTCCCCATCCTGCGCCTTATCGCCATAGATCGTATAAAATGTATGAGGCGTCCCCACATAAAGCTGCAAGCCACCGGGGACGATCACATAGTCTATTTCTTGCAAACGGGCGCGCAAATCCAGGCGTTTCGGTGCACTATCACAGGTATTCGGGACTTCTACATCATCACAAATCACCACATCAGCACGGGATCCCGTAATGTTTGCACCGATCCCTTTTGCCAACATAGACGGATCACGCAATTCACTAGGCCTGTTGACAGTAAACTGATCCGAAGCCCATTGTTCTTTGCGTTTCGGTTTAAGCGCTTTCGTCAGGGGGTGGCGCTCTATGATCCGTTTGACATTACGCACCATCTTTTTTGCCAGCGCAAAATCAGCCGCCATCACCATGATCCGGCGATCTGCATCCAGATACAACAGCCACGCACAAAACAGCCCAACCAATGTACTTTTGCCGCTGTTGCGAAATGCCATCAACAACAGTTCACGCTGGCCTCCGATCCAGCATTGATCCAGCCATCGACAAATTTTCAAGTGATGTTGTGGCATGCCCAATCCCTGCAACTGATCCCACAACATGACAAATTCCGGGAACACCACACGTTTTTCCATTTTTTTCTCTTCTCCTTTTTAGAAAGTGTGTGCCGCCAAACTACCCTTCCAGTTCTTGTAAAGCTGCGCGTGCCCCTGCCAAAAGGTCTGCAATTTCCTCCCCTTCAGAGTGGACGTGCGCTGCAACCTCTTCAGGCGTGTTTTCACACCAGCGCATCAGCTTTGCTAAAACCTCCACATGGGTTAAAGCTGCCTTGCAGGCACTGTGATAAGCGGCAAACCCTTTTGCATCTTCTGGTAAAGGGCTGTCCAAAAAACCTTCATAACTTATCACCGCATCATGAATGTAGGTCGGCAGCGTCCGTTCAAGCTCCTGGCGAACCGTTTCCAGAAGGCGCGTTTTGCGACGACGACGTCTACGAACCGGTCCTGTTTTTTTCTCTTCCATCCCAATCCTCAAGAAAAAGCCGCCCCGACTTGAAGCAAGGGCGGCTTTATTTTTTTAGTCGACTAACAAACCTATGGGCTGCACCCCTGCCAATTGTTCAGGCGTTGTGGCCTGATCAATTTCCGGTATTTCCGTTGCATCCCGCAACATTTGCTTTTGCACCGCAATGTCCTGTTGCAAAACCGTATCTCCACTTTCGAGGGCTTTCATATAGGCTGCGTCCAGATTTTTCAAAACAGGGGCACGCGCCGTGCGGATTTTGTCGCGCCAAATCGCACGTGCCTTACTCATATCCACCTCAATCACGGGGCCGTTGAGTTGCCACGCATCGCGAAAAAGGCGTTTCTCCGGTTTCTGGATTTCATGGACTCGATCGGTTCCTGAGGGGGTTTTAATAAAGACATCTGTCATGCTGCTTTCTCCTGTATTAAATTCCACGCATTACGCCAGTTTCGTGTTGCGGGTAATTGAGTTTTGCGACAAATCAACAGCCGCACCGAATTGCCTTGAGCCTGCTTCCAGATATGTGCCGGTACGTCTTTCTGGATCAGGTACTCGATTGCTTCTTCTTCACTCATCGCTGCGATTGGTGGGGTCTCATGTAAAATATGTCCATTGAGCACTCGACCGTTCTCACCATATTCCAAGTCATGATAAACATGCACAGGTGGCAAAATCCCCCCCTGTAACGCACAAGCCAGCCAGTTTGGATCCGGAATTAAGACCGCAGCAGGATGGTCGAGATCAGACTCAAAGACGATACGGTAATTAGATTGGACAGGCTCCAGCTGGTGATGGGCGAGCTCAAGGCGCTGCCAGAGCGGGAGTTCTGCCAATACGGTCACGGTTTTTCCGTTAAACTGATTCGTGACGAGCTTTCCCATTAGGCTAAATCTCCATTCAAGGTAACGCTGTACATGCCACAATCATAAATGCCCGCACTGAGACTATACTTACAGATCACATGCACGCTGCTTGGCGTAGGGTCTCTAAAACGATCAACTTCAGCGCACATACCAAAATAGCTACCATACGCTTGATCTGTCATTTGTATTGAAGTGCCAATGGAGGGATATTGATCTGCCATTGCATTTGTAAGATTGAACCCATACGTTCCCACCGCCACATCAACAGCGCTGCTCACATTTAAACTCTTGTTCACAACACCGCCCACACCATTGTAGTTCACCAACGCCTTGGCAACCCCATCAACCAGCGCCTCCACAGCAATGGCTTTATTACCGATCAAACTTTCAAGTTTATTTGCCTTGATCGTCATTGCGCTAAATCTCCTGCTATAATCACGTTTAGATGCTCACAATCATAGTTATTGCCGTTAGAGGATGACATAGTAAGGACATTCACCACACTGGCCTCCCGTCCATAACATTCGGCCTTTGTATTGTTTCCATAAAAACTATTGACCAAATACTTACATGTAGAATTGCTACAAAATTCAGCATCCCTCATAGCGTTGATAAAGCTCAACTCCACATGACCTATATTCAGGTCAATCGCAGAGCTTACATTGAAACTCTGCCGCAGGATCGCTGCGCCTCCATTATAATTCCCCCATGCTTTGGCAGCCGATTGCTTCGCCAGCTCAACAGGGCCACCTGCTTGATTTTGAATTTTATTGGCTATTATCGTCATATCAACCTCCCACCACTGTCCATGTTCCATCAACTGTTACGGTTGCTTCAGCTGGTGCCATTGTTGTTTTTTCGTAAGGTACTATCTCTGTACCCTCGACCGTCTGCGCGCCAAAAATTTGTAAAGTTGAAGGCTGATAACAATAAGCTACCAGATCAAAATTCAGATTGGCGTTCGCCACAAACGTGAAAGAGAAGCGTTGCCACGCAGCCGTCGGCGTCCCGATATTGACCACATCTCCGTCCCCTTGGTCTCCCTCGATATGCGTGACATGACCGCTGGTCAGTTTAAAATAGGCTGAAAATGTATAGGTCTGCCCAACAATAAAATCTGTAGGCCCGTAGCGTATCAAAGCAGGTTCAGTAAGACTAACCTCACTGACCTGCTGAGTAACACCGAACGGATTAAGACCGTTAACATTGGCAACCGACCATTGGTTCAAAGGGTCTGTCCAGACTCCTTGCGTCAAGTCCTCCGACCAAAGAAATTCATTTGTCTTGGCGATCCTGATCGGTCCGGCGCTCATGCCGTTTGTACCGACAGGAATAGTGATATTCTCAACAATCGTCGAACTGTTGGTTCGAATGATTGAATTTGTCCCCAAAGACGGCCCGCTAAGCTGAACCGACGGATCAATTTTTTCTTGAGTGATCGCGCGATCTTCAACGTCAATAGTTTGAATCTTATCTGTTTTACGCCGCAACTCCGAATAATCCACACTGGCAGCTGCTGTTTCTGCTGCGATCTGCGACTCTTTCGCCTGTTGCGCGGCTAAAACCGTTGCTTCTGCACTTTGCTGGGCTTGTAAAATATCGGATACCGTTGGCCCCGGAACAGGAGATCCAGCGTCATCAAACGCAAGCGAGCGACGACGCCGCGCCTCTTTTGTCGGCAACACAAGTGTCGCATCCCCATCCGTCGGGTTTAACATCAGGGCACGGTTGTTAATGTCATCGGCATTTTGCTGCTCCACCGCGACCAGATAATCCAGCTCCCGATTAATCACACGTGCATGAAAAGCACCACCTTCTGCAAAATCACTGGTGCGATGGATGTCTAGCCGTCGACGCAAAGTGACAATGACACCGTTCTCTGGCGGGTGGCTAAAAACCACATTTCCCCCGACACTCTGCCCCGCCCCCTGCACACTATAGGTGCCGCTCTGTAAGGTTTCCCCCAGATAAACTTCAAGATCACTCTCTTTAAAAATGGCGAAAGGATAGATAAACTCGCTTTGCTGCCCATCCCCAATGGCCTGAATACGCGGACGCACATCGCCAATTACGATTTCCTCACTCATCGTCTTTGTTCCTTTAAAATAATTTTTTCTCAGGCGTTGGCTGTCATTTCCTCGACAACCGACAATACGCTAAACGGCAGAGGGGTATCTTGCTCCACCCGCCACAACTGCTCAGTCCCGCGCGAGCGCCACCCCAAGGCCCGCACAGTAATATCGCCGGTAAACTGATCTCCGCCACTGTCCAAAATGGCCGTTGGCCCCATCCGTTTAAACGGGATATCACTCAACCCCCGTCCCACATCCAGTTTCAAAGCCAGGGTATCCTTAAGCCTAAACGTCAAGGAGACCAGCCGGACCCGACCACCTTGCGTCGCGTTTCCCGTCGCTTGTGGGGCTGGTGGCAATGGCTCCAGCACATGCGTGTAGGACAAACCGGCTTCAAGTTTAAAAACCGGATCAACAAGACTAATCTGCCCATTGACGACGGTTTGATCGCTCATCAAAGCTCCATCCGCCACTAGTTTCAGCTTTTGCCCCTCAAGATGCTCCAAACCTGACCAATTTGTCGCGCCCTCCTGATCCATCCCGAAGAGACTGCTATCTGTTGACAAGTCATCGTCAAACACCTCGATAAAAATACCGCCGCTACGTTCCACCAGCACATAGGCCTCGCGTCCCACAACGGCGACATTTAAAAACTTCCCTTGGGTTTCCAGCACAGACCACGCTGATATCTTTTCTGCACGATAAACGCTTAACGCCCCCATCGTGCCATCGCCCATCACCATGTAGAACAAACGACGATAACTGTCGTAATCCTGATCCTGTGGATCATTCATCAAGTGTTTACACAGCATGGCGAGATCGTTGGATTGATAGGCCTGCTCCATATCCGTAAACAGAAATTCCCGCAGATCCTGTCCATCACGCGATGTAAACAGGGTCGCCCCATCCACATTGCGTGGGGGCACATAGCGATCCACGGGCGCACCGACACGGGTTTGGCGTTTCAACTGAATCGTTTCCGGCGTCAACGGTTCCCCAGACACCATCCATTCCGCACCTGACGTAAAAATTTGCAAATGGCGGGAGGAAAAAAGCGATCGAACAGCGTTCACCTGATCAGACAGAATGGCAAATTCGATGGCTTCATCATCCAGCCCTTCCCCCAAATCAAAGTTAAACAGATCCGATGATTTGGACATCCACAAGCGATTGGGTAAATCACGCGTCCCACCAATGACCAACCGATCCTGATGAAACACCACCGATACGGGCCAGCCATGCACATTTGAAAAGGCTTGTTCCTCCCAATCTTTTGTAGCGAGCGTGTCCACCAGATCGCTTTTATCTTTCACCAAGGCCTGCGCTACCGTCGGGGAGGTTACCTCCGTCACCTCGACTTCGCGTTTTGCCAACCGCAAACGCGTACCCACGTGATCTGAGGTAAAGACATCCGCACTCGCGGTTAAAGTTACCGTCCCCGTCGTCGCACTGGCCGTTAACGTCACCTCATCTTTGCCAAATTTATAATAGGGCTGTTGAAGACGCCCCGTTTCCTCATCCTCATAGAAAGACCAGTCGGAAATCGTCCATTGCGTATGGGATGTCCGACTGATTTTACGTGGGGCAAGGTCAGGATGAACGACCAAAAGCGTATCTGCACTTTGTGTCCAGTTGATCAGCTTCAACTGATCTTGCGTCCAAGGGGTTTCCACCTCCACTTCCTTGGTACCATCCCGATAAACCGTCAGTTTTAAATGGCTGAAGGACAGCAGATAACTTTGCTCAATATTAAACTCAAACGCCACCAACCGGGAGGGACCGGGCACTGTGTCGATATAGCGCAGCCCTGGCCTGCGCCGGACACCGCCTGTCGGATAAATGATCAGGTTGCGCATTTTTGACATGCCGTTTTCATAGGCTTTCAAATCCCCGCGCCCAATAAGAAAGGGGGAAATCTCCCCCCCTGAAAAACTGTTTTTTGAAATTCTGATCCGCGCCATTTAATACCTCACATTAATCAACCCGTCCAAATCAATGGCTTGCGGGGTTTGTTGCTGGGCATCAATGGTGCGTGCTCGTTGCAGTTCCTTTTCTGCCACGCGTTGAAATGCTTCTGCCCGCGATGCACTTTCTGTCAAAGGCACACAAAATTCTGCTGCCAGATGTGAAATAAGACATTGGGAAAAATAAGCAGGATAATCACTCGGGTCCGCCCGATAAATATACGACAAGACAACCTCGTCCAAATCCGTATGTAGCCGTTTTTCCTGAATACGATAGCGCACACCGCGCCCCACATTGCCCGTCCCCGCGGACAGCGCCCTTAAGAAGTCCCCCGGCAATTGATAGGCATAGCTAAAGTCCGCAATTGGCTGTGCCATCAACCGTGGCAACCGCATTTGTGCAGTGGCAAAACTCCAAGGGTAGGAGGACAACAGCGCATCACACACCCCATCAAAAAGGTTATTCGAAACCTCGGCTTCGGCTGTGCCTTCATCAAATGACGAAATGGTATGCGCGCCGATTTTTAATAGAGCGCGCGAACATAGCCCGATCTTGGTTAAAGACATACTCTCCCCCTGACTTCCAAATTTATAAAACCGTTTTAGATAAAAAAAATCGTCTGATGCTATTCTTGATTTAGAAAGGCCCAAACCTTTGTTTTTGCGAATGAATAAAATTAAAAATAAGTTCGCTTCCATCTGGGAATGCGCTATGATTCCGCGCAATCGTGCCAGGCTATTCTGACGCGAAAACGAACAATATGTACGATATGGGGCCCCCATGTTGGTTGATGACCGTGAAAACAAAAGACTGAAACAACGACAACAGATCAGCCAGTTTATCGATAGTCTGAAAGAGAAGACCAATGAACTGGATATCTGGGCCAAACAAGCCGAAGGCACTCTCACGGGCGAAGGCTTCAAAACCTATCTTGAGTTTCGCGATCTCGTCGTTGAGTGCGAAAGCTTTAATGAAATCATCCAGCGCCGTTTGACCAGCAGTGAAAAAGAGGGCGAAAATCCAGACCTTCAGGAACAGCTCGACCAACTCACCGCACGCCAATTGTCCTTGGCGATGCACGCCTCCTTACAGTTCCTAAAATATATTTCAGAAAAAAACCTTCCCCTCGGCTCCAAAGAAGTCTTCATTCGTGAACTACACGACCTGCATCGTATGAGAAAAAATCTGGAGAGCGAGCGCCTGCACGACAAGGTGGATGCCATCGCCTTGGAAGAACAGAAAAAGGTCGAGGAAATCCTGAATATGGTCATTGAAAAGGCTCCGCAGCTCTTCAGCTTTGAAAACCTTTCCAATGAACCAGATGAGGATGAGTATTACCGTTAGTCGGTATTGACGGCCCCTAAAGGGGACATATCCGCCACATCCACGGCTGTAGACGTACTGGACGCAATCAGAAAAATGCCCGCAGCCGGCACACCGGACGTTGACACATTCGCCATCACCATATCCCCCGCACGCAGCATGTCGGCCGCATCGTTAAAATAGCCGCTGGTATCCACATCCGCAGCGCTATCCGCAGTCGTGTAGTGCCACAAAGTGAAGCCGTTGGAATAGGCAAGTACGCTCAGGTTCTTTGATTCAAAAGCCATATTTGTATCCTTCATAAAAAACCCCGCGACCAATCTAAGGATCGCGGGGTGAAAATAAATCTGGGGTGATCGTTTTTAGGCTGTTTCAAGACAACGCATGGAAATCACGCCCGTCGGGTCAATCAGGATCGAGCCTTGACTCATCATATTGTTGACAAAGTGCGCTGCGCGATCCCCATGCCAGGACACATCCGACTGGATATCCTGACCGATGGCGTGACCCACGGCTGTTTTATGATACCAGTAGCAATAGCGTACATCCCCCGTCTTGGTCAGACCGGAATGGGGCATCCACAGCGTGCCCAGCCATTTTTTCGCTTGCGTCCCTTTCCACGGCAGATCGTCATCACCGACATAATCCGCCTTGGTAAATTCGTCGATCTGCAACAGATCAGACCATTGTTTCCACCCAACGATGGCATAGCGATCGCCATCATCAGGCACATCGGCTTCGCCCATCATCTCAAAGGCTTCCAGCACTTTGGCTTTGGTCAAACCATCAACCCCATCACCCGCAAAATTGGTGGATTTATCCAACTCATTGATGACCAGCTCGTCCGTTTTACGGCCCAGCGCATACGCGCCCGCTTTGGACACCACCTGCATCTCGTTGATGTTGGTCTTGATCTCGTCCAGTTTGTCGATCCAGTCGCCAGCGTAATAATCATACAGCTTACATTCCACCGGTTCGTGATCGATATTCATGATCGGCACTTTACCATGACGACCTTTCGTGCTGGCTGTGCCTTTACCGATCTTCTGGAACGTGGTCGTCGCCCCTTCAATGTTGTTTTTGGTACGCACTGTGTTGCGCAATTTTGACCCCATTTGCTGATACTGCAAATGGACCTCGGCCACATAATGACCGATAAACGAATTTTCAACGGATGTAGACATTACATCACTCCTTGTTGTTGGATTATCTGAGAATGCGGCGCTTAAACCATGGTTATGGATCCACACATCCGCCAGGACAGGCCACGAACAAAAAAGACGGGCCGCAGCCTTTCTTTAAAAAGGTCGGTTATCCGTCTGTTTTCTGTTTGTAAAAATTTTGATCAAAACGAGATTAAAAAAGCTGTTCCCTCCCCCGAATGAAACAGCTTTGGATGCAAGACGCACCTCTCCCGTTGACAAGAACATAAATAGAACACTTAAACCCGAAAGTCAATGATTATTTTCCTATTTTGTTCTTTTTTCCGACATTTCATCGGCACTCGAAAAACCGAGACTATAGCCCAGCCTCTCCAAAAGATCGGCGGGGTTTTGTTTATTCAAGACCTCCAGAAAAGCCGATTTGGTTTTCGGGCCAATATCGCCATCTTCTTTCAATTGCGCACCGAAATCGTTTAACGTCCCCTGCAAACCCAACGCTTCTGCCTGCCCGCCCAACAGACCAGAAAAGGCTTGTGAAACCGCCTGCCCCAATCCTTGCGCCCCCGTAGCGCGCTGCTTGGGAAGGCTGCCGGCAAATTGACTGAGCGCCATCGCTTCCGACACTTTTTTAAGGCCATTCTCTTTTAAGGCAGCCCCCATCCCCAAAGTCGTTTTCGGGCCGATGACGCCATCTTCCTTTAAAGGCCGTTTGGGCGACAGGCGGTTCACGCCACCTTGCAACGTCTTGACAACGTCACGGGCCGCTTGGTCCCCGTTTTCACCGACCATCCGATAAATGACCTCCTGCAACGCATCGGGCAAAGTGTCGCCTTCTGGTGTAACCGGCATCATGGATCGTGATGGTCCCACCTGTTCAGATTTTGGCATCACCATGCGCCCTGTCTCATCAAAAGTGACCGGGTTTGTCCCGAAATTCTGATCGAACCATTGACGTTCTTTTTGAAAAAGCGCTTCTTTTTCCGCACGATCATTCGTCTGATTGCGGTGTTTCATGACCTCTTGCAGATCTTCTGGCGACCAGTTTTGCGGGTCTGTAAGCTGCCATTTGACCGACTGCCCTTCTTTTTTAAATTGAGCCATCAGGTCATTTACCAACTGACTTTTGTTCATTCTCTTCTCTCCTTTGCGTTTCGTTCGAACACAAAAAAAGGGAGCGATGGATTTTCCCATCACTCCCTTACTAAAACGACGCCGGACATCGCGCCTTAAACCTCAGGAAACAAAATGCTATTCGCCTCCTCAGCCCGCCATTGCGGATATTTCTCCATCACCTTCACAAACACCACATGATCTAAAAAATAATCCAACCATGAGATCAAGGCCCCGTAAGCTGTCGTTCGAAACCACGCCATATCCACAAAGGCAAACTGGCGGACAAAGGGGAAAATGGCAAAGTCCGCCAATGAAGCATTCTTCCCACACAAAAAGCCATTCTGCTCAATCCGACTATTCAGGTCTGTCAAAATGACTTCGGCCTTTGTACGTTGATCCAAGGGATCAACATTTTCATAGCGCGCGGCATATTTGTAACCGTCTAAATAGGTTTTAAACTGGTGATCATTCTGCGTAATCAGCTTATCCACACAGCTGTTGTCTGCAACCAACCATCCTTGCGGATCATTTTGTGACAATGCCCAGCGCATGATATCCAGACTTTCCTCAAGCACGCGTCCGTCAGTAAGCTGCAATACAGGGACGGTCGCTTTTGGCGACAATGCCAACATTTGCGAAGGTTTATCGCGCAAAACAACTTCACGCAATTCACAGGTCAAGCCACTGGCATAGATCGCCATTCTCGCCCGCATCGCATAGGGGCAGCGGCGGAAACTATATAAGATAGGATAAGACATAACCGCATCCTACCGCTGCCCCGCCGCCCATTCAACCCCGCTTAACCGGGATAGAGACGGCGAAAGCCTGCGCGCACCCGTTCCACCGTTGCCGGGTCACGATCACGCCAATATTTGGGGTCACGCATCAGACGGCGGACATCTTCGTCATTGCTGCCTTGTCCCGTATGCTCCATACGCCCCATACCCGGTTCGCCATCGCCCTTTGTCATCATTTCGTAAAGGGTCATGACCCCGTCATAGCTGCTCCCCATAGCTTCCAGCGCTTGTGGGCCAAACTTTTGTTCCCCCCAAGTGCGCAATTGACGCGCCGTTTCCTGCCAGCGATCTTCGCCGCCAAACTTTTCACATAAACGATCAATCTGTTGATGGGCGTGCAGGCTCGCGGTGATTTCAGCGACCAATGGTTCCAGCGCTTCATGGGCGAGGTCATACACAAGCTGCACCTGATCTTGCGTAAAACCCGCCCGATGCAATCGCTCATTCACCACCGGGTTAACCGCGAACAAATCACTTTTACAGTCCACACAATACTCACCGTGATGGGTCGGCACAGCCTTATGCAAACCTGCCCCGAATTTACGTTCCATCTCCCGATAGGATTGAGCCATGGCTTCTAGGCGTGGCTGGCTTTTTTCTCCATCCCAAAATTTTTCGGGGAGATAGTCCGGGCGCGGTGAAAGCGCCTGTGTCATGTCTTCAGTCATTTAATACCTCTTGTCATTTGTGTTTTGGGTCACGGCCCGCACGGACCAGACCGATGATGTAGGACACCAGATAACGTTGGCCTTCCAGATGGCGCAGTATACCATTATGGGCATTGGCCCCCAGCGGGCGTCCCAGTGTCATTTGTGCCAGATGAGACAAAGCCGTCTCCCCCTCCTGCCCCCTGAAACAGCGGGCAAAACAGGCGGCAATATCATCTTGGGATAACGTCGGGCTCTCGATTTGGCCCACTTCTTTTTCAAACCAGGACCACCCCGGATCATCAGATGCTGACATTCCCCATTCCTTTCATTACACTTTGCATTTTTTGCGGATCGGCCAGAATATCCTTGGCAATTTCGCTAACACTTTCACTCTCCCCCGCCCCTGTTTCGGTGTTGGCGAGAGAAAGCGCAGGCGCTTGTTGAGACGCGAGCGCGGCTGCCTCTTCCAGCTCCTGCGGGGTTTTTAGGATATCCATCGGCACCCCATAGGCTTTCGCCAAAAAGCGTGCCGTCTTTTCAGGATGAATAAGCCCCATCGCTTCCGGTCCCAAACTGCCTAAAGACTGAATCCACGCCAGAATGTCCTGCGCTTCCTTTCTCGTCTGTTGGCGCGCCAACGGGGATTTATATTGCAAATCAACGTAGCGCCCATCGATGCGCAAACCTTTGACTTCCCCGCGTCGATTCAGGATCGCCAAGGCACGCACCACCAACGGGGTCAACAGTTCCGCCTGCAAACGCCCATAGGTCGCCCCTAAAATCCGCGCCATTTCAGCTGAGCGTTCCAACACTTCCGTTGCGGTCATCTGCTTGCTGTCCGGCGTCCCTAATTTGTCTGCAAGTAAGGCGTGGCGGATGCGTTTGCGCAATTCCTCCAACACCACTTGTGACAAATCAAAACTGCCGGGGGATTGCAAGGGCGTCAACCCAGCCGATCCAACCGCTTTGGGGATAATCGTCCCCGGCACCAAGCGAATGGTTGCGGGGTTAAGCACCCCATCATCATCGGCTTGCCAAATCCCCGTCACGGCAATGGAGGCATTTTTTAAGGCCAATTCCACCACTTTATTTGCCGTCTTAATATCCGGCAACGCCTTCATGACCGGAGAACGTCCATAACTCTCCCCCGGTGCCTTCAACCAGCGAAAGCCGATAAACGGTGATTGGGAAAATGTCCCGCGCCGTAGCAAGACAGGTTCCCCCGTTCCGCCATAACCATGTTGCAGAACCGCCATATAGTCAAAGCGCGGCCCATTTTCGATCACCGCTTCAATCACTGCATAGCGAACTTCATGGTTTTGATCGGCTTTACTTTCCAAATCCGCTGGCAAACGCGCTTCCGGGAAGCGGGCCTTTAGATGCCCAAGGGGAATTTCACTGCGCCTAAAAGTGTCGCTTAACATGCCGGAGACGCCTTCCTCCATCATGACTTGTGATAAGGGGACCGCGGTAAAACGAAAGGCTGAAGCCATGCCCGGTGCCGCTTCTTCAAACAAAAGGCACGCACTCCCCACCGTCACCAAATCAAGGTAACACTGATGCATTTCGATGGAGAAATTGGATCTTTCGAAATGCGTTTGCAGGATTTGGGATGCTTTATCCAGATCACTGTTCAGGCTTTCCAGTTGATCCGGGTCGGCTTCCGGTCCGGATGTCAGGCCAAACCAGCGCGCCCAGGGCGGCGTCAAATGTGCCAGCATGCTGGCGGCCAACTGGTCCACCGCATCAGGGGCCGTGCCATCAAACAGTTTATCCGCCCGTTTTTCCCCCGCCATCCCATGGCTAAAGAAGCCCGCCCGATGAGGGAGCGCAAAGTCATAACATTCCTGCCAGTGACTTTCCCAAACCGTGCGCTTGTTTTTTGCTTGCTCAAATCGCTCAAGCACGTCTTTTGGTGTCAGTTCTGACATCAATCAGTCTCCCAACAGTTTTTTGCCCTGCCCCGTGTTCTCGCCACTTTCTTCCAATCCTCGCCATGAGGTCTGAATGGTTCCTTGGCGCCCGCGTCGGCGGCGTTCCATATTCTTTAATCGTTCATCACGCTCGGCCTCTGCCGGGTCTGGCGGCGCGGGTGGCTCTGGTGGTGGTGCGATTGGATCTGGGGATGAAAACATGCCTCCCATAACTTTCTCCTTACTTGGTCTTTGGGAAAATCAGAATCAGGTATAAAAAAAGCCCTCCAAGCAGAAGCTTGAAGGGCTTTGGTCACACTGATCCCGTTGACAAGAAGGAAGCTACCTCACCGGAACGAGAAAGTCAAGGACTTTTTTCCTAAATTAGACTTTTGTTCTCTTTTGTGAAGTTTTTGATAGAGCTGCCACGGGGTCAAGACCGCACAATCATGCAAACCGATAAGACGCTTCACCACTTCAACACAGGTCATGGGCGCCCAGCTAAAGGCTGCGGTCTTACCTGCATGCACATTCACTTTAACCACACGCATCCCCTGATCCTTATACCAGCGCATCAAACCCGCCAGCTCGAACCCTTCCAGCGGTTTAATCGTCAACCCTGTGCTTAACGGATCAATCCAGACACAGCCGCGATCGGTTTCCAGCATCACAAAACAATGGCGAAAACCCGGCTTTAAATAACGTAACCACCACACACCTGCATTATCACTAAACACCACCAGCGCCGTACTCATTCCACAATTCCTTTCTTCTGCAATGCTTTACCCAATTTTTCCAAGGCATCCCGCCATACAGGGACATGATCTTTTTCGTCCCCGACATATTCATCCGGCGGACACATTTTTTCGCCATATGAGCCCAACACCTGTAGATGGACATTATCCAAATGGTTACGGCGGAACAGCCCCATAACCGTGCGATAAACATCATCGGGAACACACGGGCGTGGCGTCATGGTCAACCCTGACACAATACGCGCGCCGTCTCTGCGCATTATTTGGCAGCGGGCAAACCAGAACCAGGCCTCCTCCCCATCCTGAAAAGGCGTGGTGTCCCCGTCCGGACAGGGTGCTGGAAAGATGCGTTTCATTTTTGACATAATATAAACTACCCCCAAGTGCATTTGCAAAATAGAACAAAACCTGAACATCTATTTATCGATTTTTTATCCTAAGTCAACGCTTCTTTTTCAATAAATTCCTATAGCCATATGATCTTATTTCTATAATAATGGGTGCTATGTTGAAACATGCTGACATTTGGCGCGCTGTTGATCGCCTCGCAAAAGAATACGGCCTCTCCGCTTCTGGATTGGCGCGTAAAGCTGGTCTTGACCCGACAACTTTCAATAAAAGCAAGCGCCTGACACGTGAGGGAAAAGCCCGCTGGCCCAGCACCGAAAGTATCGCCAAGGTCTTGGATGCAACCAAATCGGATCTCAGTGATTTTGTTACCTTCGTACATGGCGAAGCACCGCGCACAGCCTTTCGCAACGTACCGCTGATCGGGCTGGCCCAAGCTGGTTCTCACGGTTTTTTTGATGATGCAGGCTATCCCACCGGCGGCAGTTGGGATGAGATCCCTTTTCCCGACATCCCCGATTCCAATGCCTATGCCCTTGAGATTACCGGAGCAAGTATGGAACCCGTGTATCGCGATGGTGATCTGGTTCTTGTCTCCCCCGAGGCCAGCATCCGGCGCGGGGATCGGGTTGTCGTTAAAACAACAGAAGGCGAAGTGATGGCCAAGCAACTGCGCCGCCGCTCTGCTAGAAAGATTGAGCTGCAATCCCTCAACCCGGAATATGAAGATCGTTTCTTTGAAATGGAAGAGATCGTCTGGATTCACCGGATCATCTGGGCCTCACAATAGGCCTTTACAAATCACCAAAACAGATTAGGTCTACTTTCCTAAATAGGAGAATGAACCATGATAGATCTTGACCTGCGCTTCAACGGGCCTGTGCCAAAGTACCTTGGACATACGCACAGTGCCCCGCCGATATCAATCCGGCACAAAATAGAAGAGATATACAGGATCAAACAGATGAAAAAATACCAACTCAAAAAAAGATTTGTTTATCCTTCAAAAAATAATCCAATATCACAACATGAAAAGAACCTCGAAACAAAAGGACAAATCTGATGGGTAATGTAGGAAGCGGAAAGACGTGGACATATTTTGATGGGGAATGGAGCGAAGGCAATCCCAATACCATGGGGCCACGTACGCATGGTTTCTGGCTTTCCTCTAGTGTTTTTGACGGTGCACGCGCTTTTGACGGTGTGATCCCCGACCTCGATCTTCATTGCCAACGCTCCATCGATTCTGCGCGCCTCCTCGGTATGGCGCCAATGCTAAGTGCACAGGAGATTGCCGAACTGTCCTGGGAAGGGGTTGCCAAGTTCCCGGCAGATGCAGAACTTTACGTCTGCCCCATGTTTTATGCTGACTCAGGCTTTATTGCCCCCGATCCGTCAAGCACCCGTTTTGTCCTCAGCATCTTTGATGCCCCCTTACCCGAACCCACTGGTTTTAGCGCCTGTAAATCAAGCTTTAGACGCCCAGCACGTGACATGGCCCCGACAGAAGCCAAAGCCTCCTGCCTGTATCCCAACGTGGGGCGCTGCGTCACAGAAGCGCAAGGCAAAGGCTTTGACACAGCCGTCGTCCTAGACCCCAATGGCAACGTTGCTGAATTTGCCTATACCAACCTGTTTTATGTGAAAGACAAGGTAATTTACACCCCGGTGCCCAACGACACCTTCCTGAACGGGATTACGCGCCAACGCGTCATCAAGCTTGCCAGAGAAAACGGCTTTGAAGTGGTTGAGAAATCCGTCAAATTTGAAGAAGTGATGGCAGCCGATGAAGTCTTTGGAACGGGCAACTACTTCAAGGTCGGCCCCTGCACCAAACTGGAAGATCGCGATCTACCCATTGGGGACATCACCATGCAATTGCGCGACTTGTATTTTAAGTGGGCAAAGGCCTGAGAATAGGCAAAAAAAAAGCCGGGCCAAAAGGCCCGGCATAAGTCTTTAACAGGGAGGCTTCACGTCTGGGAGACGTAGGACCAGAAGACTGGCCCCAAAATCGAAAAAAACTTTCGAAACTGTGCGATACCGCAGTGCGGTGTCGACAGGCACGTTCTACCCCCCTCGGGCCATAAAATAAATACCCTTTCCTGCAACCCAATTATGCGTTTTCCTCATAGTAGCGCCCTAAAACATTCAAAAAGCGCAAACCTATACTTTTGAGGTAAACCCCTTGCGTCACAAACAGAAACCAGATTTTAGGCAAAAAAACCGGGCCAAAAGGCCCGGCAAGTTTTAACAGGGAGGCTTCACGTCTGGGAGACGTAGGGTCGACCCCGGAGGGGGACCCTCCTTCAGCAAAATCTGAAGGGAAGTAACTTTGCTGCAACGCAACAAAGTTAGTAAACAATATGTATCTTGTTGCAGGTGCGAACACCATAGCAAAAATGGCAAGGCTGTCATGCATTTACTGCATACTTGACCATGCAGTTAGGAAATAACTATTTTAAAACAAAACCTTATAACCAAGAAATTATATTGCTTGGCTCATTTTTCTGACGATAAAATCTCTAAATAAAGTGATTCTTTTCGAGTTTCTAAGCTCTTCAGGATACACAAAATAGGTATCAATGATCGGACCGCGCAACTCAGGCAGAATTTCCACCAAATTGCCGACTTCGCGACTCATATATTCCGGCAAGGCCCCCAGACCAAGTCCGCTTTGCACCGCACGGAAAATCCCATAAACGTTATTCACCCGCAGAGCCGCTGTCCGCTTGGTGCCATCAGAACGGCCCGCCGACAATAACCAGTTCAGCCCCTGTACTGGCTGTTTAACGTCATCCCCATAGACAATGATGCGATGCTTGTCCAGATCCTGCGGCTTTGTTGGCATCCCATGCTTTTTGAGGTAATCCGGCGCCGCATAGATATGATACGGCATGCTCCAGAGATGACGCTGAATCAAATCCGGTTGCTTGGGAGGGCTGAGCCGAATCGCGACATCTGCCTCCCGCATGGACAAATCAAGTTCATTATCCGTCAGCACCACACTCACTTCAATATCCGGGTAAAGTTCCAAAAATTCACGAAGTTTAGGTGTTAACCATGTGGAGCCAAAGGCAACCGTCGTTGTAATCTTCAACGTGCCTTGCGGGCTTTCTTTAGATTCGCTCAGTTGGCTTTCCACCATAGCCAGCTTGGCAAAGACTTCATGGGCTGTTTTATAGAGAAGCTCACCCTGTTCGGTCAGAATCAGACCACGGGCGTGACGGTGAAACAAGCTCACCTGAATACTTTCTTCCAATGCACTGATCTGCCGGCTAACCGCCGACTGGCTCAGATTTAGATTTTCACCTGCATGAGTAAAACTGCCTGCTTCCGCAACGGCATGAAAAACTCGTAATTTATCCCAATGCATTGTTCTTCCTATTCTACACACGCATAATAGCCATGCGTATATAGCATAGATGAAAAAGGCGAAAGAGAAAACTGCCCTTTCGCCTTAAACAAATTCAAAATGTAACAAAAGTTACTTTATTAGCCTTCTTGCTCACTAATAAAGCGCTCGGCTTCTAGCGCGGCCATACAGCCCGTCCCCGCGGCTGTCACCGCTTGTTGGTAAATTTTATCCTGCACATCACCCGCGGCATACACGCCCTCAATGCTGGTCAGGGTACTATCCGGTTTGGTGACGATGTAGTTTTCATCATCCATTTCCAACTGGCCTTTAAACAAGCCTGTGTTCGGATCATGACCGATTGCGATAAACGTCCCGTGTACCGGAATGGTTTTCAGCTCGTCCGTCTTAATGTTTTTAACGCGAACACCTGTGACCCCGAACGGTTCTTCTTCCCCGACGATTTCGTCAATAACGCTATCCCAGACCATCTCGACTTTTTCATGCTTCAACAAACGGTCCTGAAGGATTTTCTCCGCGCGCAATTCATCACGACGATGGATCAAGTACACTTTGGATGCAAAGTTTGTCAGGTAAAGCGCCTCTTCAACAGCCGTGTTACCGCCGCCGACAACCGCAACATCTTTGCCGCGATAGAAGAAGCCATCACAGGTCGCACAAGCAGATACGCCGAAGCCTTGATATTTTTGCTCTGAGTCCATGCCTAACCAACGCGCAGACGCGCCAGTAGAGATAATCAGCGTGTCACCCGTATAGACCGTGCCGCTGTCCCCTGTCAGTTTAAACGGACGCGAAGACAAGTCAGCCTCAACGATCGTGTCATCAAACATGGTCGTGCCAACGTTCTTCGCCTGATCGTGGAATTGGTCCATCAACCATGGGCCTTGGATCGGGTCTGCAAAACCGGGATAGTTTTCCACATCTGTCGTAATAGTCAGCTGACCGCCAGGCTGTAAACCTTTTACCAAAATCGGTTTTAAGTTTGCGCGTGCTGCATAAATCGCCGCTGTATAACCGGCAGGGCCAGAGCCTAGAATAAGAACTTTAGAGTGGTGTGTTTCGGACATGGAGAACATCCTTGAGAATCTGATTGTCGAAAGAGAGCGCTAATCTAGGCACGTCTGGCCCGATACGCAAGATAGAAGAAAAAAAGGGAAGCCAAGGCTCCCCTTTTTACTATTTTACCAAGTATCGTAATACTTAGAGTTTGTCAGAGTTTGCTGACAAGTACGCTGCAACGCCGTCTGGAGTCGCTGTCATACCGGAATCACCTTTGTTCCAACCCGCCGGGCAAACTTCGCCGTGCTCTTCGTGGAAGATCAGCGCGTCCAGTGTACGGATTGTTTCGTCAACGTTACGGCCCAGCGGCAGATCGTTAACGAGTTGGTGGCGAACAACGCCGTTTTTGTCGATGATGAATGTGCCACGGAACGCGATGCCCGGACCTGTTTTCACACCGTAGTCAGTGACGATGTCTTTCGTGATGTCAGCAACCATCGGGAACTGAACCTGACCCAAACCACCTTCGTTTACCGGTGTGTTTTTCCACGCCAGGTGTGTGAAGTGAGAATCGATGGAACAAGCGATAACTTTCGCGCCACGTTCTTCAAAAGCCGCACGACGTTTGTCAAATGCGATGATTTCAGAAGGACATACAAACGTGAAGTCCAACGGATAGAAGAACAGAACGCCGTAAGAACCGTCGAGATAGGATTTCAGGTTAAATTCTTCATTGATAGAGTTGTCGCCCATAACAGCCGGTGCTGTGAAATCAGGAGCTTCTTGACCTACGAGAACTTGAGACATTACATCTTCCTTTTTTTTGAATGATTCAAAACTAGCGACAGACTACCCTCTCTCCCTATTGATTGCAACCGGGAAAAAGCGCGTCCTGAATTTCGTTACGTTAACGGCTTTTTGATTTCAGGGCTATAGCTTGCTTCTTAAAATTTATCAAAAAAATCAAATAGCTAGATCAAAAGCCCCCTCTCGTTTTCTAAACTAGCGGCTAACCCCTCCCCAGCTAATCATTTTTCATTTTCGGATCGTACTTTTATGCATTTTGCAATGAAATTTTCTTGCGCTTTTTTTGTAAGCTTCTCTTGGCTTACGCTGCACAACATTGTAATATCGTTGCGTCTATCAAGGAATTTTTGGAGTAGAATTATTATGCAAAAGGTCAAACTTGACCGAATCGATCGCCGCATTCTTGCAGACCTGCAAGACGACGGTCGTATGACAAATGTCGAATTGGCCCGCCGCGCCGGCATATCAGCTCCACCTTGTTTGCGTCGGGTGCGCGCCCTTGAAGAAGCAGGCTTTGTGCGTGGCTATCACGCAGAGCTTGACCCCGCCGCGCTTGGATTTAACGTGACTGTCTTCGCTCAGGTTGGCCTCAACAGCCAAGCAGAAGCCGACTTAAAAGCTTTTGAAAACCTGATCGCTTCCTGGCCGGAAGTACGCGAATGTCACATGCTGGCAGGTGAAACAGACTTTCTGCTGAAAATCGTTGAAAAAGACTGGGATTCCTATCAACAGTTCCTAACAAAATCCCTGACATCAGCGCCTAATGTAGCTCATGTCAAATCTTCCATGACGATTCGCAGCGCCAAGACGATCCCCGGTGTCCCCATTAAAGTGGACGTCCCGGATGACGTTGACGCGACAGAAGAGTAAGCCTCTCTGTACAGATATAAAAAAAGCGGTGCTGTTTAACAGTCACCGCTTTTTTTGTGGAACTCTTCAAAGGGAATTACTTGAATTCCACTTCCAGAATTTCATAGGCCTTTATACCGCCCGGTGTGCGTACTTCGACGCTATCCCCGATGCTCTTGCCGATTAAGGCGCGGGCCAAGGGGGCTCCAACAGACAGCTTGCCACCTTCAAGGTTGGCTTCGTGCTGACCAACAATCTGGTACGTGGTTTCTTCGTCCGTTTCTTCATCGACAACAAGAACTGTCGCCCCAAAACGAACCACGTCACCGGACAAGGTTTTCGGGTCAATCACCTCTACTACGCTGATCACCGATTCCAGCTCTTTAATGCGGCCCTCGATGAAGCCCTGCTTCTCGCGTGCCGCATGATACTCGGCGTTTTCAGAAAGATCGCCATGTTCGCGGGCTTCAGCAATCGCCGCAATTACCGCCGGTCGTTCGACCGACTTCAAATTTTTCAACTCTTCTTCAAGCTGGGCACAACCCTCAGCTGTCATGGGTATGCGATCCATAACTCTATTCCCATACGATCGGTAAAAAAACAGATGCGCCCCCACACAAGATGTGAGGGCGCAAAAAACAATAACGTGCCTACTTAAGCCGAATTAGAAGGACTTGTCAAAGTAAGATTGAAGGGCTGCCACTTCCAAAGCACCCGCACGCAAGGCCGCAATTGCATCAGCAGCTGCATTGGCACCGGTCATTGTCGTGTAATAGGGGATACCCTGCGTCAGCGTCTCGCGACGGATGGAATAACTGTCTTCAATCGCTTGAATACCTTCAGTTGTATTAATCACCAACTGAATTTCGTCATTCAAAATCGCATCCACACAGTGGGGGCGACCTTCGATCACTTTGTTGACAGTTTTCGCCGCAATGCCTTTTTCTGCCAGATAACCTGCAGTACCGGATGTGGCCATCAGCGAGAAGCCCATATCCACCAGCTTCTGTGCAATCGGCACGATCTTTTCTTTATCGCGCTCTTTTACAGAAACAAAGGCACAACCTTCTGTCGGAAGATGCGCACCGGCACCCATCTGTGCTTTCAAAAACGCTGTCGGGAAGTCTTTATCCAGACCCATGACTTCGCCTGTAGACTTCATTTCCGGGCCCAACAATGTATCAACACCGGGGAAACGTGCGAACGGGAAGACCGCTTCTTTCACCGCGACGTGATCCAGTTTCGGCATCTGACCTTCCAGACCAAAGTCTGCCAGCTTTTCCCCCGCCATGACACGCGCACCGACTTTCGCCACGGCAACACCAGTCGCTTTGGCTACAAACGGGACCGTACGTGAGGCACGTGGGTTCACCTCGATGATGTAGATCACTTCTTCCTTCACGGCGAACTGAACGTTCATCAAGCCGACAACCTTCAACGCCTGCGCCAGCGCAACCGCTTGATTTTTCAGCTCTTCAATGACTTTGTCGCTGAGGGAATAAGGCGGCAGAGAACAAGCCGAGTCACCAGAGTGAATGCCTGCTTCTTCGATATGCTGCATGATACCGGCGATATAGACGTTGCCGTCGCTATCCCCGATGGCATCTACATCCACCTCAATCGCATCTTGCAGGAAGCTATCCAACAGAACCGGGCTGTCACCAGACACCTGAACGGCTTCTTTCATGTAGCGTTTCAGACGATCCATGCTGTGCACGATTTCCATCGCACGACCACCCAGAACATAGGACGGACGAATAACAAGCGGGAAGCCGATGCTTTCAGCGACCTTCAGTGCTTCTTCTTCAGAACGCGCCAGACCGTTGGACGGCTGTTTTAGCCCCAGTTGCGCCAGAAGCTGTTGGAAACGTTCACGATCTTCGGCAAGGTCGATCGCATCAACACTTGTCCCAAGGATCGGAATATCTGCTTTTTCAAGGGCGTTTGCCAGTTTCAACGGTGTTTGGCCACCGTACTGGACGATCACGCCTTTAACATGTCCGTTGGACTGTTCGACGCGGATCAACTCGATCACATCTTCTTCCGTCAGCGGCTCGAAATACAGACGATCAGACGTATCATAGTCCGTGGAAACCGTTTCCGGGTTACAGTTGACCATGATGGTTTCGTAACCGGCTTCTTTCAATGCGTAAGACGCATGCACACAGCAATAGTCAAACTCGATCCCCTGACCAATACGGTTCGGCCCCCCCCCAAGGATGACGATTTTTTCACGGTCGCTTGGATCAGATTCACATTCCGGCGGGGTGATCCCATCACCTTCGTATGCGGAATACATGTAGGAGGTCTTGGACGGGAATTCCGCCGCACAGGTATCCACACGTTTGTACGTCGGGTGAATGTTCAACACCTTACGACGGTATTTCACCACTTCGATATCTTTGCCCGTCAGCTCGGAGATCCGCTGATCAGAGAAACCCATCTTCTTGTAGCGTTGCAGCTCGTCCGCCTCGCCCGGCAGACCGCGCAGGATCAATTCCTGCTCCGCATCAACAATGTCTTTGATCTGACGCAGCATCCATGGCTCATATTTACAGGCCGCCTGAATTTCTTCCAACGTCAGCCCATGGCGGAACGCTTGCGCGATCACCAACAGACGATCAGAACGCGGCTTGCCCAACTCGCCGATCACAGCCAGCTTACCTTCCGGCCCGTTCGCGCCTTCGATTTCAACTTCGTTCAATCCTGTCAGGCCGGTTTCCATGGAACGCAGACCTTTTTGCAGAGATTCTGCGAAGGTACGACCAATGGACATGGCTTCCCCAACAGACTTCATCGCTGTGGACAGACTGTCGTCTGTACCCGGGAATTTCTCGAACGTGAAACGCGGGATTTTGGTGACAACGTAATCGATGCTCGGCTCAAACGACGCCGGTGTGCAGCCGGTTATATCATTGTCCAGCTCATCCAATGTGTAACCCACCGCCAGTTTCGCTGCGATTTTCGCAATCGGGAAACCTGTTGCTTTGGATGCCAATGCGGACGAACGTGAGACACGCGGGTTCATCTCGATCACGATGAGGCGGCCATTTTCCGGGTTCACGGTAAACTGAACGTTAGACCCGCCCGTATCCACACCAATTTCACGCAAGACCGCTAAAGAGGCATTCCGCATGACCTGATATTCTTTATCCGTCAGGGTCAGCGCCGGTGCCACGGTGATGGAGTCCCCTGTGTGAACGCCCATCGGGTCCACGTTTTCAATGGAACAAATAATGATGCAGTTGTCTTTTTTGTCCCGCACCACTTCCATCTCATACTCTTTCCAGCCGAGAAGCGATTCTTCGACCAGAACTTCAGACGTCGGGGACGCTGCCAGACCGCTTGCCACGATCTTTTCAAATTCTTCTTTGTTATAAGCAACACCGCCGCCGGTACCACCAAGCGTAAAGCTCGGACGAATGATCACCGGCAAGCCGATTTCCTTCAGCGCTTCGTCCGCTTCTGCGCGGGTGTGACACACGAAGGAACGTGCGTTTTCCAGACCGATCTTGGTCATCGCTTCACGGAAGCGCTCGCGGTTTTCCGCCTTGTCGATCGCATCGGCCGTCGCGCCGATCATCTCGATCCCCAGACGTTCCAGCGTGCCATTATCATACAAGGCCAAGGCCGTGTTCAAGGCTGTCTGACCACCCATGGTCGGCAGCAGTGCATCGGGCTTTTCTTTTTCAAGGATCTTCGCGACCACTTCCGGTGTGATCGGTTCAATATAGGTGGCATCCGCCATCCCCGGATCGGTCATGATCGTTGCGGGGTTGGAGTTCACAAGAATGACGCGATAGCCTTCCTCACGCAGCGCCTTACACGCCTGAGCCCCTGAATAATCGAACTCACACGCTTGACCGATCACAATCGGACCGGCCCCAATAATCATAATCGATTTTATATCTGTACGTTTTGGCATGACTAACCTTATCGTCCTTACAACATAACATCCCTGCAAAACAGGGAACCTAAAACTTTCTCAATCCATTCAGGCGCGCCAATGGCACCCCTAAAAACGGAGACTATGTATCTAGCGGCCCAGATACCCGGCCATGTCTAAGCCGTGCAACGTGATGGAGGCCATGAACGGCGGTGTCGCTGACACGTTCAGTTCATGATCTTCCAAAATCACTGCACCGACATCACAGAGTTCTTGAAGCCAGTTCGCAAGCTGAGCACGTGTCTCGAAACTCACGTTAAATTCTTCGCAAATCCCTTCCACGTCACGAAACACCCCACCCGGTAGCTGATCATCTTCAGCTAGGGCACTCAGCAGTTTCGTGGCGTGGACAGTGAGGGACATTATTTTTTCGCCTTCGCCATCAGGTCAACAAAGCGACCAAAGAGATAGTGGCTATCTTGCGGCCCCGGTGACGCTTCCGGGTGGTGCTGCACAGTAAAGACAGGCTTGTCTTCCAGTGCTATCCCTTCCAATGTTTTATCAAACAGGGAACGGTGCGTGATGGTGGCGTTTGCCGGCAGTGTTTCTTCGTCCACCACAAAACCGTGGTTCTGGGATGTGATTTCAACCTGACCTGTGATCAGGTCTTTCACCGGATGGTTTGCCCCGCGATGCCCCAGGTGCATTTTATATGTCTTTGCACCCAAAGCCAGACAGGTCATCTGGTGCCCCAAGCAAATGCCGAACATCGGCTTACCGCCTTCCATGATCTTTTGGATCATCGGCACCGCATATTCACCCGTTGCCGCCGGATCACCCGGTCCGTTGGACAAGAAGACCCCATCCGGGTTGTAGGCAAGAATATCTTCTGCTGATGTTGTGCCCGGCACGACCGTCACTTTACAGCCTGCAGCCGCCAAACAGCGCAGAATGTTACGTTTCGCCCCAAAGTCCACCGCGACCACATGATACTTCGGGTCTTCCTGTTTGGCGTAGCCTTCGCCCATCGTCCATGCGGCCTCAGTCCACTCGTAAGGTTTTTCGCACATGACTTCTTTTGCCAAATCCATCCCTTCCAGACCGGGGAAGGAATTTGACATTGTATTCAGGGCGTCCAGATCAATGTCCTGACCTTTTGGCAAATGGATGATGGTCCCGCCCGGGGCGCCATTGTCACGGATATGACGTGTCAGTTGGCGTGTATCGATGCCGGAAATCCCGACGAGGTTGGACGCTTTCATCCAGGCGTCAAAATGTTCAACCGCACGCCAGTTTGCCGGCTCTGTAATGTCGGCGCGCAAAATGCAGCCGCGGGCAACGGGTTTGGCTGTTTCAATATCTTCGGCGTTGGTACCGGTGTTACCGATGTGAGGGAACGTGAAAGTAATGATCTGGCCCGCATAAGACGGGTCCGTCATAATTTCCTGATATCCGGTGATAGATGTGTTGAAGCACACCTCACCGATTGCGACACCCTCTACGCCAACACCTTTCCCCCAAAAAACAGTTCCATCCGTCAATACCAGTGCGGCATTGGCGTTTTTGGGACGGGCTTTCGGCGGCATGGGTGCGACCGGCGCTTTTGTCTGCGACATGGCTTCGGTGTCCTTTATAAAAGAGCTATATTCAATCAATGCCTATAGGCAAATTGGCGCGTTGATAAAGAAATCTACCACGGTAGTCAAGGGGGAGTCACAAATAAAATAAATCGTTATTTTTCAATATGTTACAAAACCTTTTCTGATTGATTTTTTCTGTCACTTAGTATAAGTTTCTTGCTTTCCTTAAAACAACATAGTGCAAGGTTATGCTTCGCGAGCAGATTAAATCCGCCCTCAAAACGGCGATGGTAGCCAAAGACGCGCATGCGGTTTCGACGCTGCGCCTAATTATGGCAGCCCTTAAAGACCGCGACATTGCGGCACGTACACAAGACAAACCGGACGGCATTTCTGACGAAGAAATCCTGTCTCTCATGCAATCCATGATCAAGCAACGTCGTGACAGTATCACCATGTACGAAAACGGTGGTCGTCTTGAACTGGCAGAGCAAGAAGCAAAAGAAATCGAGGTTATCGAGACATTTTTGCCAAAACAGATGTCTGAAGACGAAATTGGTGCCGCTGTCGATTCTGTCATTGCAGAATTGGGCGCAACCAGCCTGAAAGACATGGGGCCAACCATGAAAGCTATCCGTGACCGGTTCGCCGGCCAAATGGATTTCGGTAAGGCAAGTGCCATCATCAAATCCCGCTTAGCTTAACTTTCGCGGAAACATAAATGGCGATCCCTCCCGGCTTTCTAGATGAATTAAGAAACCGCGTCTCTGTTTCGGAGATTGTCGGGAAAAGGGTCAAGCTTACCAAAAAAGGTCGGGAACATTCCGGCCTTTGCCCTTTTCACAACGAAAAATCCCCGTCCTTTACCGTCAATGACGATAAAGGCTTTTACCATTGCTTCGGTTGCGGGGCACATGGGAGCGCCCTTGATTTTTTGATAAATACCGAAGGGCTGACATTCCCCGAAGCTGTAGAACGTCTCGCACTGCAAGCCGGTATGGATGTGCCGCAAGACACGCCAGAACAGCGTGAACGCAGCGAAAAGCGCAATACCCTTTACGATGTCATGGAGCACGCCACGCTTTATTATGAGCGCGCGCTTAAAATGCCAGAAGGTAAGATCGGCCTCCAGTACCTAAAAAACCGTGGGCTGAGCGAAAACACGATCAAGCACTTCCGTCTCGGCTATTCGCCCAACATCAAAGGCGGGCTGGTGGCGGCGTTGAAACGCGAAGGGATCGACGAACGTTTGATGATTGAGGCAGGCTTACTCATCCAGCCAGATGATCGCGCGCGCAGTCCTTACGAACGTTTTCGTGAACGGGTCATGTTCCCCATCACAGACCGCCGCGGCAAAGTCATTGCCTTTGGTGGGCGATTGCTGGGGGATGGCAAACCCAAATATCTAAACTCTCCCGACACCCCCCTGTTTCACAAAGGGACTGTCCTCTACGGCCTCGCCCAAGCACGCGAAAGCGCCCACAAAAAAGAAGAGATTATCGTCACCGAAGGCTACATGGACGTGATCGCCCTTGCCCAAGGGGGCTTCCCCAATGCCGTTGCGCCTCTCGGGACTGCCCTGACCGAAGATCAGATCCAGCTTCTGTGGCGCATGAGTCGTCGCCCGACCTTGTGTTTTGACGGGGATGCCGCCGGCCAACGTGCCGCCGCACGCGGGGCCGAACGAGCCCTCCCCCACCTCAAACCCGGGTTCGGTTTAAAGTTCGTCCATCTGCCAGAAGGCGAGGACCCGGACAGCTTGATTAAAAAACACGGCAGCGATGCCATGCAGACATTGCTCGACAAAGCCATCCCTTTGTCCGAATTGCTGTGGCGCATGGAAAGCGAAGGGATCAATCTTGATACCGCCGAAGATCGCGCGTATTTAGAAGATCAACTTAAAAAACACGCCTTCCAAATTGAAGACGAATCGGTGAAAAGCCATTTCCTCGCGGCCTTAAAAGATCGCATCTGGAACGAAATTCGAGCGAAAAAAGACTCAAAACCATTTCAACGCAAACGAGATTGGCGCGCGGAGAAAAAAAATCACCGCACTCATTTAGAGGCAAAAAGCAGTTTAAACACAAAGATAAACGCGCAAAACTGGCGGGAAACCTTACTCTTGGCCGCCGTCATTCTACATCCAAATATAATTGATGAGGTCGGCGAGCGTTTGGGACTGCTGAATTTCATGAGCGATTCGCTTGACAACCTTCGTCAGGAAGTTCTAAAGACCCTCGATGGGGATTTGGGCCTTGATTCTAGCGCGCTTCAAGACCACCTCGTAAAGAACGGGTTTTCAGGCCCACTAAAATCTCTGCTAGGTAAGTTCCATGCACCAAACGGTGGGAAGTTTATCGGGCATGAGACTTTCTTGCATCCTGACCGCCCGATCGACGTTGTACTGCGTGGCTGGGACCATACGTTCACTTTATATATGAACCAACGGGATCTAGCGACGGAGTTCAAAGAATTGAAACGCAGGCTCGAACTAGAAATGACCCCGCAAGCCCTGAGTCAATTTCAGGCTCACCAGAAGCTCATGGGGATGGTTGATACCGATGAAGACGAGACAGGTGGATATTCTTTCAAATTGAATGAAGAAGATTTGTTTGATTAACGCTCTTTACATATTCATGGCGCATCTTACCTAATGAGTCCGCTCTTTAGTTTTTTTAAAGATCGCTTCATTGATAGTTTTTAAAGTTCACGGGGAATCGCATGTCTGCGAAAGCTGCAAATACGACCGAAGCAAAAACCAAACAAGAAGAAGGCGGTGATGGCCCACTTCTTGATTCCCTTGGTGCCGCCGTTAAGAAGATGCTTGCCAAAGGCAAGGATCGCGGTTTCATCACTTATGACGAGTTAAACACGGCGCTTCCGCCGGATAAAATGTCTTCCGAACAGATCGAAGACACGATGTCCGCCCTGTCTGAAATGGGTATCAGCGTTGTTGAAAACGAAGAAGCGGAAGACGACGACAACGACGACGAAAACGAAGAAAAATCCGGTAACATCGACGAAAACGACACGGGTCGTACCGACGACCCTGTACGCATGTACCTGCGCGAAATGGGCAGTGTTGAATTGCTGTCGCGTGAAGGTGAAATCGCGATTGCAAAACGTATCGAAGCCGGTCGTGAAATGATGATCGGTGGCATTTGTGAAAGCCCGATTACCATTCGCTCTATCGTGGAATGGCACGACGCCCTGATCAATGGCGACATTTTACTGCGTGACATTATCGATCTGGAAACCACATATGGTGGCGGCCCGGATACAGAAGAAGTCGAAGCCGCAGCAAAAGACCTAGAAGAAGACACCGACACTGACAGCATCAGCGCTGACATCGACGACAACGATAATGACGACGATGATGAAAAAGAAATCGAAGCCCCAGACGGCGTTGATACCGCTGGCGAAGACGACGACATGGATGACATGGACGAGTCTAAAGAAGGGGAAGAAGACGAAGACGGCGAAGATTCTTCTGGTGACGACGACGGCGTAGAAGAAAACAACGTCTCTTTGGCGGCAATGGAAGAACAACTCCTGCCGCAAGTCGTTGAAAATTTTGAAAAAATTGCAAAGACTTACGACAAACTCCACAAAGCGCAGGAACAACGCCTGACCACATTGGGTAAAGGTGAAAAAGTTTCCACAACCATCGAACGCCGCATTGAAAAACTGCGTCATGAACTGGTTGGGCTGATGGAAGAAGTTCACCTGAACAACGGTCGTATTGAAGAATTGATGGACCACCTTTATGGTCTCAACAAAGCTTTGATGAACTGTGAAGGTCGTATGTTGCGCTTGGCGACAGGCTGTCGCGTGTCACGTGCTGACTTCCTCAAGCAATACTACGGTCACGAACTCGACCCCAACTGGCTGGAACGCGTGGCTGAACTGCCCGCCAAAGGCTGGCAGCGTTTTGCTGAACGTCATCAGGACGAAATCATCAAGCTGCGCGCCCGTGTCACAGAAGTTGCCGGTGAAGTCGGACTGCCCATCGCTGAATATCGCCGCATTGTCTCCACCGTTCAAAAAGGTGAACGTGAAGCCAACCGCGCGAAAAAGGAAATGATTGAAGCTAACCTGCGTCTGGTTATTTCCATTGCGAAAAAATATACCAACCGTGGCCTGCAATTCCTGGATCTCATTCAGGAAGGCAACATCGGCCTGATGAAAGCGGTTGATAAGTTCGAATACCGTCGTGGATACAAGTTCTCCACCTATGCGACTTGGTGGATCCGTCAGGCGATTACCCGTTCTATCGCCGATCAGGCCCGCACAATCCGTATTCCGGTTCACATGATCGAAACCATCAACAAGCTGGTGCGCACTAGCCGCCAGATGCTGCATGAGATCGGTCGCGAACCCACACCGGAAGAACTGGCTGAAAAGCTCTCCATGCCGCAAGAAAAGGTCCGTAAGGTCCTTAAGATTGCCAAAGAGCCGATCTCCCTTGAAACCCCGATCGGGGATGAGGAAGACAGCCATCTGGGTGACTTCATCGAAGATAAAAACGCCGTTCAGCCGCTGGATGCTGCCATTCAGTCTAACCTGCGTAACACAACAACACGCGTCCTGTCTTCCCTGACACCGCGTGAAGAACGTGTGCTTCGTATGCGTTTTGGTATCGGTATGAACACCGATCACACGTTGGAAGAAGTTGGTCAACAGTTCTCGGTTACCCGCGAACGTATCCGTCAGATTGAAGCGAAAGCCCTTCGTAAGCTCAAACACCCGAGCCGTTCACGTAAATTGCGCAGCTTCCTCGACTATTAATCATCTATGTCTTGACGTGGCGTGAGTTTTCATTAAATTCACGCCACATCTGACACGGATGATATCTCTGATACATATCATCTTTACTGTGGGGCAGTAGCTCAGTTGGTTAGAGCCGACCGCTCATAACGGTCTGGTCGGGGGTTCAAGTCCCTCCTGCCCTACCAAACCTCTTTTATTTAGTGGTTTCAATAGCTTACAACCTCCTGAACCATAACGGTTCTGGGGTTGTTTTGCTATGTGCACATGGCATTGGTGCTGTCGGTGGTAGGCCAGAGTGTGACACTAAAGTGTGTCACATCAGGTGCCGATTATGAGCCGGGTAGCGGGTCTATATCGGCGTGGAAACGTCTGGCAATACCGTGTCCGGGTGCCGATGGATATACGGTTAATTTTGAACCGTGAATTCATCAGACGGTCTTTAAAAACAGCGGATTACGGTGAAGCATTACGTCGGGTAAGAACGGTGTCATATGACATTGCAATGATGTTTGATGATGTTCGTCGTAATGGTGATGGGGTC
>NZ_JHYO01000034.1 GCF_000688235.1 Terasakiella pusilla DSM 6293 | reverse complement strand
CCTAAAGGATAAACCTTATATGAAAAATGGCCGTTTTTTTGGTTATGACATTTGTCCAGAAATGATTGAAAAAGCGCAAAATATGCACGGTAGTGATGATCGAGCCTTTTTTGAGATTTTACCATTCCCAAACAATATGGCCGACTATTCCTTCGCTTCAGGCACATTTAATATGAGGGCAACAGCTAGTGAAGAAAGCTGGACTGAATTTGTAAAAACATCAATCTGTGAGATGTACAATAAGTCAAAAAGAGGGGTCGCGTTTAATTTATTAAGCCAAAACAATGCACAAGAAGAATGGTTATATTATGCTGATGCTAACAGTTTTCACCAATTTTGCCTATCCACACTTTCTGAGAAATCTGAAATCATTTTCAATAAAAAGGAAACCGAATTTACAATCTTAGTTACTCGTTGAAATCATATAAATTGAATTAGAGCGGGGAGGAAACACCCCTTTATCTAAACTCCGTTTCCTCCTCGTTTTTTTCTCAGGTGCCAGATATGAAAAAGTTTAATGTTACGCGTTCGGTTGCACTTTCTCAGCCAGTTGAGCTTACTGACAAGCTAGAATCTTCCTTAAGTGAAATTTCAGCAATATCAGAGTATAGGCTACAGTCTCCTACACGTTTGAAAATCGAATATGATTTAAACAGTGTTGATTTTTCAGACCTTCATTCGAAGTTTGAAAATATTGGGCTTTGTGTGAAAAATTCAATCTTCCATAAATTGTTATATGCATATTGGTCAATGTCAGATCAAAACATACGGGCAAATCTCAAAGTCCCTGCCCATTGTTGTAACAAAGCTCCAAAATAGGTAAACCCAAGCTCATCACCTTATGACAGTTCCCATCAGAAAAGCATGCTCAACAAAGGCACAGTCCGGTTCATCTTCACCATGGCATTTATTGACTGCACGAACTAGAGAAGCTTCCATTTGTTGGAATTCCAAGATACGTTCCCGGACCCTGGTTAACTGTTTTTCAGCTATGTTTTTTACTTTTTTACACGAGACGTTCTGAGTGGAAATCATTGCTAAAAGCTCAGCGGTTTCATCTAGGCTGAATCCCAAGCTTCGGCTATTGCGAATAAAAGACAGTTGTTGGACATGAAGTGCTCCATATTGCCTATGACCACCATTGGTACGCGGTGGAGACGTTAACAGCTTTAATTTTTCATAATGGCGAATAATTTCGACGCTGCAATTGCCAATTTTCGCCAGTTCACCAATACCCATTATTAAACCTAAAATAAAATGCTTGAACCTGTAATTATTGCAGATTGTATGATGAATTTTATTAATTTCAAAATCACAAATACGAGAGCACAATGAATGATAAATCTTGGTTGAAAACAGGTGTCGTAGGCAGCATTGCAATGGCAATATGTTGTTTTACGCCTTTTCTTGTCATTGTTCTTGGCGGTATTGGTCTTTCGGCTTGGTTAGGATGGATTGATTGGCTTCTCCTTCCCTCTTTAGGAGGTTTTGTTTTCATTACAATCATTGCCCTGCTAAGACTTAATAGAAAGAGGACATGCAAATGACAATTCTTGAAACAACAATCACCTGCCCGAAATGCGGACATCAAGAGAAAGAAACAATGCCTACAGATTCATGCCAGTATTTCTATGACTGTAAAGGCTGTGGAACAGTATTGAAACCACATCAGGGAGACTGTTGTGTTTATTGTTCTTATGCAGACATCCCTTGCCCACCCATTCAAGAAGGAAAATGTTGTTCTTAATTTTCAGGATGTTGAACCCGGACAGTACGAGTATGACATGTCCGGGATTTAGTTTTTCATGATGATGTGGCTGGGGTAAGGCTTGGTACAGCCTCTTTATCCTCTTTGTTGCCACCACAACAGCTATTCTGTTGTTTTTCATCAAGTTGCTTTGCAAGTTCTTCAGCAAAACCAGGCCCATTGTTTGTATCTGATCCGACCATTCCAGTTTGGATCACAGTTGCGGCTGCAGCTCCAATTTTATCGACCATGTTTCTTCTCCTTAACTTTATGAAAATGCGTATTTCAGTGGCTCAATTAAACAGGCAAAAGTATTCAGAAGTTTGTCACTCCTGTCTGAACTCACATCAAACTTGTGACAATCTTTTACCAGTCCCGGTATTGAAAAAGTTTGTCACCAAATAGGAGGGAATAGACATCTTGAAGCAACAATGCTGATGTTAAATAGCTCGCATGTAACGACAATCAATGTGGGCCAAAATGAAAATTGTAACCAAGATTTCCCTGAACGTATTTCTACCGGCATTATTGGTTTTGCTTTCCTTGATGGTTTTCAATCATTATCGAAGTGACCAATTAAGTAATATGCTTTCTGAACATGAACTGCATGCCTTAAGCAAAAGCTTTCAAACATCTCTTGAGAATGAAGCGAAAGGACTGAAAACAGTCGCCTCTCTCTTAAATGAACGTATTGATATCCAGCGGGCTTTTGAAAGTGACGCAGAAAATGACTTAGCTGAGAAATCAAATCAGCTAACAGGGGAATTAAGTCAATTTTATCATATTGACGCTGTAAATCTTTCCAAAGCTATCGTAGCCAATGATAAAGAGGAAGATCACGGATCTTCCCACAAGAACGCAGCTTCTGGGCATGGTCTTTCAATTCAAAATGGGCAGTTGCAATCAGAAGCCAGTGGAAATGTGAGTATTGAAGGTCGTGCCATTGGCAGCGTTACATTAACGGCGCCAATCAATTTCTCTATGCTTGAACACTTTAAAGAGGCATATGATGCCGATGTCGTGTTGATGTTAGGGACCAATATTCAAAGTAGCTCGATAGTTGCAGCGACCATTGATGAAGCGGACCAAAAGTCATTGAGGGAAGCATTAATTGTTTCAGCAAAAACAGGACAGAACAGGTTGAATCTCTCTGTTAATGGAAAGCCCTCAGAAAGCCTGAGTACACCATTAAAAGATAAAGATGAAAAGACGATTGGATTTGTCAGTGTCATCTTAGATAAATCGAGCGCTGCAACCATTCAATCTGAAAATATGACGCTGTCCATTATTTTTGGCGTGGTTATTTTGAGCTTGGTTGTGATTTCGACCTATTACTTTGCAAAACGCTTAACATCTCCCGTGCTCAGCATTTCTGATGCCTTAACCAAACTCACAAACAATGAAACGGACTTCATTACGCCTGGATTAAATCGCAATGATGAGTTTGCCTCAATTGCAATTGCCCTTGATAAATTAAAGGGAACACTAAAAGAGCGTAACGTTCTGCAAAAAGAAAAAGAACAACATCAACGGGCACAAGAAGAAGAACGTGTGGAGATGGAAAAAGCTATTCAAACCTTTGAAAATGATATTTCTGAGATTTCAGAAGATATTGTTCAACTCGTCAATGTATTGGAAACATCCTCTTCGACAATGTCAGGAGCAGCAGAAGAAACAAACCGGTTAAGTAGTTCTGTCGCATCTGCAGCTCTTCAAGCGGAAGCCAATGTGAAAGAAATTTCCGAAAATTCTGAAGTCCTGGTCGATACAATCAGCGGAATAGGCACGCAAATTGGCAATACGTCATCAATTTCCCAACAAGCTGTATCTGATGCCAAAAATGCTACAAATAAAATTGCTCAATTGGAAGCTGCTGCTGATGAAATTGGAACAGTCGTAAACCTGATCAATGATATTGCAGCCCAAACCAATTTATTAGCACTGAATGCAACGATTGAAGCAGCACGTGCTGGAAATGCTGGGAAAGGATTTGCTGTTGTTGCAAGCGAAGTGAAAAACTTGGCAAATCAAACAGCACGAGCAACTGAAGAAATTGTCACTCAGATTTCCGGTATTCAAGGTGAAGCAGCAGGTGCTGTATCTGCAATCAACCAGATATCGGACACGATACAGAATATCTATACTTTGGCCTCAGAAGTCCAAGACCATGTTGAAGATCAGAGACAGGCGACAGCTAGTATCGCTTCAAATTCGAATCAAGCTTCTGAAACATCAAGTGAAGTTTCAGAGAATATTGAACAGGTTGCGTCATCAGCAAAATCGACTGGTGATGCAGCAGGTCATGTCCAAGGTGTTGCTGAGAAATTGCAGTGCAGAAGTGATCAATTAAGCCAGTCTGTAAGCGTTTTCTTGAAACGCGTTACTAGGGACACTTAAAATGAAAAACATACTGTTCTTAATCAGTATATTGATACTATTTGGACTGTATATTTATTTTGACTCAACTGGACTTCTGGAAACCTTCTTTGATACAAAAGAGCTTAAAAATGCTGTTCAAGAATTGAGGGATTTAGGGCCAATAGCGATCATTATTTTGATGACAACAGCTATTGTGCTTGCTCCCTTGCCCAGTGCACCTATTGCTTTGATCGCAGGTGCACTTTATGGACATCTTTGGGGAACTATTTATATTCTTATTGGTGCTGAGTTGGGTGCAATAATTGCGTTCGGTCTAGCTCGTTATTTTGGACACGAGTTCCTAAATAAATGGATAGATACTGAAGCTATCTCAAGACGTTTTTTGGGGTCTCAAAATGTTATTATGGGAATTGTCTTTATCTCAAGACTTCTTCCGTTTGTGTCATTTGATATTGTAAGCTACGCAGCTGGTTTATCGTCGATCTCAGCATGGCGCTTTGCCATTGCGACTTTAGCGGGGATCATTCCAGCGAGTTTTCTATTGGCTCATTTCGGAGAAGAATTCTCTTCATTTAATACAGAACGTATAGTCATTTCAGTACTTGTACTCGGATGCATTATGGCTCTACCGGTTGCTATTAAAATATGTAAACGGAGATTAAAAACCTAAGCATACCTTCAATCCTGCTGTGTTTGGAATCGCCGGTTTGACTGGAATTAGATTCTAGGCCCAAATGTCTATATTTTGTCCTCGACCAGTCTCAGGTGACGGACGTGAAAAGGGAACGGATTTTCGCAAGATGATCCGGTTCTTGTTTTCTATGACATCATTGTTTGCCCCAATTTGGGGATTGGTTTCATTCCCTTTGTGATGATTAGCTGTAGATGCAGTTTGTAAAACAGGTGATACATTTGCATTGTAGCGAAAAGCCTGAACGCTTCCTGTATCTGGGATAAGAAGAGGGTTTAGCAAAACTGCATATCGTTCATAATCAAGTGGCGCTGTAATATTCATAACAAAACCTAGCTGAGTTCTTGCTTTGGGTTATGATTTCAAAATTAGCACAGCCGTTTTACTCATTTTTTTCAGCCAAGTTGTTTGTCAGACTTTGTCACAATTTTTTTTTGAGTTGGAAAAGTTTAATTAAATTCTAAAAAACCTCATTAGTGTATGTAGTCTCGATCCTTTCTAGAAATTAAGCAATCTGCTGAAATTGACACACTTTGTTACAATTTGGCACAACTTGACTCAGTTTTGAAAAAACTCCGCCACATTCCTAAGGCACATTCCCCATCGTAGTTTTTTGCGCTGCAAAAGGCTTTTGGTGAATGAAAGGAAGAAGAATGTTGAATACTGGTGTTTCTCAATGGGGTGTAGGCCTATGAATAAAATTCGGGCCTTAGCCGTTAGCGCCCTTGCGTTAAGCCTTATGTCGTCTGGTGCTTTCGCACAGGAGTTGACATTGTCAGAAGCTGAAAAGCTGACCTTGGAAACTGATCCTCTTTCACGAAAATTCCAAAGCAGTGCATTGGCACAAGAAGACCTTGCAGTTTCAGCTGGGCAATTACCTGACCCCAAAATCAGTTTAGGGGCGCTGAATTTACCGACTGATACATTCAATACTGATCAAGAAGCAATGACCCAGTTTCAGGTCGGCATCACCCAACAAATCCCGAATTTTGATGTTCTGGATGCAAAGACCGAAATTGCAACAGCACTTTCCCGAGTTGATAGAGCAAATGAAGAAGCCCGTAAGCTTCTCTCATTAAAAGCTGTGCGTTTGTCTTGGCTTGATGCGATTTATTGGAAGAAAGCTCTGCTCATTCTAGAGGATTACAAAGACCTCGTTGAAGACGATATCCGTTCAGTCCAAGCAATTTACAGTTCGGGCCGTATAAGTGCACAACGTGTAATCGCTGCAGAACTTGCGTCCAGTTTGTTAGATGATCGTTCTCTTGGCGCAATCAAAAATTTGGATATTGCAAAAGCAAATCTGAGTAAATGGACAGGGGAAAATATTGCAGCGCGAACACTTCCTGAGCACACCCCCGTTTTTGCAAAACCGTTTAAAGAAGATGACTTTCTACGAGCTGTAAAAAATCACCCAACTTTGAAGGTGTTTAATCAGAAAGAGGCTGTATGGGAGCGAAAAGTTAAATTGGCTGAAGCTGATTATGGTCCAAAATTTGGTGTAGGTGCTTCATATGGTTATCGACAAGATACGCCTATGGGTGAAACAAGATCTGATTTAGTCAGTCTAAAATTTTCGATGAGTTTGCCATTTTTTACCGGGCCTCGACAGGACCGCAAACTAAGTGCACGTAAACATCAGGCTGCCGCCGCTCGCCTTCGTGCAGAAGAGCAATTGCGTGAATTAACCCGTCAATATCATATTGAAACAGCAGCATATGAACGCACACAGCAACGCCTATTAAACTTCGATGAGCAAGTTTTAAAACGTGCCAAAGATAACGTCTCAGCTGCAATCACAGCATATCAATATGAAGCCTCAGATTTTGATGCGCTCGTTCGTGCACGTGTTTCTGAACTGGAAGCACAATTGAAACGACTTCGCCTCGAAATCGATAGTTCAAAATCCCTCGTCCGCCTTCAATATCTTCAAGGAGAAACACTGTGAGTTCTAAAACAGTGATCATCGCCCTATCCGCTGGATTATTGGGCGCAATTGGCATGTATGGTGCCCAACAATCAGGAATGCTCGGCGGTTCAGCCAGTTCCATGTCATCAAGCGAAAGTGCTGAGAAAAAAGTTCTTTATTGGGTGGCTCCGATGGATCCGAATTTCCGTAGCGACAATCCGGGCAAGTCCCCAATGGGGATGGATTTGATCCCTGTATATGAAGGTCAGGAAAATAATGATGATGATTCCGGTGCCATTAAAATCAAACCGTCTGTTGTAAATAACATCGGTGTGCGTACAGCACCCGTAGAACGGTTGGATTTGTCACGTAACATCGAAACGGTTGGCTATCTTGATTATGATGAAAGTAAAATTCAACAGGTCCATGTTCGCTCGGACGGTTGGATCGAAAAACTAGCTGTAAAATCCGTTGGTGAACGGGTCAAACGTGGTCAATTACTTTTTGAATATTACACACCTGATTTGGCCAATGCCCAAGCAGAATACCTTCAAGCCTTACAAACTGGGCGTAAAGGCCTCATTGCGGCTTCAGCAGAAAGGTTACGTGCTTTAGATTTTGGTCGTGCTGAGATTAATGCGCTTCGCAAAAATCGTAAAATCCAACGACTGGTTAAAGTTCGCGCTCCACAGGATGGTGTGGTGTCTTCTATGAATGTGCGTGATGGCATGTACATTACCCAAAAGAAAAGCACATTTACATTAGCAGATCTTTCATCGGTATGGTTGCTTGCTGATGTTTTTGAAGATCAGGCCCAAGCTGTAGAAGTCGGCCAAGAGGCAAGAATGAACTTGTCTTATGCACCAGGTAAGCATTGGGAAGGAAAAGTTGAATACATCTATCCAACCCTTGATGCCAAGGCACGCACACTCAAAGTTCGTTTGAAGTTTGACAACCCGAATGAAGAACTCAAACCGAATATGTATGCCAAAGTCAGTATTTCTGGCGTGGGCAAAGATGATGTTCTCACAGTACCGCGTGAAGCTGTTATTCGTTCAGGGAAAAGGGATCGTTTGGTTCTGTCTCTCGGGGAAGGACGTTTCAAATCTGTTGAAGTCATTAGTGGTATTGAAGCTAATCAGCGTATTGAAATTAAAAAAGGCATATCCGAAAATGACACTGTAGTGACGTCTGGCCAGTTCCTTATTGATTCAGAAGCAAGCCTGTCTGCCAGTATTCAACGCCTTTCAGATACGGAAGAAGCTACTGAGGGCGAAGAATCAAAGCCCGCACCATCTACAATGGCTAAGGTAAATACACTTATGGCTGATCATGGCATGGTCAACTTGACCCATGAGCCCATTCCAGAAATTGGCTGGCCGGCCATGACCATGGATTTCAAACTCCTGCATGATGCATCACTAGAGGGTCTAAACGAAAATGACTCTGTTCATATCACGCTTGCCCAGGATGAAGAGGGCATGTGGGGTATTTCTAAAATCATGGAGATGACGGGTCCAAAAATCGAAGCTTATGGGGAAGGTGTCATTAATTCCGTGTCTGTTGAAAATGGCATCATCAATATGAAGCATGCTCCTATCCCGGAAATCGGCTGGCCTGAAATGGAAATGGATTTCACCAAGCTCGGTGATTTTGATATCGCAACCTTAAAAGCCGGTGACAAAATTCGTTTTGGGCTGAGTAAAGATGCAGAAGGTATGTATGGCCTAGGCTCTGTTGAAGTGATGGAAAAGGGTAACGCCCAATGATTTCCAATATCATTCAATGGTCAGTAAATAACCGATTGATCGTTATTTTGCTGACAATCCTATTCGTCGGATGGGGGGCGTATTCGGTGAGTAAAACACCGCTTGATGCAATTCCCGACCTATCAGATGTTCAGGTTATTATAAAAACAAGCTACCCAGGTCAAGCTCCCCAAGTTGTGGAGGATCAAGTTACCTATCCACTAACCACAGCGATGCTGTCTGTACCTGGTGCGACAAATGTACGTGGTTATTCCTTCTTCGGTGATTCATATGTGTATGTGATTTTTGAAGATGGTACGGACCTCTATTGGGCGCGTTCACGTGTGCTTGAATATCTCAGTCAAGTAGCCCCGAACCTACCACCAGAAGCGCGTTCTGCATTGGGACCGGATGCAACAGGCGTTGGCTGGGTCTATCAATATGCATTGGTAGATAAATCAGGTAAGCATGACCTCTCTCAACTGCGCTCCATTCAAGACTGGTTCTTAAAGTTTGAGCTTCAAACAGTTCCCGGCGTATCCGAAGTTGCCACAATTGGCGGGATGGTGAAGCAATATCAAGTGATCGTGGACCCCGATAAACTTCGTGCATTTAGTATTCCTTTAGCCAAAGTTCGTATGGCCATTAAGAATGGCAACAAAGAAGTTGGCGGTTCTGTTATTGAAATGGCAGAAGCTGAATATATGGTACGTGCGACCGGCTATATTCAATCCGAAGATGATCTGCGTGCAATCCCACTTGGGGCAACCTCAACGGGGACACCTATCACAATGGGCGATGTCGCCGATATTCGCGTCGGTCCACAATTGCGCCGTGGTATCGGTGAATTGAACGGTGAAGGTGAAGCTGTTGGCGGCGTCATTATTATGCGTTGGGGTGAAAATGCCCTAACAACCATTGATGCAGTCAAAGCAAAAATTGAAGAATTAAAGAAAGGTCTGCCCGAAGGAGTCGAGGTTGTAGAAACTTATGACCGTTCAGGCTTGATTGAACGCGCCGTAGAAACATTACAAGAAAAGTTACTTGAAGAATTTCTTGTTGTTGCCCTTGTTTGTGCAATCTTCCTTTTCCATGTTCGATCTGCCCTTGTCATTGTAGCCAGTTTACCTGTCGGGATCATTGCCGCCTTTATTATCATGGGGCAGCAAGGGATCAATGCCAACATCATGTCCCTTGGCGGGATTGCCATTGCCATTGGTGCCATGGTTGATGCTGCCATTGTGATGATTGAGAATGTCCATAAACATATGGAGAAAACCGAACTGACGGATGAAAATCGATGGCGGGTTATTTCTCAGGCAGCAGGTGAAGTGGGTGCGCCGCTCTTCTTCTCTCTTCTGATCATTACATTAAGTTTTGTGCCAGTATTTACATTAGAAGCACAAGAAGGCCGTCTTTTCTCACCTTTGGCATTTACAAAAACATATGCAATGGGTGCGGCGGCTATTCTTTCAATCACTTTGGTCCCGGTTCTTATGGGGTACTTCATTCGTGGGCGTGTTGTTCATGAACATAAAAACCCGGTAAACCGTGCTTTGATTGCCATGTATCGTCCCTTTATCAATACGGCATTACGTTTCCCCAAATCACTCATCATTGTTTGCCTTGCGCTTGCAATGACAGCGGCCTGGCCCCTGAAAAATTTGGGTAGCGAGTTTATGCCAGAATTGGATGAAGGCGACCTTCTCTATATGCCAAGCGCATTTCCAGCCATTTCGGTTGGTAAGGTGAGTGAGGTTGTCCAGCAAACCAATAAATTGATCAAAACAATCCCTGAAGTGGAAACCGTTTACGGTAAAGCGGGTCGTGCAGAAAGTGCAACAGATCCGGCACCACTGACCATGATTGAGTCAACGATTAAGCTGAAGCCCAAAGATCAATGGCGCGAAGGCGTAACCATGGATGATTTGAAGAAAGAATTGAACCAAATCGTCAACGTGCCAAGCCTGACCAATACTTGGATCATGCCGATTAAAAACCGGATTGATATGTTGGCGACAGGCATTAAAACACCTGTTGGTATCAAAGTCGCGGGGCCTGATCTTGACGTTATTGCCAAAGTTGGTGAAGAAATTGAAAAGGTTGTTAAAAATGTTCCAGGTACAGCATCTGTATATGCAGAACGTGTAACTGGCGGTCGATACGTCACTGTTGATATTGACCGTGCTGCAGCCTCACGTTACGGCCTGAATATTCAAGATGTCCAAGATGTCGTTAAAACCGCTATTGGTGGCATGACCGTGACACGTACCGTTGAAGGCCGTGAACGTTACCCCGTCAACCTGCGTTACCCCCGTGATGTGCGTGATTCTGTTGATCAGGTCAAAACATTACCCATCGTCACGCCAAGTGGTGCACAAATTCCATTGGCAGAAGTCGCCGATGTGAAGGTTGTGGGTGGCCCTGGCATGATCCGTTCTGAAAATGCGCGCCTTAACGGTTGGATCTATGTGGATATTGCTGATCGTGATCTTGGTTCCTATGTGGTTGATGCGAAGAAAGCTGTCGCGGATCAAATTAAGTTGCCTGCGGGTTATTCGATTGCATGGTCTGGTCAGTATGAATTTATGGAACGCGCAAAACAAAAACTGTCAGTAGTTGTCCCTGTCACAATTGCCATCATTGTTGTTCTGCTCTTCCTCAACTTCAAAAACTTGATTGAAGTCGGCATCATCATGGGGACGTTACCTTTTGCCTTGGTCGGTGGCGTTTGGCTCCTCTATTTGCTGGGATATAACTTCTCAGTTGCTGTTGGGGTCGGCTTTATTGCGCTCGCAGGTGTTGCTGTTGAGATCGGTGTTTTGATGCTGGTCTATCTCAATCAGGCTCTAGATAAAAAGATGGATGCCATTCCTGATCGTAGGATTTCTTATGAAGACCTGAACCAATCCGTGATCGAAGGGGCCTTACTCCGTGTGCGTCCGATTATGATGACTTTCTCTGTTGTCATTGCCGGTTTGCTCCCGATCATGTTCGGTTCAGGTACTGGCTCGGAAGTCATGCGACGAATTGCTGCGCCAATGGTTGGCGGCATGATTAGTGCGACCGCACTTGCTCTTCTAATTATTCCAGCTGTGTTTGTTATTTGGAAGCGCGCGCAGATGAAAAAAGCGGAAAAGAAACTAAAAAAACTGGAAGCTCAAGAAGCAGCTTCCTGATCCTTACCCCTTATTTACAACTCCACTAAAGGAAAGACTAAAATGAAAAAAACACTCTCAATTGCTATGGCTGCCCTTACAATTGGCTTTATGAGCACAGCGGCACTTGCCGGTTCTGATCACAGTGATATGAAAAATATGAAAGGCCATGAAATGAACATGGCTGGCATCAATGCGACCGGTAAGGTAAATGCGGTTAAAGACGGTAAGGTCAACATCTCCCACGGTAAAATCAAAGAGCTTGGTTGGCCTCCAATGAAAATGGACTTTGCTGTTGCTGAAGGTGTTGACGTCAGCAAAGTTAAACCAGGCCAGGATGTCGAATTTACATTAGGTAAAGGTAAAGGTGGTATGTACGAAATCATGGGCATCAAAATGGCTCACTAATACGTCGACCATAATGATTTAAAAGAGGTGCTTTAATAGCGCCTCTTTTTTTTGTTTTATAACAGTATATTAGGATGAAATATTTTGTTTCAAATTAAGATGTTTTTGTCGCAAAAAGAAACATTTATGACAAACAACTGACAAGCCTATCCATCATATTCCTTTTTAGCGAAACACACTAACCTAACAAAAGGAAAACTTATGAAACGCTCTTCACTTTTTGCAATCGCTATTGCCGCTACTACTGCTATGTCTTTCGGTGCTCAAGCCGGTTCAGTCATTGAATATTCTGATACTTGGAAACCGGGTTTCACCTATGATGACGGGACAAGAAATTACACACGCATGAAATATGTTGAAAAAGATACCGGGTATTATCCTAACAGCAAAATGATGACGGTCACAAAGGTATCGAACTCTCCAATGCCTGGTTATGAAGCTGATGATAATGGGACCTACTTCAAAGTTGTTCAGATACCTAATCCCAAGTATGGGACAGATATGGTCAGTAAAGGCCCTCATGAACAAACAGAACCGGCGGCAGATCATTCATATGATGATGACAAAGGAGTGTTCTACAAATTCGAGACACATTAAAAAACCGAACTTCTTCATCTTACATTTTGAAATCAGCTGGGCCTTGGCCTGGCTGATTTTTTATTTAGCGACTTCACTAAATATCATAAATAAAAAGCAAAAATGCTTCATATTTAGCGCCTTCGCTAAAAAAGTTGAAATTTTGAGAAAAATAGGTGATATTTAGCGTCTTCGCTAAATATAGGTGTTTTATGATTATTTCTGATCCTGCTGATATTGGACGTCTCATTAAAGAGAAACGTATTACAATGGGCTTAAGGCTTGAAGATGTTCATCTGGCCACAGGTATAGCTATGTCAACCTTATCAAAGATTGAGAATTCGCCTGGTACAAAGCGCTTAGAAAATATTCTGGCTATTTTAAATGTTCTAGACATCCAATTGATAGCAGAGAGTAAGTAAGATGGTTTTGGATGTTTATCTAGCTGACCACCTCGTTGGCAAACTCAGAGAAACTCAGATGCACGAGTATGAGTTAGAAGTGCTCGACCATAGCAAAGCCATCTCAAACCAGTTCATTGGTATTGAGAACCCTATCCCTTTTGATATTTGCGGCCCCTTCTTTGAGAACATTCTTCCTGAAGACAAGCGTAAAGCCAAAATTTGCAAGGCTCTAGAGGTTCACAAAAAAGATGATTTCAATCTACTCTCAAAGATTGGACGGGAAACAGCTGGGGCAATATCAGTTGTTCATGAAGGTGCAAAGCCAAACATTTTAGATACGCCTGATCTAAATACACTAACTCATCAAGAATTGATTGATAAAGCCAAAGGTGACATTGCAGGTATAAAATTCAAAACCCGCATTTCACTTGCCGGTGCTCAAGCAAAGGCATCTATTGTCCTAAACGACAGAGACCTTCCGGAAACAGAAGAAACAAAAACAACGGCATTTCCAATTTACACATGTGAAAATCGTAGTCTCAGTAATTTTATAATTAAGCCTGAAGTGAACCCTGACCTTCCACATAGTGTGGATAATGAGTACTTTTGTATGACCTTAGCAAGAGAAGTGGGAATTGATGCTGCTGACGTTTACAAATGTTTTTTGCATGGGGAAAAAGGGCTTATCCCAGCCTTATTAATTAAACGTTTTGATCGTTATGAAACTGAGGGGCAAGTGCGCCCCTATCATATGGAAGACCTGTGCCAAATCTTGGGCCTTTCACCAGATTACAAATATCAAGAATATTCTGCAGTGACAGGCAACGATACTGGACCGGGCATTTCAAATCTCGTAAACATTACGAAAAAGGGTAAAAACGTTATTCATGGGATTCAACAGATTATTAAATTAGTTATCTTCAATTATATCGTTGAAAATCAGGATGCTCACGGTAAGAACTTTTCATTTATATATAAAGATGAAGATAAATTTGAATTCGCACCTGCCTATGACCTTATATCAACATGTCTCTACGATGAAATGAATGAAGATCTCGCAATGCACATCGGGGGAGAATATAACCCTGCAATTGTAGGCAAAGACCATTTCCAAAAAATGTGTAAAGAAACAAAACTTGGCTTCTCTTCGTTTAAAAAGGAAGCCGAAAAAATGATTGGGACCCTAAAGCCTCTAATTGAAGAAACCCAGAAGACAAAAGGCAAAGCGACAGCCGAGCGTAAGATTGCAGAAGTGATGGCCATGCGTTGTTATCATCTGTCTCAAGAATTTGGTTTTGATTTCGATTTCAACTGGGATGAAGACATAAAATCAAACGCATTCCTCAATCCACAAATTGATGGATAGAGGGCTCTGTTTCTTAAGATGCAAGCTGATCATAGTCTCCGATAAGCAGAACGTCAAAACCCGCATCTTCAATTGTTTCGATAATATTAGCTAGAGAAGTTACTTCTGGATCGTATGAAACTATTACAGATTTTTCTGTATGGGATGCTGATACGTGCCCAATGCCATTCTCTGCATTTAGCTGTTTTTCAACATTAGCTGCACATCCGCCACATTTCATACCGTCAACTTTAAGCGTGACTGTTTGCATTTGAATACTCCTTTAAAACTTGTCTGATCTTAAAATGGTCAGATCATCAGAAATATGCAAAAGCATAACTGTAGCAAAGTGTGACAAGTCCTGGGATTGACAAAAACTGTCACCAAGTAATGGGTTTCCAGACACACTTCAGACAAGGAAGTGCGGTTTAATACACTTGATCAACAGAGAGATTGCCCTTCTCTCGTGAATTGCCCCTCTGAACGAAGGTGGGAAACAAAACGATGATGATATCCTCCAATATAAACCATCGTTCCCCTTTCCACTTTCGTTCACCCTTTTGAAAACGGAGATAAATTATGAAACACCTCAAATCATTCTTTGGTTCCCATATGGGAATGATGTTGGTTTGTTGTATTGCAATGGTTGGAGCCTACTTCGTGTTTGCCAGTGGTATTGCAGAAGGAAGTACATTAGCCGCTTTGGCTCCGTTAATTGCCTGTGTAGGCGTTCATTTCCTCATGATGAAAATGACAGGAAAGAGTTGTCATGATTCTCATGATGGAGAAAAAAAGCAGACGAAACAACTGAACGCAAACCATCACGGCATCCCTAAAACCAATCCATAAACCTGGAAAGGAGTTTGTCATGGGCAGCCACCATAGCATTCACCTTCATCATGTATCAGAACAGGCTGAAAGAAAAAAAACTCACTATGTTTCCACATATACGCCTGTTCTGATCGCTTTAGGCCTGATAACAATTTTATTTAGTGCATACAGTTTTTTAAATTTTGACAGCCCGGATGAATCGGTTGGAAATAACACACCGATCTTTTCCCTTCCTCCCGTCGAAGGAGAAGTTTCAGGGTTGAACTCAAATGACTTCCTTGGTCAGTATTCTCTGGTCAGCGTTTTTGCTTCCTGGTGTGAAGAATGTCAGGAAAATCATAATTTCCTTTTAAAATTATCAACTGAGCAGGGGCTTCCTGTTTACGGCCTGAATTATAAAGACCGACCAGAAGATGCCCGTTTATGGCTGGATCGTCACGGTAATCCATTTACCAAGATCGGTGCCGACCTTAATGGAGAAGTTGCTTCAAAATGGGGAGTTTATGGTTTGCCGGAAATCTTCCTTTTAAATAACAAAGGCCAAGTCGTTTATCGACATATGGGCAGCATGGATATTGATCGTTTTAATCAAGACGTTTTACCTTTGATCACCAAATATGGAAAGCAGGATGAGCATATATACCCCCCAGAATACAGATGAACTTCAAGCATATTTGAGAAAAGCATGGGAATATCCCATTCTATCTGCTGAAGAGGAAAAGAAATACTTATCGGACTTTCTTCATGCCCAATGTCCATCAGCAGCAGAAACCCTTATCACCAGTCATTTGCGTCTGGTTGTTAAAATTGCGATGGATGCAAAAGGCTATGGATTGCCTGTTGCTGATTTGATTGCAGAAGGAAATATAGGTTTACTCAAAGCACTCCATAAATTCGATCTATCAAAGGAAGTCCGGCTTTCTACTTATGCGATGTGGTGGATCAAGGCCTCTGTAAATGATTTCATTTTAAAGAACTGGTCACTGGTTCCTTTGGGGACAGTGAATGCACAAAAGAAACTGTTTTTCTCATTGAGACGAGTGAAACGGGAGCTTGAAATTATCGACAATGGTGAACTGAGCAAAGATCAAGCCCAGAGAATTGCAACAAAAGTTGATACCAGTGTTGAAGATGTGCAGCAAATCAATAAACGTCTATCTGGTCGGGATCAGTCGTTAAACGCACCCATCGCAGATAATACCTTTTCCCAGCATCAAGACCTCTTGGAAGATGAAGGACCAAATCAAGAAGAAGTTTTAGTGGTTCGTCAAGAAACAGCGATAAAGAAAAAGGCAATAAAAGCTGCTTTGCGTCGTCTTGAAGGTAGGGATCGGGAAATTGTGAAAGCAAGATACTTAGCTGAAGAACCATCTTCACTGAAAGAATTGGGGCAACGTTTTGGTATTTCCAGTGAACGTGTTCGTCAATTAGAGGTTCGTGCTCTGGAGAGTATTTCAGCTTTCATTCAACGCCATGTCACATACAGACAAATTTGCCATGGGAACGCATAGCTCCCTTTAAGAGAGTATTTTGTGACAAAGTTTGTCAACTCCCCCTTTTGCCACACTTTGTCATTTACTTGTGTGTTTCAGACATACTTGGGACACGTCTATTCGCAAAAATACGGGTAATGAAAGGATGATGAAATGGGTGAAATTGTTAACTTGAATTCAGTTTCCAAGGTGAAACAAGAGGTACCACTTATTGCCCGTGCCATCGTTATTGAATCGTTAGAGGAATTACGCGAAGCCATGACCGAAACACTTGGATATGCAGAGCTGGTTGGATGCGACATTGAACAAGTTCGTAAATGTATCAAGGTTATGGCTGACAGTATTGAACCTGAGGAAAATGGGGGAGAGCACTCGTGAATTTGAGGGCATTTGTAAAATTATCAGCAGTATTAGCCGGAGGATTTCTTTCTGTATCAATCGCGCAGGCAGAAGATCCAAAACAGGACATTTTTCTACACCAGTTGAAAGATGTCAGTGGAATTGTGTTCAACCCAAAAGATAAAGAAAATTTTACCGTGGCAACACCTCATGGTGTTTTCACAGTTAGAGAAAATGGCTTGGTCAAAAAGTTAAATAAAAACACAGGCTATTTCATGGAATTGATATCCCATCCCAATAATCCGAATACCTTATTTGCAAGCGGCTATGTAAGTAAAACGGAAAAAATGGGTGTTGTTAGCTCAAAAGATGGGGGCCGGAACTGGCAAAAATTAGGTGACGGTGCAAACGGTAAAGCCTCTTTTTATACTATGGCGATCAGTGCAGTTTCCCCGCGTATTCTTTACGGGGTTGATGAAAATATACAGGCCAGTGCAGATGGCGGTAAGACCTGGACAGTTGTGAGCCCTATTCAAGGGGAACGTATGTTTGAAATTGCTGTTTCCCCCTTAAAGCCTAAGACGGTCTATGCAGGTACTTTCAATGGTCTTTTCAAAAGTGAGGATGGAGCTAAGACGTGGAAAAGCATTGGACCCGTCGATAAACCTGTCGCTTCTCTGCAAGTTACAAACAAGGGGCAGATACATGCCTTTATCTATGATTACGGTTATGTCACAGCCTCTGAAAAAGATTTGAAATGGAAACGCCATGCTAAAGAATTTCAGAAACGCGCCCTGCTAAACGCAACCATTGATCCGCGAAACCCACAGCACATTTATGGTGTCTCAGACACTGGTGCGATGATGATTAGCAAAGATGATGGTGAAACATGGGGAAGTTTCGAAGGCAATCAATATGCTTCAATTGACCGGATTAAAGCAGGTAAAACACTATATGAAGATAATTGTGTTGCCTGTCATGGTGAAAAAGGCGTGGGTGAAAACCCCGCAGACCCAAGAGTTGTTGATGAAGAAGGCTTGCCATTAGCACCTTCGCTCAACGATACAATGCATGCATGGCATCATTCAGATGATCAGATCATGTCAACGATCCTGAACGGTGTTGAGCGCAATGAACGTATGATTGCCTGGAAAGAACATGATGTAAGTGAAGAGGACGCAAAAAGTCTTGTCGCGTACATTAAAAGTCTTTGGAACTTCAACAGCTTGTCGTGTCAGGGTCCACGACATATGAGCTGCATGCATTGAGGAAGAAACAGTGATGCGTCTTTTCCTCATCATTACCGTTATGACAATGACTGTTTTCACTTCGGTGTCACAAGCACAAGAGTTTGATGCCAATGCAACATATTCTGAGTTCTGTGCGGCCTGTCATGGTTTTGACGGGAGTGGTATGAGTGTTGAAATCCCTGATTTCACAGACGATCAGAACCGCTTAAGGAAAGACGAAAACATCCTTACAAAAATTATCATGGAAGGTGTGGAAGAGGCTGATGGTACCGTTTTGATGCCAGCATTTGGAGGAGCCGATCCATTCTCAACAGAACAATCTCGTGAACTCATTAAATACTTACGTGAGAACTTTGGGTCATGAGAATTATGGAGAATATAAAAATGCAAAAAACACTTTTCTCAATTGCTGTTGCTGCAACAGCTTTTATGTCTATCTCAGCCTTTGCCGAACCGTTTATCTATGTCGCTGCTGGAAGTGCCAATAAAGTGCTGGTTATTGATAGTGAAAACAATCAGGTCGTAAATGAGTTTGACGGTATCAGGAACCCCCATGCTTTAGCGATCACACCGGATGGAGAATATGTAATCTCAGCTAGCCTTGCCGCAAAAAAGAATGAGATGGGTAAGATGGAAGGTACACTCTTTGTCATTCATCCTGAACATGGCCACATCATGTCGACGCGCCCGCTGCCGGGTATGGTTCATCATCAGGCGATTAAACCTACAGGGCGTTATGTTGTATCGACTCACCCGACATTAGGTGGGGTGAGTATTACGGACCTCGATGGCTCCCCAAATGATATTTTCCTAAAAACGGGCAACGGACCAAACTACACTGTTTTCACAAAAGACGGTGGACGTGCATTCATTTCTAATACAGGTAGCGGAACAATTTCTGAGGTAGATACCGTGACATGGAAGGTTATACGAACCTTGGATGGCGGCCCTACGCCAGAACATCTTGCGTTATCTAAAGACCAGAAGAAACTTTACAGCGTCAATGCAAAAGCTGGAACAGTCTCTGAAACAGATATTGCATCTGGAAAAGTTACACGATCATTTTCTATCGGTAAGGGTGCGCATGGTTTGGATCTGTCGGAAGATGGACAGTCGATGTATGCGACCAGTAAAAAGAGCGGTGTTGCTGTAAAAATCGATATTGAAAATGAAACACGAACAGAAATTCAACTTGCGCCCTCTCCTTATCACCTTGAAGCGTTAACTGGGACTGGCAAGGTTTTTGTTTCCAGCAGTAAATCTCCAAAAATCTGGGTGATCGATGCTCAAACCTTCAAACCTGTCGATGAAATCGCCATATCGGGTGAAGGCCATCAGATGGTGTTAAGCGCATCCCATACGGATTGATTTATGATGTCGTTAACAAAGAGCACCTGCCAAATTATATTCTTGAGCGTCATTTTTATGCTCAGTCTAATTACGATCAATGACGCTCACTCTCAGGGTTTGAATGATAAAGAAAAGGCAGAAGTCCGGAAGCTTGTGAAAGAGACCATACTGCAGCAACCAGAAATAATCTTGGAAGCCTTACAGCTTTTGGAACTGAAAAAACAAACAGCAACCAAACAGCGTATCGATGAGGTGTTGGTATCCAAAGCCAATGAAATCTATTTTCACCCAGACGATCCCGTCGGTGGAAATCCAAATGGGGATGTCACTCTTGTTGAGTTTTTTGATTATCGTTGCGGTTACTGTAAACGTGTCCATGACACGGTCTTAAAGCTCGTTAAAGATGATGGAAATATTCGATATGTATACAAAGAATTCCCAATCTTAGGCGCTGAATCTGTTTTTGCAGCAAAAGCCGCGTTAGCTTCAAACTACCAGAAGAAATATACTGCATTCAGTGATCTTCTAATGCGCAGCCGGGGGAAATACTCCAAGGAGAAGGTTTTCAAGATTGCTGAAAAAGCAGGGCTTGATATTCCTCAGCTTGAACAAGATATGAATAAGCATGAAGATCTTATCAACAGTATCGTTCAACGAAACTATGCCCTTGCACAACAGCTCGATATTACTGGAACACCAGGCTTCATTATTGGAAATACTATTATTCGCGGGGCAGCAGATTTTAATACATTGAAAGTGGCTGTTAAGCGGGCCAGAAATTCAAAAAAGAAAGAGTGAGACTATTAATGAGCTTTTCAGAACAAATTCCTAAAATTGTAATTGTCGGACTGTTAATCGGCGGTGTCGGTGTTGTCGTAAACAATATGATGTCAGGTTCCAGTGATGCTGCTGTTGTCGATGTAGAAATGCCAGGAAAACTGTCCGCAAAAGCGGTTAAGGGTAAAAGAACATTTTCCGAGAACTGTGAAGCTTGCCATGGTGAAAATGGCGCAGGTTCTGAACAAGGCCCGCCTTTAATCCATAACATCTACAATCCTGGTCATCATGGTGATGAATCCTTTTACCGTGCAGCAGTTTCTGGTGTCACAAGCCATCATTGGAAATTTGGTAATATGCCGGCACAGCCTCAGGTATCCAGATATGACATGGAGAATGTTATTAATTTTATTCGTGAGATCCAGGTTGAAAATGGCATCCGATATCAAGCTCATAAAATGTAACCCCTCTAAAATAATGAAGGAAATAAAATGAAGAAACTTTCGATTAAAGCAAAAGTTGCCGGCTTGAGTGCTGTCATCGTTGTATCAGCAACAACTGCAGTACTCGCCCATGGTGGTGCGATGGGTATTGTCAAAGAACGTATGGATTTGATGAGTGCTATCGGTAAAAACATGAAAGCTGTTGCCGCTATGGTTAAAGGGGAAACTACTTTTGATGCCGCAGTGATTGAAACATCCGCAAAATCCATGGCTGAGCATTCCACTAAGATCAATGCCCTTTTCCCAAAAGGCTCAATGGATAAACCAACAGAGGCCCTGCCAACAATCTGGGAAGATTGGGACCGCTTTGCACAATTGAGTAACGATCTGGAAACAGAAGCCACAAAACTTGGCGAAGTCGCCACGACTGGTGATAAGCGTGCCGTGATGATGCAATTTGCGAAAACAGGAAAAGTTTGTTCAACCTGCCACACAGATTTTCGTGTGAAAAAAGATTAATTATAAAAAGAACGGAGCCCCCCCAATGCGTACATCTTCATATTTGACCAGTGTTTTACCTTTAACTCTTCTTGTCTCTTCCCAGGCTTATGCAGGTAATGATCAAGCTGATTCTGTAAAGCGTGGAAAATATGTCATGGACATTGGGGGGTGCGTTTCTTGCCATACAGATAAGAAGAACAAGGGGAAAGAACTTGCCGGCGGTCTAGGTCTTCCCACCCCATTTGGAACTTTCTACACCCCAAATATAACGTCAGATAAAGAATTTGGCATCGGTAGCTGGGATACTGAACAATTCATTCAAGCAATGACGAAAGGGGTCTCCCCGGATGGATCACATTATTTCCCTGCTTTCCCTTATACCTCATATGCGAAAATGACACGCCAGGACTTGGTTGACCTAAAAGCCTATTTGGATACTGTTCCACCTGTTGCAAAAGCTGCCCCAGAACATGATGTCCCATTTCCATTTAACGTGCGAGAAGGCATGATGGTTTGGAAGGCATTATTCTTCGACGACAGCCCATTCAAGCAAGATCCATCCAAAAGTGCGGAATGGAACAGAGGAGCTTATTTGGTCAACGGTCCAAGTCACTGTGTGGAATGCCATTCGCCAAGAAATTTACTTGGCGGACTTGATACGGAAAACTTGTTAGCGGGAGAACCTAAGAGTCCTGAAGGCGAGAAAATTCCAAGTTTGCTAAACAGTGACGAGAGCAAGTTTTCTAAGTGGAGCCATACGGACACAGTGTTTGGCCTACAAATGGGCATGACACCAGAAGGTGATTTCCTTGGCGGATCTATGGGGAAAGTGATTGCCAATACAACAGGTAAAATGACTGAAGCAGACCTGAAAGCCATTGCGGCCTATCTAGGGAAACCGGATAACAAGAAAACGGCGACTAATAAACCGGATCAGGATAACTCTGGAAGTTAATGCTTAACGAGGGAGCAAGACCTTGGCTTCAAGACCTCCCTCTGTTCGGTTGCTCAGAATTAGTTCGCCACCATGAGCTTCAATAATAGATTGAGCAATGCTTAGACCAAGGCCAACACCCCCAGTATTTCTATTACGTGATGCTTCACACCGATAGAAAGGTTGTAAGACTTTCTCAAGTTGGTCTTCCGGAATACCGGGGCCTTTATCAGTGATTACAATTTCAATTTCATTGTCATTCGCGCCTATTGAGACCCTTGCGCAATCGCCATATTTAATTGCATTCGATATCAGGTTGTTTACAACGCGCTTCATGCCGACAAGAGCACACTCATAGAGGATCTGTTCGCCACGTTCCAAAGAGATGTCTTTGCCCGTGTCCTCCATATCATCGCATATACTTTCAACAAGTGCCGCGATATCAACATTTCTACGCTCTTCATTTTCTGACTCTTGTTTTGCAAACTCCAAGGTCAGTGAGATCATATGTTCCATATCATCTAAAGTTTCGAGCATTTTTTGGCGGTCTGTCTCATCTTCGACTAATTCAGAGCGTAATCGCATTAATGTAATGGGCGTCCGCAAGTCATGGGAAATGGCAGCCAGCATTTGCGTACGATTTTCAATCAGACGCTGAAGTCGGCCTTGCATTTCATTAAAAGCCTTAGCCGCTTCTTGTACTTCCAATGGTCCTGTTTCTAACATTGGCTCCGCCTTTACATCCTTACCCAATTGTCTGGCAGCATGTGCAAAGGAACGTAAAGGAACCGTCAGTCGACGAACAACCCAGATGGACAGTACGATAACGGCAACAGACATCGATATAAGCGACATAACTGAAGTTGCTGACCAGAATAGATTGCTTTCAGGAATATCTGTAGCGAAATTTAGCCAGTTGCCATCAGGAAGAGTGAAGGAAACCCGCAAAGATTGATGTGCCGATATGCCATGCATTTGGTTCATCATTCGCATGTGCATCCACTGGTTGGGATTGAATTGTCCCAAAAGACCACCGTCATGTGGTTTCTCAAACAGTTGTACAGACATTGGGGTTTCAGTCGATAAGCCAATTTTAAAGCGTAAAAAACGTTTTAATAATGCGAGTTGTTCGCCTTCATCTGGTTGATTGACCAACGTGCTTTCAGGGCTAATAGAAACCCGGAATGTTGGTTCGTTCAATGCTGCAACAATTCGGCCTCTCCATTCTGATGGTGTTTCAATAATGACATGGGAAACACTGGCGATACGTTGCGCCATATTGCGACCACCCAGCATGGAAAGAGATTCAGTGCGATCACCTGAATAAATCACCATGCTCAAAAAGTGAGAGACACTTAATCCGATAAGCAAAACCCAAATCGTTTGAGATGTTAATGTCTTGGGGAGAAACTTTCTCATTCTTTTGTTACTTCAGGTGTGAAGACATACCCACCACCCCAGACTGTTTTAATGAGTTCAGGGTTTTTGGCATCTTTTTCTATCTTGCGCCTCAACCGACTGACTTGCGTGTCAATACTACGGTCAAAAGCAACTGATGCGCGCCCGCGTGCAATATCCAGTAATTGGTCTCTGTTTAAAACCCGTTGTGGCCGTTCGACCAGGGCCATAAGCAAGGTAAACTCACCTGTGCTTAGAGGAACAATGACATCATCTTTAGAATTTAATTCACGTTTCGCTGTATCAAGCTTCCATTCATCAAACAGATAATTACTGGGTGTGTCCGGTGTCGCTGCGGGGCTAGCCACATTACCCGTTCGTCGTAATACGGCTTTTATGCGTGCAAGAAGTTCACGGGTTCCGAATGGTTTGGCGATGTAATCATCAGCCCCCATCTCAAGCCCAATCACACGATCAATTTCTTCACCTTTGGCTGTCAGCATAATGATAGGAATGTTGGACTCGGATCGAATATCACGACAAAGCGTTAAGCCATCATCACCCGGTAACATTAGGTCTAGAAGAATAAGATCGATACGGGCATCCGCTATGATCTTCTTCATTTCCCGACCGTCACCGGCTGTAGAAACACGATACCCGTCCTTAGTCAGGAAACGGGAAACCAAATCTTGAATTTCTTTGTTGTCGTCTACGACAAGTATGTGCTGTGAAGTACTCATAGGTGCGATTATATCAACGTAATTAAAATGATGCGAAGATAAAATTGTGACAAAGTTTTTCGAATAATTTGTAGTAATGTTGGGGTTTGCGAGACATCTTTCATATAATCCTAATTAGGAATTGGAGAATTCTAGTCTCAAAAATAGAGAATTAAAAGCCATCTTACTCAGTTATGGTAAGCCCCTAGATCGTAATGCTGACCTATAATCAAGTCTAACCAGTAGGCAAGTCTATTCTTGGCTATGAACCGTCATTCAGGCGCAAGAAATCAACTTCTGTTGAGAAGCGATATGCGGACATTTTGGCCGTGTTAATTTTCAAAATCATCTATAGACTTCACCGGCTAAATATTGCTGAACTTTTCTAATTCCGACTGTTCCATTCTCGCACATATATTTAAGGGCTGTTTGGCCGAGGAAGAGTGGTGCTTGATTGGGTCTATGTACCCATCTGTTGGCGTTTTCCTCAGGCAATAAAATGCATAGGTATTTCTGAATGTTGAGTAACATGTGAATTGAGTTAAGTTGTTCTTCTGACAAAGTGGGCACTCGAGCAACATTTTGATTGAGGTTGGTGAAGTCAAAGCTCGCGATATCACCAATTAGTCTTTGTATGTCTTTCGGGCAAATGTTCCATTGATTGATCAGGATGAGGAAATCTTGAAAGTCTCTTGTGGGCGCCTTCTCAGTTTCATTTTGTTGACAGTTTCCCATATAAATTTCCTATAAAAAAGATAGGTGTCCCGCGTTCAAAACGCTGATGAATTGAAACCAATTTTCTTTAGCAATTCGGGATGAGCGCCGACACAAGACGGAACAGAAAAGCTCATGTTGTTGTAAGTTACAACTTCACCGGTTTCGATCTCAAAGAGGTTGCCTCCAGCAGCTATTAAAACAGCATGTGCTGCAGCTATATCCCAGTGTGAGAAGACTTCACGTTCTGATATTGGTTCATTTTTATCAGGTCTGTTGTGCCAAACAATTTCGGCATCACCACAGGAAACTCTGCATAATTCCTCACCGCCTACGGCTGGAATAGGTTCATAAGAATGACCGTTAATATCATGCGGACGCTTGTGAAGTTTCCAGGGAACAGCGGCGCGTAGTTCAGTTCCCTTTACTTTCGTTAAGACGGAAAGTTCAAGAGGCTTTTCTAGTTTAACCTGGCTGTATGCCTTTCCATCATCACCTGTGTAGTAACATTTTTCTTGGGCGGGGAAATAGCAAACACCTAATTCTGGATGGCCTGACTTTACAAGAGCAATATGAATTCCAAAGCCAGCAGTATTTCCAAGTTTTGGGCCGTTTAAATATGTTGCAGTCCCATCCAATGGATCAACTACCCATCGCATCGGGCTCTCAAGTGCTTTTTGATTTTGAGCAAGACTCGCCTCTTCCGAAATTACCGGTATGTCAGGTGTTAAGTCGTTCAATGCCTTTATGATGAATGTACTGGCCTGTTGATCCACGACTGTTACAGGTGAACCGTCGCCCTTCGTTTCACGCTCAACATTCCCCCAATTTGGCAACAAAATGTTGTTCCCGGCATTCTTTGCGATATCGATGACAGCTTGAATTTGAATATCCATGATGCTTCCCAGCCCGGTTATTGAAAGTAGTAATGTTTGCTGTTTTGGAGCTGTCGTTATATATGCCCGCGCATTTCAACGGTGCTTTCTGTTAAGCTCTTCCGTACATAGAAACCATTCGGCACAGCTTCCTGTACGAGTGGTACATGCGAAATCAAACCAACAGCACGGTTTTGACTAACCAGCGTATTTAAGACATTGAGAACTTGATCCAGAGTTCCAGCCCCATTCTCTGTATCTAGGCTGCCAAATCCCTCATCAATGAAAATAGTGTCCAGCCGAACCTTTCCGCTGTTGCTTTCGACGATATCAGCTAAACCAAGAGCCAGTGCGAGTGCGGCAATGAAGGTCTCGCCACCAGACAGTGTCGAAGTTGGACGTGTTTTTCCTGTATAAGCATCGAAGACTTGGATTCCTAAACCTCTGCGCCCTCGTCCTGCACCTTCAAGATCTCGTTCAAGATGGTATCGGTTGGCTGTCATTGGACCGAGCCTCAGGTTGGCCGCACCAAGCACTTGATCAAACATTGCCCCGATAGCGAAAGTCTCGAGGTCGAGCTTTTGCTGATTGTCACCTTTTGTAAGAGCTGCGAGATTACGCAGTGGCCCGGCAGCTTCTTCTTCTGCTTCAAGTTTACGCAGTATGTCAGCCAGTTCATCGCGTAAAGCAGTTAAGTGAGATAACTTTTGTTCTGCGCCAGCACGCTGATCTGTTGCATTGTTATGAGTAATTTCGGCTTCATCTTGTTTGGATCTGAATTCATCAAGGTCAGGCCGGACTTGTTCGCGGATTTCATCAGCTTTGGCTTTTGCCAATTCTTCTGCATTTTTAAGATTGCGGTGATATTCTTCAATAGTCGCACGATCTTCATCTATACTTTCTATAGCAGGCTTTAACTTTACAAATTCGTTTCTCGTGAGCTCTGATTTTTCTAGTCGTGCATTGAAAGCTTCTTCTGCTTGTCTATTGCGTTCATTGCATTCTTCAAGAGTAGCTGTTGCAGCCTTGAGCGTTTGTTCAGCAATGATCAAACCTTCTCGGGCATCAGTAGCAGACTTTTCAACAGCGCGCTTGCGTTCTTGTCTTGCATTCAGAGAGTTAGTGGTGTCATAGGTTTGATCTGAAAGTACCTTAGGGTCACGCAATTTCTTTGGAATAGACGCAAGCATCTCTTCCAGTCGTGCTAAAGCCGAGGCTGTTGATTGTTGTTTTTTGGAGTGTTCCTCAAGCAAGGCATCACGTTTAACTCCCAAGCTAGATATCTCATTGGCTAAGTGGTCAATTTTGGATTCTTCTTCGGAGATATCTGTTTCAGGTCCGAGGTTCTCCAACGCCTCCATTGTTGAATTTACCTGCTCTTGAATGGCGGCTGAGCTTTCTTTGGGTATCTGAAGTTCGGCCAGGCCTTCCTTATGGATAGCCAACTGTCTTTTTGCCCCAGCCACTTCCTGCACGGCTTTTCGGACAGCCTGGTCTGCTTTCTCCCAGGCAGACTTCGTATCGCGAAACGTTTGGTCTAAACCTAAATTTTCGACATCGCCTGTTGCCAGATTTGGGTGATCAGTCGCCCCACACACTGGGCAAGGTTCGCCATCGGATAGTTTTGAGGCGAGATGAAGCGCTTGTGCCTCGGAGAGATTATTCTCAGCAAATTCGAATTCTGTACGAGCTGTATGTTCAGCTTCTTTTACGATTTCATATGTGGATGACAGCTCCACAAAGCTTTTTGTTGAAGCGGCTACCTTAGCTTTAGCCTTTTCATAGGTCTTAGCTGCAGAAAGGCTATTCTGTAACTCGGTCAAGCGAGTATTTATGCTTATCCGTTGTTGCTCAATCTTCTGCGCCGCTTTGAATGCTTCTGTTTTTTTCTGTTTTTTGTTGTGATATTCAGTTACCTGATTTTGAGCGTCCTGGAATTCTTTGAATGCTTTTTGTTCTGCTGTCTGTGCATTTTTAAGTTTTGTATCCAGGTCTTCAGCTTTTTCAAGTGTTTGGCCGTAGCGCTTGAGATTTTCAAGGTCTTTTCCAAGATCATCAATCTCGCTGGCTTGTTCTTCCTCACGTTTCAAAGCTTCAGTGGCAGTAGCTGAGATTTCTTTTGCTTTTGCGAACGCTGTCTGGGCGGTTTTGAGTTTTTCTTCAGCGGCCTCAACGCTATTGGTGGCCTCAGTGAGGGTACTTTCGACATCAAGGAGCAGTCTGGCTTTCTCAGCTTTTATTACTTGTTCCTTTAGATTTCCCATGATGCCTTTGTTTTCTTGTAATTTGGCCAAGGCTTCTTGCGCATCTTCAGAAGTTTTGAATTTGGCCTCTAGCTTTTCATTAGCTAATAGGGTTTCTCGTGCTTTAGCCAGATGGGCACGGGCTGACTTTTCATTTTTTTGTAATTGCGAGAAATGTTCGCTGGCCTCAATTATTCCCGAATTCATTGCATCGGTACTTTCAAAGCCTTCTGAGCTAAGGCGGCGGCTACATATTTCTCGTTCTTCGCGTACTCGCTGTTTTACCGTTTCGGCGTCAGCCCATAGCTTTTCTGTAATTTTCCGGTAAATGGATACATCAAATAAATCTCTTAAAATCTCGAGGCGTTCCTTGGTTTTTGCAGAGAGAAACTTTTCAAATCGACCTTGTGGCAAGAGAACAATTTGGCGAAATTGTTCTGACCCGTACCCAAGTAAATCTTCTATTGCTAAGTCAACGGTGCGGACCTTCTTTTCTGCAATAATTTTTCCACGTTGAATGTCGTTAATTTCATCAAGTGCTAAGCCAGTTGCATCAAATAGAAAGGCTTCATGTTTGCTTTGTGTTACACCTTCCCCACGTAGCTTAGGTCGAGCTTGGTCTGGCCTGCGCAGAACGACAAAGCGACTTTCGCCAATATCGAATACAAACTCGACTTCAGTTACGAGATTCGTTGCAGCGTGGTCGGATCGTAGGGATGATGTGTCCTGCTCTGACTTTGCAGTTTCACCAAACAGTGCGAATGTCATCGCACTGAAGATCGTTGATTTACCTGATCCTGTCGGTCCATAGATACCAAAAAGTCCCGCTTCTACGGCATCTCGAAAGTCAATTACCTCGCGGCTAGAATAGGGGCCCAAGGCCTGCATGGTTAAGCGTAAAGGTCTCATGCCGCATCCTCTCCTTGTTGAATGTCTAAAAGAACATTGGCGATAATATTATGTTCAGCTTCATTTAAAGGATCAGTTCGAATTGTTTGCAAAAAGCTATTAATGACATCGGTGGGGCTAGCTGCGGCAGTTGGGCCGCCCGTAAACGACTTTGTATCAGGAGACTTCTCATTTCTTTCGTAGGTCAAATCACAGACGTTCGGAAATATATCGCGCAAGCGCTTCATAGCGTCAATGACAGGAGTACCATCTGTAAGAATAGCTTTGATAAAATCTCTTGATGGTTCTACAAGAAGTAATTCAGCATGTTTCCCCTTCAGGACACGAACCTCCCGTATAGGTAAGAACGGTATGTTTTCGACCTTGGAGATACCGTTTCTATCGAGTTCAATCATAGACATTGATTTTTGAGAGTTTGCTTCGTCGAACCCAAATGCCAGCGGCGCACCAGAGTATCGGATATGGTCGGCTCCAACACTTTGAGGACGATGAAGGTGCCCAAGGGCTACATAGTGCGCTCCTTCAAACACTTCGGGACGGACGGTTTCAATCCCTCCAACTCGAGTAAGGGAACATTCTTCATCACTGTCATGAGCACCCGATACGAAAGCATGCGCAATTAAAACCCAGCGGGCATCTTGCGGGATATTTGCTCTTGCCGATGAAATTTGGGCAGATAGGACATCTTCAGGTGTTTGTAAATTCTCGTCCTCAAAGCATTCACGCGCAGCATATTCGTATGAAAAAGGTAATCCGGTAAATGCAACTAAGCCATGTTCATCATTGAGAATGAGTGGGGTTTCATTGGGAATGATAGTTCCCCGAATATGAGCTCTGGTTTTGTCTGTCATTATCGACATGGATGCAATTCGATCTCCAGAATCGTGGTTGCCTGCGATCATGATAACGGCAGCGTCTGTATTCATGGCAATCTGCTCTAGAAAGCCATTGAATTTGCGAATGGCAGTTGCAGGTGGTGAGGCTCTATCAAATATGTCGCCGGCAATTATGAGGGCATCTATGGAGTGGTCGATAACTGCACGCACGATTTGATCAAGAATGGCATCATGGTCTTCGTCTAGCGATATACCGTTAAATTGGCGGCCTAAATGTAGATCGGATGTGTGCAGAATTTTCATTTATCATATCCATATAAAAAATATACGTATAAAAAATATATGGACAGGACGGGGGGAGTCAAGTAAAGAATGGTTTATGTCGTTTGATGATTTAAAATATGCTCAACGGGAGCGCCTGATTTTTCTGGACCGCTGTTTCACTTGGCGTGGACTGGCCAATCGTCGCAATCTCGTTGAACGCTTTGGAATATCGGAAGCTCAGGCCGCGCTTGATTTTAAAACCTATTTGGATTTGGCTGTGCGCCCGCCTTGTTACGACAACGGGCGAAAAAGTTATATTGTAGTCGATGAGCACAAACCGCTTTTGCCATCAACGTTAAAAGAAGCATTTGAAGTTGTCGCAGAGCAAGATAACTGTGCTGTTTCAGCGATTCTGCCTCGACCAGAGCGGAAGGCTGACCCGTTGACTGTCTCTCGACTATATCAAGCTATGGGGGCTGGTTGCGCACTTCACATTCAATATACATCAATGTCATCAGGACTTGACGAAGGGCAATGGGTTGCTCCGGTACGATTTACATCAGATGGGGAAAGCGTTCATTTCCGTGCATTCAGCTTTAAGCATGATGAGTATCGAAACTATCTGCCGATACGGATCAGTCTAAATAGCTCCTTTGATCAGAAGAAAATTCTAGAAGAACTTCCTAGGGATATTGATTGGAACACGAAGGCTGTAATTTGGTTGCGTCCTAAAGCAAGTCTTTCAAAAGAGCAAGCTAAAGTTGTACGTAGAGAATTTGGTTTTGATGGAGAGCTCATGCGTGTCGAAACCAGAAAAGCCTTAGAATTCTTCTTCAGTCGACGATGGGGGTTAAAGGAAAACGGTGCCCGGTTGGAAGTAGTCAAAACTGAGTATGAGTCTCTTACGTAAATCAGTTGGTGTTTGAGCGTCTAAGGCCGGGCAGTGCGTTTCCAGCATTAAGTAAATAAACATTTAATCCCAATAACGAACTTGAGATAGGGGTACCATACATAGGGAAAAAATATGAATGATATTGATCCATTTGCTAGCTTCATTGAGTGGGATGGTGAAAACGCTAAGGCCTTTGACGATCTTGCAATTTCATCTGAGGATGAATATGTACGTGCCCTTGCGGAACTAAAAAAGGTTTGGGGAGCCCAAAAGGATACACCAGAGGGGCGCAAGTTAAATGCTCTTGTAAATCTCATTGTCGCATATGAGGAAGAAAATTACCCAATTGAGCCTTTAACGAACGAGGAAGCTGTTAAAGGTTTTATGGGTTTGGACAAGGCTGGTTCTTTCGGAGAAGCCATTCGAAAACTCTTTTTATCTCGACGTTCAACCCCACCTTCTGCAATTGTTCAAGAAGAATTTCTAGCCGAAGATTACGATAAAGAGGTTGTTAAAAAGAAGTTGGGTTTTACCACAGCAGAGATGGACGCCTTCCTCGCTGGTGCAATACCTGTGACCAAAGAATTAGCCAATAAACTATCCAAGGCATTTGGCACATCAAAAGAACTGTGGCTCAATCTGCAACGAAATTGTGAGATTGATGATTACATTCAACAAAAGAGAGATGATACAGAGCACCTTTTAAGTTCGCTAAAGAATGCAGATCGGTTACAGGCATCAATTCGGGAATTTGATAATAATGACGTACAAGAAGCGCCTATGCCCTGTTTTGAAGTGTCCCCACTCTCAGAAGAGGACGGTGGTGGCTACCTCATTTCCTTCCCTGAATACCCCGGCTGCATTGCAGACGGTGACACTATTAAACAAGCCATTTCAGAGGGTCGAGACGCTTTGAAAGCATATCAGAGTTTTCTTGAAGAAGTTCGCAAGGCCACCAAACAAGAGGCCATTGAAGAGTATGAATTTAAATCATATGTGATGGAAATAGATGGACATAAAGCGACTATAACTTTTGATCTTGAAATCAATATGTTCAGAGGCGAGTTTATTGATCTCGCCAATGGTGGTGGGGCAGACTTCTATTCCAAAGATTTGGATAAATTAGAAACTGAAGGTGGAATATCATTGGAGGTATATTTCGGTGAGATAGGTCAAAAAGACCTTGTGAACCAGATTGATCCAGACAACGTACCTGAGTCGTTTAATGATGGCCCTATGAGAAAAGAAAAATTGTGACCGACCTTCATTCTAAAATCTTTTTTTATCTATTAGTTTTTTCTTTGATGGCAATCTTATATGCTTTGCTAACGAATAGTATAGCTCTGGCATTCGCTTTGATGCTGTTGCTCCTAGCATTGAGAGCAAGGATACGCATTAATCTTTAAAGGTTTACTGTAGTTCACCCATTATCGGCTACTCAAATTCGTCATCACATTTTACCTGAAATACTTGGATGGAGAGGCCGCAAAGCAAGTCGATATGTGAAAGCTGTAAAAATAAGATCTGAATTAGATACTTTCTTTCCTGCTATAACTCAAAATCAAGCGATTAGTGACCAATGCCAAGTCATCATCCTCTCGTCATTGGCAAAAGCAGTAAGAATGTTGAAAGTAGGTTTCACAGCAAGAAAACCATCATATTTAAGAATACTGGATAATGCCGCGGACTTCTATTTTGAAGATTTTAATAAACTTGAGGTAGAAGGAAAAGTATCGTTAGAGGTATATTTCGATGGAGCAGATAAAACGTGACATGAAAATTATACAGTGAGGACACTTTTTGATTCTGTTTTTTCTTCTAATGAAATGAACAATAAGGGGCAATTAATTGGTTTGTAATGAGAGTGTAGGGCGAAGGAGCGTTTGCCCATGACCATTGAGTTTATTGATTTAAATGAGGAAGGTTATTTTCAGTGGCCTGAAAGAAAATATGAACTGGCCGGAGAGGCTTTGAATATTGCTCTTGATTCTCGTGACGGGGGAAGAATTTCTGAAGCTGATTATATAAAAAATTTAGAAGAACTGATCGTAAAATATCCAAATTTCATTGATGGATATGCACATTTGGGATACGCCCTATTGGACCAAGGCAAGCCTAAAAAAGCATTAGATTACCACATAGAAGGTATCACGGTAGGGGAAAAACATCTTCCTGAATTTTATAAAGGGAAGCTCATATGGGGATACTATGAAAATAGACCATTTCTTCGTGCCCTACATGGTTCAATATTATGTTATATGAGACTGGGAAGACGTAAAAAAGCCATTGATGCGATGGAGAAGTCATTGAGACTAAATCCCGATGACAATCTCGGCATTCGTTTTCTGATTGGCCCTGAGTATGTACGACAAGGGAAATTTATTAAGGCACGTGAAATTCTGGTTGAAAGCGCTTTTTCATATCCACCATTTCAATATGAACTTGCTTTGATTGATTTGATAGAAGGCGATTGGATAAGTGCAGCCACTCAATTACGAAAGGGGTATATCTCAAATCCCTATATCGCTGAAGTTCTCACAGGAACCCCATCTCCCATTCCATTAGCAGTTTGGCATAGTAATAATTTCTCAGAAACAAATTTAGCAATTGAGTATGCAGAGCAGTACTTAGAAATATGGTATGAGAATTATGAATATATTCTGTTCATTCGCTGGTTGTTTAATCAGCCAAAAGTTTTGCGCGAGAGGGCGCAATTTTTAGAGTATCAGGACGAGTTAAACTGGGTGCGTGATTTTAATCGTCGTGGAGAGATCGTCGATGAAATGCAGAATTTTGAAAAGGCGATAGATGATCAGTTATCGAAGGAGATTGTTCAACCGCGCCAAGATAAATATGGTAATACAATCTTTCCATGGCTGAGCTTGTAGAGAGCCAAATAGCAACATTAAGTGTCTCTTAGAGCTTGAATTTGCTTGATAGCGATATCCAAAGACCGGTCGTCTAACTCATGGAGTAGGCCGATAATTTCTGCTTCTTTTTTGTCGCGACTAGGTGTGTTTCCGGATTGTGTGAAGAAATTCTGGATTGGAATATTGAGGGCATTGGATAGGGCCACAAGAGATTGCAAATTGGGTAATGTTTCGCCACGTTCCAGATTGGAAATCGCTTGGACGCTAAGATCGACTACAGCAGCTAAATCCTCCTGTGTCATTTCCTTGTTTTTGCGTCCGGTGCGGATCATTGCCCCGATAAATTCTTTCATGTGTCTGTCCTCTTGCGACTGAGAACAGAGCTTCAACTTTAATTGAAGTTATATCCATAAACTCAATATTAAATTGTTGCATCAAACTTAAGGTGTAGTTTAAGTTATTGCTGAAATTTTCTATAGGAGATGATTTGTTGAGGTTTCTTTTTGTAGTTTTTGCTCTTTTTCTAGCGGCATGTTCTTCAGTGACGTGCCCCACTTTGGTGGTCCAACCGCTATGTTAGTTTCTGGCTATTATTGTCGTCCTGATGTGGCGACTGGAGCGTAGCGTAAGTCAGAAC
>NZ_JHYO01000033.1 GCF_000688235.1 Terasakiella pusilla DSM 6293 | reverse complement strand
ACAATCCCCACATCCACATGAATGGTCTCAGGGCCACTCAAGGCCTTGTCACTATTCATGCTTTCTGTCGTTTCGCTATAGACGCGCAGGTCAAAGTCATCACTGACATTGTTGGGGGAGCGAACCTGTAAACCATCAAGGTCGTCCTTATCCATCACCCATGTGCCGGCAGGCAAGATGGTACCGTCATCCAGCGTGACCGGAGCGGTCAGTTTTTCCCCGGCGCTAAAGGTCACGCCGTCCGGTGCATCAGCAATATAGACTTTCAAGGATTCAGAGCCATCGGCATCAACCAAGGCAGATGTGATATCCACATCAATCCATGTATTTTCCATCCCCGCGCTGTCTTCAACGCTCAAGGGCGGCTTATCTGCGACCGCTTCAAAATGAACTTCGAGTGTTTCTGTCGTTGTTGCCGTATCACCGCTTGTGGTTTCCGTCACCACAACGCTGAACGTCCAATCCATATCCCCGCTATAATGTTCCCGCGGGACGGCGTAGAGGTCTTTTACCTCTTCCTCCGTAAAGGTCCAAATGCCACCGCTGAGCTGTCCGATGCTCTCGCCTGCGGCATTTTCAAACGTAAAGCCATCCGGCACATTCGTAATGGTCAGATTGACAGTTTCTGAACCGCCATCACCATCAGACCCCGTGATATCCAGATCAAGATACAGTCGATTGTCTTCAATGCCCGGCTGAATATCGATCTCAAGGCCGCGCGCCTGGGCTTCCAGAATAATTTCTTCTTCCGGCTCCGGCGTTGGCTCATCTTCTTCCGGCACCTCTTCTGGGAGCGGGGCATTAGCCGCGTTTTGCGGGCCGCGGCTCTCATCGCGTCCTTCAAACAACTCTTCTGGCAAATCACGTGGATCTTCCGGCAGCTCTGATGAACGTTCAATCTCGCCCTTCTGGCCTTCTTCCTCGTCCGCATTGCCTCCCTCGCCCGGGGCAAAGGCGGGTTGTACGTTATCAAATTCAACGCTCACACTGTCATCCAGACCTTCAACCTTGAAGTCGTCCTTCACAACATTGACGTCATCTTTAACAACGTCCTGCTCGCTATTTCCCGCATCATCACGACGATCCTCCATCTGACGATTGGAGCCCTGAACATTGGCGTTGTGCACCGCATCTTCCTGCATCGGATCCTGATTATTGATCAGGGTGTTATCTTCTGCATCACCAAGGGAAGAGAACCCTTTTCCATCCAGCGACAACTCATCGTAAGAGGTGTCTGTGTTCTGTCCAGAGTCCAATTTTTGGTCTTGATCTTGTTCAGCCATGTTTGCCTCGCCGGAACGTCTTAGCGTTCTCTGAATGATTGTTGAAGTGAGACGTAAATCGGTTTCAACAGATATTGAAACAGCGTTTTCTCCCCGGTCATGATGTCGGCTTGCACCGTCATCCCCGGAAGAATTTTATTGTGATTGGGATCATCCCCCACGTAAGGATGCTCCAAATTGACGATGCCCTTGTAATAAGGCGCACCGTTGGTTTCATCGATGTAGGTTGTCGCAGAAATATTTTCCAAAACCCCCTCAACCGAGCCATAACGGGCAAAATCGAAACTGGCGACTTTTACCGTAACTTCTTGGCCCTGATTAACATGCCCCACATCCTTGGTACTGATGCGGGTTTCCACACGTAGCTCATCATCGATTGGGACAACATCCATCACGACCCCACCTGCCGGGACAATGCTCCCCTTACTTTTCACCTTAATGTCTTTCACAAAACCTTTAACCGGTGAAACAATTTGCAAACGTTCAAAGCGGTCTTGCAATTGGTTGATTAGTTCCTGCACCTGCACGATTTCGGCTGTCACGACACCCAATTCCGCCAGCGCGTTTTTACGTTCGGTCTTTTCAAGATCCTCAACGCGGTCTTCAATTTCTTCCACAGCTTCCATGGCGGCCTGTTCCTGCCCGACCAATCGGCTGAGTTCACTTTGCATTGCCGCCATCGCGCGCTTAACTTCAAGGTAAGATACCTTGCTGCCATGTCCACGCTCAAACAGATTGCCGCGCATATCCACTTCTTCCTGAATCAGGACAAGTTGACGCTCGACCGCTTCGATCTGATTGCGTGTGGCGTTGATTTGTTCGTTTTTCTGATCAAGCTGTTGTTCAAAGACGTTGCGTTGCGACTGCATACGTTCAATTGTGGACGAATACATATCCACTTGATCCTGAATCAAACTGATCGGCATCTCCGACCAACCGGAGAAATCAAGCTCGCGCCCATACGAGGTCGCGCGCAATCGTTCTTCACGCAGTCTCAACGATAACAAACGGGCGTTGACCTGTTGCAGTTCCGCCCCGACTTGTGCGCCGTCTAGTTCAACCAGCAACTGACCTTCTTCGACGATCTGGCGTTCCTCGACCAGAACGGCTTTGACGATCCCGCCTTCTAAATGCTGCACGGACCTTACAGACCCTTTTGGCACCACTGACCCGAAAGTAACCGCGACTTCATCCACTTTCATAAAGTTGGACCAGACGACAAACGCCACCAGAATCAAGGTCACCAGCACGATAGCCGCACGTGACAGACCTGATACGCCCTGTTCTTCCAACTGGACATATTGCGCCATATACCGAATTTGGCGAGAGGCTTTTTTCTTTTGGATTGAGCCTGTTTCTATGTTTGTTGCGTTACTCATTTTAAAACCTAAAAACCACCCTGAGGAATACGATCCAGCACCTGTGCGGCAGGTCCAGCCATTCGAACAACCCCGCCGTCAAGGTACACAATTTTATCCGCTATACGCAAATGACTCGGCCTGTGGGAAATCATTAAGATCGTTGCATTGCCCTTAATCCGCTTCAATGTTTCCATGAAGACCTGATCGCTTTCAAAATCCAGCCCATTTACAGGCTCATCCAACAATAAAATCGGAGCGCGGCGCAGATAACCCCGCGCCAGGGCGATACGTTGGATCAAGTTATCCGGGATCAGGTCGGATCGCTGATCCCCCAGACGGGTCATCAGTTTTTCTGGCAATTCCTGGATATCATCCCACACGTCGGCCTGACGCAACGCCCATTCGACTTCCTCGTCCGTTGCGGTTGGGTCTGACAGACGAATATTCTGCGCGATGGTGCCAAAAAAGACTTCGTTGGTTTGCGGCACATAAGCCACCGACTGACGCAACTGGATAGGGTCCATCTGGCGGATATCTACATTATCAATCGTAATGGCACCCGCTTGGGGTAAATACATCCCCAATAACATCTTCATCAAAGTGGATTTACCACAGCCGTTCGGCCCGACCAGCGCGATCAATTCTCCCGGCTTGGCTTCAAAACTCACCCCGACCACAGCCGGATCCGTATCCGCCGTATAACGCATGGACACCCGGTTAAACGTCACATGACCTTTCAAGGGCTGGCTCAGGGTCGGGCTTTCCCCTTCTTCACGTTCGTTTCGGATTTCCATCAGACTATCAATCTGCATCACCGAAGAGCGCACCTGTTCAAGCTGCGTCATCCCGAGGAAAATCACCTGAATAGGTCGTAAAATCCACCAGACCATAATCATGGAAGCGAGCAAAGCCCCGACCGTCATCTCACCGGCAATCACTTTATGCACCCCGTATGTCAGGGTAGCAACGCCTGCAGCCATAATGACCCCTTGCGCCAAAGCCATACAAAGGGATGAAATCTGCGAAGATTTATACCCTTTCAGGCAGGTGTCTGCAGAAAGGTGACGATAGCGTTCCGCCCAGACAGACTGCACGCCCGCATCCTGCAAGGCTTCCTTTTTCGTGATGGCTTCGGTGACGAAGTCATGCCGCTTTGTCGAGGCCCGTGACGAAACGATGACGCTATCGCGCAAAACCGGCAAAAACAGCTTCAACAAAACCGTAAAGACAACCAGTGCCCCCAATGGTACGAGCACCAGCGGACCGCCCAGAATGGCCATCGCAATCACAAAGATAATAACAAAGGGCGCTTCAAAAACTGTGGAAGCAATCGGACCGGAGAAGAAATCACGTACTGTTTCAAAATCACGTAGGCGTGAAATTTGCGAACTGGTATTCGACATTTCCGTAAAGGACGGTGCCAAGAACAGCAACTGACGAAACACCGCACGCCCAATAATATGGTCCAAACGCCCGCCGATATATGCAATCATGCGCGACTTCAACCCTTTCAGGAAAAAATCTCCCAAAAGCGCAATCGACACGCCCGCAATCATCAAATAGAGCATCTCGTTTGAACCGGTCGCCACATATTTATCGTAAACCGCCATGATAAAGAGCGGCGTCGCCAGCGCGAGAATGTTGCAGATCATGCTGATCATCAGGGTACGCCAGACAAGCCCGCGAAAACGTCCAAAGATTTTGGAGACAAAGCCCACCTTTGGCGCCGTGGCAAGGTTTTCCGTGTCTGCCGGGATGAACACATAGGCCGTCCCCTGCAAAGACACCGCCTCAATTTCCCGAACAGACTGTTGCTCTGGATCGTAGATCTTGCACAAGTCCCCGTTGCGGCCCAACACCACAATCGCGTCGGCATATTTCGGCAAGAACAGACAGGGCATAATTCGCGGATCAATATCTTTCAAAGAAATATTGATTTTTTGACTTTTGAAGCCCAGCTTGCCAACGATATTGAGAAAATCCGTTAAATCCAGTTCATTGGCAAAATGGGGCAAAGCTTCGGACAGCGTGCGCTGCGAACCTTCCCATTCCAAGGCAGTCAACAACGGCAACAGGCAGGCGGCGATATCCGTAACCGCCTTAAAACCGCCCAGTTGACCGGACATAATCTGGTCCTGCGACAATTCTGCGCGCTGAACCCGTTGATCCCAGGAAATTTGTTGAACAGTCTCTGTCATTTTACCAATGCCCTACCCTGTTCGCTTAACGTCAGAAGATTTTTCATCACGCGACACTACTTTTTTTTTAGGATCAGTGGTGGTTGCCGGCACCGGTCCCAGTTGCTTCGGCACAAGCGTCGCCCCCTTTATTTCAAAGGCACGATCTGCAATGCGCAACAACGAAGGACGCGATGAAATCATAATCAGCGTGGTCCGCCCTTTCAGGCTTTCCAAATATTCACGCAAAAACACGTCACCGGGTCCGTCAATCGCGGCGTTGGCTTCGTCAAACAGCACGACCTTCGGCGTTTTAACCAGGGCGCGCGCAATCGAGATACGCTGGCGGATACCACGCGGCAGCGAGTCACTGCCACTATTCCCAATCACGGTTTCATAACCTTGTGACATTTTCGCCACCACCTCATTCAACCCCAGACCATCTGCAAGGGCCAGTGCTTTGTGACGGTAGCGCTTGTCAAACATCGTCAGGTTATCAAGGATCGTGCCGTTAAACACAGTCCCGCTTTGAGGGAGATAGGCGATCCCCTCCCCCCGCAAGGCTTCAACGCTATATTCCCCTAGGCTTACGCCATCGATTTTGATTTGCCCTTGCGTTAACGGATAAATGCCGCGCAACAAAGCCAACAAGGTTGTTTTCCCAACCCCGTTGCCGCCGACAATCCCGATACATTCTCCCGCTTTGATATCCAGCGACACATCTTCAAACAACGGCGCATGGCCATTATACTGAAAGGTCACATTTTCCAATGTGACACGCCCCTCATCAATTTTAGCTTTGGCGTTCGGCGCATCTTCGCGAACGGGTAAATCAAAGATGCCATTGATACGTTCGCGCGCAATCAAGACGTTTTGCAGGCGGCTCCATAACCCTGTGAGCCGTTGAAACGGCTGCATGGCACGACCAGACAGCAGGGTACAGGCCGCCAACACACCAACCGTGATCTGTTGATCTACAACAAACATACTGCCATACGCGGCCACCGCAACCATGGTAATCTGCGCGAAAACCGCGCTGATATGCTGGTTTGCCGTATCAAGCTGAACCATCTTTTGGTCTGCTTCCGCAACACTGTCTTGCAAGCGGGAGTAACGCTGCTCCATCTGGGCCTCAACCCCCAGCGCCTTGATGGTGTGAATACCTGACAGCGCCTCAATTTGGAAATTCAGGCGACGGTCGCGCCAGACGTTGTAATTGCGGATCGCTTTCCCCAAACGGGTGCCGTAAATAAAAGACACCAGACCAAACAGGGTCAAAATGCTAATCGGCACCCACACAATCGGGCCGCCCAAGATGTAAACCATCCCCAAAAATATAACGACAAAAGGAATATCGATTAAAGAGGCGACCATCTGCCCGCTATAATATTCACGGGAAGAACGCAGGCTGCCCAATCTTTCCAGAGTGTCGCCCACGGCTTCACGGCTGGAACTATCGCGCTCACTATTCAAGACACGTTCAAACGCGGCACATCCCAAACGATGCTCATACTTGGTCCCAAGCCAGCTAATCATATTGCCACGTGCAACACGTAAGACCGTTTCAAGCAAAATGGCGCACAACACCCCGGTCACCAGAACAATCAATGTTCCAAATGATGTATTTGGGATGATACGATCATAAACCTGAAGTAGAGATACCGGCAGAGCTAAAGAGAGGACGTTCATTGCGATTGAGGCAATGAGAATATCCGGTAAAGAGCGTTTGAAAGAGGAATATTGCGCTAATCTATCTTTCTTTTTCCGCATCCCGAATGATTACACCTTTCTATTCCAACATCTTATATTTGATTTTTTGTATGTAATATTATACACCGTAATCACGGATTCTTTAAGTAGGGGAGAATACCTAAGACCTGTTAATATTTGATTTAACCAATCTGTTAGAACTTCTTTTATAGTAATCAGCCCCCTGCCAACACACCCATTCAGGTGAATATTACTGAATTCAACCCAATGACATTCAATTACTTACAATACAGGTATGTTAGGTCATAAAAATCTATCTACGATAGAGCAAGCTTACAGATTCTTACAAGATAAACAAAAAAAGCCCCGCACAAAGCGGGGCTTGATCACCATGCAAATTCATTCTTAAACAGATTTGTCGCGAATCGCCTGAATATTTGTTTTATAATCACCACCAAAGACTGCAGAACCTGCCACGACCACAGTCGCCCCGGCGTCGACAACACTCTTGATTGTATCCGGATTTACCCCGCCATCGACCTGAATATCAATCTGGCGATCTCCAATCATGTCCCGTAGGCGACGGATTTTATCAAGCTGTGAGGGTATGAACTTTTGCCCGCCAAAACCGGGGTTCACACTCATGACCAAAATCAGATCAATATCGTCCAACACGTACTCAAGCGCGCTTTCCGGTGTCGCAGGGTTTAAAGATACGCCCGCTTTTTTGCCCAGACTTTTGATATATTGCACAGAACGGTGCAAATGCTTATCCGCTTCCGCATGGACCGTGATCAGGTCTGCCCCCGCATCGGCATAATCTTTCAGGTACGGTTGCGCCGGATCAATCATTAAATGCACATCAAACGGCTTGTCCGAATACTGACGGATCGCTTTAATCACGCACGGCCCGAAGGTCAGGTTTGGCACAAAATGACCGTCCATAACGTCAATATGGATCCAGTCGGCACCCGCTTTATCAACAGCGGCAACCTCTTCACCCAGTTTGGCAAAGTCAGCGGACAGAATGGAGGGGGCGATTTTTAACATGATATACTCGTCTTAAAACAACGGTCCCCGCATAAAGCGGGGACACATTTTAGGAATTAACCCAGAACCGGATCAAGCGAGCCGCTTTCATAACGGCTTGCCATATCGTTCAGAGAGATCGGCTTGATCTTGGAACCTTGACCCGCGCAGTTAAACAGCTCGTAACGCTGGATACATTCTTTCTCCATCGCTTCCATCGCCGGCTTCAGATAGAAGCGCGGGTCAAACTGTGTCGGATCAGACTGCAAGGCCTTACGGATCGCGCCTGTGATCGCCATACGGTTATCCGTATCAATGTTCACTTTGCGCACACCGTTTTTGATGCCAACCACGATCTCTTCCAGTGGCACACCGAACGTCTGCTTCATTTCCCCACCAAATTCATTGATGATGTCTTGCAGTTCTTGCGGCACAGAGGAAGAGCCGTGCATCACAAGATGGGTGTTCGGCAGTTTAGCATGGATCGCTTTGACAACGTCCATCGCCAAGATATCGCCATCAGGTTTACGGGTAAACTTGTACGCGCCATGGGATGTCCCCATCGCAATTGCCAACGCATCGACCTTTGTCTTTTTCACAAAATCAACAGCCTGTTCCGGGTCTGTCAGCAAAGCTTCTTTATCGAGCTTACCTTCAAAACCGTGGCCGTCTTCTTTTTCACCTTCGCCTGTTTCCAAGGAACCGAGGCACCCCAGCTCGCCTTCCACAGAGACACCGATCAGGTGAGCCGCACGTGTCACATCAGCCGTCACATCGACGTTATATTCGTAAGACGCTGGTGTTTTGCCGTCCGCTTCCAATGACCCGTCCATCATGACGGAGGAAAAGCCGTTTGCCATTGCTGACATACAGGTGCGCAGCTCGTTCCCGTGGTCGAGGTGCATACAAACCGGCACGTCCGGATAAATTTCAACAGCCGCCTGAATAAGGTGCTTCAACACAGCATCGTTGGCGTATTTACGCGCACCACGGCTTGCCTGCATGATAACCGGGCTGTCCGTCTTGGACGCGGCAGACATGATCGCCAGCATTTGTTCCATGTTGTTGATGTTAAAAGCCGGCAGGCCATAGTCATTTTCAGCTGCATGATCCAGTAGCTGACGCATGGAAACGAGTGCCATAGGAATTCCTCCAAATTAAATACGTCTATCTAAATCGTTGAGGCGGTCTGCTTGCGCAAACCGCCCCCTAAATTATTTATACTCTTGCTTTTACTGCAGCGACGACAGCTTCTGCCGTGATGCCAAAATGCTTATACAGGTCTTCCGCCGGTGCAGAGGCACCAAAGCCTGTCATGCCAATAAAGGCACCGTTGGACCCGATATAACGATCCCAGCCCATTTGCAGACCCGCTTCAACGGCCACACGGATGCCATCACCCAGTGTGTCATGTTTGTAGTCGTCGGACTGTTGTTCAAACAGTTCCCAACATGGCATGGACACAACAGCCGTCGGCACACCATCCGCTTGCAACGCATCACGCGCGGTCATGGCGATTTCCACTTCAGACCCTGTGGCGATGATGGTCGCTTTGCGCGCCCCTTCAGCTTCACGCAGAACGTAAGCACCGCGTGCACATTTGTTTTCTTCCGTATATTCCGTACGGACAGCCGGCAGACCTTGACGGGACAATGCCATCGCAGACGGTGTCTTTTCGTTTTGCAGGGCCAGCATCCAACATTCAAACGTTTCAACCGCATCGGCAGGGCGGAACACGTTTGTGTTCGGCATCGCACGCAGGGACGCAACCGTTTCAACAGGTTGGTGAGTCGGGCCATCTTCCCCCAGACCGATAGAATCGTGGGTCAATACGTACACAACGCGCTGTTCCATCAACGCAGACAGACGCATCGCAGCGCGCATGTAATCTGCAAAGACAAGGAATGTGCCGCCGTAAGGGATAAACCCGCCGTGCAGCGCAACGCCGTTCATAAACGCCGCCATCCCAAATTCGCGGATACCGTAATGCATGTAGTTGCCGGTGAAATCGTCTGGTGTGACAGATTTTTGGCTATCGGCTTTAGTCAGGTTAGACCCTGTCAAATCCGCAGAGCCGCCCAGCATTTCCGGGATGATTTCTGCCAATGTGTTGAGCGCCATTTGGGACGCCTGACGGGTCGCCTTTTTCGGGGCTTCTTCACAGAGTTGTTTTTTGAATGCGTTGGCTTTTGCTTCCCACCCATCCGGCAGGCCACCGTCGTTGGTGCGAACGAATGTTTCTTGCGTATCCAGGTCCAGATCGTTGAAACGCTCTTGCCAGGCTTCGCGTGTTTCTGCACCGCGTGCACCGGCTGTGCGCCATGCGTTCAGGATATCGTCGGGGATTTCAAACGGCGCTGCGGTCCAGCCCATTTGCTCGCGCATGGTTGCGATTTCTTGATCACCCAACGGCGCACCGTGGGTTTTGTGGGAGCCTTCAAGGGTCGGCGCGCCCTTACCGATCTTGGTTTTACACGCAATCAAAGACGGCTTGTCAGATTTTTGTGCTTTTTCAATCGCAGCCGCGATCTCTTCGGGGTTATGCCCGTCAATCGCTTGTGTGTCCCAGCCGCTGGCTTCAAAGCGTTTCAGCTGGTTGTCACTTGCCGCAACGTTCAGGTTACCGTCGATGGTGATTTCGTTATCGTCCCAGAAGACGATCAGTTTGTTCAGACCCAAGTGACCCGCTGTGGAAATTGCCTCATGGGAGATCCCTTCCATCAAGCAGCCATCGCCTGCGATCACATAAGTATAGTGGTTGACGATCTCTTCACCGTAGCGCGCATTTTGCAGTTTTTCTGCCAGCGCCATGCCAACAGCCGTGGTAACGCCTTGCCCCAACGGACCAGTTGTTGTCTCGATCCCGGTTGCATGACCATATTCAGGGTGGCCCGCGGTTTTAGCGCCCAGTTGACGGAAGTTTGACACTTCTTCAATGGTCATATCTTCATACCCAGTCAGGTAGAGATAGGAATACATCAACATGGAGCCATGACCGGCAGACAGCACGAAACGGTCACGATCGGCCCATTTCGGTTGCTTCGGGTCAAAGTTCATATATTTGGTGAACAAAACGGTTGCAACGTCAGCCATACCCATGGGCATCCCAGGGTGGCCGGATTTGGCTTTTTGAACGGCATCAGCGGAGAGAAAACGAATGGCGTTCGCCATATCCATATGCGAGGTCATCGACTAGTGATCCTTTGGCAAAATAAAAAGGCCTGTAAACGTGGGCGCACACTACCTGAGAGTCATTTTATAAGCAAGCAAAGAAACTGGCAAATAATCCGCATGTTTCCTTGCACTTTTTTGTAAAACAGTGCTTGATGGGACACACAAATAATTATGTATAAACGTTAGTATTTTTCTTATGCCTCTCGAAATCATTGAACTCAAAGCGGAAAAAGGCATCAAGAAAAAACGCCCTCTTCTGTTCGTCCACGGCTCCTTCTGTTGCGCAGCCATTTGGCGCTATCGCTTCATGCCCTATTTTGCCAGTCTGGGCCACGACTGTTATGCCGTCTCCCTCAGCGGTCATGGACAAAGCGGGTCCAGTTGGTCGCTGCATTTTTACGGACTTGCCGATTATGTGGAAGATGTCAAAAACGCCGTCGCACAGATTGACGGCAATCCGGTCCTGATTGGACACTCCCTTGGCGGCATGGTCGTGCAGAAATATATGGAAAAGCACACGCCTCCTGCCGCCGTGCTGATGAATTCCGTTCCGCCTAGCGGGACAAACGGTTCAGCCATGCATATGCTCAACACCGCACCGGACCTATACTGGGCGCTAAGTCAGGCCATCTTGTTCAGCAGCCCGGAAGTGGTCCAATTTGATCAGTTGCGCCGCCTGTTGATCACACAGGATACCCACCCCGCCAGCCTCGCAGATGCCCATGGATTTTTTCAGCCGGAATCGTTGCGCGCGATCATGGACATCGCCCTTTGGGACATCCCGCGCCTCCCCTCTGTCACCGCGACCCCGACCTTTGTCATTGGGGGCGATGTGGATGTGATGATCCCAACGTCTTCCCTGCAAGAAACGGCTGACTTTTATAAAGCCGACCTACATATTGTTAAAGATGGCCCCCACGCCCTCATGCTAGATAAATGTTGGCAGGACGTGGCCGACACCATCGAAGATTGGATCAACCGGAAGGCCCCATGACGAAACGCTGGTTTGTCTATGTCCTATTGAACGAGCGCGGGGAAGCCTATACCGGCGTCACCTATGACGAGACGCCGGATCGCCGCCTTGAAGAACATAACGGTCTGAAACCGGGCGGGGCCAAATACACCCGCGCGCGCCGCCCCTGGCAACTGATCTACGCCGAAACCGGCTTTGATGGTCGCAGCGATGCCCAAGTGCGCGAGTTACAAATCAAGAAAGATCGCAAATTTAAAGCGAAACTGAAAACGCCTTAAGCGCCTCTGTGCCTTTGTCTGTAAGGCTGACGTCCAGATTAAAGAAATCCATATAGTCCATGCCGTCTTGATAGGCGCTTTTAAATAAAGGATCGGGCGCTGCGAGATAGCCTTTGAGCAGATGATAAAAGGATAAATCCCCCATAAACTTGGCTTCTTCCGCCGCCTGCATGGCCCGAAACATCTCTTTGACCTTCATCGGCCCCTCAAGCAAGGGACGGGATGCATAATATAAAGACAGCGGGAAGTCTTGACGTTCGCCCTGTAGTCGCTTCAGCGCGCTTGGGACATAAGGTAGAGGCGCTTCGACTTGATCCGCGAAGGGCCAGTCTTCCGATACCACTGCCGCCCACGCTTTAACCGCATAGTCTTTCTGCGCCTTGCTCAACAAACGGGCATGTGATGGCAGGGCTGCAAACTCCATATCCGGCAGCTCACATAAATATGTGTCAGCTTGCACCACATACAGCGATGTATCCGGTAACTGCTTACAGGCCGCATCAATGATTTGCAGCAATTGCAACTGATCGTACAAATCCTGCTCAAACCACAGCTCCACACGCTCATAGCTGCCCGCCTGCAAAAAGACCTGATCGCGATGTTCAAAATCGCGCACCACATCTTCCGGCGCCATATCGGCAAATTCTGCGATAAAGGCGGCACGGTGGATCGACTGATCCTGCAAGCGATCAAAGTCCCCCAATGGCCCATCATGCAGCACATCACGCCACGGCAACACCGTCACTTCCGGCTGGAGGGTCTGTATACGTTCAGCCGCCATATCGCCGTTTGTGATAATCAGTCGGTTCACGACAACGCCTCATCCAGATCACGGATAATATCGTCTGCTGTTTCCAGACCAATAGACAGGCGCAACACATCCGGCCCTGCCCCTGCGGCGATCTGTTGATCTTCGGTTAATTGGCGGTGCGTGGTGCTGGCGGGGTGAATAATCAGACTGCGAGTATCCCCAATATTGGCAAGGTGAGAAATCAGGTTCACGCTTTCCACCAATTTTACCCCAGCTTCGTAGCCGCCTTTCACCCCAAAGGTGAAGACGGAGCCTGCCCCCTTCGGCATATATTTTTGCGCCAGTTCATAATAAGGGCTGGAAGGTAGGCCCGCATAAGAAACCCAGCTGACCTTAGGATGGTTTTCCAGAAAGTTCGCAACCTTCAGCGCATTTTGCACATGGCGTTCCATGCGCAGGTGCAACGTCTCAATCCCCGTGATGGTGTTAAAAGCGTTGGTCGGGCTCATGGCGGGGCCAAAATCGCGCAAGCCCACACAGCGGGTCTTCATAGAAAAACCGAAATCGCCAAAGGTTTCAAAAAACCTCATGCCGTGATAGGCGGGATCAGGTTCACAGAGCGTGGGATATTTACCCGCCGTTGCCCAATCAAACGTGCCTTTTTCCACAATCGCACCGCCCATGGACGTGCCATGCCCGGCCAAAAACTTGGTCGTGGAATGGGTAATAATATCCGCCCCATGGTCAAAAGGTTGAAACAGCATCGGGGTCGCCAGTGTATTGTCCACGACCAACGGCATGTTATTTTCGTGGGCGAGGTCTGCCAAGGCTTGCGTATCCAAGACCACTCCCCCCGGATTGGCCAGCGGTTCAATAAAAAAGGCTTTATGGTCCGGTGTGATGGCTTGCTTAACCGCCTCAAGGTCGGTGGCATCGACAAAATCCACATGCCAGCCCAACCGTTTAAAGCTGGTACCAAATTGCGTGATCGATCCACCATATAGGTTGCGTGACGCAAGGAAGCGATCCCCCGGTTCCATCAACGAAAAGAAAGCCAAAAACTGCGCGGAATGACCAGAGGCGCAACAGACCGCCGCGCGTCCATTTTCCAGATTGGCGATGCGTTCTTCCAACACTGCTACGGTCGGGTTGGTCAGGCGGGAATAGATAAAGCCAAACGTCTGGAGGTTAAATAAATCCGCTGCATGATCCGCATCATCAAAGACATAGGATGTGGTTTGATAGATCGGTGTATTGCGCGCCCCTGTCTCGCTATCCGGGCGGCTTCCGGCATGAATGGCGCGGGTTTCAATCCCGTAATTTTTGATCGTATGCTTGCTCATCGCTTCAACCTTTTTGACGAAATAATACCCGAATTGATGCCGCCCCAGCTCAATTCCCCAAACAAGCGCCCGTATTCTATCTTCGGGCAGCGGTCCATGATCACATCAAGTCCGGCATCTTCGGCCCGCACGCACGCTTCATCATTGCGCACAGTCAATTGCATCCAAATGACCTTGATGCCCTTTTCTTCCCGCAGGGCAATCGCTTCATCTGTGATTACGCCTGCGGCTTCGGAATTTCTAAAAATATCCACCATCTCAAACGTATGAGGAATATCGCTGAGGCTGCTATAGACCTTCTCCCCCAAAATCTCGCCGCCCGCCAGACCGGGATTCACCGGGATGACCCGATAGCCCTTACCTTGCAGATACTTCATCACAAAATAGCTTGGACGGTTGGTTTTTGCCGAAGCCCCGACCATGGCAACCGTCTTCACCGATTGCAAAAGGTCGGTCAGATATTCGTTTGCATAACTTAAAGCTGTCATAGCCTCACCAATGTCAATTTTTATTATTTTTCAATAACATAGAATCAAATCTTTTATCATAATTACTTAAAACATCCTCCATTTGGGTGATGTTTCTTGCGCCCTGCCCCTATACAGTTTTAGGACTTGAGGGAACTAGTCAGGAATGAACCATATCAAATGTCAGATCCACGTAAAACTGCATTTGAGCTCTATAAAGAACATGGCTTAAAAAATGCCAGCTTTATCGCGTTTCATAAAATGCAGATTACAAATCAAGAACATGATGCCAGCTTCTGGCTGAGTGTGGTCAACCAGCTGACCTTGTTGGATGTGATGGGTGACGACGCAGCACTGGCCCCCACCCAAAACACAGGCGAGTGATCAGCGCCCTTTCCAGGCAGGCATCGGCTGTTTTGCAATAAAGGCATCGACACCAGCTTGCGCATCTTCTGTCAACATATTGCACGTCATGGTTTCCGCCGCCATATCATAAGCCGCCGCCCGCGCGGCTTCCAACTGCTTGTAAAACAACTGCTTGCCATAAGCGATGGACACAGCCGGTTTTGAGGCGATCTTACGCGCCATATCCATGACCGTTTCATCCAGTTTTTCCGCAGGCACGACATGGTTAATCAAGCCATACTGCAAAGCCGTTTGCGCATCCAGAAAATCACCTGTTACCAGCATTTCAAACGCCTTCTTCGGCGTGACATTGCGGGTTAACGCCACCATCGGTGTGGAACAGAACAAACCCACATTAATGCCGGATGTGGCAAAGCGCGCTTCTTCCACCGCAATCGCCAGATCACAGGTCGCCACCAGCTGGCAACCTGCCGCCGTCGCGATCCCGTGGACACGCGCGATCACCGGCTGCGGAATCTGACTGATTTTCAACATCACTTCCGAACATTTACCAAACAGCGCTTGCATGGCTTCACGTGAGGTATCTTCGCGCATTTCCTTGAGGTCATGGCCTGCGCAAAAGGCTTTGCCTTCGCCCGCCAGCACAACCACGCGCACGGATCGGTCCTCTTCCAGCTTAGTCAGCTCTGACAGCAAAGCTTCCAACACCGCCATAGACAGCGCGTTAAATTTAGTCGGACGATTTAGAGTGATCGTCGCGATCCCGCCTTCGTCGTTTCGTGTCACCAGTGGCTGGTCTTCCAAATGGGCGGCTGCAGTCATTTTAAACTCCCTGTCTTATTGAATTCATGATTTCGCGCCATCTTATATAAAATTGACGTTTACGTAAACGTAATATAGAGTCAGATAAAAATTATGACAAACACAGGGTGCACCAATGGCAAAAATAAGCAAAGAAGATTTCGACCACATCATCAAAACAGAACTTCCCTGGGCAGAAGAGATCGGCATGAAGACCGATCGCATCGGTGACGGTAGCGCGGTTTTGCGCCTGCCCTTCAATGATGTGATGTTACGCCCCGGTGGCACGGTCTCCGGCCCGACCATGATGGCCCTTGCCGATGCCTGTATGTATGCAGTCATCCTGTCTGCCATTGGTCAAGTCAAGCTGGCCGTTACCACAAACCTGAACATCAACTTCATGCACCGCCCCGCCCCCGGTGATTTAATGGCAGAAGGTCGCATCCTCAAACTGGGTAAACGCCTTGCCGTGATGGAAGTAACGCTCCATTCAGACGGTCACGACGAACCCGTTGCGCACGCCACCGGCACCTACTCCATCCCACCTAATCGATAAAATCCTCCTCTTCCATCCATAGAGCCTAAAAGTTCCATCCCTCTATGGAGATCCCAAGATGACCATCACCAACGCGACCCCCACGGACGCGACAGCCCTTGTTGAGCTGCATCGGGCACTCGCAGATCAGCACCCCTTTGTATCCACCGACTTAATCGACGAGGACAAGCGGTCGTGCTGGATGTCTTATTATATAGAGACGCAAAACGACTGGCAGCAAATCTACCTTGCCAAACAAGCAGAAAGGCTAATCGGCAATCTCTGGATCATGCGCGAGAGGACATCATCAGGCCTGCACATCGCCCATCTTGGCCTTGCCGTCTTGCACATGCACTGCCGACAAGGGGTGGGGACCCGCTTGCTTTCTCAGGCAGAAAAATGGGCCAAATCACAGAACTGCCGCAAGGTTAGTCTGAATGTGGTTGCCGACAATCTCCCTGCCGTCCTTTTCTTCCTCAAACATAACTATCGTTTTGAAGCGCTTAAAAAAGAAAGCTATTGCGACGCAAATGCAGTATACGATGAATATGTTATGTCAAAATTTCTGACATGACCTCTTACTTAATTTACTGACATTTTTAAAGGCCAGAGTCTGCATGCAACAGGTTCTTACAATTATCTTTCCCGTCTTTGCCGTCATCGGCCTTGGCTATATTATGGTCAAGCGCGGGTTATTCAGCCAAAGCGGCGTTGATGACCTCACCCGCTTTATCTTTTATCTTGCTGTCCCCTGCCTGCTCTTTCGCACCTCTGCCAGCGGTGTCATGGCGCAGCGGCTCGAACTTTCCATTCTGTTCGCCTATTATGGCGTGGGCATCCTGATCCTGTTTTCGACCTTCTTTATCGCGAAACGGTTTGGGCAAGAACGCGCCATCGTCACCGGGATCTCTTCCTCCTTCTCAAACCTTGCCCTTATTGGCTTGCCGATTGTGCAGACCGCGTTTGAACCGGAAGCCCTCGTCCCCCTCATGACGATCATTACCTTCAACGCCATGATCCTTTTCACCATCCCGTGCGTGATGATGGAAACCGGGCGCAACCCCAACGCCAATCTGTTTGGCATTGTCCTTGGCTCCATCAAAAGTGTGGTCACAAACCCGCTGGTCATCGGACTGGTCGGTGGCTGGGCCTTCGCCACAAGCGGCCTTGAACTGCCAACCATGATTGATCGCACAACCGACCTCTTTGCCAAAGCAGCCCCCACTTGTGCGCTCTTTGCTGTGGGGGGTGGCATGGCGCGATATTCCCTAAGGCTGGAAGAAACCCGCGGCCCTGTCCTCATTGCCAGTTTCGCCAAGCTGATTGTGATGCCTACCCTCGTCTATCTGACGTGTCGCTATGTGCTCAATGCCTCCGCACTCTGGACTATGATCGCCACGTTGGGCGCGGCCATGCCAACCGGGGCCAATCCTTTTGTCTTTGCCACCCGTTATGGCGTTGGCGACAGAATTGCCGGGAACGCGATTCTCATCACCACAACGCTTTCCATTCTCACGTTGAGTATTTTGCTACTCGTTTTCCCCCACAAATAAACCATGTATCAGCGGGTTTGAATAAAGCTAACACATTGAAAATATGCATTTTTCAGACCCGTCGGAACACCGCAGTTTTATGCGGGATACAGAAACGGTATTCTGATACCGCAAAAATAAGATGCTGTTTTTAAACGTTTTTTTGCTGTTGACTTATCCTCAAAAATACACATAATGCGCCCTCATTCTTGGTAGCGCGATTTACCTCGCAAAACCGGAACCCAGTTTTAATCCGTATGCAAGTGGACTGAAATGAAAACTTACACTGCTAAGCCGAGCGAAATTGAACGCAAATGGTTCGTGATCGACGCCGAAGGCGTTGTTCTGGGCCGTTTGGCTGCAATCGTCTCGCAATATCTGCGCGGCAAACACAAGCCGACTTACACACCGAACATCGACACTGGTGATAACATCATCATCATCAATGCTGAGAAAGTTCAACTGACTGGCCGTAAGCGCACTGACAAAGTGTACTACTGGCACACAGGTCACCCGGGCGGTATCAAACAACGCACAGCTGAACAAATTTTGGATGGCGATCATCCGGAACGCGTGATCGAAAAAGCTGTTCAGCGTATGATCACACGCAGCCCGCTGGGCCGTCAGCAAATGAAAAAGCTGCACATCTATGCTGGTGGCGAACACCCGCATGACGCCCAAAAGCCGGAAGTCCTCGACGTGGCTTCTATGAACGACAAGAATAAACGGAGCGCATAAGCCATGGCTGAAGAAAAGAAGACTTTGGAAGATTTGGCTGCAGTTTCCACAACTGAAGCAGTTGCTCAAGAAGCAGCAGCTCCTGCTGAACCGAAAATCGACGCACAAGGCCGTTCTTACGGTACAGGTCGTCGTAAAAATGCCATCGCTCGTGTATGGATCAAGCCGGGTTCCGGTAAAATCACCGTAAACGGTCGTGACATTGCTGATTACTTCGTACGTCCGGTTCTGCGCATGATCCTGAACCAGGTATTTGAAGTAACAGAACGCGAAGGTCAGTTTGACGTTGTTGCAACAGTTACTGGCGGTGGCCTTTCCGGCCAAGCTGGTGCGGTTCGCCACGGCCTGTCCCGCGCCCTGAACAACTACGAGCCAGCCCTGCGCCCGGCTCTGAAGAAAGCTGGCTTCCTTACTCGTGACTCTCGCGTTGTTGAACGTAAGAAATACGGTAAAGCAAAAGCCCGTCGTTCTTTCCAGTTCTCCAAGCGTTAATCACAACGATTACTGCTTTCCGAGACATACGGATACGAAAAACCCGCAGCCAATTGGTTGCGGGCTTTTTGTTGTTTATTCCATAGCTCGCATTAATTTATATCCGTTCGAGATAGATACTGCCAATGGACTAATAATTGATAAAAGGAAATAAGTTTCTAAAAAGTTATGAAATATCAGATGGTTGGCGATTTTCTTAGATGGTTTATTGCTGACACTTTTTAGTCAAATCCTCTGCGAGCATCAGCGGATTGCCATCAAGATCATAAAATGTGGCGGTCTTGGCCATTCCTTCAATGACTTCCGTTTCGCCATCAAATTTGACATTGGCCTGTTCTAGTTTATGCCGCGCAGAATCAAGGTCAGCAATCTCAAAGACTGGAACGCAACTACCAGGTATCGGTTTTGTATGATCACCAAGACCAATTACAACACCAGACGTATTCGTCTGAATTTCGGACCAACCTGCTTCATCGGCATGATAGATCAGATCAAAACCTAAAATCGTTTTGTACCAATTTGCACTTGCATGGCGATCTTTAACAGACATTGCGATTGTAATCGTTTTTTCTACAGAAATTACCGACATAATTTTTACCTCCCTTAATTTTAAGAAAATTATTGTAATTTTGCCCCGTTATCACGTCAACAAACTCAATCAGTCCAACAAAAGACGAAGACCAAGCTTCATCTTTCGGCTTAAGTCCTAGATGACACACAAAACCCGCTCCTTTTCAGCAACGGGTTTCGTTCTTTGCAACAGGCCTCAAAGTAGACGCAACATATCAAAGCGAGCGCTACTTCTTACCCTTATTCCCTTTGTCTTTGGACTTCTCTTTATCCTTAGACTTCTTATCCTTCATCTTATCTTTGGATTTTTCTTTTCCGTCTTGGGCTTTTTCGCCCAGCGCCCCTTTGCCATCATCTTGGCGATGATCTGCATCTTTGCGCTTACCTTCACTCTTGCCCTGTGCAAAAGCCGGAACACTGAGTGCGGACACAGCGGCCACACCCAAGAGAGTTTGAATAAATTGGCGGCGATTTACTGTTTTCATGACAACCTCCTCTTCTACACTGCGTTTAGTATGACAAATATTAGCGTCACTGTAAATTTGCCGAAACAGATACCCCGCTCTTCTTCATGCCCCCCAAAAAAAATATGAAGAAAGAAAACGCAATTTAAACAGATGCATCGCTCACGGCTTTCAGGCTATAGTCCGACCAACGATCACCTACTCAAGAGTTTGTTTTATGGATTGGTTTCTTCTCGTCCCCGTTTTTGTTATTGGCGTGTTCTTGTTTATTATCTGGAACAGCATTTCTCCCATACACTTTATCCAACAACTTTGTGGTGATCGCCAAAAACGTAAAGACCAATGGCGCGCCCAACAAGAAGCGTTGATCAAAGAAGAAGAAGAAACACTCAAAGCGCTTAAAAAATAAGATAATCACCTGATTACCCTTACCAAGACGGCGAAATCCAACCTAAAGTTAAGATTTGACAACAATAACTTGACCCTCTCAATACTTATTGGTATCGCAAACTCAGTCCAAACAGGGTCTCTCTTTCTCCACCATTTAGTGTCGTAAAATGATTACAAACATTGACAAGCTCCATAATTGGAAACTGCGTGATGGCAGCACAATTGGCTTACAGAAATTTGCCATCCAAGAAGCCATGAGCCACTTTGCGTCTTTTGACGCACCGATCCTGCATATCGGCAGTAAAGCCAGCATTCTGGATACGGACGGCGGCAAATGGCGCAAACATTTTGTTGGGAAAGAGTTTATCGGTGTTGACTTGGAAATGGGCGACAATGTGGATCATGTCTTCGACATCACCAAAAACATCAGTACCTTGCGCAAAAAGACCGGCATCAAACAATTTTCCACCATCATCTGCCCGCATGTATTAGAGCATGTAAAAAACCCGTTTGAAGTTGCCTCAAATATCGAAAAGCTTTTGAAAAAAGGCGGACGCGCAATCATCAGCGTGCCTTGGGTACAGGGCTTCCACGAGTTTCCCAACGACTACTGGCGGATTTCCTTTGAAGGGCTGAAGCAGCTTTTCCAAAACTGCGACTTTGAGCTGGAATACTATAGCGATGCCAAGGAAGAAACGGCCTATCAACTCACCTATGACGGTATGGTCGAACATAGCGTGCGCACCTGCCGGATTGAGCGCAATATCTTTCAGTTCCTGATGGATGACATGCCCTCCCAACCCATGTTCAGTGACCATGAAGGAGAAAAAATCCACCTCTCCAGCATGTACATGCCCGCCATGTCGGTCAATGTGGTTGTTGTTAAAAGGTAAAGAGCGGCCTAGCGATACTTTGCGTGAATATCATCAAGCCGGCCGCTTTCCTTTAACTCGAGCATAACAGCATTGAAGCGGTCTAGCTGAGTCAAAAGGGCGGATTTGTTCGAAATGGCGAAATAGAGGGGTATTTTGTTATCCGGCATATACGCCGCGATTTCAAACTTTCCCTTATGCCGATATTTCTTGATCTGATATTCCAAATTCGGGCTGGTGCCGATGATGGCATCCACCCGGCCTTTCTCCAATAACGTGAAGAGCATTTCTTCTTTCGGGACCGCGATTTTCTTGATCCTGTCATCCGAATTAAATGGCTCAAAATAATGTGACGCCGTGACCATACCCACCCTGATCTTGTGCAAGTCATCATAGGATTTCAAACGGTATCCTTCGCCTTTTCGCACATAAAACCGCGCCGAAACTTCCCCATAAGGGGTGGACAGATAGGTCATAAATTGTGCGCGCTGTTCGTTAAAAGCGATACCGCTTTGAAGGTCAAGGCCGCCACGTTCAATCTCCGTCAGGCACCGTTTAAAGGGGCAGTGACGCATGGTCAAAATAAAACCCATCTGCTCTGACAGCAGACGGGCAATCTCGTAATCAATGCCTTTTTGCACGTCCCCTTCCAAAAACATAAAGGGCTCCCACGTGGTTGCCGCCATACGCGCCACATACTCTTCTGCGGCCTGTGCTGAATTCGGCGTGAGCGAAAAACAAAAGATCACGCCAATCAGTACTCGCAAACATGATCTAAAACCATACGTCATGATTTTAGAGTATATCAAAAAACTAAAAGTTTCAATTTACTGATAATTTTTCTTAAAATTTTCTATATCCTCTAAACTTCTTAGATGGAAAAACTTTTTCACCTTCGCTTGCTCCGCGACATAGGCCCGGTAACGCGGTGTCAGTTTTTGATGACACAGCCACAAGACCCGATAGCTTGTCCATGTGCTTCGCCAGATCGGACTGCCTGCGGGCCAGCCTTGCGGTGTTTAAAAATGCCCTTTGATAAAGCGTTTCAGGATCCACCACGCCATTTGGCTCAGCGATAAATCCAGATACACCAATGTATCCGCGGCCTCAAAACGCTGCCACGCGGACGTGACACATCCAAACCCGTCAATGACCCAGCAAGACGTTTCCAGCAACTTTTTATGTGCTGTCAGATAATCTGCGTGGTCAACCTCTTCCCCGCCGGGACGATATTTCATCTGATCAATGGAATGTAAGGGCAGACCTGTGGCCTCTGCCAACTGTTTGGCGAGAGTTGATTTCCCCGCACCTGCATTGCCGAAGACGGCGACTTTCTTCATTTTCAGTCTCCTTGGATCTTTAAAAATTGCCCAAGAAGCCAAAAAAAACCGCCTTCTCAGGCGGGTTACATTCTCGACACGACAAATCCCACCATTCCTATGGAATGATGATAATAATCTGAGACAGTTGATTTATGACGTGTACCTTCATATCTCTTGGATACAGACCCTCTCGGCAAAAATCAACCCTGTTTGACAGTTCATGCTCAATAGCCTCGAAAAACACAAAAACAAACTCCTAGAAGACCTCTACCAACTCATCATCGATAAAGTCGATCCTGCCACCGAGTTTACGGATGCCCAACCCCTGCTGGAAGCCCTCTTTCCAGAAGCCGAACCGGCTGTCCTCTCCACACAGGAAGTGCACTATATATTCCAGCATTCGCTAGACTTGATCCAAATCTATCGCACCGATGAGGGTAAAGCCATGTTATGCCTCACCCCACCAGATAAATCCCACACCATCGCGGAACTCGTCCCCCTGCTGCAAGAGCTAAAGCACAGGCTGGAAAAGACAGATTAAATCCACTTCTTCCATTTAAAATACATAAACTCGGCAATCCCGATCACCAGAATAATCAAGGAGACCAGCCAGAACGCGTTCTGATCCTCAACCCCCGGCATGCCGCCAACATTGATCCCCAAAAGCCCGGTCAAAAAGCCCAGCGGCAAGAAAATCCCTGCCACGACTGACAGGACATACATTGTATGTTCAATCCGGCCATTCGATTGCTTTTGCAGCTGGTCATTGAGGATTTCCATACGTTCTTTCAACTCTTTGATTTCGTCGAGATAGAGCATCACACTGTCTAAGGCCTGGCGAATACTCGTCTTATGTCCATCTGACAGCCAATCGGCCTCCAGCGTGCTGAGTTTCAACAACGCCTGCTGTTGTGGGGTGATGTAACGGTTTAGACGCGCGGCATTCTGACGCTGTTCGATCAGTTCGTCATCCACGCCCCGCTTTAGATAATCCATATCTTCAAAGCTGGTGATTTGGTCATCGATCGCTTCCAAAACCGGTAACATCCGCACCGTCAACAAATTGGACACCCGCGCCACAAAATCACCCTGCCCTGTTGGCCCTTTTCCCCGCGCCAACTGTTCACGCAAATCATTAAACGCCATCATACGCTGCCTGCGCAGCGAGATAATCATATTGCCGGAAATCCACAACCGCGCTGAAATCATGTCAACCGGGTCTTTGCCTTCATTGACATTGACGCCGCGCAGGTTGATTAGACAGCCATCCTCAAATTCGTCCGCACGGGGGCGTGTGTTGCTGGCAAACAAGCTGGCCTCCACATGCACATCCAGCTCGCAAAACTCTTTCAACAACGGCTTTGCCTCAGGGTCCATGGCATCCAAATGAACCCAGACGATTTTGTCCTCTTTCAATTTGGAGGCAATCTGATCTTCCCTTAGCTCTTCACCACCGCCCGATGCGTTTAATTGCCATGCTGTGACGAGTGCACTCATGATCTATTTCTTTCCAGTCTAGAATTATTCAACACCTTATACTATCCGGTCAAACCTTACGAAAAGCAACGAATTTGAAGCCCTCTTCGCGCACATATTCAAGGTGTTATACATTCCCATACAGCTGTGATAGCATCCCTTTAAGAAAACAGGAAAGGGGCGTCTCATGTTTGCATATGTTGAAGATGGTAAATTAATCAAAATTGCCAAACACCCCACCCACCCTGAGACTGGGGAACCACTCAATCATTCAGCACAGGGAACCTTGCGAAATCTTGGATGGTTGCCCGTCCTGGTTCAGACCTGTGAGATCGGAGAAGAAGAAGCGCGCAGCGACGACATTATCTATATTGACGGGGATATCGTGCGCGTCATTCAAACTGTGCGGCCCTTAAGTGATGAAGAAGTTTTTCATAAGATCAAAGACAATATCATCGCCATGATCGAGGGGCTGGAAAGCGGGCAATCCGACCGCGCTGAACGAGAACTTTTGCTGGAAGTCTCTGAACATCTGGGCCTGACCAAAAGCAAAGCCTATGACATTTTGAAAAATATCGACAACACGATTGCCGCCAAACGCGATTTGATGAAGTCCTGAGCCCAAGACACAAAAAAGGGCGATGCCTGTAACGCTCGCCCTTGCCTGTCTTCATCAGAAAAAAACGCGTCGTTAGACCACGTGAATTTCCACCTGATCGCCATAGCCGCCTTGCAGCAGTTTTTTTGCATGGGCGATCATGTTGTCGCGTTCTGACTTACGGATATAAAACACGTTCTTGCCGCCTTCTAGGGCACAGCTGACGAAGTTATGGATACCGTATTTAATCAGGAAGTTTTGTTCTTTACTCATAATCTTTCTCTCACATCTTTCGTACATTTCATCCCCTACAGATTAAAGGATGAAGATTAAGGATACCCTAAAGATTTATGACGTTTTTGTTTTATCTCAACCCGTGCATTCACAAAAAGAGTGGATTTCTTGCTTAAAAGTGATAAAAACGTAGTCACTAATATCTTATTCTTTAGGAAAGACAGAGCCATGCGACGATTCACCTCCCCAGTTTACTAACTACGGAACGGGTGTTTTTGGACTCAGTCATGAGGACCCGTTCGGGTCCTTTTTTATTTTCAAGCCACAATAGAGAAAAACATGAACAAGATTAATGCAGCAATTGTCGGTGCCAGCGGCTACACAGGGGCAGAACTGGTCCGTCTACTCATCAACCATCCCAACGTTGCAATCACGGCGATGACCGCAGACCGAAAAGCCGGCATGCGCATGGCTGATGTTTTTCCCCATCTTGGCGGTCTCGACCTGCCTGACCTTGTGACGATGGAAGAGGTTGACTGGTCCGCAATCGATATCTGCTTTTGCTGTCTGCCCCACGGCACCACGCAAGCCTTTATCGCAAGCCTACCGCAGAATGTGCGCATCGTGGACCTGTCCGCCGACTTCCGCCTGAAAGATATTGAAGAATACGCAAAATGGTACGGTGATGAACACCGCGCACCGGAACTGCAAAAAGAAGCCGTCTACGGCCTGACAGAACTGAAACGTGCCGAAATCGCCAAAGCGCGTTTGGTCGCCAACCCCGGTTGCTACCCGACCTCGGCACAACTGCCTTTGATCCCACTGATCAAAAATGCCCAAATCAGCCCGAACGGAATCATCATTGACTCCAAATCCGGCGTCACAGGGGCGGGTCGTTCGCCAAAAGAAGGCAGCCTGTTCTGCGAAGTTTCAGATGCGATCCATGCGTATGGTGTGGGCACCCATCGCCACGGGCCGGAAATTGAACAAGGCCTCAGCGAAGCATACGGTGAACCGGTTACAGTCACCTTCACCCCGCACCTTATGCCCATGAACCGGGGAATCCTGTCCACAATCTACGTCAAAATGGACAATGGGGCGAGCGTGGACGATCTGCGTGCAACCCTGAAGGAAACCTACAAAAATGATCCGTTCGTACGCGTTGTCGAAGAAGGACAAAGCCCCGCAACCCGTCATGTTCGTGGGTCTAACTATTGCCTGATCGGTGTCTTTGCCGACCGTGTAGAAGGCCGTGCGATCCTGATTTGCGTTGAAGATAACGTGGTCAAAGGCGCATCTGGTCAAGCCGTGCAGAACATGAACGTCATGTTCGGTTTCGATGAAACCGCAGGCCTGATGCAACAGCCGATGTTCCCATAAATCCGCTAAAGATCAAAAAAGGCTCCCTTCTTGACCGAGGGAGCCTTTTTTATTTCTTAACAAGGTGGCTTGCGACAACTGCTACCCCATTCCTGACGTTCATATGTTGGATCAGTCAACAAACGATAGGCGGCGCGATAAAAAGCGTCGAAAGCTTGCGTCCCGCGAACTAAGGGATTTTCCAAAGAAGTTGCACTTACATATCCATAGCTCAGATCATTATAGCAAAGAGACAGGGTAATTTTTGTATCTTGGCGTCCCGCCGGCGCAAACCCTTTCTCGCTGAGCTGGCACAACTTATCACCAAAGACCTTAGGCTGCGGGTCCTTATACAGCACGACCCGTGCCCCCTTCTCTTGCGGCATTTGCGCTTTCAGGGAAACCACCGGACCATAATTATGCCCATCCATCGCCGCAACAATGGCTGCGCGTTCTAACGCATCCGGCACGTTATGAAATTCAATGCCCAACTGGCCTTCAGCCGCCGCCCCGCGCATCCATCCTTGCATACCAAGTCGTATTTGATCGCGTTGCATAATGGATGGCACGCAAGCACTAACCGATAGAGCAATCGTAAGAGGGAACAGATATTTCACGCAACCTCACTTTCCGCCACATTTAAACGTCAAGGTCTTCCACAAACTTCGCGCGTTCCTGAATAAACTGAAAACGCAGTTCCGGCTTTTTACCCATCAACTGATTGACCAGATCCTTGGTTTCTTTAGCAGCATCTTCGCCTTCATCCCCATGGCCCTGAATGGTGACGCGCAACAGCGTGCGTTTCTTCGGGTCCATGGTGGTTTCCTTCAACTGAGCCGGTGGCATCTCCCCCAGACCCTTAAATCGGCTGATATCCACCTTTTTGTTTTTAAACTCGGTTTCCATCAATTTATCTTTTTCCAGATCATCCATGGCATAGATGCTCTTGGCCCCATTGGCCAGACGATAAAGCGGCGGCTGAGCCAGATAAAGGCGACCGGACTCGATCAGCCCCGGCATTTCCTGATAAAAGAAGGTCATCAGCAAGGAGGCAATATGCGCCCCGTCCACGTCCGCATCGGTCATAATAATGACTTTTTCATAACGCAAATCATCCAGCTCAAAGCCTTCGCGGGTGCCGCAGCCTAGGGCTTCCCCCAAATCATTCAGTTCTTGGTTGGCGTTGATTTTATCGATGGAGGCAGACGCCACATTCAGCACTTTACCGCGCAACGGCAAGATCGCCTGATTTTCCCGGTTACGCGCCTGCTTTGCAGACCCGCCTGCTGAGTCCCCTTCCACCAGAAAGATTTCAGTCCCGTCGGAGACGGAACGGGTGCAATCCGTTAACTTACCCGGCAAGCGCAAGCGTTTCGTTGCGGACTGACGTTTCATCTGTTTTGCATTTTTGCGGCGCAGACGCACTTCGGCGCGTTCTACCAAATATTCGACCAACTGCGACCCGATCTCGGGATTACCCGCAAGCCAGTGATCAAAATTGTCACGGATCGCTGTTTCTACCAGCTTCGCTGCTTCTTGAGTGCCCAGCTTTTCCTTGGTTTGGCCCTGAAACTGTGGATCGCGAATAAAGGCGGACAGCATAATACAGGCCCCATTAATCACATCATCTGCCGTGATCTTGGAGGCGGCTTTGTTGTTGATCAACTCACCGTAGGCACGTACGCCTTTCGTCAGGGCATTCCGAAACCCCTGTTCGTGTGTTCCACCCAACGGGGTCGGAACTGTATTACAGTAAGAATTAAAGAAGGCTTCTTCATCTTCCGGCCAGGCGATGGCCCATTCGACCTTGCCTTGCTCGTCCGGGAATTTTACATCCCCCGCAAAAGGCTGATCAGTCTTGGCTTCACGCCCTTCCAGCATATGAGACAGATAATCAGACAAACCACCGGGGAAATGCAGCACACCTTGCGCCGGGGTCTTGTCACCGTCCTTCAACAGGCTTTCCGCACATTTCCAGCGGATTTCCACGCCCTTGAACAAATAGGCTTTTGAACGCGCCATCTTATAGAGTAACGCAGGCTTAAAATAAAGGCGGGAGCCGAAAATCTGCGGGTCAGGATGGAAAGAGATGGTCGTGCCACGGCGGTTATTCACCTGCCCTTCGTTGGTCAATGTCGTCTGGGCAAGGCCGCGGCTAAACACCTGACGCCATAGCGTGCGATCACGCGCGACCTCTACGGTCAAATCATCGGACAAGGCGTTCACCACCGACATCCCCACCCCATGCAAACCGCCGGAGGTCTGATAGGCCTTGCCGGAGAATTTACCACCGGAGTGCAGAGTCGTCATGATCACTTCAAGGGCGGATTTATCTTTAAACTTGGGGTGCGGGTCGATCGGAATGCCCCGCCCGTTATCACGGATCGTGACATAGCCGTTCTCATCCAGCTCCAATTCAATGCGGCTGGCGTGTCCGGCAACCGCTTCATCCATGGAGTTATCGAGAATCTCGGCAACAAGGTGGTGATAAGCCCTTTCGTCCGTCCCGCCGATATACATACCGGGTCGCTTACGAACAGGCTCCAAACCTTCCAGGACTTCGATGTCCTGTGCGGTGTAGTCACCCTCAACTTTTGGCGTGTTGTTCTCAAATAAATCCGTAGACAATTTACTTTATACCCCTGATAAACACATTGCTTGGCGATGATAGGAAGGATGCAGCCTTCGGGCAAGCATGATATTATCCCTGTCATCCGCTTTTTTTAAAAACAAATAAAATCTGGACCCGATATGAACGAGAACGGAACCTCCCCCCAAGGCACCCCCGCAATCCGTACACTGGCGATGCCCGGTGACACAAACCCCAACGGCGACATTTTCGGCGGCTGGGTCATGTCCCAAATGGATTTGGCTGGCGGCATTACCGCAGGATGGCGCGCCCAAGGTCGCGTTGCCACGGTTGGCGTTGAAGCGATGTCGTTTCTGAAACCCGTCAAGGTCGGTGACGTTGTGTGCGTTTATACCGACATTGTGCGCGAAGGCAACACCTCCATGTCCATCAAGGTCGAATTATGGGCCTTGCGCCGTGCCACATTAGTGCGTGAGAAAGTAACCGAAGGGATTTTCACCTTCGTCGCCATAGACGAAAATGGTCAAAAACGCGCCCTGCCACCTGTGCCGGACGCCGCCCTCTCCCTGAACTAAGATAAAAAGGCGAAACGATGCCACGCGCGGGCTGCGTACTGGCGGCATCGTTTCGCCCACAATCAAACAAGGCAGTGCACCGATAACTATCGGGCCGTCACACAAGCCGGTTTGACATGCTGTAAAAACTGCGTAGTCGCTTGACCTAAAGATTGCCAATCTTCCTTCGTCGCCTTCGGCACCACCGGGCGGCGGGCGGGGGCAAGATAGTCGCTTTTGTTATAGCGTTTGAGGATACGGGCCTCACCCAATTCACGGTAACTCATTTTTAAATTCCCGTTTTGTTCTCATAAAAAACTATAAAATGAAAGACCACGCATAACCCGCAACAAAGATGCTGCCCAGCGCGAGGAACTCTTTTGCAAAAGTTGGAATATACATTTTCACTCTCCAGATCATCGACTCGTTAAAAGAACATTAGCGGAACATATCTATCTTGTCAATAAATGTTCTTTCTATGTTCCTTTCGTTCTTTTTTTTGATGGTTGAAAGAGTTTCCGGTTTGTCGCACTCTGTTTAAAAAACAGGGACTTCCAAGATGACAAAAAAACAAGATCAAATAAAAGACTTCACCTCAGCCGAACTCGGCGCCCTTGCCCACCTTTATCGGGGCGAGGTCTATCGATCGACCACCTGGCGCACGCGATTGGACAACACCACCAACTGGGCGGTTGTCACCACCGGGATCGCCTTTTCCATCACCTTTAGTGGACAGAACGCCTCCCCCTTGCCCTTGGTGCTTGTGGGCTTGCTGGTGATCGTCTTTTTGGTGTTTGAAGCGCGGCGCTATCGTTACTTTAACGTCTGGCGGGCACGCGCACGACATATAGAGACCGAACTCTACGCCCCCATGCTGTTGGGGAAAGACTATGAACGTCATGGCGATTGGCACACCATCCTTGCCAACGATTATATAAACCCTCGCCATCATATCAGTATGCTGCGCGCCATTGGTCGACGGCTGCGGCGCAGTTATGCGTGGCTGTTAAGTATTCAGGCGATCGCCTATTACGGCAAGCTGACCATTCACCCCACCCCTGCCCTTGGGATGACAGAGATTTTCCAGCGGGCCTCCATCGGGCCAATTTCTGGGGAACTGGTGATCTTTATGCATGTGGCGTTTCATGCCTCATGGGTCATCGTTGCCATCGCAACGCTGTATCACGACAAAATTTCACGACTTAACCGACGCTACAAAGGCGTTGGCATGGGCTAATTTATATGTGTTAGGGAGAAAGTGGGGGTCTCTGTTGCTAGGTACCCCCGAACCCCACCTACATAGACTCACCCATGCAGGAATTGAATTTGGTCAAGCGACTGCGTTACGCAGCAGCTGCAACCGGAGCCATACGATTGTCGTTGGCATTTAGTAATGTTTGCACCGATGTCGGTGGTAGCTCACCGAGCGCAACCGCGTATCTTTACTACCGCTGTCGATCCTATTTCGCCCCCCTCACAAACCGACCAATCTGATCGGCTTATGGTGGAGGCGCCGGGTACCGCCCCCGGGTCCAGTCAGCTTATTCCATACAGGCCTCTAGCGCCATAGTCCGCCCGAAAGCGAACACCCTAGATGTAAGGCGATTTCCCCCGCAGGTCAAGGGGCGTGATGGGGGATGTTGAATTGGGATCTGAGTGTACGAACTGTAAGAGCCTCTCACCTTGGTCGTTGCGAGTTCTTTTAGACAGACGTGAAAGATAATTTCGTGTGCGTCCCCGTTATTCGCTAAAAACAGACCTCAAAGTTTGGTACAAAGCCTCCCTCTCTCCTTTCCTCATTGGATAAGAAGGATGGTATGTTGAAACAGCGCGATATTTGTGGCCCTCTAATTTCACGTCAGCTACAGAAATACTAAGCCTCCTATCAGACGTACCAATTTTCTCTACCCTACCATTTAGGTACTTCATTGATACTTGCGTATCCAAAATGCGATTAAGATATAAGTTCTCGGCGATACTTTTAGGTAATATCACCAAGTTAGGTTTTAAGTTTTTAATCATAAGCTGATGAATATCATTGCAAAAGACGAGTACTTTACGGAGCAATTCCGAGTCATACTCTGAAACCTTTTTTAAGAACTCATTAAAATCAGTGCTACCCCACGGCACGAAATTGGCCATTAGTATTTTATTTCTATCATATTTTTCGCAAACCAGATTCCCAAGATAACGCCATTGCCAAGAAACCTTATTATCAGGATTAACTGGGTCCCAAGTTGGCTGCAATGTATCTAAATTTATTTCGGAAAAATAACCAGTTTCTATTTGCTGTATGTATTCAGCATATGAAGTGAAATCACCTTTTTGAGCCAGCACAGCAGCAAGCGAATTTGAGACATTAGGGTTAGAACCCAACCATAAAACATCAACCCCAGACTCACCCAACCGTTTTTCCGCTTCATTACTTTTTCCCGTCCCCATAATAGTTCCGCGAAAAAAAGAACTGTATCGACCGGTCCCCATCTTCAAAGAAGGGTTTTCATTCAAAAACACATTAGTTTTCTGATAAACCTCATCAAAAAATGTCAATATTCTCTCCGCTCTTCAAGGTGCGTTACCTAACACTTTCAACCATAAACAAGCATGCTATAATTGATATTACCCTCAATTAAACGACTTTAAAGAAGGACAAAATCGCAGGCAATAAAAAAGCCCGCTGAACTTAATCAGCAGGCTTTTTAAAATGGCGAGAGTGACGGGACTCGAACCCGCGGCCTTCGGCGTGACAGGCCGACGCTCTAACCAACTGAGCTACACCCCCACAATATGTTTATATCACCTGTCACCGTGATATAATGTGGTTCTTCGAAACATGTCCGAAGTCTAAATGAAGTGGCGAGAGTGACGGGACTCGAACCCGCGGCCTTCGGCGTGACAGGCCGACGCTCTAACCAACTGAGCTACACCCCCATCTTCATTTATACACCTGATACCAGCGTGAGAGTGGTGGAGGGAGTTGGATTCGAACCAACGTAGGCGTAGCCAGCGGATTTACAGTCCGCCCCTTTTAGCCGCTCAGGCATCCCTCCAACGAGATCCCTTAACACCGGTGTATCTTGGTGTGGGGCGGGTTATAACAGTGGCTTAGGAGGAGCGCAATAGGATTTTTCATTTTTTTTACATTTTTTTCAAAACCGCAGAAAACTGCCAAAAATAAAAGCCCCCCGACCTGCGTCACCGCTGATCGAGGGGCTTTTCTTACATGGGGCGATTGAGGGGACTCGAACCCCCGACCACCGGTACCACAAACCGGTGCTCTAACCAACTGAGCTACAATCGCCATCGCTGTGGGCGCTTATGTACGCCATGCGCCCACCCCCGTCAAGCCACTATTTCAAAAAAATTAATCTGAAAAGTGATCCTTCAGGCGACGCACCGCTTCCTCTAACAAAGACGGCTGTTTACAGAAGCAAAAACGCACAAAATGGCTCGGCCCATCCTGCTGGTAAAACGCCCCTGTCGGGACCGCTGTCACCCCTGCCTTTTCGGTAATATAGCGACAGAAGGCCGCATCATCGCCGTCAAAGCCTAAGGGAGAGAAGTCACAGGTCAGGAAGTAGGTGCCGTGGGTATCCAACACCTTAAAGCCAACCTCGCGCAAGCCCGCTGCCAATTGGTCGCGTTGATCCTGCATTTCTTGGGTAAAGGTTTTGTAATAGTCATCCCCAAATTCCAAGCCATGAGCGATCCCCAGCTGCAAAGCAGGCGGAATCGTAAAGGTCAGGAACTGATGCGCCTTCATAATCGCCTTCATCAAGGCAGGGGCAGCGGTGATATAACCAATTTTCCACCCCGTCAGGGAGAACGTTTTCCCCGCCGAGCCGATTTTCATGCAGCGATCACGCATGCCGGGATAGGTCATCAAGGGACGATGTTCATGACCTTCAAAGACCAGATGCTCGTAAACCTCGTCACAGACCGCATAGGCATCGTATTTTTCGACCAATCCCGCCAAAAACGCCAATTCATCGTCGTTAAAAACTTTGCCCGACGGATTCATGGGGGAGTTCAGCACCAGCATTTTTGTTTTTTCGCTAAAGGCGGCTTCCAACTCTTCGCGCGGCAACTCCCAATGCGGCGGCTCCACGCGCACCAGTTTAGGAATCGCCCCAATATGGCGGATAATCGGCAAGTAGGAATCGTAAAGCGGCTCAATCAAAACCACTTCATCACCCGGATTCAACAGCCCCATAAAACAGGCGCACAGAGCCTCTGTCGCACCAGAGGTAATCACCACTTCGCTGTTAGGGTCCACATCCAAGCCATAAAAACGTTTATTGTGGCGTGCAACGGCCTTGAGCAGTTCCGGCACACCGATCATGCTGGGATACTGATTGGGGCCGTCTATCAGCGCCTTGGCGGCAACCTCGCGAATTTCCTTCGGGCCATCCACGTCCGGCGCCCCCTGCCCCAGATTGATGCTGTTATGTTCCTGCGCCAAGGCCGACATGGTCGCAAAAATCGTGGTGCCATATTCGGCGAGAATGGTGTTACTGTTTTTCATATTTTCTTTGCCTATGAATTAAGGTGAGGCCGCAAGCACGGGCCAGATAACGTGCCAATAAAAAGAAGCCAAGACAACCATAAAACTGTCTTGGCTTCTCTCATACGCTTCTAGCTGATGGGAAGTTTACTGGAGTTTTTCCACTTCTTGCAGGAAGGTGCTGATATCATTTCTCAGCTCCTCATTGCTGCGGCTCAGTTCTTCCACAATATCGCGCTGACCGTTGGCAAGGGACCCGGTCTCGTCGGCGGCATGCGCCACGGACCCGACCACGTCGGCAACCTGATTTGCACCTTGGGCGGCTTCGTCAACGTTGCGGGCAATCTCGCTTGTTGCCGCGCCTTGTTCTTCCACCGCACTGGCGACAAGTGCCGTCAACTCGTCAATGGTGCGGATGGTATTGCCGATCCCCAGCACGGCACTGGCGGCGGTGCCGGTTTCCTGCTGAATTTCGTTGACCTTCAGGCGGATTTCCTCGGTTGCGCGGCTGGTCTGGTTGGCGAGATTTTTCACCTCGCTTGCCACAACTGCAAACCCTTTACCCGCTTCCCCCGCACGCGCGGACTCGATAGTGGCGTTCAAGGCCAACAGGTTGGTTTGATCCGCAATGTCGTTAATAATCTGCACGACCTGCCCGATACTGTTTGCAGCTTCGTTCAACGCTTCCACACGGGCGTTAGTTTCTTCAATATCCTGCACAGCAGCGCGCGATACTTCAGACGCTTTAGAAATCTGGCTGGAAATTTCACGAATGGAGGCTGACAGCTCGGTTGACGCGGCCGACACCGTATTGATATTCGCACTGGCAACCCTGATCGCGCCAGACGCATCTTGTGACAGCGTGCCCGTCTCTGTGGCATTCCCCGCCATTTTGGACGCAGACTCGCGGACCTGCTGAACGGAATCGGAGACGACCATCAAGCCCTTTTTCATTTTGGCATCAAAGTCCTGAGCCAAGCGTTCCATCGCATGGTGACGCTGACGTTCCAACTCCTGCATTTCGGCATCACGTTCCAGCATTTCCTTTTGCTGGATTGCATTTTGTCGGAAGACTTCCACTGCACGAGCCATCCCGCCAATCTCATCCTTACGATCATTGCCACGAATCTCCACGTCCAGCTGGCCATCTGCCAACTGATCCATGACACCCGTGATGCGCGAGATCGGATTTGCGATCACCCGTGTCAACATCACACCCAGCACAACTGCCGTAACGATCAACAATCCAATCGATACGACAATCGCGATCACAAACCGGTCAAGCGCGGCTTGTTTATCTTTTAAGGACTGCGCAATAATGGCCAGCAATTCTTTATCCAACGCGTGCGCGGTTTGATCAAATTTACTCAGCACTTCCTGCGGCAGGCCTGTCACCTCGATTGCGCGGGCCTGATTTGTCGTCAGATAATTGCGCATCAGACGGATTTGCTCCTCCGCAAACCGCGACGTCCATTCATCTTTATAGATCGCCAACTGCATCACAATTTTATTCAGCGTCTCATTATCGGCCGACGTTCTTTTTAGTTCAGCGAAGCGCTCCATAGATTCTGCAGCCAGACGATTATATTCCTCCAATCCCTCACGATCCCCGGTCAAGAGGTAATAGACCAGTCCCTGACGTTGATCCGCGTAGGTTTTTTGATAGAGGTTATTTGCTGTTTCCGTTTCGCGTGCTGCTTCACTGGCGAGATCGGCTGTCTTGATATCGTTGATCGACAGATAGGCAACCAAAGCCATAAAAACTGTAAAAGAAATCAGGATGACGAACACAAGCGTCAGCTTATGGGCGATTTTCATATGTCTTAGAAACTTCATGACGTTTTGATCCTTCTTTCTTACAACATGCCGCGACGACGAGCGAGTTCGGTCAGATTATACTCTACCGTCACCGCGCCAATCGGCGTGTTGTTCTGGTCATTGACCGTCAGGTTGACTTGTGCGCGCCATGTTTTGGTTTCGTCATTCAACTCGGCTTCATCAATAAAGATAGCATCTGCCCCGTTTGGAAATGTCTTTTGAAACTTGGCTTCATCGCCTTGCCAGAAGTCACCTGTAATCGCGCTCTGCCCGACGTTCAGGCCATTGGCATCCATAACAAAAATTTCTGTAAACAGCCCCCCGGAGGCCGCTTGAATTTGAGTCAGATAATTTGAGAGAGGATTGCTCAGGATCGCAGCAACCAGCGGCTGATCCTCGCTTTTGCGTTCTTCACGCCACTGCTTGTCCAGCTTGTCGATTTCTTCCTGCGCAAGCTGTTTGTACTTTTTATTTTGTGCCGCAATCGACATTTCAACGACCGGGTTTTTAAGCCAGTCTCTAATTTCCTGAATTGCTTTCGCGTCGATAATAGACACGGATGGCGCGTCTTGCTGCGCTCTCGCTTCACTTGATAAAACGACGCACACTAGCGCCAAAAACAAGGAAACCCATTGTTTGCCCAAAACCATTTTATACCCTCCCAACCGAGTCTTCCACTACTTTAGCGTTTAAGGGAAGTAAGGACCATTCCGTAGCAACCCTTAAGTGCTACCCATATAGATAAGACTCTTACAGACATGACATGGGTTAGGCAAACATAATATTCAAGAGAAACCTTTAACCTTCAATAACTTAAAATAATTTGCAGTTGCAAACACAACCTCAAATATCAGCCCATCACATCCAGATAGCCACGGTCAATTGCCGCCTCTAACGCTTGTGACGCTTTGAGCAATTCTTCGTAAGTTTCGCGCGCGTCTTGCAGGCGTTCCACCTGCGCTGCGGATGGCAAATGAACCCCCGCACCTTGCGTCACGGCAAAAAGCTCTTTCAAATAAGCTGCGCGCGTTCGGGCTACCAGACGCAAAACAGGCTCCAGATCTTCCAGTTTCACTTCTGGGATTTCAGGGTTAATAATCTCCTGATTCAATTCACGAATAGTTTTATCCAGCCGTAATTTAAGACGGCTGCGTACGATATCTTGCCCGGACATATATTTTCACCCTATAGTGCCTGAAAGTGCGCTAACCTAACACACTCCTTTAAAGATAGAAAAGGATTCAGAAACCTAAAATGAACTATCTTTCATTTGGTAAAATTGCCGTAAAACCAGACCAGATCGACGCCTTTATCCAAGAGGGGCAGTGCAAGGGCCTAAAAATCACCCATGTCTCTGCCAACATTTATGAATTTGGCATCCAACTCCCCACCCTGATGGATCAAAACCACCTGCGCAAAACCGCAGGTCTTCTGGGCCTGAAATACAGCACTGATTAATTTTTGAGCAGGTCTTCCAAGGCCGCCAGCGCCGACGCGGCGTCCTTATATTTAGATAAGTCCAAGGCATATCTGATTTCTGGCAGAGGACCGAGTTTTTCTAAAAACGCTTGTGTATCCAGATCATGTTCCTGAACATACTCAAATTGCGCGGATGTCATTTCATAAGGGCGACACAACAAGGTAAAGGCGGGATTGGGCTGGAACATATAAGTGGTGCTGATTAACGTGTTAAACGTCTTTTCACATGGTCCGGTATTCAGCCCGTAATCATCACCATCCCCTTGCGCATCCCTCCAACCAAACAGAAATAATTCCAGCTTTTCCTCCGCTGGGGTTGCGCGTTTGTGATATTGGGCGATGTGATCCATATTTTCCTCATGCGCCCAACTGTTGGGCATTTTTTTTGATAACACTGCTGTCTTTTTATTCAGTTCGCACACGTGATGCAACTTCTCACGTTCTGCGAAAACCGAGTCGGCGAACTAAGTCAGCCACGCACCTCCCAGGCGGCCGCGATTATCTTAAAAATTAACCCTTATTTTCAAGAGATTAAATGAATCCGCACGGTTCTTATTTTTTTAATTTTGGCTTTATCTTTTTAAGCCTTACCATACCCTGGTCGCGTCAGAAAGCAGGAAAGGGAGAGACTTTCAGCACGAAATCTTAAGTGGCCTTCTGCATATTTAATGAACATGTGATTAAATTTTAATCACGGAGATTGTCTGAAATTGAGGCAACTTTTACCCCTTAAATCTGCGACTCCTTATTATTCCTTGTTTTTCTCCCTATTCTAAAATCTGGCACGATACATGCTTTATAAACGGCGAAGGCGGCGAGAGCGATGAACGCGGCTCCTGTCCTCCTTCATCTGGGAAGTTAGACTTTTAACAACAAGAGGCGCCACTGATGAAAAAGATCGAGGCCATTATCAAACCGTTCAAACTGGACGAAGTAAAAGAAGCACTCCATGAAGTTGGATTGCAAGGCATTACGGTTGTCGAAGCTAAAGGTTTCGGTCGTCAGAAAGGTCACACCGAATTGTATCGCGGTGCCGAATATGTTGTTGATTTTCTACCCAAAGTAAAAATTGAACTCGTCGTTGACGATGCCATGGTCGAAGGCGCCGTTGAAGCCATTCAACAGGCAGCCCACACAGGCCGCATCGGCGACGGTAAAATTTTCATCTCCACAATCGAAGAAGCGATCCGCATCCGTACCGGCGAAACCGGTGCTGAGGCCGTATAAGCCGCTTCGACACACTCATCTTTTTTCACCACACTCTCAAATAAGGGAAGGCAAATATCATGGCCTTGGATTGTAAAACTCCTGCAGATATCTTCAAAGTCTGTAAAGAAAACGAAATTGACTACATCGACCTGCGCTTCACCGACCCGCGCGGCAAGTGGCAGCACCTGACCATGTGTGCCGATGTCATGTCTGAAGACGACTTCGAAGACGGCATCATGTTTGATGGCTCCTCCATCGAAGGTTGGAAAGAGATCAACGAGTCAGACATGGCTTTGATCCCTGACCCGACCTCTGCGACGATCGATCCGTTCTCTGCACAACCTTGCCTGATCATCAACTGCGACGTTTACGAACCGTCTACAGGTGAGCGTTACAACCGTTGCCCACGTGGTATCGCGAAAAAAGCAATGGCATACCTGTCCACAACAGGTATCGGTGACTCCGCTTACTTTGGTGCTGAGCCAGAATTCTTCGTCTTTGACGACGTGCGCTACACCAACGAAATGAACGACACTGGCTTCAAAATCGACTCTGACGAAGGTCCGTACGTAACGGGTAAAGAGTTCGACGAAGGCAACACAGGCCACCGTCCGGGCGTCAAAGGTGGTTACTTCCCGGTACCGCCAGTTGACTCTGCTCAAGACATGCGTGCAGAAATGGTTACCATTGCGAAAGAAATGGGCCTGCCGATGGACAAACACCACCACGAAGTGGCACCGTCTCAGCACGAACTGGGCATGATGTTTGGCGATCTGATTTCTACAGCCGACAACGTTCAAACTTACAAATACGTTGTTCACATGGTTGCTCACGGCTTCGGCAAAACAGCAACATTTATGCCGAAACCGATCTCTGGCGACAACGGCTCTGGTATGCACGTTCACCAGTCTATCTGGAAAGATGGCAAGCCTCTGTTCGCTGGTAACGGCTATGCAGATCTGTCCGATATGTGCCTGTACTACATCGGCGGTATCATCAAGCATGCTAAAGCGCTGAACGCCTTCACAAACCCATCTACAAACTCTTACAAGCGTTTGATCCCGGGCTTCGAAGCACCCGTTCTGTTGGCTTACTCTGCCCGTAACCGTTCTGCATCTTGCCGTATCCCGTTCTCTCCGTCACCAAAAGGTAAACGTGTTGAAATCCGCTTCCCGGATCCGACCGCTAACCCATACCTGGCCTTCGCAGCAATGATGATGGCTGGTCTTGACGGTATCAAAAACAAAATCCACCCGGGCGATGCTATGGACAAAAACCTGTACGACCTTCCGCCGGAAGAGTTGGCAGAAGTCCCGACAGTTGCTGGTTCCCTGCGCGAAGCTCTGGAAGCTCTGGATGCTGACCGTGAATTCCTCAAAGGCGGCAGTGTATTCGACGACGACATGATCGACGGCTACCTCGACCTCAAGTGGGAAGAAGTTTACAACTTCGAACACGCTCCGCACCCGATCGAATTCAAGATGTACTATTCTTCTTAATCGTTATTCTGCTTTATTATCAATAAGATAAAGCAGAAAACGTTAGACAGGATTGTCTACATTTAAAAGGATTAGGGCGTAAGCTATTACAATAGCTTACGCCCTTTTTCTTTGCCTGAGTCTAACGTTTTTTATGTTTGCCATACGAACAGAGTCTAACGCTGTCTAACGCAACATATAGTTTTTTAAAAAAAAGTTGTGTGCACGGCTCTGCCGCAGATCGTGCCAGTGAATACTTGCATCAAGCTAAACCACCAAAAACAAAACTTCTTCTTCGAAGTAAATCAACTGTTTTGATTTGCCCTTCTCCATACTCTCTCAAGTAAAACGTCTTAATTGATGGATCATTCAGACACGTGCGATAACCCTTTCAGTAATTAATTTCCAAAAAGGATAAACGTATGCCAGACATTCACATCTACCACACTGACCATACCGTTTGGCCAGAGGGTCTATTCGAGGTGGACTTGGAGTTCGAAACTCGCGGACACCTTAACATCAGCATCCATGCCGATATGCTTTTAGACTTCCTTCGCGTCATGTACGGCACAAAGTGCAAAGCTGAAATTGAAAAAGAGATTAGGCCCTAGACTCATAAATTTTTTATCCAAATGCGAACTGATGCCAGTTTAACAGCAGCGAGGAAATTCTCAGGGTTCTTATCATAACGTGTGGCAATGCCTCTGAATTGCTTGAGTTTGTTGAAGAAGCGCTCAACCAAGTTTCTGTAGCGGTAAAGGAATTTGCTAAAGGCAAAAGACTTTCGTCGATTGCTTTTAGGTGGGATATTTGCCCATGCTTTTTTATTTTCAGCCAATTGCCGAATAGCATCGCTGTCGTAGGCTTTATCGGCCAAAAGAATTGTGCCTTCCCGCATAGCTTCC
>NZ_JHYO01000032.1 GCF_000688235.1 Terasakiella pusilla DSM 6293 | reverse complement strand
GGGTCACCTTGGGAAAATGGCTATAACGAAAGCTTTAACGGCAAGCTTCGCAATGAACTTTTAAACGGAGAAATATTCTATACCTTGCAGGAGGCAAAGGTTCTGATTGAACGCTGGCGGCAGTTTTACAATGAAGTTCGTCCGCACAGTTCACTGGGCTACAAGCCTCCGGCACCAAAAACACTCTTGCCTCGTCCTGATGTTCTGACTTACGCTACGCTCCAGTCGCCACATCAGGACGACAATAATAGCCAGAAACTAACATAGCGGTTGGACCACCAAAGTGGGGCACGTCACATTTGCACGCCAAATAAAATCAATCTATCTGACTTTTTTACAAAGCATCATATCGCTCATACAGGATCAGGTGACGCGACCCTTGAATATGACTCTAACAAAGGCAAAGCCAAAACGATTTTGTTGGAGAATGGCATAGCCACGGCTAAATTCTTTTTAACGCAGCCTGATGGCATAAAGAGTGAGACGCAACTACCTTTGCCACTCCCCCTATTTGTTAAACCCTTAAATGCCGCCAACGGAAATGGGGTGGATGAGAACTCCATTGTTCATGATTGGCCCAGCTATACTCAAAAGGTTGAAGAATTATTCAATCAATATGGAGGAAGTTCAATTGTTGAAGAAATTCTGCCCGGAAGAGAATTCACTGTCGCTGTACTCGAAGACCTTAGTACAAACACCCGACACGCATATCCTGTAGAGATTATTGCACAGAAAAACTCAAAGGGAGATCGAGTTCTGGGTGCCTTTGAGAAATCAAGCAACCAAGAACGTGTTTTGGCTGTTGAAAACTCTGTTTCGGACTCTGTATCGGAACTGGCAAAGAAAGTGTTTTCAATTCTAAAAGTAAAAGACTTTGGTCGCATTGATGTAAAAATGGACGCAAAAGGCATCCCGCATTTTATTGAGGCTAACCTTGTCCCCGGCCTGACGCCTTCATCCAGTTATTTTCCGCGTTGCTGTAACATGGATGGGGCCATGCCATATGAAGCATTAATTCTAAACATCATTGATTTTGCTCTGAAACGTAGCAGACAACATACTTGTATTGAACAGAGCAGAATAAGCTCTCCTCTTACCGATTTAAAAGCAGCTGTTTAACTTTAAATTTGCAATCTAGATTGGATTGACACTTGTCCCCAGTAGAAGTTCCCCTTCCTCAAGCTGAATGGCTAAAAACGGTTGGTTCTGCAATGTTCGCAACAAACGATGTATTCTCTATCGCTGAATGCGATCAAATTATCCAGTTTTCTAAAAATGATATGCAAGATATGGGATTGATAAATAACCAAAATGTAAGTGATGTTCGCCAAAGTAGTGTTCATTGGATTGATGAGGAAAAAGATGGTGATTGGGTTTTACGCAAAATAATGCGTGAGGTGTCTGATATTAATAATAACCATTTCAATTTTAACCTGACTGACTTTTCTGAGTTGATCCAAATCGCAAATTATCAAGAGATAACGGGCGGGCATTATGATTGGCATACGGATTTAGGTGGCTCAGCAATCGCATCAAGAAGAAAACTCACATTGGTCATACAGCTCTCTGACCCTGATGATTATGAGGGAGGGGTGCTTGAAGTGAATATTGGTGGGAACATTCATAAAGCCTCCCTAAGGCAGGGCTCTGCTGTTATATTTCCTTCATTTATTTTGCATCGAGTTTCACCTGTTACAAAAGGAAACAGGTATTCACTTGCTTGCTGGATACATGGACCAACTTTTAGGTGATCAATGAATTATAGTGCAGATGTTTTCGCGTAGAAATTCAGTAATCACATGAGTTTGTTGTGGGTCAAACTCAGCCGAACTGCAGTCGCTTGTGAGCAGGTCTGAACTATGCCAAAAAGGAGTTGTTCAAATACATAAATGGATTTTATAACGCAAAGAAACGCCATTCATATCTGAATGGCCTCAGCCCCATCAAGTATGAAAAACGGGCTGGCTGAATGAGTGAGACACTCCACTTTTTCCGTACAGGTCTAAACAATAACGGGTCAACTAAAAAGCTATACGCTCTGGCAGCAAAACTTGACAAAAGTAACTACAATAGGCCCAATCTCAACAAACTAAATATTGGTCCTGACTTTATGACTCTTCGGCTTTTGTACATTGCTCCTTTCTTTCCCCCTTTGGCGCGGGCGGCTTCCTACACTTCGATTAAATTCGTCCGTGGTCTGGCCAATCTGGGATGTCAAATAGATGTGCTCAGCGACCTGTGGCCCAGCGCACCCAAAGACCCGGCGACCTTAGACTTCATCCCAAAGAATGTCAGGGTATTTCGAGACTTTAGCTCTAGAGGCAAAGGCGTGAATATCACCCAATCAACACGCCTAAAAGCCTCGCCTTCCTCCCCCACAAAAAAGGCAAGCGTCGAATGGCTGCCCATGGGGGAAATGGGCTTTTTCATGGGACACGGCGCGCGCGCTGCCCAAAATCTTGCAAAAAAGACCCCCTATGATGCCATCATTGCCCAAGCCTCACCGGTTGCCTCGCTTGAATCTGCACGACGGGTTGCAAAAAAGACAGGGCTCCCTTTGTTTGGTCTCCTTGATGACCCATGGGGTCCCTGTGACTTGCGCGCAGGACGTCGCCCCTGGCACACTCGCTTGATTGAAGGATGGTTTGAACGCCGTTTTTTACAACAAGCCAGCCACTGCTTCCTTGTTACAGAAACGACATGTAATGACTACCGGATAGCTTTTCCACAATTGCCTGCTGATTTTTTCAGCTATATCCATTGTGGGATCGACGCGGCCTTACTGGGGGACATGGGAGTGGGAACCGCCACGCTAAATCCTAATGGACCTTTCACCATCTTATTCCTTGGGACATTTTCTAACTTCGTCCGTCCACAGCATTTCTTTGCACTCCTCAAAGAGTTGGCAAAACGGGGCTGGACGCCTGATAAAATCCGCTTTTCACCAACCACTCAGCTAGATCAAGATAGTTTGAAGGAAGCAAAAGCCCACGGAATTACCGATTATATTGTCCCCATACCACCCGTTCCTCATAATCAGGTTGCAGCACTAATGTCGCAGGCCGACCTCTTGGCCCTTTCGGTCATGACGCCCCAGCGCATCGCGGCAAAGACATATGACTATCTTGCCGTAGACCGTCCCATTCTAGCCCTATCCAAGCATCACCCTGAACTTCAGCGCCTTTTATCTGAGACAGGGGCTGGACAGCTTTTTCATCCTGAAGAAGGGGGAAAATCTGCGGACTATGTGGAGAGTCTTCTCACCGGCTCACGGCCTCCAACCACCCACCGCTCCTCTGTAGCGCTTGAGGCACTGGAGATAGCGACCAGCGCGCAAACAATGCTTTATCAGATAAACAAGACCCTTCAAAATTCTTGTTAAGTAACTTTGCTAGTCTTCCAACAACTCCCCAAACAAGAAAAACAGCATTTCTATTTACTTTGAGGAAGAACATTTTATGGAGTGTGTTGTTTTAGATATTTTTTAGTGATACGTTTTTTTTCTAACATATTGATTTATAATTGCTCTGCGAAAGGGGGGGGGTATTGTGTCTCGAACGAAGGCCCTAAAAATCATAGATGACTTTATGGAGAAGTTTAGGGCTGTTCAATGCAATCCGGATCGAACACTTGCTCAAGAAATCACAATTGTCATCAAGACCTTTGAACGGCCTGTCTGTGTTGCATGGTCACTCACATCCATAAGAAGCTATTTCCCAACGATCAAAGTCTTAGTATGTGATGATAGTCAGCATCCGCTTTATGAAGATGGGCACGAACCCCTTCCGGGTGTAGTCTGGCTCGTTAAACCTTTTGAAGACGGGCACACCGCCGGGGCAGGACGGAACTTTCTGATCGACCGAGTGGAAACTGACTTTTATTTCCTCACCGATGATGATGTTCAATTTACGGCCAAAAGTGAATTGGCAGGTATGCTAAAATTCCTCAAAGACTATGATTACGATCTGGTTGGCGGCACGCAATCGTCGTGGGATTATGGCACTGCGACCTTTGAACTTGAGGACGATATTTTAATTGAAAAACATTATGCTCATCATGGCCTTATTGCCCCAGGCTTTGTTAAATGTGACCGTGTTGCCAATGCCTTTCTTGCCCGTCATAAAACAGTTTCTGACGTGCGTTGGGAAGAAGCAATCAATAAAAACACCCATGCGGATTTCTTTTATCGCGCAAGCCGTGCGGGGTTAAAAATTGCCCAAATGGGCCGTTTTTCCATGACGCATAAAAGGCGTTGTGAAGGATGTGAAAGTTTACGTGAATTTGTGTTTGGCCTCTGGGATGGGCACTTCAACAAACGCTATCGTATTGCCCAGTATGGAGGTGGCGTTAATGAAGAAGAAGCGCACAAAAAACATAAAGAAATTTATCAAAAAGTCATTTTGGAGAAAAACGCAATCTCTCGTATAGAAGATGACAGAAGCTTGACCAGATTCATAAACCTTTGCCTTACCATTGGGCATCCTTTTATGAACTTTAAATCTAAAATGAGAAAAGTTGTGTAAGCTTGTTTCTCAAGTACTGGACAATAAGCCTCAGACGGAGCCGGAACAAATAAATGAAGCCAACGGTTTATATAGGAATGACAGCAGATATTGTTCATCACGGACATATCAATGTTATCGAGAAAGGGCGCGAATTTGGCGATGTGGTCATTGGCTTATTAACCGATGGTGCTGCAACCCAGTTTAAGCAGTTGCCGTATCTTATGTATGAACAACGTAAGCGAATTATTGAAAATATTTCCGGTGTGACACAGGTCGTTGAACAAAATGAATGGGATTACGCCCCGAATTTGCGCAAGTACAAACCCGATTTTATGATTCACGGGGATGACTGGTGCGAAGGTGTTCAAAAAAAATTCCGGGACAATGCCTTTGAAGCGATGGCCGAATGGGGGGGAACTATTATTGAAATTCCTTATACCAAAGGCATCCTATCCCAACGATATAGCCAACAAGAAAACAGACTTGCTGCAACACCAGATGTAAGACGCAGCAGCCTGAAAAGACTGATTGCCACAGGTAAACTAATTAGAACCATCGAAGTTCATAGCCCCTTAAGCGGCTGTCTCGTAGACCAGTTAAAGATCCAAGATGAAAATGGGGTGCATCAATTTGATGCCATGTGGTCTTCCAGCCTGACAGATTCAACCGTGCGCGGTAAGCCCGATATCGAGATTGTCGATCTCAGCGCGCGAATTTCCAGTATTGATTCTTTGTTTGATGTGACAAGCAAACCCCTTATTTATGATGGCGATACTGGCGGTCGGCTTGAACATTTTGGCTATAATGTGCGTACACTTGAACGTTTGGGTGTTTCTGCAATTATTATTGAAGATAAAACAGGCAATAAAAGAAATTCCCTTTACGGAACGGATGTCGTGCAAACACAAGAAGAATGCGAAGCCTTCTGCGATAAAATCCGTGCCGGTGTGCTTGCCAGAACAACAAAAGATTTTATGATCATCGCGCGTATTGAAAGCTTGATTCTGGAAGCTGGCATGCAAGATGCCCTTGAAAGAGCGTTTGCCTATGTCGACGCGGGCGCTGATGGGATTATGATCCATAGCCGGGCAAAAACCGTGGGTGAAATTGCCACCTTCTGTCAAAAATTCAGGGCAGAAAATGAAAATACGCCCTTAATTGTCGTGCCGACAAGTTACAGCGATGTTTATGAAAAAGACCTTCACTCTTATGGTGTTAACCTCGTTATTTACGCCAATCACTTACTGCGCGCTTCTTATCCAGCGATGGAAAAAGTCGCCCGGTCTATTCTTGAACATGGTCGTGCGCGCGAAGCAGATGAATTTTGTATGAGCATCAAAGACATCCTGAAACTCATCCCCGGAGGCGAAGGGTGATTGATACTCTAGGCTTTATTAATTTTTTAAAGGATCATGGCGTTGATTTTTATTGCGGGGTACCAGACTCATTATTATCCCCTGTGTCTGCGGCACTTGAAACTATGTCAGCGCAAAAAGCTCTATCCCATTATGTGTGTGCCAATGAAGGTAATGCGATCGGCCTAGCTTGTGGGCATTATCTGGGAAGTCAGACAATTCCTTGCGTTTACATGCAAAATTCAGGTCTCGGAAACGCCGTAAACCCACTGGTTTCATTGGCCGCACCTGAGGTTTATGGCATTCCCCTGCTGATGATCATAGGATGGCGCGGTGAAGGTAAAGATGAACCCCAACATGTGATGCAAGGCCGTATCAACGAAGGATTGCTCAACGTTTTGGAGATCCCTTACAAAATATTGGATCAAGATTGCCAAGATTGGTCCGTGATGATTGCCGATTTACTTTCTATCGCTAAAGAACATGAAAAACCAGTTGCTCTGTTGGTGCGCTCAAACACTTTTTCATCATACAAATGTGCACAAACCAGTGAACACAAGCCATACATGAGCCGAGAAAGAGCGATTGAGCTTGTGATAAGTTCTGTATCAGGGGAGGAAACCCTTGTGGCAACAACAGGCAAGACAAGCCGCGAACTTTATGAACTGCGTAAGTCACGTAACGAGAGTGGGGCTTCTGACTTTTTAACAGTCGGATCCATGGGGCATGCCTCACAAATCGCGGCTGGAATAGCCATAAATCACTCTCGAAAAAATGTGCTCTGTCTTGATGGTGATGGGGCGTGCTTAATGCATATGGGGGGCTTGTTAGTAACAGCACCCCTCTCAAATTTCAAACATATTTTGCTTAATAACGGCGTTCATGATTCCGTGGGTGGACAGCAAACCGTTGCAGGTTCTTTCGATCTAGGCCCTATTGCAAAAGCTTGCGGCTATAAAAATGTGCAACAGGTTGCAAGCGAAGAAGAGCTTTTAAAAGCCATGGAGAATTATAAAAACGTTGAAGGAAGTGTGTTTTTGGAAATTATGATTAAACCCGGTTCACGTACTGATTTGGGACGCCCCAAAGAAAGCCCTCAAATAAATAAAAAGCGTTTTATGATGCAACTCTCAAATTCACAAAGCGAAGGATAATCAACATGCGTATCATGGTTGATATGTCTGCAACCTTGTTGCATTACGGCCATATCCGGTTGCTTAAACAGGCCAAGAAAATTGGACATGTTGTAGTCGGATTAACGCGAGATGAAGAGATTCTCTCCAAAAAAGGCTATAAGCCGGAAATGGCTTATGAATATCGAAAAGAACTGTTGGAAGCCCTGTCAGATGTTGATGAAGTCGTGGAAACCCCGTGGTTAATCAGTGAGGACGTTTTGGATCAATATAACATCGACTTATTGTTACATGGCGACGACAACTGTAATGAAATCTCGCCGGATCGGTTGAAAGTAGTTTCACGCACCCAAAGGATCTCCAGTATGGACCTTCGCCATGGTGCTTTGAACAGTCTCGTTTCCATTGCAAATAAAAAGAAATTGCTTACCCCGGGGCCAGGCCGTTTACTCGGTGCCAATCTTGAAGGTTTGATGCCCTGTTTTGGACGCGGAGATGACTCTTACGATGTGGTTGAAGATCGCGTTCTAGGCCATTTAAAAGAAATGACAGGTCATTCCCATATTGCACGTATGCAAGGTTCTGCCAGCCTTGCAATCGAAGTTGCTATCACGAACTTTGTGTATGGAAAGTGCCTAGTGATTGACAGCGGCTACTATTCCCAAAGAATGGTCCAGATGGCACAGGCGCTCGCTCAAACCGACTTGATTGGGGTGGTCGAGGTTGTTTCACTACAAGAATTAGATGCTGTATCGGGTTCTTATGACTGGATCTTAAGCACCTATACGGAAACCGCCTCTGCCTTAAAAAATGATGTGTTAGCTTTTAGCAAACTTGCAAAACAGGTTGGAGCACGTTTTCTTTTGGATGCGACAGGCAGTATTGGACTGGAAGATCATCATAATGTCGCAGATGTGGTTTGCTATAGTTCCTGTAAAGGCCTGTTAGGGCTAACGGGCGCTGCTTTCGTTGCTTTTAACGAATTTCCAAAAAATGAAGTTTCATCATTTAGTTTGTCCCTTCATACCTATTTAGAGAAAAAATGTACGGGCCCGTATCACGCGATTTCGTCCCTTGATCATGTTCTTCACAACCATGACAAAGTAAGGCAATCGATCATTGAAGCTAAAAACAACATGATGGACCGTCTTAAAGATCGTGTCGTGCGCCCGATGGTGGACCAACCTGTTTTATGTACCTTAGTAGAGGGCAAGGTTATCTCTAAAGAAAATGATGTTGTTCTTTATCAACCTCGTGATGTGGCCGCAGGGACTTCCGTGATTTGTCATCTTGGTGAGGCTGACATCACTGGTCAGCCGACCAATGACATTTGGGATAAAATTATAATTGAATAGATCAAACCACAAACACAATAACTTGCCAGTTATTGTAAAATTTGATTGTATGATGTGTTATGGCGGGCTAATCCGTTGGTGAGAATAAAGAATTTGAGGGGCAAACATGTTTTTCTCTAAAGGGCGGGTCCCAGCAGGCCTTCTTCTGCTATTTCTATTTGTAGCATCTATCGCGCACGCCCAAAGCAATGAAAAACCGGACATTGGTGCCCTAGGAACATTAATGCCTGAAAGTGGTTTGATCCGGCTGACAGGGGCAAGTGGGATAACGATTTCCAAATTATTTGTCCATCAAGGCGACCAAGTTAAACAAGGGGCACCTGTAGCCCAGCTGAGTAATTATGATTTGCTGGAAGCGGAATTAAAGTCTCTGCAGCTTGAATATCAAATTTTCCTGACCACACATGAACATAATACCAAAATACTTGAACTTGATACGGCAAATGCCCGCCTCAAATTAAGCCGCGCCAACACGGCATTAAAAAAATATCTAGCTTTAAGCAAGAATGCACAGGTGAATTCTGTACGAGATCAACGCTATAACGATGTGGCAGATGCAAAGCATATTCTTAGAACAAAAGAAACAGAACTGCTCAAGGAAAAACAAAGTTTCGATCTAGATAAAAAGAAAATGGAACTTCAGATCGAAAAAGCCGAAATCAATCTAAGAAGTGCCGATATTCGCGCCCCACTATCAGGTGTGGTGCTGGATGTGCCAGGCCGTGTCGGGGCGGCAAGTTCTTTCGGCATCGCTGTTATCGCAGATGTTTCTAAAATGATGGTAAAAAGCGAAGTTTATGAAGGGGACTTAGGCTCGGTTAAACTTGGACAGACTGCGTCCGTTTCAGGAAAGGCCCTCAGCGAGAAATACACAGGTAAAGTGGTCCGCGTTGGGCGTGAAATTGATGTCGCGCGTAAAGTGGCTATTGTCTGGATTGAACTTGATAACAACGAGGAAGCAAGCAAGTTTATCGGTATGGAAGTCAATGTCAGCATTAAGCAGTGAAGACAGGGCAGACATTGATTCATGCAAACCGTGTTTAAAATAGCCTGGGGAAATACATTTCAAAATATGAAGCGCACGCTGACAGCATTGGGCGGTATTTCCTTTTCTATTTTGCTGATCTTTCTGCAGCTCGGTTTTTTAAATGGGGCCAAAAAAGAAGTAACCCTTCTGTTTGACTATTTCGATTTTGATCTGGCCCTTTCTAGTGACCGTTATCAGTTTATGGCGACGGCCCCACCTTTTGATCGTATCCGCATTATTCAAGCAAGAGTCGATGAAGCGATTGGCGACAGCTTTTTATTAAATGTAAGAAGTGGACGCTGGGTTGATGAAGAAACCGAACTAGAATCATCCCTTCTCATCATTGGCATGGACAGTAAAGAAGAATTCATTAAAAACCCTGACTTTATCACTGGGCTTGAAAGTATCACAAACGGGCAGTCTATCTTTCTAGATCGCTTTTCCCACGCCGATTTCGGCCCCCTTGAAGTTGGACGACAAGGTTATGTAAATGGCACTCAAGTTAATGTGACATCGCTTTTCGATCTCGGTCTTTTCTTTTTTGCAGAAGGCTCTGTGGCCACGTCAAATGGCAACTTCGTCAACCTGTCCGGACGCACAGCTGATGATGTCACGCTTGGATTTTTAAAAGTAAAAGAAGGCTTTGATCATAACGAAACCGTCGACAGGATGCGTACACTTTTACCCGATGATGTCTTAATCGTGACCCGTGAAGAATTTTACGAGCGCGAACAGGACTATTTCATCGAAGTCAAACCAATCGGGATTATGTTTCGATCAGCTGTCTTTATTGCTTTTGCTGTGGGACTTGTCATTCTATTCCAAGTGCTTTCAACAGAGCTTAGTAACCGTCTTGATGAATTTGCGACCATGAAAGCAATGGGGTTTAGCGTGCCGTTTATTTACGGGATCGGCATCATGCAAAATCTCATCATTACCTTTATGAGCTTTTTCCCGGCCTGGATCATCTGCGTTTTGCTGTTCAAATTGATCTACGGACTGAGCAAGCTCCCCATGGAAATGACCTTCTCTCTTTTTGCAACTGTGTTGGGTTTAACCCTGTTGATGAGCATCACCGCAGGTGTACTGGCACTGCGTAAAGTTAAAAATGCTGATCCTGCGGAGTTGTTTTAATGAAGAAGGGAGCCGTTCATATTGGTTTAAGCATGCTTTTACATGATAAAAAGCGGCTCTTTCTGTCTATTTGCGGCATCGGTTTTGCCGTCATCATTATGTTCATGCAGCTTGGTTTCTTTAATGGCATCAATGACAGTCAGGCCAATATCGCACGGTTGATGAACGCGGACCTTGTGCTGATCCATAGCAAACGCACACATTTAAATAAATGGAACCGTTTTGCCCCCATCCATGTGCAACAGGTGCTTTCAACCCCCGGGGTCAGTGAAGCTATTCCCATCTACAAAGATGGGGTCGGGTTAAAAAACCCTGATACCAAACAGGTAAAACGGACCATTATGTATGCCTTCCCCCCTGATAGCCGCCCTTTCCGCTTAAAGGGGATGGACCCTGAAATGTGGGATTTGCTGAAAGTACAAGGCAATTGCTTTTATGATGTGCGTTCACGTGAAATTTTCGGTGAATTTAAAGTCGGCGATAGCCTGACGGTGGACGATCGCCCCATGCGCCTTGCTGGATTTGTCGAAGTCGGGCCGAACATCATTAATGATGGTACCCTATTCTGTGGGGAAGGAAGCTGGCGACAACCCGGTTCCTTCTTAATTATGGCGCTGTTTCGTTTTCAGGATAATGTGGATCATGAAGCCGTTACGGAAAAAATAAAAGCTAATCTGGATGATGACCTTGTTATCATGACGCCTCAGGAACTGGCACAGCGTGAGATTATGTACACGGTTATCAATGCCCCGATTGGTGCCATCTTCGGGGTTGGTTTGATTGTCAGCCTTTTTATCGGGACAGTGATCTGTTATCAGATTTTGTTTAATGAGATCACGGATAACCTCGCACAATATGCCACATTAAAAGCCATGGGGTTCAGCAGTCGTTTTCTCTATGGTGTTATTCTGGAAGAAGCCTCTTTGTTGGCTGTGTTAGGCTTCATACCCGGTTTTCTGATTTCTACGCTCATATATCAAATTACGTCAGATGCAACACGATTGATTATGGATTTCAACGTTTATAGAGTTTCCTTTATCTTTTTTCTGACGTTGATTATGTGTCTGGTTGCTGGCTTTTTGGCCATGCGTAAAGTACTGACCGTCGACCCTGCCGATCTCTATTAATGGAAGTGATAGACAATGGAACTTGATAGATTAAGTATTGATAACGAAGGGCTTATCCCGTCAATCAAGTCGGTGGATGTTGAATATTCATTCGGTAAGGGCGAAAGTGAAAAGCAGGTTCTCTTTGATAATAACCTCACGATTTATCCCGGTGAAATCGTGATTATGACCGGCCCGTCCGGTTCAGGGAAGACAACACTACTGACTCTTATTGGAGCGTTACGCAGTATGCAAAAAGGGAGCATCCAGTTTTTGGGACGCGAACTTTTAAATTTATCAGATAACGGCAAACATGACTTGCGAAAAGAAATAGGCTTCATTTTCCAACATCACAATCTGTTTGAATCCTTAAGTGCGCTTGATACCCTTAAAGTCGCCATGCAACTACAAATCCCCAAACCATCGCCCGAACAAGCTGAAAAAGAAGCCACAGAACTTTTGCAAAGATTGGGGCTTGGTGAAAGAATGACCTATAAACCAAGTCGACTTTCCGGAGGACAAAAGCAACGCGTTGCAATTGCCAGAGCCTTAATCAATCATCCCAAACTGATTTTGGCAGATGAACCCACAGCTGCCCTTGATCAGGAGTCAGGGCAGATGGTCATTGAACTTTTTAAGGAACGTGCGCAAGAAGAAAAAGCAACGGTATTGATTGTTACCCACGATAACCGAATTTTGGATGCGGCAGACCGGATTGTGAATATGGTTGATGGACATATCCACAGCAATATTTTGATTAAAGAACATCTGCGTATTTGTGAATATCTCAACCACTGTCATGTTTTTAAAGACGTGAAAGCCAGTATCCTGAATAATGTTGCCCACCAGTTAAAACGCAAAAGCTATAAACCTGGTGAGATCATCATCAAACAAGGCGATCATGGGGAGCATTTTTATCTAATCGATACGGGTCGTGCCGTCGCTTCGCTTGAAAAAAACGGTATCAGTCAAGAGGTTGCCGTTCTGGGGGGAGGGCAATCCTTTGGAGAACTTGCCTTGTTGAATGACGAGCCCCGCGCGGCAACTATTACCGCGCAATCCGATGTAGAAGCGTATCTTTTGAACAAAAACGATTTCTTATCCGTTATTGAAAACCCACCCGCTTTGGGTGATGAAATCCGAAATATTTATATGCAGGCAGGGTAAAGACATTGAGCAGTGCCAAACCATATTCTGTCAAAGCGATAAAAGCTTCCTTTGGCGAAGAAAAGATTCAGGATGAAAAACATAATCAGTGGATCAATTATGTTTTTATTCGCCCCGTTTCTTTTCACCTTGCCGCCTTGTTACTAAATCTAAATCGAACATCTAACCAGATCGGCGTCTTTTCATTAATAATTTGCTTGTTTTTACCCTTCATTGCACTTCTACCCTTTGTCTGGGCTTTTATTTTCCTGTCTGTACTCACCTTTATTCTTTATCTGCTGGATGATGTAGATGGTGATATGGCAAGAGCCAGCAATCAGGTGAGCCTTAAAGGCCATTACCTTGATTTCATCACAGATGTTTTTTTCCGGTTTTCCCTTTATCTGACAGTGGCGCTTATCTTCTACAATACGACAGAAGGCAGTGAAGGCATCTCTGAAATGATATTTTGTCTCGCCGGAGCGTGGCTTACAACGGCAGCACGGCTGTCGCGGGTTTATGCAAAATCGTTGCAAAAAGCAGATCGCGAGGTTTATAGCCGTACGGAAAAAAAAGTATATGGTCTCATGGACTATGTCTTTTTTGTTGTCAGTAGTCTCGACCATATTTATCCGCTGTTTTTCCTACTGGTTGGTTTTTTGGGTTATGGTGACATTCTGGTCGGCTGGATTTTTATCTATGCCTTGATCGATTTTATTTTTACCCAGATCAGTATTGCAAAGGGCCTTTCATGAAAATTGCTATTGTATGTCCCTATGATATTGAACGCGCCGGCGGGGTGCAGGTCCATATTCTTGATCTCGCAAATAGTCTTCGAAAACGCGGGCATAACGTTTGGGTCATCGCACCGAAAACAAATAATGCAGAAAGCTGTTTGGAAGGCATCGCCCTTTTCGGCAAAAGCACATCTTTTGTTTTCAATGAAACCCAGATTGATGCCTCCCTCGTTTGGGGAAAAGAAAAGAAAAGACTGAAACAGTGGTTGGCAGACCAACAGTTTGATGTCATCCATTTCCACACCATCTGGGATCCCTTTCTGTCCTTTCAAATATTGTCTATGTGTAAAAATACGGCACGGGTGGCGACTTTCCATGATACACCACCTGAAACTTTAAGCGGTAATCTAACCCGCAAGGTTTTTTACAGACTCAGCCAGTTGCTCTATCGCTGGCTTGATGGCGTGAGCGCCGTTTCTGTCTCCCCTGCTGCCCATTTATACAAAAGCCCAACCCACCCGATCCGCTTGATGCCACCTAGTATTAACTATTCAAGTTTTTTGAAAGTTAAACGCAACCTTGATCCATCAGGACCACAGACGATTTTTTTTGTAAGCCGACTGGATCCACGCAAAGGCGTTCTTACCCTTCTCAAAGCCTATGAAAAGATCAAAACTCAAGTAGGTAACATTCGTCTGGTCATCGCCGGTGATGGTGAAGACAAAAAGGCTTTGGAAAAGACGATTAAAGGGCGCAACATTCAAGACGTTCATGTCTTGGGCTATATCAATGAAGACGAAAAAATAGATTGGCTGGCAAAGTCCGATGTCTTTTGCTCCCCCGCTCATTACGGGGAAAGTTTCGGTATTGTGCTTGTGGAAGCAATGGCAACAGGTGTTCCCGTCATCGCAGCAGCCAATAGTGGCTATAAAACAATCCTTCATGAAAAAGTAGAGCATTGCCTTTTTACACCCACTGATGAAGATCAGTTGGCAGAGCGTTTGTTAACCCTGTTAGGTGATGAAAAACTTCGTACGGAGCTTTCTGTATGGGGAAGAGAGCAAGCTATAAAATACGATATTGAAAGCTGGGTTGGGAAATGGGAAGACGTTTATAAGGAAGCTATAAAAAGGCGTGGTAAAATAGTTTCTAAAAATAAATGATTTTTCTCTTTTAGACAGATTGCCCGACATTGTATGTTTACCCCCTTAATAGATATGGATTTGGATTTTTCTATGACTTTTGCCGACAAAACGATATCGCATCTGTTTTTGAGTGCTTCTTTATGTAGCGTGTTAGCAACATCAGGGGCCTATGCTGAAGATATTTCCATCGATGAAGCGATTAGCCGGACAATCAATCAGCATAGTGAAGTTGAAATCAAAAAATCAGAGGTGCGCGGCGCGCGTGCTGATGTACAAGCATCAGAAGGCGATTTTGATATTGGTCTCAGCGGGAGTGTGGGTGGTTCCAAAACCGATGAAGCTGTCATCAGCACCACAACCGGCGTTGAAAGTGAAAAGACCACCCGTTCACAAAGCTATGAAATGGGTTTGAGCAAAAAATTCGAAAGCAGTGTTGAAGTTGCCCTTTCCAACACCATCGCAACATCGCGTCTTGCACATAGCCCTGCCCGCACAATTGGGACAAGTGATTGGTCCTTGTCGATCACACTACCTTTATTACAAGGCGGTGGTTATGATGCGGTCACATCAACCAAAAGAGCAGCCCAGAGCACTTTTGAAGCCACGCGCTATGCCTCTGGACATGATATCTCCGAACAGGCCTACGCGGCAATTATTGCGTATTGGTCTTCTTTAGAAGCCAAAGAAAATTTCACCAACCTCCAAATCACTATGCAAAGAGCGAGCGATACCGCAAATACACTTGAAGAAAGACAGCTCGGCGGTGAACTTGCAGGAGTCGAATATCAACGTTCACTTGCAGAATTACGCTTGCGAGAAGTCGACCTTGAATCTGGACGCCAAGCCAAATATGAAAGTCAGGAAAGCCTCGCGCTGGCAATGGGTAACCGTGAAGATCAGGAATTGCCAGAAGTGGTCGGCACTTTTCCCCTTCCGGCTGACATGGCAACCTTAGATAAATTAGATGCAAATAAGCTTCTATCTCTCGCTCTGCTGCGCCGTCTTGATATAAAAGCCCAGGAAAAACTTATTGAGGCTGCACAGATATCTTTAAATAAATCCAAAGATGATACCTTGCCCTCGTTAGATTTGGGGATGAGTGGAGGCTATACCTCGGCTATTCCCGGTTTTGACAGTGGAAAAACAAGCAACCTTTACGAACATAAAGAACGCAATGGTCCCGATTATTCGATGTCCCTAACCCTTAGCTATCCGCTGGGCAATAATGCGGCGAATGGGGCGATGTATGGCGAGATGGAAAATCTTAATCAGAAAGAAATTACGCTCATACAGCTGAAACGGTCCATCCGGAATGAAATCAATGTCACTATCGATAAGTTAAAATCCGCTGTCAGAAGTTATGAGCTATCTGCCCAGTCACTCGCACTTATGGAAGAAGTGGCTATCGAGACAAAACGGAAATTGAATTTCGGCGAAGCCAGCATGACAGACATGATCAGTGTCGAAGACCGACTGACAGAAGGCCGCCTAAGCATGATCAAAGCCCAAAGTGATTATGCACAGGCTTTGGCCGAGTTACGTTTTGTCACAGGTACTATGACAACTGATAAGGATGAAAATCTTATCATCAACGCTGAACAAATCCAATCCTTGCCGCTTGCTGAGCTAAGCACAGTTGATGGCTAAGCAAATGGGGCATGTGATTATTAGCGGGGGCAGCAGTGGCATTGGTTTGGCGATTGCCGAACTGGTGGTTCTTCAGGGTCATCATGTCACACTGTTAGCAAGACAGGAAAACCACCTAAAAGCAGCCCAAGCCCTGTTACAGAAGAAGGCTGTCAGCGAAAGCCAGCAGATTTCATATTTTACTTGCGACGTGTCGCAACAAGGAGCTGTAGAAAAAGCCGTTGCCCAAGCGGTTGAAAACGCCGGTCCACCATCATGTTTATATTTATCCGCCGGCATTGTAGAGCCCGGTCATTTCATGGATTTAACCATTGAGCAATTCAAACGCACTATGGATGTAAATTACATGGGGTCTGTTCATGTGATTAAGTCCGCTTTACCTTACATGGTGAAACAGGCTGAAGGATCAATCACACTCATTTCCTCAGCGGCCGGACTAATCGGGGTCTGGGGGTACGGGGCATATAGCCCGACTAAGTTTGCCTTACATGGTTTGGCAGAAGTCTTACGCGCAGAAATGAAGCCCAAGGGGGTCAGTGTCAGTATTGCTTTTCCCCCGGATACAGACACGCCACAATATCATGGTGAAAAAGATATTCGACCACAGGAAACAACTGTTATTGCAGGTACAGCTGATCTTTGGACTGCGCAAGATGTGGCAAAGGTGATCGTCTCAAAATCACAAAAGAAACGTTTTTTGATTACGCCCGGACTAATGATTACTGCGTTGAGCTATTTGAGAAGTCTAATTTTTCCTGTCCTAAGTTTCTGGTTTGATCAGCTTGTAAAACGAAAATGTCCCTAGAAAGTCTTACGCCACAAGAATTATTATTGGGGATTGGGGCAAGTTTATTTTGCGTCGGTGCTATTGTTCTTTTTGTGCTCAAATTTTTTCAAGCACTTTCTGATCAATATGATGAAATTCGCCGCTTGTTCTCTGTGCAAGCCGCCATTGTTGCCTTGGTGATGGCACCTGCTTTTTTAGGTGGATATTGGTATGGCCTGTTTCTTTCCATTTTATTGGGCCGAGGCTTATTTGAACTGATTGAAATCAATCGTTCAAGCAAGGACCCTTTTGTAAAAAAACTTCCACTCACCTATGGGCTCGCAGGCGTGGTTCTTATTTCTTTATATACACTGCCTCTTTCTTGGCACCCATTTGTCTGGGCAATTTGTCTTGCCCTTGTCGTAGGCTTTGCCTCTGCGGCATGTAAAGCCCCGCTTATCATGGGGCTTGTTGCTTTTTTTGTTAGTATCGAAGCGCTTTTGTTACTAGGTATACGCGATGACCGCTTCCTTCTGGTCGGGCTTGTTTATATTCTGCTGGAAACCAGTGATAGTTTTGCCTATTTGTTTGGTCGTAGTTTTGGCACACACAAGGTGTTCCCTAAACTGAGCGCAGGCAAAACGTTAGAAGGCTATCTTGGCGGGCTTGCAAGTGCGTTTCTTGCTGCATTCTTATTAAATAAATTCGTTTACCAGATGGACTGGTTTCCTTTTATTGCCTTGTCAGCCTGTATTCTGTTTTCGGGCATTGCTGGGGATCTTTTGGTATCGGCCTATAAAAGAAATTTGGGACGTAAAGACTTTGCCCCCGTGACTGTTTTGCATGGGGGTATTCTTGATATTTATGATGCGTTTTTAGTGGGTTCTATCGTCTTGTTACTGGTGGACTTCATCCAAAACCACACCCCCTAGATCAAGTTTGATAAGGTGGTCGCAGACATCGAAGAAAAGATCGTCATGGGTCACACAAATGACAGTTTTTCCCATTTCTTTCAGCTCAGGCAATAGCTCTTTATAAAAGAAAACTCTGAACTCAGGGTCTTGGTCGGCCGCAAACTCATCAAAGATAATATAAGGCCGGTTCTCTAGCAGCAAGGTTGTCAGTGCAAGTCGCTTCTTCTGCCCTGTTGACAGAGCAACCGTTGAATATTGGTTTCCTTCAAGGGACGTTTTGTCCATGAGTTTAAAACGTTCAAGATAGGCCTTAGCCTTTTCCTGATCGGGATTCTTTAAACCAAAAAGCGTTCTAAAAAGATGAAAGTCGGAATAAATAGCGGAAAAGTTCTGACGATATGTAAAGATATCTTCAGCAGAAAGAGGATGAGAGTCGATCAGGATCTCCCCCTCACTTGGCACATAAAGACCCGATAAAACTTTTAGAAGCGTCGTTTTACCAGACCCGTTCCCGCCGACAATAAAGACGGTATCGCCTTTTTGTATTTGCAGACTAAGGGGACCAAGATGAAAGCTTTCCCCATATTTTTCAGATCGGTAGCTCATTTTAATATTTTTAAGCTCAATACATTTGGGGATTTTGGGCTCTTCGCTGACAAGGTTCTGGATTTCAGAAAATTCATCCAACCTATGAGACAGGTTCTTGATTTTCGACAGAGCGACGCCGCCTCTTGTAATAGACCCAATTGAATCCACCACTTCTTCGATCGGCTTTAGGCTAAAAAGCAAGGCCGTCAGGATCTGGAAGTGTAGCGTTGTATTATCAGCAATCATCCCCTGAGGTAGAAAAATCGCTAAACCAAGAATAATAAACAGGCTAATTTGTGAAACCAGAAAGCTAATAAAAAAGAATAATTCTGACTTTGTGTAATGAAAACGGAATTTTTCTGAAATGGCGAACTGTTTTGAAAACAGATCATCACTTTTATTTTTATTAAGCTTTAATTCTTTTAGCCCGTATAGTTCGTCGTTAAGCGTTTCAAAAAACTGGGCTTCGCCATCGCGCGCGACAGTTTGGCTAATACGCGCTTTTTTGTGCTGAAAAAGGTAGGCTGCGACACCACATAGCAACCCGCATAGAAGAAGGGCAAACCCAAGACCAGACAGCCATGCAATGTAGAGAACGCAAAAAACTAAAACAATCGCTGCCTGAAATGTTTTGATTAAGCGCAAGGCTGTTTTGGCAAGCTGGTCAATGTCAGCAGTGAAATGCGCATAAATTTCACCCTTTTTATATTGCTCAATATACTGGATTTTGCCTTTTAAAAATTTACGACTGAGCTCGATACGCAAGTCATGCATCATATAGCCGATTGCTTCAGTGGTTTTGTAGATAGAAAAATAAACACCACTTAAATAAATGAGGAACAGTAAAACAAACAGGCCCAGTTCTCCCCATAAGGCCTCACCATTCCCCTGACTTTCAACCGCATAATTCACAACACCTAACAACATGCCATGTGCAAGAGATGCAAGGGTGGACATCACGATGATGACACCCCATGATTTTTTTGCACGGCCTAGATAAAAGAGGGCAAGTTCTTTAATCATCAAGCTTCTTTTCCAGTATTTTCTTTGCTCTGAAAAATCTTTGAAAGGCCGTGAAATATGTCAGTGCCCCCATCAGAGTAAGCAGGCCTGTCATATACGAAAACGGCCAGCTTTCCGGAAGGGTGATAAAGGCAGACAGAAAGAGGCCTGCACAAAGAACAAGGACACGCTCAAGACGTTCCATCAGATCGGGCCAGTTATCATTTTCAATGGGCCGTTCAACAGCCGTTCGGGCTTTCGTGTAACTGACCATGAGCGAGCCTGTGATTACAAAAAACGCCGCTTCCCAACAATCATGTGTATAAGCCAAGGCGGCGTAGACAGCAATTTCCTGATATCGATCTACAATCGCATCCATATAACCGCCAAATGATGTGCAGCTGTCACTCATGCGCGCAACGGCCCCATCTAATGAATCGAAAGCAAAAATAACCAAGATGACTAAAGCAAAACCGGCGGTGTTATTCCAGAAAGGATAAAGCGCGCTGGCAATCACCATAAACAGAAAGCCGCAAAAGGTGACGGTATTTGCGGAAACACCTGTTGTCACCAGACTTTTCGCCAGAAAATTCCAGATTTTATCGATGGAGGATTTAAAATTGCCATCAATCATAGGCAGTCAACTTTCGTTTCATTTGGAGTAATTGACCCCGGTTTTCCCATAAAAGCATCAGGCTATAGCTAAAGCTCAGCGTTGCCAGCAGATGTTCACACATCACATAGAAAATTTGCGTTGTATAAAAATCTGCAAAATGACCGCTCTTACGAAAAATGAAAAAATATAATAACATCAAAGATAAAGCACTGACAACGAGCGCACAAATACGCCTGATTTTATAGGAAACATGCGGTCTTTGCTGGCACAGCTTGCGCCATGGCCCCAAGAAATAGCTTTCACTAACAAAACTCAAGGCCCCAAAAGTAAAGGTGCCGATAGAAAACAAAATATGAAGATATTCATTCGTTTCCAGACTGATTGCCGACATCATAATGACCGACATGCCTTGGCCCAGCCCCAAAAAGAAGGTGAGGTAATTCCATTTGTAAAAAGGAACAGCCGGCTTACCGAGACTTTTCAGACAAAAATGATTGAAAAAATATGTGTAAGTCCAACAAACAAGAATACAAATACCGCTTAACCCCATAATCACGCTGAAATAGCTGGAAGCTGGTTCAAAGGCAGCTGTTTTGCTGATGGTAGGAACAGTTCTTTCGTACCAGTCAGAATGGTCTAGGTTAAAGACAAGACGTGCCACAAGGATCGAAAGCATGCCAAAAACAAAAACACCAATGTAAGAAACATCGATGAGAAATGAATTTATAAATAATCGGCGAAACTGATTTTGCGCTCTTTCCTGTTTCAGGGTCATTTATACCATCCCCTGACCTGTTTATAAGCTTTCTTAAAGCGGATAAAACGCTTTTGATGGCAATCGGCTTGTGCGTGGTTGGGATGAAAGGTCGTTGTCGCCTCTTTCAAAGCACAGGCCTGATCTAAGTCAGAATACCAGCCCAGTGCCGAAGCCGCACAACAATAGCCTCCCCTTGTACCCGCCCATTGGGGGTTATGAGAACGAATGAAACTCGTTTGAAAAACATCTGCCAAGGTCTGCATCAAGAGATCACTTTGGGCCAGACCACCGACAACGGGGATATCGGTTGGTTGATTATTCTTTGCCATTTTAAAGAGATATCCTGTTGCCCAAAATTGATTATAAACAATGGCTTCTATAACAGCGCGTGCCATATCAGCTTTTGTGGTTGTCGGCCCAATATTTAGAAAACCACCACGAATATTGCTGTCATCAACAGGAGCGCGTTCACCGTTTAACCAAGGCATAAACATAACCCCATTCGCCCCTGGCGAGCTTTGTTCTGCAAGGCTGAAAAAAGCCCTCACACTGGAACCGTCCGTCAAAAATGACGTCATCGTTTCAAGAATATTTCCCGCATTCTCCTGCGCCGCAATCAAAAGCGACCTGTTTGAAAAGGCCGAGCAAATGGAACCGATATAAGTAAAAGGGGAGACTTTCGGGGATGGGATATGTGCAGCAGCCCAATTGCTTGTCCCAAAATATAAATGGGGTTTTCCATTCAATGTAGCACCGGATCCAAGGGCCGTTGATGTGATATCCCCAAGGCCTATGGCAACTGATGTGCCAGCTTGTAAATCAAGATGTTTGGCCGCATCAACAGAAAGCCCGCCTTCAATGAGTGTTGTTGGCTCGACAATATCGGGTAGTTTCGTTCTCTCAAAACCATTACGACGGATAAGATAATCCGACCATTTCCGGGTTTTGAAATTTACAAGCCATGTAAAAAAAGCACTATCGGGCGAAGTTTTTGCCTGATGGGTGCATTTGAAAAGCAAAAAATCCTTGGCATCAAGACAGTATCTGGTTTTCATCCAAATATCAGGTCGCTTTTCTTTAATCCAAAGATATTTTGAAAAAGGATCTTTACCCGAAAGGTTCGGTGCCCCCCGACAAATATACAGCCATTCAAGAACAGCCCTTAGGCCATAACCAAATAAATTGAAAATTCCACGAACTTTTTGTTTAACGAGGTCTTCACTGCGTGTATCCAGCCAGCTTATCGCAGAGGTAAGCGGCGTCCCATCTTCGTCAATAGCAATTGTCGAGCACATCTGTGTTGTAAAAACGAGTGCACTAATCTGATCGTTCTGAAGCTTGTTCTTTGCTTTTAAGGCTTTTACGAGCGTTTGCGCCAAGGCCCACCATTGTTCGGGGTCCTGTTCTGCCCAGCCCGCTTGTGGGTAATGAATGGAGAGAGATTGCATTTCTTTGGCGACGAGTGATCCCTTTTGGTCATACAGCGCAGCTTTGAAAGAAGATGTGCCCAAATCAAAGCTGATAATAAAACGCCCATAAGGAGACATATGAAAAACACCAATAAACGAAATGAGGGTTGATTAAGTTAGCAATTTCACTAGCTTAATAACAGTTAATTTTGCAGCGCAGAAGGATATTCAGGTCGTGGAAGTCGTTTACACGTGGGTAGATGATACCTTTGCAGGATATAAAGATCTTTTAAATCAGTTCAGTGAAACAAAACATGATTTAAACCCCAATAGAACACGTAACAATATTGATATCCTCAAATACAGTCTTCGTTCGCTTGAAAAATATGCCCCATGGGTCAGCAAGGTTACTTTGATCACCATGCGCCCACAAATACCGGACTGGATCGAACCTGATTGTCATGATCTGAATATTCTGCATCATGACCAGTTTATTGATGCGCAATACTTGCCAACTTTCAGTTCCTTTTCAATCATATCGCATTTTCATAAACTTGCCGATCTGCCCAACAGGTTTATTTACCTTGAAGACGATATGGTGTTAGGCCGTCCTGTCCGGGATGATATTTTTTATACGCAGGATAATAAAATCAATGTTTGGCTTGAAGCAAACTTAAGTCCAGATAAAAAAAGACGCTTTGCCGAAAAAGACTCCCCATGGAACAGGGCGTTGAGTTATTGCAATTTCTTACTTGATGAAACCTATTTGCCCGAAAGGCGCAAGATGCTAAGGCATTCACCGCTTCTGATAGACCGGGAATTATGGGCAAAGATGGTGGCACAATGGCCTGCGGCGTTTGAGCTGACAATGAAAAGCAAGTTCCGCTCAACAGGTAATGTCGCCCCTGAATTTTTATATCGTTATTTCTTGCTGAAAGAGGGCCATGCCCATGCATGTACACCCAAGAAATCAGGCCAGATTAATGATTATTGGGGCTTGGAGAACAATTGCTTTTTCAACAAATTAGGTCTAATGCTGGTTAAAAGACGCTCAAGACCCTTTATAACTTTAAATGATAACTTCGGGGACAACCCACGAAAACAGGTTGTTGACGATGTTCGTCACTTTCTTGAACAAACATATCCCGACCCCAGTCGTTTTGAAAGTGCTGTTTAACGACTATTTATCCTTTAATGAAGATATCAAGCATATCAAAGGCTTGATAATCTTCAATCTGCACAGGTGGTGTTTTCATGTAAAGCGCACTTGGGGCTATTAACGCCCCTCCGATTTTGCGATCCAGTGCAAGTTTGGCGCAACGAATAGCATCTATTACGACGCCTGCACTGTTCGGTGAATCTTGTACAGATAAGCGCATCTCCAGTTCAAGTGGCGCCCCGCCAAAGCCTTCGCCTTCCAATCTGATAAAGGCGACTTTGTTATCTTTTTGCCAAGGCACATAATCGCTTGGCCCGATATGAATATTTTCTGCGTCAAGAGGTGTATCAAGTTGTGACTGAACGGAATTGGTTTTGGATTTCTTTTTAGATTTCAAACGATCTTGGGCAAGCATGTTCAGAAAGTCCGTATTACCGCCGGTGTTTAACTGATAGGTGCGTTTGATTTTAATGCCGCGTTTTGAAAAGAGCTTAGCAAGTACCCGATGTGTAATGGTCGCGCCAAGCTGACTTTTAATATCATCACCGATAATAGGAATGCCGCGTTCTTCAAACTTGTTCGCCCATTCATTTTGAGAGGCAATAAAAACAGGCACGCAATTGATAAAGGCAACACCCGCTTTTAAAGCAGCATCAGCGTATGTTTTAACCGCTTCTTCAGACCCAACGGGCAGATAGCAAACAAGAACATCGGCCTTAGACTCTTTTAGAACCTGCACAACATCCACAGCTTCTGCGTTTGCGACACGGAAGGCTTCGTTTTCATTATAGTCATTCATGTGAGGTGCAAACCCATCCAGCACAGGGCCCATTTGCACCATGGCATCTGCCCCTTGAACGTCTTCACAGATCACGCGTGTACAGTTGGGTTCTGCAAAAATGGCTTCAGCTATAGGTCGCCCCACTTTTCGAACATCTATATCAAAAGCCGCAACAAAGGTTATGTCCTGTGGCCTGTATGTCCCTATATTTTCAAGCATAATACCATCATAGCTGGCCTCAAGGCTGGCACCATAATAGGAAACCCCCTGCACCAATGAACTCGCACAATTGCCAACCCCTGCGATGGCGACTTTAATGGGTGTGGTTGTTTTTTCATTGTTAATCACAGTTGTTATCCTTGATTTAAAACAGCTTTTTATAAAGCTTTGCAATGATGTCGGCACTTTGCGATAGCTGTTCTTTTGTGTGTTCAGCCGTTACAAAAAACCTTAAGCGAGCTTCATTCTCTGCCACAGCAGGATAGAAAAAAGCTTGTGTATTTATATCATTGTCCAAAAGTGCATTAGACAATTTGATCGTTTTCAGTGAATTGCCGACAACAACAGGGACAATATTATATCCTTCAGACAGGCCTGTATTTAACCCGTTCTGAACCAAGCGATCATAAAAATATCGCCCATTTTCTTTTACCTTGGTAGCCCTTTGTGGTTCATCTTTCAAAAGCTGAATCGACTTAAGAGCAGCTGCTGCATTGGCAGGTGTAATGCCAACGCTATAGACAAAGCCGGGTGTGGTGTAGCGCAAATATTCAATTACGTCTGCCTTACCGGCAATCGCACCGCCGCAACTTGCGAAGCTTTTTGAAAGGGTTGCCATCCAGAAATCCACATCTTTTGGATTAATCCCTGCGTGTTCACCTATTCCTTTGCCCGTTACACCTAAAACCCCTAAAGAATGAGCCTCATCAACAAACAAGAAGCAATCATGGCGTTTTTTAAGCTCGATAATCCGGGCCAGATCAGGCAAATCACCATCAACCGAATAAATGCCTTCAATCAGGATCAGGCATTGGCGAAAATCTTTTCTGTTTTCTATCAGTATATTTTCAAGAACGCCCAGATCGTTATGGGGAAAAGCCAATCTTTTTGCCCCCGAACACATGGCCCCGTCAATAGCACTTCGATGCATCAGGGCATCATGGATAATAAGGTCATCTTTACCAACAATATGACTGATTACGGTTTGGTTAGTCGAATAACCGCCCACCATCACAAGGGCATCTTCAACGCCAAAAAGATCCGCAATTTCTTTTTCAAGCTCGCTATGAAGGGGTCTTTGACCGGAAGCAATGCGACTTGCACTTACAGACGTGCCCATGGTCTTGATGGCCTCAATCGCAGCATCTTGGACACGTTGATCACTGGCAAACCCCAAATAGTCATAACCGGAAAAATTGATAACTTCTTGTCCTTCACGCAACAGGATAGGCTTCATCATGCCTTCAAAAGACCTGTAAATCGGGCTTTCCTGACGAATTAACTTTAACTTGGCGAAGGACTTTTTCAGATCGGCAATGCCTTCTTTAAGGCTCATATTGCGTGAGGATGCCACAGATCCATCCACCACATCCGATTTCTCTGTGACGCTTATTTTATTTTTCTTGGCAAGCAATTTAGCAAGAAGTTTGCGTTTTTCTGAGGTGTCCATATTTAAACCGTTTGGTCGTTTTCAGCGTTTTCATTTAAGAGCGTTTCCAACATGGCGTCCACATCTTCATCACTTAAATTATCAAGTTCGTCTGTATCATCCGTCACGGCTGCGCCTTTTTCTTGGACGGCATTGAAAATGGTTTCTGACAGGCTTTCAATGCTTTGTTGCATGTCAACCATGTCAGGGGGGAGAATGGAAGGAAAACCCGCATCAAGTGCGATTTGAAGTTCAACCACCATAAGGGAGTCCAGCCCCGCATCAGAAAGGGTCTGATCTGTTCTGAATTTATCGACCGAGCGCCTTAAGACTTTTGATAATTCCGCAATCAGGAACCTATTGATCAATTCAGTTGCCTCTGGCTTGGCAAGCGTACGAATTTGTTCCAAAATCGGCATATTTTCATCAATATCCTCATCCGAACTGACAAGGATAAAGGCAGGTTCCCGGGAAGATATCGTGGCATTTTTGTTCCATTTTTTCCAATCGACATCAAAAATACCAATATTTGAAGATGCAAATTGTAAAAGGTTTTCAATGGCCGACAGGGCTTTGTTGATCTGAATTGGATGAATGCCGCGCGCACTTAAAATGCGTTCAATTCCTTGATTGGATGCAACCATACCAACATCATCTAATGCCCCAAGCGCAATGCTGCTGCCTGCTAAGCCTTGTTGTCGACGATAAGTGGCCAAGGCATCAAGATAGCTATTGGCGCCCGCATAATTTGCTTGAGAGGGATTGCCAAGGGTTGCGCTAATTGATGAAAACATCACATAAAAATCAAGATCCTGTGTCAGGCTATATTTATGTAGATAATAAGCCCCCATTGCTTTGGCATGATAAGACGTTTGGAAAGTTTCTTCATTCTGTTGTTCAAGGGGGGCATCAGCCAGAACCGCAGCCGCATGGAAAATTCCCCGCAAGGCAAACGGCCAGTGTTCGTCCATCAGGTCCTGAACTACCTGTTCATTGCCAATGTCACAGGCTTTTTCAATCAACTGGCAGCCTTTTTCTTTCGCTTTCAGGCGCAGGGCCTCAAGAGCTTCGCCATCACGGATCGTGCGTCCGCACATAATGACCGCACCCGCCCCAGCGCTAATGAGCCAATCGACAAGTTTAAAGCCTAGCCCGCCAAAAGCGCCTGTCACAAGATACGTCGCTTGTTTTAAGAGTTGTTTTTTATAGGCAATCGGAGGATTAACGGTTAAAGGCGTGTCTGTCATATCAATAACACGCTTGCCGATATGATGACCACCTGCCAGTTCCCTGAACACATCTTTAATGTCGTTCGCGCTGAAAACTTCTATACCATCGGGCCGATAAACTTTTTGGACAATCTGGTCGATCACCTCATTCATGATTTCATAGGCTAAGGATTTTTTGACCTTGATGATATTATCAAAATCAAAGGCAATGAAAGAAAGATTGCGTTCAAATTCACCTAACGGCATAGGCTGATTGGCACCGATATCAGCTTTGCCAATCTCGATATGGCGGCCAAATGGCGCAAGCAGTCGAATGCTGGCATGAAGTAGCTCACCGGGCAGGAAGTTTAAAACAACATCAATGCCTTCCCCATTTGTGGCATCCATGATTTGTTGTTCAAAATCAAGGGTGCGTGAATTGAAGACTTTATCAATACCCAGTGTTTTAAGGTGCTGGACTTTTTCCTCACTGCCGGCAGTCGCGTAAATTTCAGCCCCTAAAAAACGCGCAACCTGAATGGCGGCATGGCCCACCCCGCCACTGGCAGAATGAATAAGCACTTTTTCGCCTTTTCGAAGGCGCGCAGCATCTTTCAAACAGTAATGGGCAGTTGCAAAAGCAATTATGATGGTCGAACGTTCGCGCGCACTAATGGGGAGATGGGAGACTTTTAAAATAATGGCATCATCAGGGGAGAAAGTTGTATAGCGCTTAAAGGCACCATCCTTGGGACTAATGATAACTTCTTCACCAATGGACCAGGAAGCCTCTTTACCTGTACGGGTAATGACCCCATGCGCTTCTAAACCCAAGCTATCCCCGGAATAAGAATTTTCCAGCGTTTGTGCCTTTAGGCGTCCATATACTTTTAAGACATCTTTGAAATTAAGCGCCACACTGTCAATCTTGACTTCAACTTCATCCCCAACAGGAACACGACGAACCTGCATATGGTAATTCAACCCATCAAGGCCGCCTTGACGTTCCGGGACAAGTTCAAAGCCATGTTCATCATTATAGGGAACGGCTTGTTGAATGTGGTTATTGCTAAGATCTACTTGTTGCAGAACATGGCGCCAGATTTTCCCATCCCGGATCGCAACCTCTTCACCATCGTTCAAACTGGTTATAATTTGCGAAAAATTGGCCGGAATTTCCTCATCCAGATCAAGGCAGGCTATTTCTATATGAGGGCATTCGCGGCGAATAGTCCGTGCAATTCCCCAAAGGTCCCCATGTGCGGGATTACATATATCCGTATTGTTTACAGCCCAGACATTTTGTGTACATACAATCAGTTTGTGAGGTTCTTGTGGTGACAGCGTAGAACAAAATTCTGTCAGTTGGAGGCCTTGCTCGATATTGGGGAGGATCTCATTTTCCGTTAAAGAGGGTGCGAGCCATAGAATTGTTCTGGCATTATCATCCACCAACTTCAAAAATGACGCGACCTTACTTGTGCGTTCTGTCTCAGCCCCTACGAGCTTGATCGCTGCTGGAATATTGTCTGATATAAAGCTATCTGCTTCATTCCAGACCATCTGGTAATGTTCAACTATTTTGCCTTTGACCCCTGCAATTTTTTGCGCTTTTACGCCTTTTAAAAAGGCAAGGGGGACACGGTTCCTGTCACAAATCAGAATGTCAGCCTGAATGAAAAATTCAGAACAGCTTGTTTCTTTCGCATAAGCATAAATTTCAGATCCGATTTTATGTTGAAAAAAACTGATCCGATCAATTGAAACTGGCAGAGCGGTGTTTTTTTTATCCGGTGCGAACAGCGCGAGAAGCTGTAACACTCCATCTAATAAGGATGGTTGAACATGAACATTTTCAAGACAAAGGTCTTTTTCGGGGCTACGAAGTACAGCTTCCACAAAACCTTCTGCTTTATAGGCGCTTTCAATCACTTGAAAAGCTTCATCATAATGAAGACCTGCCTCAGCCAACAAAGGATAGAGTTCCGTTCCCGCAATCTGTTCTTTTTCTGCCTCGGAAATATATTTTTCCATTTGCACAGAGGCGGCATGAAGAGGTTTTGACAGGACCGTTGCAGTCGCATAGCGTGACCAATTTCCGTCTGCCTCATAAGTTCGAGCATAAAAAATGAGCGTGTTGCCCTCTTGCTCAATCCTGACCTGAAGTGTCCCTTCTGCAGGAAGGTTCAGCATTTTTTCAAAGCTGATGCTGCCTATGGTCACATGATCCATATCGACTTTATCTTTGATCGCCTGCAAAAAGGCTTCAACATAGCCTGCAGCAGGAAAAACAGACTTTTGCTGGATTTTATGATCTGCCAGAATACCAAGGGTTCGCATTGATAGTTCGCGCTCCCACACAGGTTCCGGACTGAATTGGAGGTTCCCGCATAAAGGATGGCTAACACGGCCCGCCCTGAATTCTTTTGAAATCTTACTTTCATTCCAATGATACTGGCGTTTCCATGAATAAAGGGGAAGTTTATGGTGTTGCGGGCTTTGTCTTGTGGTTTCAATGGATATGCCATTGCACCAGAACCTTGCTAAAGATTGCAATAGAGATTGGTGTTCATCTTGTTGACGCACAAGGCTTGAAACAACACATAAATCTTTTGTTCCAAAATCGGCACCAACTTGTTGAATGGCCCCTGACAAAACAGGGTTGGGGCCAATTTCAATGAAATGGCGATACCCTTCTTTCAAGGCAGCTCTCAACGCTTTATCAAATAACACAGGCTGCCTGACATTTTGCCACCAGTATTTTTCAACATGGATTTCACTGCTCACCGCTTTTCCTGTCACCGTGGAAAAGAGTGGCAGCGCAGGTTTAACGGGTTGCAATCCTTCAAGTGCCGACAGAAGTTCTTTTTCTAAGCCATCCATTTGATGACTATGATAAGCAATCTCCCCATAGATTAACTTGCCGAAGATGCCATTCTCTTTAAGTTCTTCAGCAATGCTTTCCAGACTTTCAATATCCCCGGCAAGCGCAACAGAATGAGGACTGTTTATAGCGCCAATAGAGACATGATTTTCATAAAGAGAAGCGATCTGTTGAGCCATTTCCAGATCAAGTCCGGTTGCCATCATCCGGCCTTGTCCGGCTTTGGTCTGTTGCAGCCGACTTCGATGGAAGGCCAGCTTAGCAGCCTCATCCAGCGTAATCGCACCACTTCTTAAACAGGCATTGATCTCGCCCACACTATGACCGATGATTGCCGCCGGATTTAACCCCCATGAAGATAAAAGTTCACTTAATCCATGCTGTAAAATGAAATTGGCTGGTTGTGCGATCTCGTTTTTATGAATAAGGCTATCGGCTTCTGGTTTAAGCATTTCCTCAAGAATGGACCAACCGCTATGTCGCACAAAAGCATCATCAGCATTGTGGACTGCTTTTTTGAACACGGGCATTGTTTCATAAAGCATCCGCCCCATGGCCCACCATTGGGGACCCATGCCTGTGTAGATAAACACGCACCCTTTTTCAGCCTTCCCGACAAAGCCTTCTTCAATCAGCTGTGAAGGCTCTCCCCCTTCGCTAAAGGTTTTTAAAATGCTTAACGCCTCTTGGCGCGACGGGGCAACAAAAGCCATGCGCTGATCCAGTGTCTCTCTGGTATCAAGAAGCATATGACTAAATTGGGAAAGACTGATTTCAGGATTTTCTTCTAGGAATAAAGAAAGCTCTGCCGCTTTGTTCAACAAACTCTCACGGTCATTGGCCGATAGGCAAACCAGCGAAGGAATATTGTCATTGTCGTCAGTGCCTTGATCGGAGACCGTATCGTTATATTCAGCTAAAACAGCATGTCCGTTTGTCCCGCCGTAACCAAACGCGTTGATGCAAGCAAGAGCCTGCCCCTGCGCATCGGGAAGAGGTGCACATCGGGTCGTGACTTCAAAACTCCCGCCTTTCATATCGAGTGCAGGGTTTAAACGGTTAAAGTTCGACTGCGGCGGAACTTGTTTCTTCTTCAACACCAATGCAGCTTTAATAATACCTGCGATGCCCGCCCCGCCTTCCTGATGACCGATATTTCCTTTGATCGAAGAAATATATCGTTTTGCTTCATCCTGTCGAGGGCCAAGGGCGCCTGCCAATGCAGAGACTTCGGTTGGATCACCCAGCGCTGTTCCCGTCCCATGGGCTTCGACAAAAACTACATCCTCTGTATTTAAGTGTGAGTCTTTGATCACTTTCTCAATGAGTGTTTGTTGGGCTTGTCCATTGGGGGCTGCAATGCCCGTTGTTTTACCATCTTGATTAACCGATATTCCTTTTATAACGGCATAGATACTGTCTTTATCCTTTATGGCATCACTCAGTCGTTTAACAAATATAGCGCCTGCCCCTTCGCCACGAGCATAGCCATCAGCTGTGGCATCAAAGGCTTTTGAGCGACTATGAGGTGACAGAAAGCCACCTGCGCTCATAACGCAGCTGTTCACGGGCAATAAAAGTGAATTGACACCGGCAATAAGCGCACCATCCGTATTGTGCGCCCATAAATCCTGACAGGCATAATTAAGTGCAACCATTGAAGCCGAACAGGCGGTATCAATCGTTAAAGAAGGGCCTTTTAAATTATAGAAATACGACAATCGATTTGACAGCATCGTATAGGTTGAGCTCGTCGCACTGAATTGATTTATTTGGCTTAGGTTCGCAAACTGATTACGCAGCATTTGGCTATCGGTGGTGAAGGCACCGACATAAACACCTATGTTTTGCCCCGATAATTTTTGAGGCGGGATTTGTGCATCTTCAAGACATTCCCATGTAATTTCATGGAGCATGCGTTGTTGCGGATCAACAAAATCAGCTTCTCTTGCGGGGAAATTAAAAAATTCAGCGTCAAATTCAAACACAAAACTGTCATCAAGAAAGGCTGCTTCCTGAGTATACATTTTAGCCTTAATTTCTTTGCTCGTATCGCTAAAACGCTCGCTATTCCACCTTGATTTTGGAATAGGCTTAAAACCATCCTTACCTCTTGCAAGCAAAAACCATAATTCTTCAGGAGAATTTGCATCTCCCGGATAACGACACCCTATCCCCACTATAGCAAGGTCTTCTTTTGTTTGCTTGATATTGTTATTGTTTTTTATTTGCAGCGCCATTTTACATAAGGTCTTTAATATTGGGACTTAAACTGTAGAGTTACCGATCTGTTAAACGAGGTCAAGACTTCCTTTTTTCTTATACTCTTGTTTTATAAGTTTATTTTCCCCAAATTAAAAACCCTTCCAGTTTGCAATTGTGGGATAAGGTTTTCTGTTTTGTGTCTAATCATAAATTCACTATTCCTCAAAAACTGCAGATTGATTGATTAAGTACCCACGATCTCACGAGCATAGGCATCGTCTATACGTTCAATATCGTCTTCACCAATATAATCACCGGTTTGAACCTCTATAAGGTAAAGATCTGATTCCATTCTATTTTCTAAACGATGCACAGTGTTAGGCGGAATAAAAAGAGATTCGTTTTCACGCACAATAAATGTTTCATCGCCTTTGGTGACATGCCCTACACCTTTTACAATAATCCAATGTTCTGCACGATGACGGTGACGTTGTAAACTTAGCTTAGCACCCGATGATACGACAATTTTCTTTACGAGGAAATTGCCCCCCTTTTCCAGAACTTTATAGTGCCCCCAAAAGCGATAGCTCTGTGCACTCTCCACAGCTTGTGAACGGTTTTGCTGTTTTACTTCCTCTAAAAGAAGGGGAATATTCTGAGATTTATCACGTGGGCAGACAAGTATGGCATCAGACGTAGAAACCACAATCATGCTTTCAAGTCCAAGAGTTGTGACTAGTTGATTGTCAGACCAGATAAAAGAGTTTTGACAATCGCGCGCAATGACATCACCCGTGATGGCGTTTTTATGGCCTTGTTTACATGCGATCTCCGTTAGCGTGTCAAACGAGCCTAAATCTTGCCAGTCACCTTTAAAACTGACAACGCACGCTTTATCCGTCTTTTCCATAACAGCGTAATCGATTGATACATGGGAGCAGGATCTAAAAGATTCTTTTCCAATACGCATAAAATCAATATCAAAGCTGGCTTTATCAAAAGCCTCCCGGCAGTTTACAGTAACTGTTGGTTGATGGACTTCCATTTCATCAATCAACACCTGTGCTTTAAACATAAACATGCCGCTATTCCACAAGAACCCCTTTTTAACCAGTTGTTTTGCCGTGTTCTGGTCGGGTTTTTCAATGAATGTCTTAAGATGAAATGCGCTTTCTGTATTTTCTAAAACTTCCCCTTTTTCAATGTAGCCATACCCTGTGTATGCCTGAGTCGGCGTAATGCCAAACGAGACAAGCTTGTCGGCACAAGCAGCATCACGAGCTTGTGCAATAACATCATGAAATGCATCATTTGGTTCAATGAAATGATCAGAAGGTAAAACCAGAAGAAGGCTGTCGGGGTCATGAGAGAGAGCATATAAAGCCGCAATTGTCAGAGCAGGAGCAGTATTACGACCCTCAGGTTCGAGAATAATTTTTTCAGGCTGATAAGATTGTTTCCGACAACTCTCTGCGACCATGAAACGATGTTCTTCATTACATATAATGAGGCCCGGTTCGTAATCCGGACCTTGGATGCGCTGAATGGTTTGTTCAATAAGACTATTCTTGTTGAACAAGGACAAAAATTGTTTTGGATAATCTTGACGAGACAGTGGCCACAGTCGCGTTCCTGATCCGCCAGACAAAATAACAGGTGTGATTCTTTTCATTTTAATCTCTGTCTAACGTGAAAAGGCCTTTCTCAACAAAGAGTATACAAATTGTGTAACTCACTGAGAAATAATAGAAAATTAAATACACTTTCTTACTCACGGTAAGTTCATACAATATTAATGATGGATCTTGATGGGGTCAAAGGTATTCTAAGATCAGGACTCATTGATTGAGGCAAAAGATCACAGATGTAGCTATCCATGGGTATCGACCCTGCCTTCGTTACCACTCACCACGCCTTACGCCTCTTCGTCATCGTTTTTGTGACACCTTTGCTTATTAAGTTTGTATTTATTAAATGAAATCTCTAAAGGTTGCTTTGGGTCAACAACGGTCCAATAGACCCGCTTTAGACGCTTGTCCGCTCTACCCTCGACAACAGAAATGTATTCGCCCTGAATATCCGTGGTTCTTAATTCTCCCCATAGCTGAGGCTGTTGAAAAACTCGTTCAGTGGATAGCGTGAAATTTTCGCTATTTTAATTTTGCAACGGGCCAATTGTTTTATTTGGTGCATATGCCGCTATTTGCGGCTCCTGGACGATGTTTCGTCAGTTTTGATTAGCCCCTTCGTATTTAGAATGCATTACATGGCTCAGTGGGCAAGTATTTTTTGTTAATTAACGTGTTTCAGAGTTTTTCAACAGCCTCAGCCAATAGCAGCCATCTGAGATGATTGACAGCTAGAGCTACAATAATCTGATTGCTCTTAGAGACGTTACGATCTACAGTTTTGATACAAAACCTTCAATGGACAAGTATTGAATTAATAATGTCAAAATCCTTCCCATGGAAACTATTTGTAACTTTGTTGGCGACAGGTCTAGGGATTGTCTCAATTGCAATTCTGATCCTTTACAACACTACTATTGCCACTGAAACTGAAAAACTCAAGGCAATGGCGCAAAGTCATGCAAGGTTACTTGATGCGGTTGCCCCGTATGACACTATATACAATCGGGCTTTCTCATTTGGTGAGAGTATTTTCGAACGCATAGTTAAAATTGCCAATAATGTTGAAGGCGAAGACAAGCAGTTAATTCTCTTTAGCATTATTGACTCGCATCTGGACCGCCACAAGGATTCTCCTCTAGGGGAGGAACTTGGAAAAGCTACGGGGTTTGATCTTGTAACTTGGCACAAGAAGGGGTTATTTGGGGTGCCTCCGAAATACAAGCCTCGACAAAAATTAGATTGATATTAAGTACGGATTTGAGACCTAACATCGATGTCTGCCATTTTCACATTACCCGCCTGCAAGGTACGGCGCATTTCTTGAAAAATAGGCTTGGTTTTATCTGCATCTTCCAAGGTCAAAACCAATGAAAACGACAGTCCTCCAGTTGGGAAATCAGCTTCGGCACGTAATGTGCTTTCAACCTCTATCAACCACTCAGAGCTTTCCCCGGCTCCATCCTCTGGCGTGTTATAGTCATACCTTTTCACTGGCCACCATTTTAAGCCATGTTTGATCAAGTCCTTTTCATACGCAGGCTGACCTGATGTCTTTGGTAAAAATACTTGCTGAGATCGTGTCGCATAAGAAGGGGAACCATCCTTAAGTGTTCCACCAGTTCTCTGTCGTAATCGAGAATCTACGTTTATACGTACAAACTCAGCACCAAATTGCTTATCCAAAGGAGCATGATAAACTAAAGTAATGCGAGCTTTCCCGTGACAGGCACCTGTTGCAGCATCGACCAAGCTTTGAGGCCAAGAAAAAGGAAAGCTAAGAATACGTCTACGGGTTCCGCTCTGGATTAACTTCCCCTCAAATACGAGCGATATGGCGAAATCGTCCGTTCGAAGCATTTGGTTTGCAGGCATTGGCATGCCAAACCCCACAAACTGACGAGCTAGCTCTCTAATTCTTGGACTTGATATACTTTCAGGCCAATATGAATTATGCACCATCAATGCCCGAAGAGTTTGCGCAGATTGTTTTTGATTGGTTAGCAAATCAAGTGTTGCTAAAGTCTTCGCAACTAATGGGGTAGAAAAACTCGTACCTGCGCTTTCATACATAGCCCCATCAACGTGAATAGATTTTAACCCTGACAAACCATCAGGACCGTACCCTTCACTTCCACCATAATGTGCGAGGTCAGGTTTCTGCCCAACCTTTAAACCCGGTCCTCTACGTGTATATGTTGTAGGTGTTCCATGTCTATGAGGGCCGCAACCATCAGGGTTTATCGCACCTACCGATATCGCCCTTGCACTTTCAGATGGTTGGTTAATTGTATCAGGCTCTGTTCTTTCTGCAAAATACGTCAAGATATCTTTAATCTTTTTGGGCCACGGAGCCCTTGCTTGGTCGCCTGGTAAATTCCCTACAGAATTAACAATAATAATATCATGCCTATCTGCAATTTCATCCAATCTTGCCGCGAAAGGGCTATATTGATGGCTCTCTACAGGTGCGGTAACATTAATACTCAAATTGAATACCCTGACGCCGTGCTGAATCTTTGCCTCTTCAACAGCAGCTTCAATTTCATCAATGAAACCATCAAAGTGGGTAGGGTAATAATCGTTGAAATTCTCTTCTGGGAACAAAGGGATATCATAAATATAACATCCATCAGCTTCTGGACACGTCCCATTCCCATTTAAATTTTGTCCATCAGTTAGTAACCCTGCGATGAAAGTACCATGTGACCTTTCGTATGCTTCTTCCTCTAAGAAATCATGACGTTCGATTACCCATTCTTCCAATTGGTCAGACACACCATCATCAATTACACCAACGAGAGGATAGTCAAAAGCGGGGTCTGGCACAGACAATGCCGGGAAGGTTGCAGCTTGGGGCGAGCCTGATGCACCTTCAGATTTGATTATATGAGGAGGTAAAAGTATACGCTTTACCAGCGGGTGTGCAGCTAAACTTTTAAGAAAAAGAACATGATGCTTTGGAGTGAAATCCATTTCTTCTTCAAAAACCTTTAACGCACGTTCCTCATCCCCCCTCTTACCACCAATCAAATACCCTGAATGAGTACCCTTAATAAGTCGAGCATCGATAATCAAAGAAGAGCCAAAAGGCTTCAACGTTCTGCCAATAGCCCCCACAGGCAGTTGTTCAAAGAGCTCAAAAAGACTTTGAACCAAACTACCCAATTCATTTTTTACACTTTGTTTTTCAATTTTCGGTACAGTGTGAAGTTCGATAAAATAACCACCGACACACCTCTTGTCAGCCAACCAAGACAAAGCCATATCTACACTGAAACTTCTTTTGTCGCTCTCAGTTAATTCATCAATAGACAGCAGGCTTCCTACATCAGATTTTTGACTTGAAGGTTTAAATTTTTTAGGCTCAATTTCATTCGTATATTCTTCAGCCTTATCCACCTCATTTGCCAACCTTCCCACAGTTGATGAAGTGACCAGATAGAAGAGCTCTCCTAAACCAGCAGCACCAACACACGGGTATTCAGCAATTTTAAAAAGAGCTTTAGTTGGGCGATGAGATTTAGCCAAAGCTTCTTCTCTAAGCTTTGCTCTTACAATCGTTGCAGAACCATACTTGGATTGCTTAAGGGTTGTATATACATTGCTCAATTGAGACAATATTTTAGATTTATGAAGTTTGAACTCTTCATCGTGATTTGCAAAAAAATCCTTCTTTGAACCGCCAGTTCGAAGTGGAGGAACGACTACATAGTCTTTGCTATTCAATACAATTTGAACCGGATTATTCTGCATTCACATTTCCCCTGTTACTTACTTCCTGACACCCAACGGCTAATTGTACCTTGATCTTTTTGAAGAAGTTCGCCAATTTCCTTCTGTGTAAATTTCACGTCTTCACTATTTATGAGATTATTAGCAACCACACTTCTATCTAATAAGAGCACGTTTGTACGTTTGCCACAATCTAAACCGGCATTTCTTGTTGAAAATGCCTCTATTGCAGACCATAGAACTTTGGGTGAATTATCACCATCACTTAACGCCACATGCCTTTTCACAGCATCCGACATTGTTTTAATGTCAGCTCCTGAAAAACCATCACTTAGCCAAATCATAAACTTCTTAAAGACATCTGAGGCTTCTACAGGCGACAAGAACTGCTCTACAAGTGTTTGCCTTTCAGAAATATGAGGAGGAGGTAATTCCAATCGGGTCTCAAATCTTCTCCAGACCGCAGTGTCGAGTAATTCGGGATGATTTGTAATTGCAATAGTGAGCCCATGCTCTGCCCTTGCATCTAAGTTTTGAAGAAGAGTATTCACTACACGTTTGATTTCTCCAACTTCATGTGGGTCATCTCGTAATTTCGCAATTGCATCGAATTCATCCAACAGAAGGACACAGTCATACCTGTTTGCGAACTCAAAAATATTTGCAAGATTTCTTGCAGTAGTACCCAAAAATGAACTGATCAATCCATCAATTCTCGCGACTACCAAAGGCAAACCAAGTTTTTCAGCAATATGATATGCCGATAATGTTTTCCCTGTACCTGGAGGTCCAAAAATCAAACACGATGTTGAAGGAGCCAAACCTAATTTTACAAGCTCGTCAGTCTTTTGCCATTCATTAATCATAGTCTCCACTGCATTATGTATTGCACCATGAAGAACTGGTGGCCCCGACTGTGGAGTGGGTTCCATAATTATGTCTGCTAATGCCGCGCTCGTTTCCCGGTCATGCGGAGGGATTGTCACACTAGACAACTTCTCCTTCTTTCTCTTCGCCTTCGACAGTTCTACCTTGCTTGGAACCAGCTCTGCTTCTTTCTCTGCTGAATTTAATAATTTTTCTAGCGTGATAGCCTGTTTTTCATCACCGCCTTTAGTCAGCCTATCTCGCAGTCGTTCCACTTGTTTTCTGAACTTGTCGTTATTACCCGCCAAACCTATCCGGCAAAGCGATTGAATAACTGCAAAATGTTCCATAATGTCTCCCTAATGCAATGCGCAATGCATTTAATGCAATATATACATAAAATATGCATTATCAATATATAAATATGCGCAAAATCAACAATGAAATGCACAAAAAACAGATGCGCCCCCACACAGAGGCGCATCTAAATTTTATAAAGAGATGGGGGTTTAGGCTATTTCCAGTCCTTTCACAACCCTCTGGACTGTTCCTACGCCCACATCAAGCTCAGAGGCTATCTTTCTGATGCCCTTTGCCTTGGCTCTCTTCTTTCGCCGATGATCTGGTCTGTTTTTGTGATCGGATTTGGGGCAGGCGTTAGTTTCCACCGTTTATTTCAAGGATATGTACATGATGGGTCAATCTGTCAAAGAGGGTCGCAGTAGCGCTTATCATTGTGGCGATTTTTGTTTTGTATTTGCAATAATTCTATATGTTTAGGATCTTTCCTGCAGCTCTTGCCGTCCAAGAATTTAGGGCGTCATCTTCGTTTTTGATTTTATTGTCCGGATGACCGAGATAAGTGGAAACCTGTGTGCTTTCTGAGTTGAACTTTCGTTTCCAACTCATTGCGTTAAGTCCTTCATCCTGATAACGGCTCATAAGCTCATCAAGAATTTCTAGATAGGTTGAATTTTTATCATCCTCGCGAAAGAAAAGTGTGGAAAGGCTTTCTTTAGTCGTTAATTCTATTTCAAGCACTTGGACCGTTGTAGTCTCATCACGTTGAATTATGCCATGGCAATATTGTCTTGGGTGACCGTTGATCAAATGCAAACTACGACAACTCATTTTGGGGACATCACCTAGCTGCATATTGATATGCCATCCATAATCTTTTTCAAGTTTTTGAAGCATATCTTGAAAGAATGCTAGCTTCTCAGGAGCGTCAATCAAATCCGGAGGGTCTAGATTGTCAATGTCTGCTCTTGGTATTTTCCCAGTTTCACTCACCTCATTTAAGCTCGCTTGTTCTTCGACAGGTTGTTCTTCAATCTCATCCAATTCGGGTTTAGTTCCGGCAGGCAAACCTCTTAAATGTCTTGGGCTTCTTTTTAAGTCTGGCTCAACGTCAAAGTTTAATCCGCTATTTCCAATTTTTAACAAAAATCTTTTTTTGCGAGGGTTTGGTCTAAGGTCAGGCAGGATTTCTTTAATATCAACGTTTAGATCCTGAGGCTGTTTTTTATTTTTATTGCTTTCTATATCTTCTTCTTCATTCTGTAAAATAATGTCATCATCCGGATGTGAGAAATAAATTGTATTCAAATCTGGCGAAGTGATGCCAGAAATTGATCTAATCTCTCTTATGAAGACATGGTGTTTTTCGAGCTCTTTACCTGTGAACCCTGCATAAGAAATCTCACAGTTATTTAAGTTTGGTGGAGAGAAATCGAATGACCATCTTTCTGCTCCATCAATATCTATTCTACTGCGGTTCAATTGAGTGAAAATTGAGGAAAAACTCTGTTCAGCTTCAGGAATAAAAAATAGCCATGTGAAAAATTTCCTGAACTGAAGGCTGTTTAAATACCGAACGGGGATGGCAGATGATAATTTAATTTCACCAGTCCAGTCCTCATCTATAGCCTTACCTAATTGCCAAATGTTGCCATGGTATACTGCAGCGCGTGTTACCTCAGAGGATTGGAAAAACAACATTCGGGCAAGTTCGCTAAGGGGTATCCAATAGATTCTGTTCCCTTCTTCCAGACGATATATAAAGCCATTGTCAAATTGTTCAGAAAAATCGGCAGCTCGTTGGAGTGAATCTGGTAGGTTGCTGTAATGAAGTTTTTGCCATTTTGATTGATTTGGAAGCTTAAGTATTCCGGTCCACCCTTTTGCTTCATTCTCCGATATGGTTCTGGGGAACAGATTTCCAAGTATTAGGGTTGGCAATAGGTCAATTGGCAATGCCTTTCGGAAATACCCTAGGTGTTTACTATAGAAATAACAGACAACGCGCCAATTATTACCAGGCCTTCTATACCAATCACCGAGGAGCATGAGTTTTGAGCCCTTCGGGATCCCGCGGATGCCAATTTCATCCAGTTCGCTCATAAATTTTCATTATTTCCTTTATATATCAGTTCTTGAATTTTCTTTTCTATCTTTGGTGTAATTAGTTCTTTTCGAATGTTTGCAATCCTTAACAAACGCCACCGTTTCACTTTTTCGCGCCCCCTTAGGGCCGCTTGATATGCCAATTGCAAGCGGAAGAGCCGATAGCTTTCTGCCGTTTCAGCGTGTAAATCTAACCATTTTTTGGTAATTGGTAAATCTTTAAGGTGTTTTTGTATTGAGTTTGCTCTTGGTAGTGGCGTAGCCCCCAAAAAGTGATCCACACGAAATGTTAGTTTTTCTGGCTTATTCAAATCCATGGATAAGGAGAAAAGACATGGGAAAACTGA